>JBJEGD010000042.1:0-86002 GCA_051874735.1 Candidatus Bruticola sp. | reverse complement strand
CTTACACGTAATAAAGCGTCTGGTTTAGAAGTTGCTGTTCAAAGTTTTTCAATAAGAAAAAGGACGTCCTGCCAGTTAAGCAGAGCGTTCTTTTTTTTGCTTTTCGAGTGTGTTTTTGGGGCGGCCAATAATCAAAGAAGTAAAGAAAAAAACTACAAACCCCCTTGCAAAAAAATAGCAAAATCTGAGTTTAGGTGTATTTATAATGAGGTTTCATGTGGCAAATTTAAACACACCCAAATATCGCGCATAGAGCGATAGTAAGGAATATGTCCCCATTTGCGTTTTTTGTTATCTATGCAAATTTGATCATAGTTTAGGCCCAGTTGCGGATCAATATTAGTTTGAGCGTAAATCTCACCGGAGTTGGGGAAGGTCCAAAAGATAACTGGACGGTTGGCGTCAAATTTTTTCAACACTCCTGCTATATTTTTTATGGCTCTCCTATGGCGTAAAGTAAAAGTTCTAGAATCTACAGCCCCCATAAGGCTGCTTTGTGGAGTCCATCCTTGGCGTCCGTCGTCGAGTACTATTTTTAGCCAGCGTTCTCCGTTGGCCGCTTTATAAGAGGCCTTAATAGTTACTTTCTTTTTGTACTTCCCAATTCGAGCACTGATCAAAGGGGACAGCGGATTAGCGTAAAGTGAGGAATTTTCTTTTATTGTTCCTTTGCGAGAAATGGAAGTACAAGTATTTTTTTTACTGAAGTCTTTCGCTGGAGGCGGAACCAGCTCTGCTTGGGCTGGTTTAAGCTCGCTAAGAAAAATACTGGCGCCTATCATAACTGCTAGTCCGTAGGCAGTATAAAAACGCAACAATTTCATATAAAGCAGGAACCTTACATTACCCGATTGGGATTTGTTTTTATGGTATCGATGGCTGCACGCAGAGCTTTGTCAAAGCGCGGAAAATCGGCTGCTTGTAATAGAAGTTGCTCATCGTTGACTAATTTCAACAAGTGGCCGGGATTATAGTTAACTTCGTAGTTTTTTACTTCCACAATTTGTTTCAGAGCCAAGCTGAAACTGAAGCGTGGAGTCATTAAAGCTGTAGCAATATTGAGTAGGCCTGAGCTTGTGTTGATATGTTCATAGAATAAAAGACGGCGTGGTGTAAGCTCTAATTTGGCGTTTTGCATGTAAGAAGAGGTGGCTCCATACATGACTGAGGTACTGACCAGTAATGATTCTCCGGGTAGCTTAGCGTCTGTAGGTAAATTGTTGATAGTGTTAAGTGCTTTCAGCGCAGGCATGGCCTGAATAGCAGCAAAATTTTTTAGCTGCTGCTTAATTGATAGATAATCTTGAAGCTCTAAAGCTGCCTCAGCTGTGGTGGAGAGCAGTTCACCAACTACTTCTGCTGAGGCTGGAGTAGCATTTTTTACTGTCCATTCTAAAATATCGCCAGCTTCGTCTGAGCTGACTACCAGCTGCTTGCCGCATACGGAACAAGTAATGGAACCATCACTTATTTCACTGTGACAATTTTTACAGATCATTGGTGAACTGCCTTTCTAAGATATATTTTGTTGAGTAAAGCAGCTATAACTTAGCTGTTCCAGTGGGGGATAACAATCTTATTTATGAAGTTGCGGATAATAATTTGATTATCCGTTTCCTTTATAGCTCCGATAATCTTTTCCAATTTTCCTGGTTCGGAGGCGTATACGTCCGCATAAGCTGTCATTCGAGTGATCAAATCTTGACGGATAAGCTCTGGATGAAATTGAAAACTATAAGTTGGTTTGCCTTTTAATCGCATAGCCTGCCAAGTGCAGCGATCGCTGTAAGCTAATCTTATAAAAGAATCGGGCATAGCTGTAACCGCATCATGATGCCCCTGCTGGGCCCAGAAACTTGACGGAGAATCGGCTAAAACTTCATCGGCGCGTCCAGCTGCTGTAAGATTCATTAAATAAGTACCTGTTTCGCTGCGATCGTGACTCTCGGTAATAACTCGTCCGCCCATAGCTTGAGCTATAATTTGATGGCCGTAACATAGCCCCAGTACTGGAAATGATTGCTCGCAGAGATAACGCACTAACTGAAGTAGTGGCTCATAAAACGTGGGGCGATCGTTAACAACGGAAAAGTCGCCAGTTCCACCGATAATTACAGCTTGAAAACCTTTTTCTATCCCTGTTTCTAAAGCTGTTTTCAGAGCGTTACAGACAACAAATTGCTTTTTTTTTAGTCCGGAAGCACGCTCTAAACAAAAGATCTCATGTTCAATAAGTTTAGGATCGAGTCTGGTTTCTATAACCAGGCATTTTATTACATCTTGGGTAAACATACTAGAATATTAGCACGAATGGCCTTAAATAAGGAAGATAAAAGTAGGAAAAAAAACTCTCAGTAATGAACCTTAGCGAGTTAAGTTTGCCACCATAATGGGAAAATTCGCTGTAAAAAGTTTTCTTCTGAACTTGAGTTCTCAGTTGGAAAAAGTTGTGTTTTTTCTGTAATTAGAATTTAAGGCGGTATCAATACCTTGAAATGCTCCTTCTGCGGCCAAGATAATCTTATGGGTGCTCAATTTTGTGACAATTGTGGCGCCAATTTAAAAACAAGCTCTTCCCAAAACTACACAGTTGCTCGCTTAGAGCCGGCGCCGCCGCCGATTCCCCTCTTTCCTGCCAGGCCTTCGGCGCCCGCTTACAGTACCCCTAGCGCGCCTGCCGCGCCCGCTTACAGTACCCCTAGCGCGCCTGCCGCGCCCGCTTACAGTACCCCTAGCTCGTCTGCCGCGTCCGCTTACAGTACCCCTAGCGCGCCTGTCGCGCCCGCTTACAGTGCCCCTAGCGCGCCTGCCGCGCCCGCTTACAGTGCCCCTAGCGCGCCTGCACCCGCTTACAGTGCCCCTAGTGTGCCTGCTGCGCCCGTTTACAGCGTTCTTAGCGCGCCTGTGCCCGCTTATAACACTCCTGCCTCCTTGACATCTACAGGCCGTTCTCAGAACATGTGCGGATATGCTTCTCTAAAAGATGAGTATAGTGGTCAAGTTTTTCAAATTTCAGCTGACACAATTCTTTTAGGACGCGGCCCTGCTCTGCCTGGCGAAGGAGTTAAACTCGATTTTGAAGGGCTGCGTGGCGGGTCAACTGTATCAAAAAAACATGCTTATCTGCGGCGGGATTCAACAGGACTTGCCATCGAAGATATAGGGAGCGGCAACGGAACTTATATTAACGATGAACGGCTGATGCCAGGCGTAGAGCGCTTCCTCAACAGTGGCGATCGTCTTCGTTTGGGAGCGGTTCGGTTTATTGTCGGCATTTTAAATAAAAAGTAGGGGCTTCTAGGCATATGGACATTTTAGGTGATTACCCTGTAAATCAGAGTTTGTTGAATTGGGCCCAAAAGGCTGAAATTACTACTTTGCCTCAAGTATTCAACAAGGTTGCCAAAGAATGTAGCTCGCGTCCTTATTTAGGATGTTGTGATGGCAAGTGCTTCAATTTTAAAACTTATGGCGAAGTTTATCAGGAAGTTCTTTACTTTGCTTCAGCCCTTTTGGAATTAGGCATAGAGCGTTTCCAACGTGTAGCCAATTTTTCTGTCAACAGACCTGAATGGCCGGTTGTTGATTTTGGCTCTGTTTTTGCTGGAACTATCCATGTTTCTATGTATCCTACTCTGAGTACTGAGGAAATGGCCTATATTGTCAATGACAGTGAAGCGAAAATAATTATTGCTTCCTGCAAAGAGCAGATTAAGAAGGTTATAGAGGCCATCAATAGTGGTTTGCTGGCTAATGTGCTCCATTTAGTGGCTATGGATCACTTTGAAGTCGGAGAAAATGAGTTAAAAAAAGAAGTTCGTTTTTGGAATTGGAACGAATTTTTATCTTTGGGGCGCGATACTTTAGAAATTAATAAACCGGAAATAGATAAAATTTGTCAGGAAACCAAAGCTGACGATATTTGCAGCTTTGTTTATACCTCCGGAACTACTGGTAACCCCAAGGGAGCCATGCTTATGCATGGTAATTTTGTCTCTCAAATGGAGTCTTTAGCCGAGGCGGTAAGTCTCTGTCAAGACGACGTAGAGCTGTCCTTCCTGCCTCTCTCTCACGTTTTTGAGCGCATTTGCTACTATGCTTTAACTTACAGCGGCAGTTCTATAGGATATACTAGAAGTATAAAGTGCCTGCCAGCTGATTTAAAAATTTTGCGTCCTACGGTTGTACCTAGTGTACCTCGCTTATTTGAAAAAATATTTGCTAAAGTTGTGGCTAATTCTGGCGGAGGTTTGAAAGATCGCCTTTTCCACAGAGCAATGAAAGTGGGGCGAGCTTATCGTGAAGCTCAAAGAAAAGGAAGTGTACCTTTCCTTCTCAAGGCTGAATTCTCATTATTTAATAGTACTGTTTTTGCTAAAATCCGTCAGGCAACTGGAGGACGTGTCCGATTTTTCGTTTCTGGAGGGGCGCCGGCACGCACAGATGTGCTTAATTTTTTCCTAGATGTCAACTTATGTATCTTAGAAGGTTATGGTTTGACGGAAACGAGCCCCGTTCTCTGTTTGAACCTGCCTAACAATATAAATCCCGGCACAGTAGGAGAAGCGGTAAAGGGAATTACTATAAAAGTTGCTGAAGATGGAGAAATCTGTGCTAAGGGCCCCAATATTATGCGCGGTTATTTTAAGCTGCCTAAAGAAACCGCGGAAGTTTTCGATGAAGAAGGGTATTTCCATACTGGTGACGTCGGTGAATACAATGAAAGCAGCAAGTGTTATACCATAACTGATCGTAAGAAAGAGATACTTGTTCTTTCCAATGGTAAAAATGTGGCCCCGGCGCCTTTAGAAAATGCCATAAAAAGTAGCGATTGGATTGAACAGGCTGTAGTTGTGGGCAATAACCGCAGTTTTGTCGGAGCTTTAATTGTACCCAATTTTTCCAAGCTTGAAAGCTGGGCCTCAGAGCAGCAGATCAATCTTAGCCGCAGCGAATTGACAAAAGATCTGAGAGTGGAAAAAATCATACTTAAAGAGATAGAAAAATATTGCCAGAGCTTTTCTTCTTACGAGAAGGTGCGTCGCATAGTCATTCTTGAGCGCGAGTTTAAGGCTGATGAAGGTGAAATAACGCCAACTTTAAAAATTAAGAGACGCATAGTTAATCTTCATTTCAACGATCTAATTGAGGGAATGTATGCACGTTCCGGTGATGAGGCATTTATCTCTAAAGGAGAAAAAGCTACTGATAAAAATATCTGATCTGCAGAGCTGTATGAGTTTATGTTATACTGACGGCAGTTGTTAGATTATTTTACAGATCATAACTTGCAGATTTTATTGTAAAAAAGGCTTCGACTGCAGTGAAAAAATATATCTGCAGCGGCTGTTTGTATATTTCGTCTTACACCGCTCCCCGTTTTTATGCTGGGGAAGCTAGTCAACAGATAGGAGAGCGCCGAAACAAGCATGGATCAAGCCAAATTAATAAACCAGAAGCTCGATGGAGAACTTCGCAGTGCAGTATCACGCGGAGGTAGTGAAGTTTTGCATGTGATAGTTCAAACTAAAGATGGTCTGAAGGATGAAGATCGTCGTTTAGTATCCAGTTTAGGTGGAACAGTCAAAGACGATCTTTATATAATTAACGCTTTCTCTGCCGATCTTACTCCCAAAGCTGTCGAAATGATGATTCTTTCCGATCGTATTGTCAGAATTTTCAGCGACGCCGAGGTGCACGTTTAAATTATTAAGCCTTTTGTTCGGCATGTTTCAGGACAAATTCTGAAACGGTTATTCCCTTTTTTTAGCAGAGGCCGGACTTGCCGCTGATTGTAAGTTCGGCTCGGCTTTATTTTTTTGTAATTTGGAGCTATTATGAAAAAGCCAGTTCAGGAAGACCTGTTCGATAAAATAGTTTCTCTTTGTAAGAGACGCGGTTTCGTTTACCCTGGTTCTGATATTTACGGCGGTTTGGCCAACTGTTGGGATTACGGACCATTAGGTGCCCAAATGAAGAAAAATGTTAAAGATATTTGGTGGCGCACCAATGTTCAGGAAAGGAACGATATGGTTGGCATCGATGCCGCCATTTTTATGCATCCGCGCACTTGGGAAGCTTCAGGCCATACTCAGGCTTTCTCCGATCCTTTAGTTGACTGTCGTAAGTGTAAGCAGCGCTTCCGTGCTGATGAGCTCACGCCTGATGCAGAGTGTCCAGCTGGTGGAGCTCATGAACTTACTGAAGTTCGCCAGTTCAACTTAATGTTTGAAACTCAAATGGGCGTCGTTCAGAATGAAACTTCGCGCGTATTTTTGCGTCCGGAGACCGCTCAAGGTATTTTCGTAAATTTCGCTAACGTGCAGACCTCTACTCGCCGCAAGTTGCCTTTTGGTATAGCTCAAATCGGCAAGTCATTCCGCAATGAAATTACGCCGCGCCGTTTTACTTTCAGAATGCGTGAATTTGAACAGATGGAGATCGAATATTTTGTTCGTCCCGAAGATGCCGATCAGGCTTTTAAGAGCTGGGTTGATAGCCGCTATGCTTGGTATAAGAAACTGGGCATAAAAGAAGATAAGCTGCGCTTGCGCCAGCATGAACCAGATGAATTGGCTCATTATGCTAAAGGTTGCTTCGACGTCGAATACTTCTTCCCATGGGGTTGGGGTGAGTTGGAAGGTATTGCTAACCGCAGCGACTTCGACTTGAATCGTCATTCTGAATATTCTGGCAAGAGTTTGAGCTATTTCGACCCTGATACTAATGAGCATATCATGCCTTGGGTTATCGAGCCTTCTGGTGGCGTTGATCGAGCTACGTTTGCATTTATCGCTGATGCTTACGATGAAGATACCGCTATATCTGCTAAGGGACAGGAAGAAGTGCGCGTGGTTCTCCATCTGCACCCTCGCTTAGCTCCCGTTCAGGTAGCCGTATTGCCTCTCTTAAAGAATAAGCCTCAGTTAGTTGAGAAAGCCAAAGAACTGGAAGGCAAATTGCGCCGTCACTATTTGGTAGACTATGACGAACGCGGTCAAATTGGTAAGCGTTATCGCCGCTACGATGAGATCGGCACTCCTTGCTGCTTAACTGTAGATTTCGATACTTTAGAAGATGATACTGTAACAGTTCGCGATCGCGATACTATGCAGCAGGAACGCGTAAAAATTGCCGATTTGCGCAGCTATCTCGATGAAAAGCTTTGTATGGATATGGATTTTTAACCTGACAGTTATGCCTTATCGTTAATTGTAGCTTTTGAGCTTCAATGTTGCTGAAATTATTCGGCATATATAAAAATAAGAAAGCGGCCGGTTTCTCGGCCGCTTTTTTTATTTCTTTGTTTACTTAGCTGAGTGAAAAATAATTTGCAGTAGAGCTGCTATAATCTATTTTTTTAAGGATTTACAAAACCGCGCATTTGGTTGAACATAGAATCATCAAGTCCGCAGTTTACTTCTAAACCTTTGTATACGCGCATCTTTTTATGGACGTCATTTTCGTAAATTTCGATTTTTTTAGGAAAGTAACGACCATCGGCCAATTTTTCAATATCTTTATATTCAGCACGGACTAAGATCTTTTGCTTGTCGCTGATTCTGATCGCATCTAATCTTAAAGGCACTAATCTTTTGGCGTCTATATAAACCGTCTTTGTATCGTTTTCATCTTGAGGGTTTTCAATGAGTATTTCAGTAGTATCTACTCCATCAATAGTTTTTTTACCCTTAATAGTGTACTTTTTATTGGCATCGATAGGGTATCTCTGAATATTGAAGGGTAAATTAAGGGTGCCGCTAGGTTGATCCAGGGCTTTTTTCACTGGATATTGTCCCATGCTTATATAGTGCCATACGTTTATGCCGTCTCTAATGATAATAGCTTCTTTTTTGTCCATAGGACCGCCAGGATCGTTGATCACAGCGTCAATGCGCAATTTATTAGGAGCCTTGAAATAAATTTTATCGTTGGAGCTGAGCACAAAGGCATTGCTTTCGCTAGAGAGATCGTAGCATTCTAATTCTAGAACTAAGTCACGTATGGGCATGACTCCTTGGGGAGCATAAAGAGATTCTATTAACTGACGTGCCTGATCTGGCTTAGCTGCCCAAACAGTTCCCAAGCTGATTATTACTAAGGCAACAGCGGTTAAGCTAATAGAAATAAATGATTTAGCTTTTGACAATTTTATGTACCTGGCCTTTTTTTTGTTGATCTGCTATTTCTCTTAAATTTTAGAAATTATAGGGCGTTCCTTTTTTACACAGATAAGCTTAATTTTTCTTTAAAAACATGGGCAGAAGGGAAGGAAGGTAGTTCATACGAAAACACAAATTACAGGCTTTGCTTATTGTAAATGATAAACTAATTTGTTTGCCAACTGAACTTGGAGGTCGATTTCTGTGCTCTGCATAAAGTGTGGTTTTGATAACGAGCAGGATTCCAGGATCTGCAAAAAATGCGGGGCGGCTCTGCCGCGTTATGTGGCTGAAGCTGAAGTAGAGGAAGTTAAAGTTGAGTCGCCCATAATAAATGAACGACTGCAGATTTTTGAGCAGGCTGTTGAAAAGGTCAGTTCTGGAGAATGGAGTACCGAAGATTTCGCCGGCTTTTTAGAAGAGACTGCTGCTGTTTTAGCAGACAAAGAGCAAGGCATACGCTCTATTGAGATTCCTGAAGAAGCTGCCGAAGATTTTAAAGAAGAACTCGAAGTAGGTTTTGAGGGTATTAAGCTTTACAACCAAGGCATGCAGGTCTTTTTTGTTTATGTAGAGAGTGAAGATCCTGCCTTACTGGAGGAAGGTCTGGAGTTAGTGCGTCGCGGTAACGAACGCATAAACGAGGCTATGCGTATAAATCGTGAAAACCGCAGTAAGCTTGAAGAATCTATCGGCGGTCCTTTCCTATAGCAATGCTAATTTTATGAAAACAGGAAGCAGCTATGGCGCTTCGTTGGTGAGTCGCCTTCCGCTGCTTTTGGCTGTGGGTTATAGGATTAAGCTTCTGAAAAAAATTTTTTCAGCCTGTTTTAGAAAAAACTCCAGCAGCAATACGCTTACTTTCGTAGTTTATTAACGCAGCTTGTAGCGCTGTACTTTGCCGGTGTTGGAACGCGGCAGATCTGGCACAAAATCGATCCACTTAATTTGCATATGCAGAGGCTGATTCTGGTTAGCTTTAAGGCGTAAGCTCGTAGCCATCTCACCACTTGGTTCTAAATTCGGACGAAGAACAACGTAAGCGCGCAGCCTCATTTTGTCGTTTTTATCAACAGTACTGACTACTGCAGCTTGAGCTATCTCTGGTTGATTGAGTAAATTTTGCTCTACATCTCCTGGTGAGACCCAGTGATCTTCAATAAACATCATATCTTCGCGTTTACCGGCAAAGTAATAAAAGCCGTCTTCATCCATTATGCATTTATCGCTGGTATCAAGCCAAGGGCCTATCAAAACCTTGTTAGTCTTTTTTTGCTTATTCCAGAAGCCGATCATGGTAGAACCACCGTATACCATTAGGTTGCCTATCTGACCAGGAGCTATCTGTAGCCCGTTTTTGTCTTCCAAACGAATGGTATAACCTGGAGCCGCTTGTCCCAAAGACCCAGCCCTTACGCAGTTAGGCCGGTTAGTTATGTAAGCGTAGAGTTCTTCCGTGCTGCTCAAAGCGTTGATAATATCGATGTCGAATTTTTTGCGCCAATTGATTTGAGTAGCTAAAGTCAAGATCTGATTCGTAGAGATGCAAGCACGCAGATTGGGCAGACTTACCGATTCATGCTGATTTTCTGCACTTTTCAAAATTTTGGCGTATATGTCAGGAGAGGAAAAAAGAATCGTGGCTTTATGAGTGCGCATTTTATCAAGCAGTTCGCTACCAGATAATTCATTTTCAAGCATAACTATAGAAGAGCGGCTATAGAGAGGAAAAAATATGCGCTCCATTATCCCTTGGCAGCTGTAAAGCGGAGAGGTGCTGAGAATAATGTCGTTTTCATCCATGTTCAGTACTTCATGGGCGTAACTAGCACTAGCATATAGCGGAGAACGATGCATATGCATAGTAGCTTTAGGAAATCCGGCCAATCCTTGAGTGTAAACCCAAAAAGCTGTGTCATCGCAAGTTGTAGGAGCTGGAACTAAATTTGTGCTAAGTTCTTGTCTCTCTTCTTCCATAGAAGAACCGCCCGAGGCTTCAGTTGATACAGAAGAAATAACTTCAGTTTTCCAGGGTAGCTCTCGGCAGAGTTCACGTACGGTTAAGAAGTCGTCAGGGTCTATAATAGCTACTGCAGCTCTTGATTCATCGAGCAGATAACGCAACTCGTGTCTCTGCAGCTGAGCGGGCAAAGCTACTGGTATAGCTCCAATTTTAATGGCTGCTAAAAACAGAGAAGCGAATCTTATACCATCTTTTACCATAAGGAGTACACGCCGCTCTATGCCAACTTTGTGATTAAGAAGGAAATTGCCAGTTTGATTAACTAGCGCAGCCAACTTATTGAAGGTCACTATTTGCCTGGGCGAAACAATCGCAATGCTCTCTCCATTTTTAGAAACAGCTTGTTGCAGCAGATGATCTGCTATATTGAACTCTCGAGGTATACTGAGGCTCAAAGCCTGCGGATTATCAAAGCCTCTGGTACTGCCGACAGCATTGGCAACATTTCGTGATGAATTATCGATCACTACGCTCGCTCCTCAATTAGATTGCTGCTGAAGTTCCTCATACTTTCCTTTTTCCCTAGTTTTTGGAGATAGGGAGGATTGAAGGGCCTCATTTCTGCGCTGTTTAAACGACAAGGCTGCTTGATAAGCCTGTTGATCTAGCTGTGCCAGCTGTTCCATAAGGAGATCTGCTTCTTTTATTTTGTTTAAATAAGTATATACTACCAGGCGATCGTATAATGAAGCTGGTAGATTGGGAGTAATGTAATCTATGTAGTCTAAAATTTTTAGAGCTTCTGAAAATTGATTCATCTCAATGAAGCAGTTGGCTTTTAGAATAAGAATTTTAGGATTGCGCGGATCGATATAGAGAGCTTGATTAAGAACTTTAAGGGCTTGGGGCAAATTTTTAGGATCTCTGGAGAAAATATAGGCTAAATTCGTTAATGGCAACGTCTTGTCCGGAGCGTAAGCTGCGGCAATAGAGCCGTATTCAACGGCTTTAAATAACATTTTGTCGTCTGGCACAGGTAAAACTTGATAGTTAATTTCTGTAAAAACCCGGCTTATTTCTAAATTGTATTGCCAAGTCATCCAGGCCGGACTTAAAGCAGAGGCGACTTCATAACAGGCGTTGGCCTGATCATAAGTCAGCAAAATCTCTGCTATAGAGGCGTTGTGGTTTTTCCTAAGCTGCTGAGCTTCTTGATAATATTTGTTCCCCATACTTCCTAAACGCAGGCTGGCGAAGTCCATGAGAACGGCTAGAGTGGCGGCAAATATAATGATAGTCCCTATAATAGCTGCTAAGCGTGTACGTCCGCCCATTTCCATTAAAGGGATATTTAAATCTAGATCGGGTTCTGACTTTTTATGGGTGGCTGAAGAGACTGCACTGACAGAAGCTGTAACAAAGAACCAAAGCAATTCGGAAGATACTGTAAAGCTGGTGAATATATGAGCTATCCAAAGGCTAACAGTGGCACCTAAGCAGGCTGCCCGCAGAGAAATATTTTCTATTTGTCTGGCTGAATTTAAGGTTAAAGCCACACTGATTAAGTAAAGTATAAAAGCTGGCCAGCCGGCGGTAGCCAAGATATGGAAAAATTGGCTGTGAGTTGAGGTCGGAAGCTGGCCGTGCGGGCGTGTGACCATCGGTTCAGAGCTGCGATCTAACAAATTAGCGTTAACTTGTCCATAAGGTCCTACCCCAGTAAAGGGAAAGGCTAGGGCTGTATGCCAAGCTGATTGCCAAAACCATAGTCTAGCTTGCAGGCTGGGATCATTAAGATCTTTAAAACTTTGGATCCTTTCAGTTGTAGTATATTGATTTATATTGTTGCTACCTAAATTTCGTTCAGCATACGCTATATAAAGAGCACTAAGAACGGTTAGTCCTAGAAGAGCCGATAATCCTACTTTTATAACAGCTTTTTTGTTAGCATAAGCTACTATCATAGTCAGGAACCAGACAATCATGCCGACTCCGAACCCAAGCCAAGCTGCCCTAGTTTGGGTGATAATGATAACTACAGCGCAGAGCAGCCAAGCTATAAAAGAAGCGGCCTTGGCCCATTTGTGAGTGAGGCGGGTGAGCAACCAAGATAAGGAGAGGGGGAGAACAGCAGCGAACCAGACACCCGAGTAGTTGGGGTTACCAAAAGTGGATATAGTCCGTCCTTGAGATAAATGAGGATAATTCCAGCCCATAGGATCGCCTATAGTCAGCCCAAAAATACTCAGCTGCAAAGGAGTTATTTTTTGCAGGCACGAGTAAAGTCCAGCCAGTAGAGCTGCTAGACTTAGCCAGCCTATTAAGGTCCAAATATAGTTTCCTGCCGCCATCTGCCGGTTTTCATAATTATTCGGAGAGTTTTGGGGGGTAACTATATTCTGATAATTGTTTTCTGTTCGCTCCTGCGGCAGATGGGATAATTCTACTGATTGGTCTTCTTTTTTATGCTGATTCGCTAGGCCATCTTGCTCAGATTCATCTGGTGAGTTTGTCAGTAAACTTTCCATTAAGGGAGAATTAAGAATATTGTCCCAGGCCAACAGTAATAGAGTGCTGATTCCGTAAAATATTGTATATTCTAATAGATGGATCTTTAGACCCGCCCAGCATCCGCTAGCTGCCAGCAGTATATAGGCGGAAGCCCCAACTTTTATATGAGAACTTTGCGGCCAGAAGTGCAGCTTGCCAGACAAGCATCCTGTCAGCCAGGCGCATATTACTAATATGGCAGCCCAGAGAGTAACTGCCATTTTGGGCTCTTCTACTCCATCATAAAAACCTGTCCAAGCTATTAAAGGCACAACAACTATCAATGTGAAGGTGCCGATATTTAATAAAGAACGCAGTATTCTCATAAATTTTCTTCCCGGCTGAAAATAACAAGCCCCCTTCTTCTTAAGACCTGTTGTTAAGGTGGCCTTCAGCAGTAAGGGGGCTTGACCCTTCGCAATTTATTTTAGTTTTTCTTCAGCTAACCTATTAAAAGGACATCTTCTAGTTTGCGCCTGGCAGTAATTTTGGGAGGCTCTGTAGGATAACCTATACGCAGAAGTAGCTGAGGCCATTCGGTCAGGCCTAAAAGACTTTGTAATCGCTTGCGCAACTCTTCTACAGCGATGGGCTGATTTAGGAAGGAAGCTTGCAATCCGTTAGCTGCCGCACTGAGTAATATCCGTTCTAAGGCTTGGCCACTTTGCACCCAATCACTAGGCGTATCGGTGTGAGAAGTTATCACTCCTAGAAGAGTAGTAGCGCAAGTCAGGGCCTGATCGCCTCTGGCAAATTCATCAGTATAATTGAAGACACGGTGAGTTAGAGGGGCTAAAATGCTGGCTACAGTACTCATGTTGCCCATAGCGTAACCGGGTACTCCGTCTTCGGAACGTCCGCTGCTGCGTACCCAAGAGGCGTATTCTTTGCGGGTGGCTAAATCTGAGCCCAGATCTTTGTCGCCTTCACTTATCATGCCGGCCAGAGCCATCTGAGTGCTGCTAGTTGTAATAGGCACAAATTCGCAGTCGTATCTTTGGGCTGCGCTTACAAAAAACTCAATCAATTCGGGATCAACAATTTTGTCACTGAATGGTTTGCGGTAACAATGGCGCTGTTGGATAGCTTTGAAAAGCCTATTCTCTTTACCCGCTTCACCGCTGTTTTTCCAAGTTATTTCTGCTACCAAATTTTCTTCCGAATTGGGCGGCATAATGACAGTGTCTTCAATAAAACCAAAACGGTTGAGGGCTATGCGCAGGTTGCACAGAGCTGCTCCGCAAGAAATAATATTCTCTCGTCCTAAAGGATCGCGGTGAGATTGCAGACGTTCAGTGTCGTGAAAAATTTTAATAGTGTTGCCATACAGTTTAAACATCCAGGGCTGAGCGTTCCAAGAGGACGGAGCTAAAATGGCATAATGGAGTATAAACGATACTTTAGTTAGATCATCGGCATCTGCAGGAAAATCATTTTCTGTGATATTCCTGGATTTTAACTTTGTTACCATACAACCTCTTCTGCTATCGGGACTTCCTGTGTGCTAACTATTAGGAAGTTTTTCGTTTCAAAGCGGAGTACCGTTGCACAAGCGGATGTATATTACCGCTTATTTGTCCTGCACAGATCTGTACGCGCTCCGTATTACACTTACAAATATTGCACAGCTACCGGATCAAGAACTAAGCTGGAAGTTGTGCATTTTTGTCAAGTAACCGGGGAAACGGCACTCCAAAGATATATCTACACTCTCTTAACTTCGCATAACAGTATGTACAAGTATGCGTCTAAGAGATAAAGGAACAATTTTAAATATTTTACTAATACTTCCGCGGTGTTTTTTTTGTTTTAGTTAAAGTCCCCTGCTTGCAATTTTATAAAAAAAGTTTTTTTTATGTTGCATCTGCATTAAAAACATGTTTAAGGACTTTAGCTGCAATTAAGTATTGTGACCGCAATCTAATTTGATTAATTTTTTTTATTTTACTTGATAGTAGTGCGGTTCTAAAATGTTCACAATTCGGCGTTTGTGTGTATAATATTTAAAGTGAGCATGATACAAGAAAAAACATATAGCCAGGCCGGAGCCGTCTCCGGATCCGATAATAGTGAAGACCTGTTTACTTATGGCGAGCGTTGCCTTGCCGAAGGACGTCTCCCCGAAGCAGCTACCGCTTTTAGGCGTATTAACATCGACTCTGATAACCGTGGGCCGGTGAAATTTAATTTAGGCTTAGTTTATCTGTTGGGCGGGAATATCGATGGGGCCATCTCTTGTCTTATGGAAGTGACCGATTCCGATGGTGATCTCGATTTAGGCCTTTTCCCTTTGGCTAATAAAAAACTTACTGCACCGGCCATTAATAATTTAAAAGCTGCTATGGAGCAAAATACCGATCTTATAAGGGCTGCGAAGGCGGCGGCCGCTTTTTTGGTATTGAATTGCTTCTCTGAGGCTCTGGCTTCACTAGACGATTTAGGACGTCAAGACAATCTTATGCCTCAACTGCCGCTTTGGCGCAGTTTGGCGTTGCTGAGATTGGGTAACTATGAAGACGCCTGTGAATCCGCTGCTACTTATTGCCATAATGTTCCCCAAGATGCTTACGGATTTTACGTTTTAGGTCTAGCTCACTTCAGTCTCAAAGAGACGGCTAAAGCTATTGAGGCATATCGTTTGGCCGTAGAGGCTGTTCCCGGCCATATGAAGGCCAGTCTGCGCCTGGCCCAGGCTTATATGATCGCTGAGCAGTATACTCATGTAGAGTCTATTTTGCGCAGTCTTTTGGAAAAGCATCCTTCTTGTATCGATGCTTATTTCGGTTTAGGAAAGTGTTTAGAGAAGCAGTACCGCACTGAAGAGGCCGTTAAATATATTGCTAAAGCTGCTGATAGAGCTCCCGAATTCTCTGAGTATCAGGCGGCTGCCGGCAAAGCTTTCAGGAGTCTTAAACAGCCTGACAAGGCCCTAATGTATTTTCGTCGAGCTGTTGCTCTGCGTGGCGACGATGGGGATATGCGCTACTGTTTGGGGAGCACGCTTTGCGCTTTGGAACGCTATTCCGAAGCTGTGCCCGAACTTGAAAGAGCTGTTAAGCTTGACTCGCGAAACGGTTATGCCTTTTACAGCTTAGGAACAGCTTATGCTAAGCTTAACTACTACGATAAAGCCGTCAAAGCACTTAATATGGCTCTTGAGTTGAATCCTCAATCTCAAGAGGCCAGATACGAAATTGGAGTTATTTTCTACAAGAGTGGTTCCTATAAAGATGCTATAGAGGAGCTGCAAGCCTATGCGAAATTTGCTCCTGCAGACATACGTTCTCATTATTATATCGGACTTTGCTTGCGCTCTTTAGGACGTCTAAAAGAAGCGGAAGAAATGCTGCTAAAGGTTATGAAAAACAGTGCTGAAGCTGAGCAGACCGTATATAGCAGCAGCGCCGAGCATTTGCAGCAAGGCGATACAGAGGCTGCCTTAAACGATTTAGAAAAAGCTGCTTCCCGCGATTTGCCAGTACGCAAGAGCGATTTCTTTGAAGTATCTATGCTGCAGTTTTTCGGCACTAAGTCGATACGTCTTTACAGAAATGTTTTAGAAGAGAGCGACTATGGAGCTAATGTGGAAAATAGCCTGTTCCAGTTTATGGGATCGCTGTCTGCCATGACCGATTTGCGCGATGCTTATTGTCAATCGCATTCACAGCGCGTGACTGCAATCTCCGATATTTTGGCGGAGAAGTTAAAAATAGACGATGAAATGAAGAGCGGTATTCACGTCGGAGCATGTTTGCACGATTCTGGAAAAATGGCTTTGCCTGACGTCGCCATGTATTATGTCTCTGGCGACGGAGATAATGTCAAAGAATGTAACACGCTTTACGAACAGCATACTTTGCTAGGCTATGAAAATTTTTCTTCTATGCCCTTCCCCGATGGGGTGCTCGATGCCATTCAGTATCATCATGAATTGTGGGATGGCAGTGGCTTCCCTTCCGGCCTTAAAGAAGACAATATCCCTTTGTCTGCCCAGATAGTTGGGTTGGCCGATTATTATGAACGTTTGCTTACTAAGGGTGGAGCGCAGGGAGTTCTTTCCCCGGAGCAGGCTTTAGCCGATATTAAGCAGCATTCAGGCCGCTTCTTTAATCCTAGGTTAGTAACTCATTTTGAAAAAGAGTTTGCGCGTATCAATAAAAAACTGTCGGAACTTAGTATTTAACAGTATAGTTGTATATGACTGCGCTCGTACAGCTTATTTTGTACATATAACATAAACCAAAAATAGCAATGGCTGCAAAAAAATGGGTACGACTGCCTCTTTTATATCTGAATATTGTGTTACTTAGCCGATATAGGAGGAGCCGGATTGAGCTTCTTTTTGTAAAGGTAAACTTCAGCGGCTCCCCAGGTAAATACTTCTGTTTGGCGGGACTGCAGTTCCCAATCGCGCCCGTTCATTAATCTGCTTACACTTATTACAACAGCGTGTTGAGGTATCTGAGTAGCCAGCTTTTTCTGTAACTTTCGCCATGTTTTATCTTCCAGGCAGAGTCCAGTCAAGAAGTAAATATCGGCGGCAGGAATATTGTCCCGGCAAAAATCTAGTTCTTGGAAGCCAATTTGTTCCGTCAGCCCCAAGAAGCGCACAGCCTTCTGACCTCTGCAGATATATTCTGCAACTATGTCTATACCCAGTGCAGGAGCTTGAAAAGCTAAAGCTGCTATTATGGGTACAATACCTCGTCCACAGCCCAAATCGATCACTTTAGTCCGATTTGAGGCGGAAGCTAGCTTTAGCAGTCTATAAGCGGTTCCGGGCAGGGTTTCACCGTAAGTGAGCCCTCCGCAATCATCAGGTAGGCTGCCTTGTTGTAGCAGCTGGGGAGAATTTTTGCGCAAAAAGCGCAAAACTGCCAAATTTGGTGAACTTCCCAGCCAGCTCAGCATTAAAGAAAAACGAGTCTTATACCACCAGCTCAAACGACCATAAAGTATGAATTCCTTTAATGTTTGCTTGAAAATCCAGAACATATTTTCTAAGGCAATCCAAACCAATTTCACTGCCCTTTCTTCGCGGCCGCAACTAAAAATTTCAGAGAGCTGCTTACTTCATACTTTAATATTCAATTTGTCAGCAGTCTGCTCAATCAGAGAAGTCAATTCTTGGCTGCGTTCCCGGGCCATAAGCAGGCGATGAGCGCTAATAACTGCTTCTTGGTTAAGATATAGATTTTGATTATGTTTCTGGCTGAGCTGAGCGAAGTTGTTAAGTTCAGTCGTATACATAGAGAGCAGTTTCGCCTGTCGCTGAAGCAGCCAGGGCGTTGATGAACAGTGATCCTCTTCTGAAAGTTCCAAAGCTCCTTCTTGGAGTTGCTCCATGAAATGTTTCCGCAGGAGCGATAAGCTGCCTTCCTTTGTGCCCCAGCCTTCGTTGTGAGTATAAGAATAATGTAACAGATCTGCAGCTTTATCTAGCAGTTCTCTTTCCTTTTCTACTGAAAGGGGAGCTGCAGAATCTGGTTGGCAGGTTTCTAACTGCGCAGAGGTCGATTGGGAAACGTGCATATCTATCTGATCTGCCCTTCTCCTTCGATCAAATATTTATTAGTCGTTAAAGCTTCCAAACCGAGTGGACCGCGGGCGTGTAGCTTTTGAGTAGATATACCTATTTCTGCTCCAAAACCGAACTCACCGCCGTCTGTAAAGCGAGTCGAAGCATTTACATAAACGGCACAAGACAGCACGCGCTGTTGAAACTGTTTAGCGGCTGTCCAATCTTCAGTTACAATAGCTTCTGAATGACCTGATGAATATTTGTTAATGTGCTCTACTGCTTCGTCCAGATTTTTCACAATTTTGACGGCAATATCGAGGCTCAGATATTCTTTGTCCCAGTCTTCTTCTGTAGCGACCACAGAGCGCGGACACAGAGCGCACACCTCGGGGGAACCGTGCAAAATAACTTGGGCCATTTCCTGGCTTTGCTCAATTTTATTAAGGAAATTGGCTGCTACGGAATCATCGATAAGCAAGGTTTCCAAAGCATTACAGACCCCAGGACGCTGAGTCTTTCCATTAATTAAAATACGCAGGGCCATATCTAAGTCTGCTTGGGTATGCACATATAAATGGCAGTTGCCAGCGCCTGTTTCTATAACTGGAACTGAAGAAATTTCTTTAACCCGGCGAATTAAATTGCGGCCGCCGCGGGGGATAATACAATCTATCAGTCCGTTTAATTTAGCTAGCCCATCGACGACTTCGCGTCCTTCTTGTTCAACTTGAATAATAAAATCAGGATTTAAATTGGCATTTTGCAAAGCTCGGCGCATACTGGCCGCCAGAACTTTATTCGATTCAGCAGCGTGAGAAGAACCGCGCAGCAAGCAGGCATTGCCTGACTTGAGACACAGAACGGCAGAATCGACTGTAACGTTAGGGCGCGCCTCGTAAATCATGGCGATCACTCCCAAAGGAACCTGCACTTTGCGTATAGACAAACCGTTAGGCCTACTCCATCCTTCTTCACGTCCGACTGGATCTGCCAGCTGCGCTACCTTCAATACACTATCTGACAGAGCTGCAATACGCTCGGTAGTGAGACTTAGTCTGTCTAAAAAGGCTGGGGAGGCGCCGTCTGCTTTGGCTCTACACAGATCGCGCTGGTTCGCTTCTAGAATAAGCTCTTGATCCAAGCGAAGCTGCTTGGCAATTTCTGCCAGAGCTCTATTTTTTTCTCCTGTTTTTAAATTAGCCAAAGTAAAAGAAGCTTTCTGAGCTCTTACAGCTAAATCGCGTACAGTTTCCATTTCAGCAATCGATCCTCAAACAACAAAATATCTGCCGACGCTATTCCTAATTGGGAAGAGGCTGAGCAGAACGATTAGATTGATTTAGTTTAGCTGTATTCTTATTCTTCCTGCTGCTATAAATGTCAACCCATTTTTAGGTTTGTAATCTGAAAATAGCCAATTATTTGTTATAAGTTAAGTTTGTGTTATTATCTACGGCGTGATTCATGTAGTAAATTTAAATAAATCTTTTGGCGCTCATGTAATTTTAGATGAGGTGACTTTTTCTGTGGCGCCTGGTGAAAAAGTTGCTTTGGTTGGTCGCAACGGTTGTGGTAAAACTACTCTTTTGCATATTATTTGTGGTACCGAACCGTATGACAGTGGGGCGGTGATTCCCGGTCCATCTTGTCAGATTGGCTATTTGGGGCAGGAAGGGCAGCTTAATCACAGTTTGACTCTGTATCAGGAAATGGAACAGGTTTTCGCTGACATCAAGCTGTTAGAAGCGGAAGTGCGCTCTTTAGAAGAGCAGATGGAAATATTAGGGAATTCGGATAGGCCTGAAGATGACGAAAAACTGCAGTCTATCCTTAACCGCTACGGTCGTTGCCGTTCTCGTTTAGAGCACAGTGAGCCAGAGCTTATCGATGCCAAAATTCGCAGTACTTTGCATGGTTTGGGGTTCACAGATGGCGACATGGATCGCCTGACCTCTGAATTTAGCGGTGGCTGGCAAATGCGCGGCTCTATGGCCAAGCTGCTGTTGCGGGAACCCGATCTACTTTTATTAGATGAGCCGACCAACCATTTGGATATTTATGCCGCAGAATGGCTGGAAGATTATATACGCAAAAGTTCTGCCACAGTTATTTTGGTTTCTCACGATCGATATTTTATGGATCGCTGCGTGAGCAGAGTTTTAGAGTTGCGCCAGTCTAAAATTTATGATTATGCTGGTAACTATAGTTTTTATGTTGAGGAACGGGAGCGCCGCCGCGAACAGCAGGAGGCCGCTTATCTCAACCAGCAGAAACGGTTAAAACAGGAGATGCGCTTTATTGAGCGCTTCCGTTACAAGGCTACTTTAGCTACTCGAGTGCAAAGTCGATTAAAATTAATAGAGAAGCGTGAACTTATTGAAGCTCCCGATAAAGATCAGCGGGCTTTAAAAGCTCAGTTCGCTGCTGCTTCTGCTTCTGGCCTATCAGTGCTGTCGGTGAAAAATGTCTGCAAAGCTTACGGGGAACGTCAAGTTTTGACAGGATTGAGTTTAGAAGTTCAGCGTGGTGAGCGCATGGCTTTAGTCGGTGGCAATGGGGTCGGAAAATCTACGCTGCTGCGCCTCCTAGCCGGTTTAGAAGAGCCTGACAAGGGTAAAATTAAGGCCGGTTACAAACTTGAGCCAGTTTATTATGCTCAACACCAGGCCGAATCTCTCAATATGAACAGTACTATCCTAGATGAAGTGTACTCCGTCTGTGGTTTTGAAGTCGATCAGACTAAAGTTCGCACAATTTTAGGGTGTTTGCTTTTTGAAGGTGACGATGTTAATAAAGAAATTTCGGTGCTAAGCGGAGGAGAAAAAAGCCGGGTGGCCTTGGCCCGATGCATTTTGCAGCCTTCGAATCTTTTGCTGTTAGATGAACCGACTAATCATTTGGATATTGAGTCACGTCAGGCTTTGCTTAATGCTTTGCAGGATTATCCCGGCACGGTTCTGATCGTTACTCATGATCGCTTTTTTATGAACGAATTGGCCGATGTGATTGTCGAAATTAGGCAGGGGCAGGCTTACCGTTATGTCGGCAACTACGACGATTATTTTGAGGCTAGGCGTAAGGAAGTGCAGCGTGAAGCTGTAGAAAAAGAGCGACAGGGACGTCCCGCTCTTACCAAAACACAGCAAGCCAAAAACCGCAAAGCTGCTTTGCAAGCTTATCAAGAAGAAAAACGCCTCAAAGAAGCGGAAGCTGTCAAATCGTCAGGGACTTCGTCGTCCGCGTCAAAATTTAAGTGGAAGTTTTCGGCTTTAGAAAAGCGTATCTGCACTTTGGAAGAGGAAATGCAAAGTTTAGGTGAGCGTTTAGCTGATCCTGAGCTGTATAGTAATCCTGATAAGTTGAAAAAGTTACGAGAGGAATACGACAGAAAACAGCAAGAAAACAACGAATTGATGGCTATCTGGGAGCAGATGGCTGATGAACAATAAAGTAAGGCGCAGATTGAACGTTTGCTGGAACAGTGCAGTCTGAAGCGTTGTTTTTGAGGAGTACGGCAGAGGAGAATATATGAGGCGAAGTTGGAAGTCCAGGGCTTTATTTTTTTGTATAGGGCTGTCGGTAGGAGCTGGAGTTTGGTTTAGCTTAAATTACGATAAAATTCAGGATAAAAATAGTGTAAAAACATCTGTAACTCCAGAGAAAAAGGCGGTTGAAGCTGAGCCTGCTATTAAAGTTAATGGACTGCCTGACATTCCGTCTATAGTGGGAGAGGCTGAACTTAAAAAAGCTGTAGTCGACTATTTGACTTTGCTTAAGAGTACTAAACGCTCAGGAATTGCTCCTACGGCGCAGCAATTAGCTCAAGTGCTTAACGGAGCGCGTCAACTGCCGCCTAACGCCGATTTTCCTATGCTTTACATGTATAAGTATCCTTTGCGCTCAGCTCTGGAAAATTTGGTAGCACTCGATCCTAAGTTGGAAACCTTGAAGGAGAATGCTGCTTATTATGCCGATACAGCTGGTCATTGGCAGGTAAAAAAGCCGAATTGGCAGTTCCAGAGTTTTGAAGAGGCCGTATACCAAGCTTATTACAAGGATAAAAATAAAGATTTCCCTTTAATCCGCTCCTTGGAAATTTTGTTAGCTGTGCGCAACCGCGATTACGACTCTATGCAGAAACTTCATAATGAAATAGGTTTAGGACCTGCTCCTCAGTGGCCTCTAGAGGCTTTTCGCCAGCTTTACACTTACGCCGGCAGTGAAGGAGGCCAAAAGCAAATGGAGGAGCTTAAGAAACTTCTTCCCGCAGGAAGTAGCTTTTCGGGAGTTAACTGGTGCGAAATTGGTTACGGAAGCGGAAAAATCTTTTCTTCTTTAAGAAATGAATTAGGTAGTCAGGGAATTATTTGGGCCGTAGAAATAGATGGCTCCTGTAAGCGTTTCGTCCAAGATTTGCAGTCTTCAGGCTGCGTAAATTGGGGAACGGTGAAATATATAGACGGAACTTACCGAAACTGCTGTATGCTGGAGAATAGTGTCGATATTGTGCATGCCGGTTTAATTCATATAGGTGACGGCCCTGAAGAGTTGCTTAAGCGCGATTGGTTGCCTTTGCTTAGCAGTATAAAAAAAGCTTTGAAACCAGGTGGACTGTTACTAATAGATGATGGAGGCGATCCTCCTATTGAACGCGTGCGTTACGTAATGAATATGGCTGGTTTCAAAGAAGTACGATTGGTGAATGGTAGTAATACTGATCCTAAGCGCCCTTGTTTTGTGGCCTCTTTTAAGCCGGTAAATAAGTGAACTTCAAAACAAATGGCAATTAGTCGGTATGCGACAGGAGGGAATGACTTCTTTTGAGTGAAAGATACGTCCGATATGTTGTGTGTGTCTTGTGGTAAAATTACCGATTCAACAGATGTATGCGAGTACTGTAAAGCGCCTCTTCCTTCCCGAAAGGCGCTTCCGCCTTATCAGAACGGTCCTTTAGTAGAAGTAACCTCTATTTTATTTGATTGGGATGGAGGTAAGATCTCTAAGGAAGAGTTGTGCGAACGTTTAGAAAAGCGCAAGTCTTTTTATAAATCAACCCTCTCCGGCGTCTGCTCTATGGAAGTCCCCGATGATGTGCGCACTGAAATTAGTGAAGAACTTCAGGTCGGAAGAATGGGATTGGAAAACCTGATTCGTTCTTTAGAGCTGATCGGCCAGTATGCTGAAAGCGGCGATAGCTATTTGCGTGATTTGGCCCTTCAAGCTGCTGAGAGCGGTACGAAAATGCTTAATAAGGCTATAGTCCTGAATTGGAAGTCTTATACCATGCTGCAGGCTAGTACAGAAGAAATGCTGGCTTTAGCGCAAAAAAGTGTATAACTAGTGGAAATAAACTTTTTTATATAGATAAAAAACACATGCGAGCGGGCTGTTTGGGCGTTGCTTACGACGGCTTGGCTTTAGTTTTGTTAAGAATTAGTGAGCTTTCAGAGATGGAAGCCGAAGCTTATTAATAAAATCATAAACCGCATGCAGCGGGAAATTTGTCTGCTGCGGCGTTGGAAGGGAATGGCAATAAATGACGTGTAGTTGTGAGAGTTGGCGTAAAAAGCTGACCAATGAGAAAGCTACTTACCAATTTGAAGAAGGTAACGCCGAAATGCGCGCTATCTTGGGCGGCAAAGGCGCCAACTTAGCTGAGATGACTCGTATGGGAATCCCCGTACCTCCCGGCTTTACTGTAACGACTGAAGTCTGCAATATGTATTATGAGCTGGGCAAAATTATGCCTCCCGGCCTCGATGAAGAAATTGAAGAGCAGATGGCTGTTTTGGCTAAGAAGATGGACAAGGGCTTCGGCTGCCCGAAGAATCCTCTCTTAGTTTCGGTTCGTTCCGGTGCTAAATTCTCTATGCCTGGTATGATGGACACCATCCTCAACCTCGGTCTTAATGATGAAACTGTCAAAGGTCTGGCTGAGCAATCCAACGATGAGCGTTTTGCTTATGACGCTTACCGCCGCTTCATTATGATGTTCTCCGATGTCGTTATGGAGCTCCCTAAGTCCGAATTTGAAAAAATTCTGCGCGCTAAAAAAGATGCCGAAGGCGTCAAAGAAGACTCCAAGCTTTCTGCTGAAGCTTTGAAAGAAGTTGTCGAGCTCTATAAAAAGCTCTTCAAAGATGAAAAAGGTTTTGATTTCCCTCAAGACGTCCATCAGCAGCTCAAAGAGGCCGTTCTGGCAGTATTCCGTTCCTGGATGAACGAGCGCGCTATTATTTACCGTAACCACGAGAAGATCCCTCACAACCTTGGTACTGCAGTAAACGTTCAGGCTATGTGCTTCGGTAACATGGGTGAGAATTCTGGTACGGGCGTAGCCTTCAGCCGCGACTACAACGATGGTACTAAGGGCTTGGTCGGCGACTTCCTTTTGAACGCTCAGGGCGAAGACGTCGTAGCCGGTATCCGCAAAGTTTCTCCTATCGACGAGCTCAAGAGAATTATGCCGGAAAGTTACAAAGCTCTTTCCGACATCGCCAGCAACTTAGAGCTTCATTATAAAGATCTTCAGGACATGGAGTTCACTATTGAAAAGGGCCGTCTGTTCATGCTGCAGACCCGCAATGGTAAGAGAACTGCTGCCGCTGCTGTCAAGATCGCTGTCGATATGGTTCACGAAGGTCTTATAACCAAAGAAGAGGCCGTTATGCGTGTAGCTCCCGATCAGCTCGATCGTTTGCTTCACCCCTTCATACCCGATAAGGTTAAGAAGCAGGCTAAAGCTGATGGTAGCATGTTGGCCAAAGGTACTGCTGCTTCTCCCGGTGCTGCTTGCGGACGCGTAGTATTCGACAAGAACGAAGCTGTACGCCTCCATGGTGAGACTCCCGTCATTTTGGTTCGTATAGATACTACTCCCGAAGATGCCGCTGGTATGTTGGTGGCTAAAGGTATCCTGACTTCTACCGGCGGACCTTCATCTCACGCTGCTTTGGTCGCCCGTGGCTGGGGGATCCCTTGCGTGGTAGGCTGCGAAGCTTTGCACATCGACATTGAGAACAAGACTGTTACCGTAGGTAACAAGTCTTTCAAAGATGGCGACTTCCTCACTATTGATGGTTCTACCGGTGAAGTTATGCTCGGCGAACTTCCTCTGGAAGAGCCCAAAGATCTCACTCCTGAAACTAAAGAACTTTTAGGATGGGCCGATGAAGTTAAGCGTTTGAGAGTTTATGCCAACGCTGACAATCCCAAAGACGCCGCTAGAGCTAGAGCTTTCGGTGCTGCCGGTATCGGTCTGTGCCGTACGGAGCACATGTTCATGGAAACTGAGCGCTTGCCTTACGTGCAGGATATGATCCTGATCGCTGGTGAGGCTGAAAATGGCAATCGTGCCAGACAGAGCATTGTAAAAGAGCTGGCTGAGGCTAACGGACGCCACAAAGAAGCTTTGGAAGCTAAACTGGTTGAGTTCGATAAAGAGCACATGCCTGTTTGGAATCGCTATCAGGAACTTTTAGGCAAGTTGCTTGAGTTCCAGCGCGGCGACTTCCGCGGTATTTTGGAAGCTATGAAGGGCTGCTGGACAATTATTCGTCTGATTGACCCGCCTTTACATGAGTTCCTTCCTAAGCATGGTCCTCTTTTCGAAGATGTAGTTCGTCTCAGAACTCTTAAAGAGGTTAGCACTGAGGCTTATGAGGCTGCTTTGAGTGAAATTCGCAGCAAGCGCGGCGCCGATGTGACCTTGGAGAGCTTAGTCAGCTTGTTGGGCCGTGTGGAGAAGATGAGCGAGTGCAACCCCATGCTCGGTCTGCGCGTCTGCCGTTTAGGTATCGTTTTCCCTGAAATCGTCAAAATGCAGGTCCGTGGTATTATGGAAGCTGCTTGCGGTTTGGTTAAAGAGGGCATCGATGCTAAGCCCGAAATTATGATCCCCGGTGTAGGTACCGTTGAGGAGATGCGCTGGAACCGCCGTATGGTTACTGAGATGGCTGAAAAGGTTATGGCCGAAATGGGTGTAACCGTTAAGTATAAGGTCGGTACCATGGTTGAGATTCCCAGAGCTGCTTTGACTGCCGGCGACATCGCTACTGAAGCTGAATTCTTCAGTTTCGGTACTAACGACCTCTCTCAGACCACTTTCGGCTACTCTCGTGACGACGCAGCCAAGACCTTCGTGCCTATTTACTTAGATCAGCATATCTTGAAAGCTGATCCTTTCCAGGTACTGGATCAGGTAGGTGTGGGCCGCTTAATGAAGCTGGCTGTCAAAGAAGGACGCGCTACTCGCGGTGAAGATATGGAAATCGGTATCTGCGGCGAACATGGCGGTGAGCCCTCTTCGGTAGCTTTCTGCCATGAAATAGGCCTCACTTATGTGTCTTGCTCTCCTTACCGTGTGCCTATCGCCCGTTTGGCCGCTGCTCAGGCTGCTGTGCGTGAGAAGCGCAATGGTCAGGGAGCTGCTGCTGACATCCGTTAGTGCTTTGACCTGATAACGATTGCTTTCGCTCTGCCTAGTCTCTGACGGGCAGAGTTGTTTGATAAAAGCAAAGAGAAGCCCCGATTGGCAAACGCCAATCGGGGCTTCTTTTATGTTTTTTTAATAACATCTGTATTGTATATGTTAATCGTCAAATAGAAGGGACAAACGGATAATAATTTCGGTCAGTTTAAAAATCTAGCAATTCCTGTCCTGGACCGGTATCGTACATATCTTCTGGATCTTCAGCCTCGCTGTTTGCTGAAGCTGGATCAGTTTTTAGGGATAAATTATTAGTTTCATTTTCACGGTTGAGCAGGGCGGCTAAAGCTGTGATCTCTATGCTTAACTGTTGCAGGGAATTTTTCAGGCTGAAAGCTAAATTCTGTAAATTTGCTTCGTTAGAGGGCAGTGATTCTTGAAGAATTCTCAGCTGCTCTTGCAGAGCATTGAGCTTAGATTTGGCAGAAGCTGAAGAATCCAGGCCAGATTTATGCAGAAGGAGCTGTAAAGTTTTGTCATGATGCTGTTCGCTCTGGATATACTCGAGAATATGTTGAAAAGGTTTGTATGAGCACTGATTCTGCTTAAATAAAGCACACCAGCCCCTCAGTTCCTGATGGGGGATATTAAGAGCTTGATAGCACTTGGCAATGGCTTCTGCGTCTAGTTTCGCTATGTTGCGGGCGAATACGGCCGTCAACTGACGCTGGGGCTCATTTAGCTTAGCGTAATTAACCTTGACGCCTAATTTGGAAAACTCAGCTGCCCAGAAAATTTGACGCATCAGTTTGCGGCTAGGGTGGTAGTGCTTTTTTATCATTTCTAGCTGCTTGGCTGGCAAAGAACGCTTGCCTACGCCTATAGAGGATAGATAGGAAGGAGTAATTTCTAGTTTTTTGGCCATATCGTTAATAGTTTCGCTGTGTTCTACGCGGAGTTTCTTAAGTAATTTTCCTAAAATAGTTGTACTCATAGTTTGCCCTCAGCTTGCAGAAATGGCAGGATATGGCCAGACACCGCACCGGTCTTTTTATTCAAATTCACCTTAAAAAAACCTTTTTTAATATATTTTAGAAGAACCGTTGGAAATAAATGAGTCAAAAACTTCGCTTTCAGGCAGGCGGCAGCTTCTTAAAGGATAATTTCTTTGAAGTATTACTGCGCGGAAGGGGAGTCTTGTAATATGCAAATTATGAAGTCTATCTTTAGTAGACTGATTCAGCTGAGTTTTATAACGAAAATAATTATCGGATTAATCTTGGGAATTATTTTGGCTCTAGTTTTTCCTCAGCTAACTTTATTATCGATTTTAGGGCAACTTTTCATAGGAGCCTTGAAAGCTATTGCTCCTATTTTAGTATTTGTTCTGGTATCTTCTTCGTTAGCCCAACATAGTCAGGAATCAAAGAGCAATATTGGTAAAATAGTTGTTTTGTATGTTATCGGTATGCTGCTGGCTGGAGCCGTTTCTGTTGGCATGAACTTTATTTTTCATCCTACTTTAGTTTTGGGAACTGGCTTTGAAAGTGAGAGTCTTCGCCCTACCAGCTTATCGGACGTGCTGGGTCATATGATTGTAAGTCTTGTAGATAATCCAGTCGCTGCCGTCAGTTCAGCCAACTATATGGGGATACTTGTCTGGGCTGTAGCTCTTGGTTTAGTGATGCGCTCAGCGTCTGACACATCGAAGTTATTTTTATCTGAACTGGCTGAGGCTCTTACTAAGATTATAACTTATGTAATTAGCTGTGCCCCTTTGGGAATTATGGGATTAGTTTTTAAAGCCATTTCCGAATGTGGTTTAGAGGCTTTAACTGTTTATGGTAAGCTGATTTTAGTTTTAGTTGGCTCCATGATTGTCATAGCTTTAATTGTCAACCCGTTTATTGTATGGTGCAAACTTCACCATAATCCTTATCCTTTAGTTTTCAAATGTTTGCGTGATAGCGGCATTCCAGCTTTTTTTACGCGCAGTTCGGCAGCTAATATCCCTGTCAATATGAGCATATGCGAAGAACTTAAGTTGGATAAAAGCACTTATTCTGTTTCTATACCTTTAGGTGCTACTATAAATATGGGAGGAGCCGCCTGTACTATATCTATTCTGACTCTGGCAGCGGCTAATACTTTCGATATTCAGATCAATTTTATTACTGCTTTGCTGCTTTGTATTACAGCTGCGATCAGTGCCTGCGGCACTTCAGGAGTTGCTGGCGGCTCTCTGTTGCTTATTCCCTTAGCTTGTGAGTTGTTCGGTATTCCCAGCGATATAGCGATGCAAGTAGTTGGCATAGGTTTTGTTATAGGTGTAATCCAAGATTCTTGCGAAACGGCCTTGAATTCTTCTACTGATGTACTGTTTACGGCTGCTGTTGAATTGGCAGAAAATAAGCAGGTTTTATCTTGAAGATTTTGTCCTAGTCGCTATGTAATATTTGGCAGGAGCTGCCTAAGAACTGATAAAAGTTCTTTGCGGTTCTCATTGAATTGGGTTGGTTTTTTTTGGGAGGAATGTTTATGGCGCTCAATTGGCGTAGATTGGTAGTGCTTCTGGGATGCAGCACGTTCGTGTTTTCTATGTGCGCCTGTACTAAACAGCCGGATAGGCAGACGGAACTTGGAAATGCCCCTGTTGGTCGGCAGGTTGTCTCTTCATCTCCCCAGCAGAAGACAACCTCTAGTACTAAAAAGACTGGTGCTAAAGTTTCAACTGGAAAAGATGAGCCCGCTCCGGTTACGGAGTCGTTTTCCTCTGTAAAAAATCCTTCTTCTAAGGCTGATAGTCAAATTAGTGCTGCTTCTCAAGTAGGCCAGAAGCAAACTTTATCCCGCAGTGCTGTTGCGACTGCACCTGTCTCTAAAGCTCCATCCGAAAAATTAAACTCCAACGCTTCGTCTAAATCTATCAGAAAATCTGCTTTTAAAGCTGCCGATTATCCCGCAGCTCGTCCAGCCGGTCCACCCAAAGTTATGGGCAAAGATAATCCGGCTGTTTCTGCTCTCAGTCAGGGGGCCAGGAGTCAAATTGCTTCCAGTAAAGAAGCTGAGGAGGCAGGAAAAATGTCTTCATCTGCAGCTAGTTCAGATCGAAATAACAAGCGTGATATCACGGCTCAGCCTGGTTATGATATCTTTGTTAAAGCTGTAAACTTGACTGAATCGGGGCAACATGCTCAGGCAGCAGAACTGTATGCCAAAGCTGCGCATATGGGATTAGCTGAAGCTCAGTATGAATATTCTGTCTGTTTAGCTAACGGCACCGGAGTAAAAGCTTCCCCTTCTGAATCATTTAAGTATTTGCTGCAAGCCGCTGAGCAAGGTTACGATAAAGCTCAGACTAATTTAGGCATTTATTATCGGCGGGGGTATGGAGTGGGGGCTGATCCCAACGAATCGGCTAAGTGGTTTTTAAAGGCTGCTGACCAGGGGGACAACAAGGCCGCTTATTTCTTAGCCGATTGCTACGAACGCGGCAGCGGAGTGCCTCAAGATTATAATAAAGCTTTGAATTATTATCTGCGCTGTGCTCAAAACGGAAACGCTGCTGCCTGTAGTACGGTTGGCACCTATTATCATCGTGGTATTGGTGTAAAACGCGATTTGCAAAAAGCGGTTCGTTACTACAAATTGGCTGCAGACAGCGGATATTCTGGAGCCCAGTTCAATCTGGCTCAGTGCTATCACAACGGCGAGGGAGTAGAAAAAAATGTTCAGCAGGCCGTTCATTACTATACCTTAGCAGCTAAGTCTGGGGTCACTTTGGCTCAGTATAGGCTCGGTATATGTTATTTAGGGGGCGATGGCGTTCCTAAAAACGAGGCAGAAGGAGTTCGTTGGTTAAGTGAAGCTGCAGAACATGGCTCAGAAATGGCCGCTTTTATTCTGGCAGCCTGCTACCGCGATGGAAAAGGAGTGCAGCAAAATGTGGAGCAGGAAGTCCATTGGCTTTCCAAGGCTGCCCAAATGAAATATCCGCCGGCTCTTTTTGCTTTAGCCACATGTTATTTAGAAGGCCGGGGAGTGGAAGTAAATCAGGAGCGGGGTCGGCAGCTTCTGAGTGAAGCAGCTTTGATGGGGATGCCTGAGGCTGGCGAGTTGCTGCAGTCTTTGAGTAAGGCCGATAACAAAACAGATTCTGCAGAAAAAAAATAGTTGCTTATTTTCTTCTGCGTAAATTTATATAACTAATAATGTTTAGGAGCGGCCTCCTGCTAATAAGTAAGGAGGCTTTCTTTATTTTCCCCGCTGATGAGGTAAGAGTTTGCTTATGCGAGATACACTTAGAAATGCTAAAATTTGGATTATCAAAGTAGGAACCAGAGTTTGTGTTGATGGTTACGGTCGTTTAAACGGCAAAATTATGCTTGGTTTAGCCACTCAAATTCAGAAACTGCGTGAGCAAGGGAGTAAAATTTGTTTGGTAAGCTCTGGGGCCATCGGCATGGGGCGTGAGCTTATGCGGCTTGAGGGATGTGGCGAAAATTTGCCCTTAAAGCAGGCCTTAGCAGCTATGGGGCAAGTAGAAATTATGAACAGTTATAAAAATCTTTTTGCTATGTTAGGCATAAAAGTCGGGCAAGTGCTACTAACTCGTGATGATATCGCCGCCCGCGATCGTTATTTGAACGCTCGCAACGCTTTAAATGCGCTTCTAGATTACGGCATTCTGCCAATTATTAATGAAAACGATTCAGTATCAACTGGAGAAATACGTTTCGGCGATAATGATAGCTTAGCGGCTATGGTAGGCTCAATAGTAAATTCCGACGTCGTGGTGAATTTAACTTCGGTACCTGGCATTTTGGCTGGAGTAGGGGCGGAGGAACACGTGATTGAGCATATTAGCGAAATTACTCCAGAAATTGAGAGTCTCGATCGCGGTACAACTACAAAGGGAGGCACTGGTGGCTTAGCTTCTAAGCTGAGAGCCGCTAAAATGGTGATGCGCTACGGTGGGGCCATGGTCATAGCTTCAGCGAGTGAAGAAAACGTATTATTGCGTTTGGCCTCTGGAGAGTCTTTAGGTACTCTTTTTGAAGGTGCGGAAAATCGTCTCAACAGTAGGCAGCGTTGGCTAGCAGAAGCTGCCCGTTCGGAAGGCACTGTAATTATCGATAAAGGAGCGGCAGAAGCACTGGCTGGTGGAGGCAGCAGCTTGTTAGCTGTGGGGTGTATAGGCTGCAGCGGTCATTTTCAAGCGGGTGATTTAGTTACTATTGTTGTGCAGGGGCGGGAAGGAGTTCCTTTCGCTCGCGGACTGAGTAATTACAGCAGCGGTGAGTTGAATTTAATCGCTGGGCGGCCCAATTCTGAAGCTGCGTCTATTTTAGGCCATCCTGCCTATGCTGATGTGGTGCACTGCGACAATATGATTATTGGCTAAGCTATTGCGTTCGGCCTGGGGAGAGAAAATGCATATAACTGAGAACGAACCGCTGCTTTTTACAGCACCTGACGGAAAATCAAATCTGCAGTTTCTTGATAAGCTCTGTCGGGGTGGCATAATTCAGCGTTTTAATAAATCTCGTCTTGATAAAGTCTATGCAGAACGTCTTAATTTAGAAATGGAGTTCTGGCGTATGAATGACAATGCCCTGGTATCGTTGCTCTCAGTTTGGTCGTGTCTCGATTGGGCCCGCAAACAAAAAATTACTATTAATTTTGTCAGCGGTCAGCTGATGAGTTCGTTAACTGCTTATTTGTTAGAAATTACTCAATTTGACCCTGTGTCCTGGAAATGGTGTTTTCGAGAGGTTGAATTGCAGGGAATGGCTGCCGCTGAGGTTTTAATTGCTGTTACAGTTCCTGGAGATTCCTTGTTGGAACAGTATCTGCATCGAGTCTGGCAGTTTCAGCCGCGCCCTAAAGTGGCAGCTATAAATGACAATTTTTGTTTCCATCATATAAACGGGGATATTTCTGTAGGGGTTACTCTCTCTGAGATTATAAAATTGCTGAACAACTGTATCTGCATTTAAATTTAATCTGCATAAGAATTTTTTCTTGATTTACAAATAAGGGGAGCCTATTTCTGTTATGTCGTTTGTTCATTTACATGTTCACACCGAGTATAGCTTGCTGGATGGGGCTAACCGCATTAGCGATATTGTAAGTAAAGCTAAAAGTTGCGGCATGCCGGCCCTGGCTATTACCGATCATGGTGTTATGGGAGGGTGTGTAAAATTTTATCATGCTTGTGTAAATGCTGGCATTAAGCCCCTTATAGGCTGCGAAATATATGTAGCTCCCCGCACGCGGTTTGATCGTGAAGTCGACTTAGATAAGCACTACTTTCATTTAACTTTAATAGCTAAGGATCGCGAAGGATACTCTAATTTGTGTCAGATAGTGTCTGAAGCCTATCTGCATGGTTTTTACTATAAACCGCGTGCTGATCATGAACTTTTGGAAAAGCACGCCAAGGGCTTAGTGGCTTTGACCGGATGTTTGCGCGGCGAAGTTAACGACGCTCTTTTAAATGATAATTATGAATTAGCTAGTCAGCGTCTGGCCTTTTTGAAAAAATGTTTTGGTTCAGACGATCTCTTTGTGGAACTGATGAACCATGGCTTGGAAGAGCAGCAAAAGACTAATCCACTGCTTATAAAATTGGCTCGAGAGCATGGCTTGAAAGTGGTGGCTACAAACGACGCTCACTTTTTGAACAGAGAAGATACCGATGTACAGGACACGCTTATCTGTGTCGGCTCCGGCAAACTTTTAAGTGAATCGAAGCGTTTACATTCCTGCCCGGAGTGTTACTTAAAAACGCGGGAGGAAATGCTGGAAGCTTTTTCTTTCTGCCCTGAAGCAGTGGACAACACTTTGCTTGTGGCTCAGCGGTGTTGCTTTGAAATGGATTTTAGTACTACTTACTTGCCTAAGTTTCCGGTTCCTGAGGGAACTAACAGCACCGATTACCTTAAAGACCTCTGCCGCAAAGGACTGCTTGAACGTTTTGGCACGCTTGAACCTGGACAGCAATATCTTGACAGGTTAGAAACTGAGCTCGATGTTATTATTGGTAAAGGTTTCCCTGACTATTTCCTGCTGGTTTGGGACTTTATTAACTGGTCGCGCAAACACGGCATTCCCGTGGGGCCGGGGCGTGGTTCGGCTGCCGGTTCATTAGTAGCCTATTTAATAGGGATAACTCAATTAGACCCGCTCAAATACGATCTGCTTTTTGAACGCTTTTTAAATCCTGAACGAACAGAATTACCTGATATTGATACTGATTTTTGTGTTGATAGACGAGGCGAAGTTATTCAGTATTGCCGTGAACGTTATGGTGAAGATCGCGTTTCACAGATCGCTACTTATGGGCGCATGAAAGCTAAAAATGCCGTTCGCGATGTGGGACGAGTAATGGACGTGCCTTTAAGCGACGTCGGTAAACTCTGTAAAGCTATTCCCGATGAACCGAAAATTAATTTAAAGACGGCTCTCAACAGTCCTGATTTTAAAAAATTGTATGAGAGTAATGACACGTACCGACAATTAGTAGATGAAGCCAGACGCTGCGAGGGAATGGCCCGAAATACAGGTATGCATGCAGCAGGCGTTATTATTTCCAGTCTGCCGCTGGGCCAGTTGGTTCCTTTGCAAAAAAACGGCGATGATGTGGTAGTACAGTATGATATGAATGATTCTGCTGAAGTTGGCATGGTCAAAATGGACTTTTTGGGTTTGCGTAACTTAACAGTAATTGATAATTGTTTAAAAATTATCGAGTACTCTAGGGGCAAAAAGATCGATCTTAATAAAGATATAAACTATGAAGATCCGAATGTTTATGCTCTGCTTTCCGCCGCCGATACCAACGGAGTTTTTCAGCTTGAATCTGACGGTATGAAGCGCTATTTAAAGCAGCTGAAACCAGATCGTTTTACCGATATTGTCGCTTTTTTAGCTCTCTATCGTCCTGGTCCTATCAAAGGAGGCGTTGTCGATGATTTTATTGCTCGCCGTCACGGTCGCGGCGGAGGAGTAGTCTACCCTCACCCTAAATTGGAACACATTTTAGCTGATACTTACGGCTTTTTCCTTTATCAAGAACAGGTCATGCTGACGGCCACTACTTTAGCTGGATATACTATGGCTAAAGCTGATAAACTGCGCAAGGCCATGGGTAAAAAGAAAAAAGACGTCATGGCTGAACATCGTGTTTACTTTGTTAATGGAGCTGAAGAACGCGGCGTAGATAGACAGTGTGCTGAAGATATTTTCCAAACTATGGCTAATTTCGCTGAATACGGTTTCAATAAATCCCATTCAGCAGCTTACGCGATGGTCACTTTCCAGACTGCGTGGTTAAAAACTTATTATCGGCCGGAATATATGGCTGCCTTAATGACCAGCGTTATGAATGATATAAAAAAAGTATCATTTTTTATTCACGAGTGTCGCAGTTCCGGTTTGGAGGTGCTGGGGCCTGATATCAACGAATCCTTAGCCAGTTTCTCTGTAAGTAATGGGGCTGTGCGTTGGGGAATGGCTGCTTTGCGAGGCGTGGGAGTTGGCGCTGTCAATGTTATTGTAAATGAGCGCAAAGCTAATGGCCCTTATAAAAATTTGGTCGATTTCTGCTCTAGAGTAGATCCGCGCTATGTAAACAAAAAAGTGTGGGAAGGACTTATTAAGTCTGGAGCGACCGATATCTTTGGTATTAACAGAGCTACTTTACTGAGTAATTTAGACCATATTTCAGAATATATGAAGATGCGCCAGCGTGAAGCCGCTGAATTTCAGGGCGGTCTTTTCGGCAGTACAGATGACGATGGCGATCAAGATGACGTTAGTTGTGTGATTCGCCAGCATGAAGAGGAATTTAGTCGGCGTGAACTACTCGATTTTGAAAAAGATATGTTAGGTGTGTATCTTTCAGGGTCACCTTTGGAAGATTACAAAGAGGTTTTAAAAGAAAACGTTACTCATACCATCGATAATTTAGGATCAGCGGTGGGCAGCGTTGTTAAAATCGGGGGATTAGTGACGGCTTGTCGCACGGTGGTAACTAAACGCAAAGAGAAAATGGCCTTTGTCACGGTGCAAGATTTTACAGGTACAGTAGATTTCTCTTTAAAACCTCGCGATTTTGAGGCCAATATAGAAAAATGTGGGGAGGGCCAAGTTATTATTGTGCGGGGTGCTGTAGAAATTGATCACGGTTTCAACCCTGCGCCTCAGCCTGTCTTTGAAGATAATGATGAAGACAGTGATGAGGAAGAAATTTTAACCAATGAGTCGTCTGAGCCTGAAGAAGAAAAATACCGCATTAATACTATTGAGGTTACCGACGTCAATTTTATTTTAGCTTCTGGCAATAAAGCTGACAAAAAATTTGATGACTCTGTAGCTAAAAGTTTAAAAGGCCTCAATATTAGTATATCTTCTAATCAGCGCCATCTTGTAGGGAATTTTAGAGAAATTTTGCTGCGTTATCGTGGCGATAGCTTCGTTTTTGTACATGTTCACGATACTGAACGTACTACGGTAATCCGCTTAAGTCGCAGTTATTGTGTTGCTGATTCCAGTGAACTTCGTTTTGAATTGAGCCGACTTTTGGGAGAAAATTGTTTTGTAAATTAATTTTGGAACCGATAAAGCAACTTTTTATGCCTGTTTATTGTTTTTATCTTAGGATAAAAAATATAAATATTCCCTTTTTAATATTAAAACATAAAAAAAATATAAATATTTCTTATTAATTGAACTTTTTTATTTTCTTAATTCTCTTTCAAGTGCTAAACTGGGCTCATGCGTCAGCAGTCAGTATTTTAGTTTCTGCCGGTTCTTTTGTTTCGATCGGTTAGTTGGGAGTTATTTTTAATGATTAAGAACAATGTAGATTTTGACACATATTTAAAAGATTATCCCGACTCAAAAGGCATGTTTGGCCCCTTTGGAGGTGCCTATCTGCCTGAACAGCTCGTTCCTGCTTTTGAAGAAATTACTGAGGCTTATCGTACTATATGCCATTCTTCTAAGTTCGTTACAGAGCTGCGCCGTATTCGCCGGGAGTTTCAAGGGCGTCCGACTCCGGTTTACCATTGTGAGCGTCTCTCGAACTTATTAGGCCATACGCAAATTTATTTAAAGCGTGAAGATCTTAACCATACTGGAGCGCATAAACTCAATCATTGTATGGGCGAGGGACTTTTAGCTAAATTTATGGGCAAAAAGAAGCTGATAGCTGAAACTGGCGCTGGTCAGCATGGTGTGGCTTTAGCCACTGCCGCCGCTTATTTTGGCTTAGAGTGCGACATTTATATGGGAGAAGTAGATATTAAGAAGCAGGCCCCTAACGTGTCGCGCATGAAGCTTTTAGGGGCCAGAGTTGTCCCTGTTTCTCACGGTTTAAAAACATTGAAAGAAGCTGTCGATGCCGCTTTTGAAGCCTATTTGAAGGAATACGAGACGGCTATATATTGTATCGGTTCTGCTGTTGGCCCCCATCCATTTCCTTTAATTGTCCGTGATTTTCAAATGGTTGTAGGGATTGAAGCTCGTGAGCAGTTTTTGGACATGATGGGCTTTCTACCTGACGCTGTGGTGGCTTGTGTCGGTGGCGGCAGCAATTCTATGGGACTTTTCGGCGCCTTCTTGAACGATCCAGTCAAAATTTACGGAGTTGAGCCTTTGGGACGTGGAGATTCTATGGGCGACCATGCCGCCAGTATTACTTACGGCACTCCTGGCGTTATGCACGGATTTAACAGCTTAATGTTAAAAGATGAAAAAGGTAACCCCGCTCCCGTCTATTCTGTCGCTTCTGGTTTGGATTACCCTTCAGTCGGTCCAGAGCATGCTTTTCTGCACAGCTTAGGTCGTGTTGTCTACGATAAGGTAAGTGACAAAGAAGCTTTAGAAGCTTTTTATAACCTTTCACGGTACGAGGGAATTATTCCGGCTTTAGAGAGTTCTCACGCTCTAGCTTACGCTATGAAGCTGGCTAGAAATAAGGCTCATGGCTCTATTTTGGTCAATCTTTCTGGCCGTGGTGACAAAGACATGGATTATATTATTGAAAATTACGGTTATGGTGAAGATTATCTTATTAAGTAAGCGCTAAAGTTGTGGCCAGTTAGTGCTGTAATTTGAGATACGTAAAGCTGCAGCGAGTCCGGAATTTATGATACTAAATCCGGTGCTGCAGCTTTTTTTTGATTTGTCAGATCGCTACATAAGCGTAAACTAAAGGTATGAAGGAATTACCTTTATGAAGCGAAGGTAAGAGCGATATGATGGATCCTATCTTTATAATGAATTCGCAGAATCAGCGTATGCTGGAAAATACGCAGCGCTCTAGTGATGGTTTGCGTACCAATATGATGCGCGAACGTAAAGAAAAAGCCGGTGTACGCAAGAGCCATTATATAGACGATACCGCTGAATTTAGTTCAGACCTTTCTGATATGGGCGAAGATATGCTTGGCGGTATGGACGATTTAGTCGGTGGTGGAGGCGGTGGAGGTGGGGCGGCTCTCTTTCGCAAAATGTGGGAAGAAGATGTCGAAGAAGAAGACAGAAAAGCAGCCATGCGCTCGGCGAATACTCTTTTCGATGATGGTCAAGGTGCCAGCTTAATAGACGCTATAGCCGAGTCCGATCCGGGCAGCGCTAATTCTTCAGATGGTTCTAACTTGGTTGCTCAGGCTGAGCCGCTGCTTCCCGAAGTTAATGAAGAGCCTCAGCTGCCAACTGCTGAACAGCCAGTAAAAGAAATTCAGCATAGTGATCATTTAGGTAATGATGCTGTAATAGATTTGGAAGGCGGACGAGAAGCGGCTCTCTCTGCAGCTTTAGCCCGCGATGAAGAAACAAACAACGAAGAAACTGCTATCGACAAGGCAGTGCCAACGGTTACTGTGACTGCTGAACAAGATTCCGAGCAGTCTGCGGAGCGAGCTGTTAAAGTTTCTGTCTCTGCTCAAGAAACGGTGGTTCCTGCTGGCGAAGATGTCGATCTTTCTAATTCCAGGGCCAAGACTGATAAAGGGGCGGGAGCTGCTGCTGGTAGCAGTTTTATATCATCGCTGCTAGATAATTCTGAGGGATTTATCTTCCATGAAGCTGTGCCTGAAGTAGTAGAGATTTCCGGACGCACTTCAAAAATGAAGCGCGAAACAGAGACATTGAAAGTTCCCCATGAGCTGGAAAAGGTTCTCGATCAGCTTATCGTTTGTCGTTCTACCCCTGAGGCGGGAGAATCTCTGCGCATTTTGCTGAGCCGTTTTGGCAAGGGGGTCTTAGATGCTTGCATGCGCGACGGGCTTAAAGTGGAGTTGCTATCCCATCAAGAATTAGTTCGCCGGGTATGTCAAGCAGATTCAGATCTTAAGGAAAAAAATATAGGTTATGGGGCTTATCTTCCTGAAGAACGCATTTGTTTGATAGCTGAGGATATTTTTCTTGAAGAAGCTTCTGAAGCTCTGTATGGTTTTCATCCAGCTTTGTACTATTTCGGTATGGCTTGGGATCATGCATTAGGTGAAGGAAGTTTCGCTAGTTTGCAGTCTCCAGTAATTAAGGCCAACGCTCAGGCTTGCCAAACGGCTTTAGAAGGCCATTGCGCTCCCGATCCTATGTCATGCGCTGATCCTGTTAACTATTTCGCCCAAGCGGTGGAAGCTTATTTCTCAGCTAACGATTGTACCGAGGCGTTATGGAGTCGGGAAGATCTCTATGACTTTGACCGGCTTATGTACGACTACCTAGAGTACTTGCATTTAAAAAGCGGTAAGCAGGCTTAGGAGAGGTTCATAAATGATGGAATATGCCTTGTATCCTTTAGTTATGGCTCGCGATGGACGTAAACTGGGGGAGTTCCCCTTAGGGACTGTTAGTTTCAGCGATGAAGAAGGTATAAAAGTTGAATGCCCTGATGTAGGCTTGAACAGGAGGCTGAACAGTTATTTTAATCAGAGCCGTCGAGTGCGTCGTGCTTTAGGAGCTGCCGATAAGGTATTTACCTACATTTGGGAAGAACTTGAGCCGGGTAGTAAAGAATATTTTATAGAGTCGATGGCGCGTCTGCATTGTTTGGGTGTTGTTCCCAAAGAGCTTTCTGAATAAATCATAATTTCTCTAAATACAAAATAGCCCCCTATTCCGACTTTAGGAAGGGGGCTGCTTTTTTTTATTTTTGCCTATTTAGTTAGGCAGATATTTATCTGCTCCAACTTTACCCAATGTAGCGCCAATGAGGGCGCCAAGTACTGCTCCTCCCAGGCTATGGAGAATCATATAAGCAGCATAACCTATGGTAATAGCTCCAACTATTACGATAATAGGCATAACATATTTGTATATTTTGCTCTGCTGTTCAATACACTCTTTGTGATAGACCTTAATTACGCCGTCAACTGGACGCTCTACACCTGTTGAACGTATTAAGGTTTTGCCGCAGCGAGCGCAGGGCACTTGCTCTACATCGGCTCCGCAATCAAGACAATACAGAGGCTTGCCGCTGAAAGTTAACTTATCTGGTTTGTAAACATAATCCAGACCCACTTGTTTGCCACACTTGCTGCACTTAAAGGGTTTCTTGCTTCCGCATTTTTTACAAGCGCCAAGGCCGGCAGTTTCTACCATAGAACCGCATTCTGCGCAGGGATAATTTGCCATAAAAACGCACCGCCTAATAAAAACTTACTATGTTACTAGTAGTTTGGCAGTCTGATAAAGCCTTATCATCCGCCTAGCCGTAATTTTTGTGTACTAGTATTTTTCTGAAAAAGCTGAGAGCCACCCCGCTCTCTTATTTTATATTTTATGTCGCGGCAATACTGCCGTCTGTATATCTGCGAGCCTTAGTTATTAAATCCTGCTTAAGAGGGATAAGGATAAACGGCTGCCGAAAAGTCGGCTGTTTTTTTCTCGTTCATTTTGAGAAATTTAGATTGCAAACAAAGAAGAGCGAAATATATTTCACTACATGTAAATAATGGGTATAGGTAGGAGAGAACCTCATGGAAAAAATCGCGAAATATTTCGTATTTTTAGCCGCATTAGTATTTTTAGCTTGCGGTCTTCAGGAAGCAAACGCTCAAATTGTTCTAACTACCGGTGATTACAGGGTTGTAGTTATTGATAAAGCTCAGCAGCGCTTAGGTATTGCCGAACTCGATGCTGACCCTAACAGGGTGCAGAACTGGGTGTATATCAAGCATAACACAGAAATGATGAAGCTCACTCATTCTGATACAGATGAAAGTCAGTTCCGCTGCGATAAGGTCAACTGGTCTGAATTTTTTGGAGAAATCAAGAAAGGAGTTGTGATCAAGGTACACGGAGGACGGGATTGGGATAGATCTATTGATGCTAGGAAAATTTGGTACTAAAAAAGCATCAAGGGCTGAATTAGATTGCCTAATTGCTCTCAGAATTTACCGTTTAGCTCTATTTCGATGAGCCGCGCTGCAGACGGGCAGCGCGGCTCATCTCTTCTGGGGGAGCGCCGACTGGATCTGAAGTTTCTTGCGCTTTGCGTTTTATCTCCTCCGCAGAATGAAGCTCGCCCACGCCTATTCCGGGACAGCGTTTTGAGGCTAACTTCCAAGTTTTGGGAGAGTAAATCACCTCTGACCAGAAAGGCCAAGTTCTGCATTGCATTGGACGCGAATTCCTGACCATACAGCCGGTAGGAGCGCGTCGATCGTTTTTGTTGCGTTCTAAAAGTACGCAGTCAAAGCCGTATTTGCAGCGTACTTCTCTTATATAAAGCTGCCCTTCATATTCGCAAGCTACGGAATTGAGGAATTCAGACCAATCCATATTTAGTTCTTTGAGCATCGCTTCAGCTTCTTCGCGAGTACACTGCACTATTCCAGAAGGGCCAGAACAACATCGTCCGCATCGCTGGCAGGTAAACTTCAAGCCGTCAGCATACCACTCACGCTGATTATTATCGGGGGTAGCAACCTGCTCAATAGATGATACTTGGGCATCTGTCATAATAATTTTATTCCTCAAATGCGCTTTAAATGTCGACGTTTTCTAAAAGCATGAAGCGCGATGGTGTGTCATTCTGGGATGGATTGTTATCAAATACTATGCCTATGTTATAGGCGTTGCCTATTTTGAAAGCGGCTAAACCAGAACCGAAGTTGCCCGGAGCTATTTCATCGGCGACGAGGCGGGCCTCTTCTGAGCCGTCGGGTTGGTACCAAATTTGGCTGGTACCGCTGAATCTTTCGTCGGTAGTTCTAGAAGAGAGCAGGAAGAGGAGTCCCTTGTCCTGCAAATAGTATATATCCGTTAAAATAAAGGGCTCATTTAAAGAAGCGTCTAGACCAGGTTTTAAGTTAGTTTTAAGAACTTCAAAACTGATCTTTTTCTTTTTTTCGATAACTTGGTTGAGAGAAGTTTTATAAACAATTACGCTCTCATCCGGGTTAACTGGTTGGGAAAGGGCAAAATAAAGTGCATCGTCTACGGGATTGCAAGCGATGCCTTCTACTTTTAAGCGTTGTTTAGCACTCTCACCAAAAAAGCCAGTGTTTCTCCAAGCTGTATCTGGATCGTAATTGTTCACTGAAGAGTTATCGGTAAAGCGTTCTCCGCGCAGTTCATAATAATGCAGCACACCTCGAGCCCAAAGAAAGCGAGTATTGTTATTTATGTGGTGATGACTGCCTATAACAAAGAACTTATTATCTTCTAAGTTGCATAAACCTGTATAGCGGGGCTGAGAAAAGACACGTGGCACTTCTAAACGGCGGAAGCGTCGTCCTTCAGTGTCAAATATATGCATCTGCTGACTATTTTCGTCGCATACTAAGAGTCTATTCTGGCTAAGAAAAGAGATGCCGCTGGGGCGGAAGTCCATGAGTACGCCGTCGTCGCCGCGCATATCAAAAATTGGCTGCTCGTCGTTTGTATAGTCTGGAGATGTTTCCCCCATTTTTTCATGGTTCTCAGGTTCCGAAGTCTTTTGAGCAGGTGATGCTTCTGTAGTGGAGGAGGCGGAAGATTCGTCAATACCCAATTTATGCGCATCATCGTTAGGCTGCGATTCAGTTTCTGAAGCTTTGTATATAGTTATACTTCCGCTATCCCCGGCATTTTCAGCTTGTACCGGAGATATAAAGGGAGCAGTACAAGAAAGCACTGCTAAAGTTCCGGCAATAGATAAGTACTGTTTGAAATTGAAAGCGGTCATAAACTGTATCTACCTCTTACAGACGCCTCTATAGTTATTTGGAAGGGAACTCTTCTTGTCTGGCTGTCCTAGGCCCTTCTTTTTGAATGTTTATAACTGTAAGGACGTTTAGCCGTAAAAGCATTTTTGAATATGATTTCTTTGGGCGGGAGGTTTAACCTAATAAAAAACAAAAGTAGAAGTTTAAGGAAAGTTTTATTCTGGAGGTATGAATTTTGGGTTTCGATTTGGATATTTTAGTATCAACGTCGGAGAAGCGTCCCACCCCAGAAGAACTTAAGCAGCAGGTCGCCGCCCTTTCTCCTAATATCGAGTTCTCTGAAGGCGGAGCTCGTGGAGCCTTATGGAGTGCCGAATACATTAATCCGGAAACTTTAGTTTCTTTTGATTTCGTCTGCAAAGCTCCTGGGGCTGGAGTAATTAACTTCTGTGCTTATGAAACCGGCCTGAGTGTGAGCGTGCCTTGTGTCTGCCCTAGTTTTATCGCTCGCGAAAGTCTTCCCATACTGGCTCAGTTCTGCAAAAATACCAAATATTGGATATATGCGCCTAATGGTCAGGTTATAGAAAAGCCGGATGGAGCTCAGCTGCAGGTTCTCTGGAATGAACAAAACAAGCGAACTATTCACCGTATGTCTATGGGCGACGATGAACTACCGCACTATTTCCCTCCTGAACAGATGGATGCCATGTGGGCGTACGCTAACGCTCGCTCTCAGTTGACTAAGCGCTACAACGGCCGCAATATTTATGTGCCGCGTATAGTTCTGCTGCGAAATAAACTATCTCGTCAGCAAATATTCCGCTCTATATTTTGGACTGAAATGGAACCTACGGTCTTGCCCGATGTTGATGCCGTAGTTTTGAGCAAACCGGGAAAACTTATTTTCGGACGTTTTCCAGCTGGGGAAGCTGAAAATGTGGTCGTGCGTTTCAGTCAGATTGAGGAAATTATAAAACCTTATATAAGAACGGCAGTTCGGCCTTTTGAACACAGAATTATAGAGGACACGTCCGCCTTTCGTTTGCCTATTATGAAGCGGTTAATGGAAATTTTACCGGCTAAGCATAGAAATTTCGAAACGGTAGATCCTGAAGAGGTTATTGATATTCAAGTGTAATCAAGTGCAATCTTAGGGGCGCCGCTTTGTTTGAGCTGCTGCAAATTTTCCAGCTGACAAATCGCTTGGGAAAAGCTGATTTTGAGGCTGGAAAATTTTTTTGTGTGCGCATATTTAAACAAAAAAAGCAGAGGAACCAGAAAACAATCTGATCGCTCCGCTTCTATCCGCTGTGTGGTCGAGGCGAGAGGATTTGAACCTCCGACCTCAACGTCCCGAACGTTGCGCGCTGCCAGGCTGCGCTACGCCTCGACATAAACAAGCACGCTCATTATATCAATATCATTAAAAATGTCAACGTTTTTACAATGTGGCGGTCACGGCAATTCTAGGACACTTATACTTAACTATAAGTGTAAAACAGCTGCGGCTGCACTTAGCTTAATTAGCTGAAGTAAAGGATAAGCAAATCATTTAACCATGTAAGCTCTAGTCCTCTTCTATAAGTATATTAGTTCGACTGCTGCTGATTGGCATACATGCCTAAAGCCTGCATGTACAGAGATAGGAGGCTCTCTTGCTCTTCCCTTTCTTGAGGCTCCATTTTGCGTAGGCTGATAATGCGGCGCAGAACTTTGACGTCGAAGCCTTCAATTTTTGCTTCAGCATAAACATCTTTAATGTCTTGAGCAATACCAGCTTTTTCTTCTTCCAAAGCTTCTATCCGCTCGACAATAGCGGCCAGCTTAGCATCTGTTCCTTCTAAGTGCTCCAAATTCGTGCGGTTTTCTTCCATTCTTTTCCCTCCAAAAAATTGCAGAGGCTGCGCCGAGAATTCATATCCTCTGCTTTCCCCCTAAACGATGCCGGGGAATTATAACAAAAAAAAGGCAGATAAACTAGCTGGAATTATATTTAGACAATTATTTCAACTAAAAGTTGAGATTTGTTTGGGCGAAAAACCATGGAACTATTAGCTGTTGACCGAACTTGACTTTAAATTTTTATTGTTGTAGTATATCATGCGCGATAGAAGGATAAGATACCTTCATGAGGCTGTTAAGCCTCCGCGGGGTTGGCATTGCAGGCCGATCTGTATGGGTTGAGTATCGATAAAAAGCTCGGAACAAGTTTTGCTTGATATATATCTATAAATTAGGATAAGAAGAGCTTACGCGCCGACTGCTGGTTGGTGTGCGCTCTTTTTGTTCTTTGATTGGACTTAGCAGCGGTTTCTGCTGTTTTCATGCTTCAACCAAGGCGCTGTCTCTGGCTCTGCCTAATTGCAGACTTAATCGCACAGCGCTGGTGCTGAAAGTTAGCATAGATGGGGCATCATCTATTTAGAGAGAGCCTGTCCGATTTGTTTTTGCGGCTGAGCTCGTTAATATCTAAGAATCCTCCGCCTTTGCCGGGCGTGGGGAATATGTCAGCTAATTGCGCAGAGGAGGATCTTCTCGAATGTCGTTTCTTCGACACAAGAACGAGGCCACAGGGCGTATATCTTTTCAAAAAATTCCGCCGGTAATGGAGCTTCCTTATTTAATTGAACTCCAGTGCTCGTCTTACGACCGCTTTCTAAAAAAAGGTATGGACGATACCTTTAAAGATATATCTCCAATTGAGGATTTTACCGGCAACTTAGTGCTGGAATTCCTTGAGCATAAATTAGACGAACCGCCCCAGTCGGTTGAGAAATGCCGTGATAAAGATGCCACTTACGCTTATCCTTTAAAAGTCAAGGTTCGTTTGACTACTAAAGAGAACGGTGAAGTGCGCGAAGCTAGAGAGCAGGAGATCTTTATTGGCGATTTCCCTGCTATGACTGATCGCGGAACTTTTATTATTAATGGTGCTGAGCGAGTTATTGTCAGCCAGTTGGTGCGCTCTCCAGGCATTTATTATCAACACCATGAAGATCCTGATACCGGCCGTTCTACCTGGTCTGCTGTAGTCATTCCCAACCGCGGTGCCTGGATGGAGTTTGAAACTGATACCTCGGGCGTTATTTATGTGCGTATCGATAAGGCCCGCAAGCTGCCTGCCACCGTACTGCTGCGCGCTTTAGAGTATGAAAGCAATGACGATATCAGGGCTCTCTTCAATTATGAGCCTCTGCTGGAAAAAACTCTTGAAAAAGATACTGTAGAAAGTGTTGAAGACGCTCTCTTAGAAATTTATAAAAAACAGCGCCCAGGCGAGCAGCCCTCTCAAGAGAGTGCCCGCACGCTCTTAAATAATTTATTCTTTGAGCGCAAACGCTACGATTTAGCTAGGGTCGGCAGTTATCGTTTAGCTCGCAAGCTCGGACAAAAAATAGTTTGTACCAACTGCGGTGCTTACAATATGCCCGATAAAGAAGAGTGCTGCGAGTGCGGTCAACATTTAGAATATCCGTCCATTCTGAGAAAAGACGATGTGGTTGCTGTTGTTCGCTACGTTCTTGCTCTTATGAAGGCCGATGCCTATCGCCGTCAAGAAGAGGGTAGTAAGAAAGATGATAAATCAGCTTCCATTAGCTTAAATGAAGGACTGCCCCTTTACCTTGAAAATGGAGTCTTCAAATTAAAAGCTTGTGGTGAAGGCAGCTTTGACGTTTTAGTTAAACACGACGACATAGACCACTTAGGCAACCGTCGTATCCGCGGCGTGGGTGAATTGCTTCAGAATCAGTTCCGAGTTGGACTGCTTCGTTTGGAGCGCGTAGTCCGCGAGCGTATGTCTGTGCAGGATATAGAAACTATTACTCCGCAGCTACTCATTAACACTCGTCCAGTAACGGCCGCTATTAAAGAGTTCTTTGGCTCTTCTCAGTTGTCCCAGTTTATGGACCAGACTAATATGCTGGCTGAACTCACACACAAGCGCCGTCTGTCTGCTTTGGGCCCCGGCGGTCTTTCCCGTGAGCGTGCCGGTTTCGAAGTCCGCGATGTCCATGACTCTCACTATGGTCGTATCTGTCCTATTGAGACTCCTGAAGGCCCCAATATCGGTTTGATCGGTTCTTTAGCTACGTATGGTCGGGTAAATTCCTTCGGATTTATTGAAGCTCCGTATCGCAAGGTCGATCTTATTCTTTCTCGAGATGTCGTTCATCCCGTGACAGGAACTGTTTTCCACAGCGGTGAGGTACTTGAACGCAAAGATTACGACGATCTTGTCGCTCATGATATAAAACCTTCTGTGCGAGTTCACGTTACAGATAACATTCAGTACCAAGATGCCGATGTTGAAGATGAATTTGTTATTTGCCAGGCCAATACGCGCCTTGATGAGCGCAGCAATATTATCGACGATCGCGTAGTTGTGCGCCGCAAACGCGGTAAAAAAGAGACGACAGTAGTTTCTCGTGAAGAAGTTGACTTCATGGATGTAACTCCTAAGCAGATTGTCTCTGTAGCTACAGCTCTGATTCCCTTCTTGGAGCATGACGACGCCAACCGAGCTCTCATGGGAGCTAACATGCAGCGTCAGGCCGTTCCCCTGCTTTCTCCTCAGGCACCTATTGTCGGTACTGGTATGGAGTATAGAGCGGCTACAGACTCCGGAGCTTTGGTAGTTTCCAAACACAAAGGCTATGTGAGTGCTGTTTGCGCTACTTCCGTTACAGTCACTGATGAACAGGGACAGGAACACGTTTATCCTCTGCGCAAGTTCAAACGATCCAATGCGGGAACTTGTATTAACCAGCGCCCTGCAGTCAATTTAGGACAGCGTGTTGACGTGCGCAGCGTTTTGGCTGACGGTGCGTCTTCTGTCAACGGTGAGCTGGCTTTAGGACGTAACGTTCTGGTAGCGTTTATGCCTTGGGAAGGCTATAACTACGAAGACGCTATCCTGCTTAGCGAAGAGGTTGCTCGTGACGACGTATTCACTTCTATTCACATTGAAGAGCATGAGTGCGAAGCTCGAGACACCAAGTTGGGAGCGGAAGAGATTACTCGTGATATTCCCAGCGTGGGTGAGGATGCCCTCAAAGATCTCGATGAAGACGGTATTGTACGCATTGGCGCTGAGGTTAATACTGAAGATATTTTGGTGGGTAAAGTCACTCCTAAGGGTGAGACGGAGCTTACAGCTGAGGAGCGTCTGCTTAGAGCTATCTTTGGTGAGAAGGCCCGCGACGTCCGCGATACATCTTTGAAGGTGCCTCACGGTCAAAAGGGCAAAGTCATCGACGTCAAAGTTTTCAACCGTGAAGACGAAGAGGGCAGCGGCAAAAAGAATGAGTTGAAGCCTGGCGTTAATAAGCTGGTGCGTGTTTACGTGGCTCAGAAGCGTAAAATTATGCAGGGCGACAAAATGGCCGGCCGTCACGGAAATAAGGGTGTAGTTTCCAGGGTTATGCCTATTGAAGATATGCCTTATCTGCCCGACGGCACCCCTGTTCAGATTGTGCTTAATCCTTTGGGTGTGCCTTCCCGTATGAACATCGGCCAAATTTTGGAAACTCATTTAGGATTAGCTATGGCTATGCTTTCAGAGCCTGGCCAGCCTCGCTTCCGTGTTGAAGTTCCCGTTTTCGACTCTGCTTCTGAGCAGGAATTGCGTTACGTTATGAATACCGCTAATTTACAGGCGGATTTGCAGCGTAAGGGAGTTTATCTCAATACTGAAGAGTTGGTTTATGTTCTCGATGAGCCCAGCTTAATTTCGCGCTTGCAAGAGTTTATTAAAAACAAGACTAAGCTCATTTATACGACCCAAGAGCTCAAGAAAATTGTTGATGAAACGCCTGCAAATCAGCTGGCTTCAGCTATCAGCAAAGAGTTAGTTGGCTACGGTGTTGATATTAACGAGATTAATCAAGTCTTGCGCGAGCGCAGCTTGGAAGATCGCTTGGGAGAAGTTTTAATCGGCCACCGCAAGCACTATAGCCTAGAACAGATCCGCGAGATCGCCACTTATATAGAACTTTACCGCAGACATGTTGTAGTCGACGGCAAAACCGTTCTCTACGATGGACGCACTGGTGAGCCCTATGATGGTCGCGTGACTGTTGGTCAAATTTATATGCTCAAGCTGGCCCACTTGGTCGATGACAAGATCCACGCACGCTCTACTGGACCTTACAGCTTAATTACTCAGCAGCCTTTAGGTGGTAAAGCTCAGTTCGGTGGTCAGCGCTTTGGAGAAATGGAAGTTTGGGCTCTTGAGGCTTATGGTGCTGCTTATACGCTTCAAGAGTTGCTCACCGTAAAGTCAGACGATGTTTTAGGCAGAGTCAAAACTTATGAGGCCATTGTTAAAGGTGAAAATGTCCTCGAACCTGGTGTCCCTGAGTCATTTAAGGTGCTGATCAAAGAATTGCAGAGTTTGGCTTTAGATGTCAAAATTTTGAATTCTGAGGGGCGTGAGATTGATATGCTCTCAATGGAAGATCAAGAGCCTGTGCACAGTAGCATGGCTCATGAGATGTTTGAGCTCCCCAATAACGATCTAGCTGCTAAACTCTAAAGACTATTAGGTTTAAAGCTCTTACTGCAGTGGGCAGAGTTGTCTCGTATTAGTGAATCGGCAGGCTCTGCCTCTCCACCAGGAGGACTCAAGTTAATATGGATGTCAATAATTTTGAGGCTATGCAGATTGGTCTGGCCTCTCCAGAACAAATTCGCAAGTGGTCGTCCGGCGAAGTCAAGAAGCCCGAAACTATTAACTATAGAACTCTTAAGCCTGAGCGAGATGGACTTTTTTGCGAGCGTATTTTCGGTCCGGTAAAAGACTGGGAATGCCATTGCGGAAAATACAAACGCGTTCGTCACAAGGGCTTAATTTGTGAAAAATGCGGTGTAGAAGTTACCCGCGCTAAGGTGCGCCGCGAGCGTATGGGCCATATCAATTTGGCCTCTCCTGTAACGCATATCTGGTATTTTAAAGGCGTACCTTCTCGTATCGGTCTGCTTCTCGAGCTTTCTCCCCGCAACTTAGAAAAAGTTATTTATTTCAGTAGCTATATTGTGATCGATCCCGGTGATGAGAAAACCGGACTGAAAAAGTATCAGCTTCTTTCTGAACAAGAGTACCGCGGGCTCAAAGAAAAGTTCGCCTTCGGTCAGTTCCGTGCTGGTATGGGAGCTGAGGCCATTCAGGAGCTTCTTAGAGAACTCGATCTCGATCAGCTTTATGAGCAGCTGCGTGCAGAAATCGCCGAGCAGAGCGGACAGCGCAAGGCCAAAGCTATTAAGCGTCTTGAAGTTGTCGAGGCTTTCCGTAAATCTGGCAATCGTCCGGAATGGATGGTTCTGACGGTTATTCCCGTTATTCCTCCGGATTTGCGTCCTATGGTTCAGCTCGACGGTGCTCGGTTTGCAACTTCCGATTTAAACGACTTATATCGCCGCGTTATTAACCGCAATAACCGTTTGCGCCGCCTCCAAGACTTAGGGGCTCCCGACATTATTGTTAAAAATGAAAAGCGCATGCTTCAGGAAGCTGTTGACGCTTTGATCGACAACGGACGCCGTGGTCGCCCCGTGACTGGTCCTAACAGTCGCCCCCTGAAGAGCTTGTCAGATATGCTGAAAGGCAAACAGGGACGCTTCCGCCAGAACTTGTTGGGTAAGCGTGTAGACTATTCCGGACGTTCAGTAATCGTAGTTGGCCCTAAACTTAAGCTGCATCAGTGCGGTTTGCCTAAAGAGATGGCCTTAGAGCTCTTCAAACCTTTTGTTATGAAGAACTTGGTTGATAATGGCAAGGCTCTCAATATCAAAGCTGCCAAACGCATGGTTGAAAAGTCTCGCGCTGAAGTTTGGGATGCTTTAGAGGAAGTTATTGTCGACCATCCGGTATTGCTTAACCGTGCCCCAACTCTGCACCGTTTAGGTATTCAGGCTTTCGAACCTGTGTTGGTAGAAGGTAAAGCTTTGCAGCTCCATCCGTTGGTCTGTACTCCCTATAACGCCGACTTTGATGGCGACCAGATGGCTGTACACCTGCCTTTGTCTGCTGGTGCTCAGGCTGAAGCTCGTATCCTCATGCTGTCAGCCCATAACATTTTGCTGCCGGCTTATGGCTCGCCTGCAACCGTACCTACTCAAGATATGGTATTGGGCATGTATTATCTCACTATTGAGAAACATGACTCTAAGGGTGAAGGCAAGTGCTTCGGTTCTATAAACGAAGCTGTTTTAGCTTATGAATCTGGTGCAGTCGAGATTCAGGCTCCTATATTTGTAAGTCTCTTCGGCGAGCGTGTTTCCACTACGGTCGGACGCTTGCTCATGTGGGGAGCTGTACCTGATAATATACGCGAGGATTCTATTTTACCTGGCGATGGTCGCAAACTTGGCAAGGGACGTATGGTCTTCGCTGAGTTTAACCATCCTTTTGGAAAGAAAGATATTGTTGCTTTGGTTAAGCGCACTCACTCTGCGCATGGCAATACCAAAACAGCGGCTTTCCTCGACAACCTTAAGGCTTTAGGTTATAAGTTCGCCACTCGCTCCGGTACGTCTATCAGCGTGAATGATATTAAGATCCCCCCTGAAAAGGCTCACATTTTAGGACGGGCTGACGCTAAAGTCGCTGAGGCCGATCGGTTCTTGGCTAGAGGTTTCTTAACCGAAAACGAACATTATCTGCAGCTCAATAAAATTTGGGCTAGTGCTACTGAGGAAGTCGGTTCAGCGATGATGCGCCACTTAGATCGCTTGAACCCGGTGTTTATGATGGCCACCTCTGGTGCTCGTGGTAACCCATCTCAGGTTAAGCAGCTGGCCGGTATGCGCGGATTGATGGCTGACCCGACTGGTAAAATTATTCCTATGCCTATCCGTTCTAACTTGCGCGAAGGTTTGACGGTGTTAGAGTACTTTATCGGCACTCACGGCGCTCGTAAAGGTTTGGCTGACACTGCTTTGCGTACAGCTGACTCTGGATATCTCACTCGCCGCTTGATCGATGTCTCTCAAGATATTATCGTGCGCGAGGATGACTGCGGTACCAGTCACGGTATTTTAGTTGAGCCGGCAGTTAATGGCAACGACGTTAAGATGCGCTTGTCTGAGCGTTTAACTGGTCGCTACGCAGCTCAAGATCTTGATTACGAGGACAAGAATGGCAACGCTTGCCATATCAGCTCTGGCGATCTTATTGAAGAAGAGCAGGCGGCTGATATCGAGCGTTGGCTCTCTCGTGATGCTGATATTGACGGTTTTATTAAGCCCGATCCTAACGATCGCCACACTTGGCACCGTCCGGGCTTCAGAATTCGTTCTGTGATGACTTGTCATGCGGAACATGGTGTTTGTGCTAAGTGCTACGGACGCAACTTGGCTACTGGCAAGCCTGTGGAAATCGGCGAGACGGTGGGTATTGTGGCTGCCCAGTCTATTGGTGAACCCGGTACTCAGCTGACCTTACGTACTTTCCACACTGGTGGTGTCGCTCAGGAAGATATCGTCCAAGGTTTGCCACGTGTAGAAGAGCTCTTTGAGGCCCGTAAGCCTAAGAATTTGGGCTTCTTAGCCGAAATAAGCGGTGAAGTTACTCTGAGCGAAGAGAAGGGACAGCATAAGGTTACGATTACTCGTTACCGTGCCGACGATACTATTGAAGAAGAGTTCTCCATGCTGGTACCTTACAAGGCTAAGCTTAATGTTTCAGATCATAGTAAGGTTGTCGCTGGCGATGTGCTGGTAGATGGCTTCATGAATCCTCATGATGTATTGCGCATTAAAGGATTAGAAGAAGTGCAGCGTTATATCGTTGACCAAGTTCAGACTGTATACCGCGATCAGGGTGTAGATATCAGCGATAAGCATGTTGAGGTCATTGTCCGTCAGATGCTGCGCAAAGTGCGCATTACTGATGCTGGCGATACGAATATGTTGCCTGGCAGTCTCCAAGATGTACTCTTCGTGGAAAATCAGAATAATATGATTCGCGCTGAGAACAATAAGCTGATTGCAGAAATGGGCAAAGAAGCGGCGCTCGAGCATCTCAAAGCCTTTGCCGAATTTGAGCCTGTTCTCTTAGGTGTAACTAAAGCGTCTTTAGCGACAGACTCGTTCTTGTCGGCTGCTTCCTTCCAAGAAACTACTAAAGTTTTGACAGAAGCTGCTATCAACGGTAAAGTCGATCATTTGCGTGGTTTGAAGGAAAACGTTATTATCGGCAAGTTGATCCCTGCTGGTACAGGCATGGAACAGTACCGTCAAGTTCATGTCGGTCTGCACGGTGCTAGAATTTATAAGAACAACAACCATGAAGCCTCTTCGGTCTTTGATGGCTCGTTGACTCCCGAAGATAATTTAGCCATCAGCTTAGGAAGCGATCCTTTGGGCTTATAGGTGGTTAATTGAGGGCGGAATTTATGGAACAGTAAGTTTCATAAACTCCGCCTTTCTATGTTTCTGTATATGGAAGGCGGAGCGTTCTTATTGCTTACATGAGGGCGTATTCGCCTTTTTCTTCTTCTCTCACTGAGGCTGAGCAGGTTTTTTTCCCTATTTTGCTAAAGTGATCAGGATATATAAGTAAGGTAATGGAGTAGGGGAAGAGCGATGTCCCAGGCTCTTATTGGGAGGATTTTCTTTTGGACGAGGTTTTCAGTAGCGCAGCCTTACAGAATATAAAGAGGCGTGCCCGTCAGCGTTTGCGTCGCTGTGCTAGGCGTGGACTAAATGAGCAAGTGGCTTTAACTGAGCAAGATTGTCGCGATGCTTGGGCTAGAGAATTATTTAGAGCTCGCTTAGACCAAAATATACGTCAGCGTGCTTTTAGTCAACTTGTGCAGGTCTCTCCCGGCGGACTTTTGGCACTGGCTTGGCTTTGCAGCAATGCTAGTGAAACTATTACTGTTGATAAAATTATTAGTTATGCCTGTGAACTTGCTGATCCGGATACAAATATGAATCTCACCAGAGAGGCTTCTTTGGAACCGCTGGACAAAGATGACAGTCTCTACTGTTGTGAAGCTATTCTGAGTAAGGCAGAAGTTAGTAAAAATGACAGAGTTTGTCTGCTGATTTGTTTGTTGATGAGTAATTGTCTAAGTGAAGAAGGACGCTCTGCTATTGTAGAACGTTCTTTAGATATGCGGTGTTTTGATAACAGCAATAGGCGCACTATCTGCCAGTGGGCTATGGGACTCGATGTAGAGAAAGATATTTCCGTAGGTTTTTTAAAACCCACCCAGGAAAGGCCCCTTCTTGCTCCCACATTTTTAGCTCGCAAAGCGATTACTTGTTTAGTCGGTACTGGCGAGGATGCTTCCAAAGTTATCCGTCATATTGTAAAGAATTTCACTTGTTGGCCTGATACTAGAGCTATTCTGCATGGTATGCTCGACTTAATGGTTTCCATGGAGCCTCAAGAACGTTTAGATTTGCAGAATCAGGGAGTCAATAGTTTAGGTATTTATGAGCTCTGTATAAATTATGGGGATGCTGCGGTGCGTCGTCGTGCTTATGCTTTAGCTGCGGAAACAGAGGATTATGAGTTCTTGCGCAAGGCTTTACATGATAAAGACTTGGGTGTGCGCAATTGGGCGTTGAGCTATGTGAGTAAGCTTAATTAGTCCCTATTTTTCAGTTCGCGCCATTTTTTTCAGAGTGGTTGTTTGGAGCTATTTATTATGCTGAGGAGGGTTGTTTAATATGTTGAAGGTTGGTGTTCTGCGTGGTCGTGAAGATAGTTTCCCGGATGGCGTGATTGCCGAAATTAATCGCCGTGACTGTGGTGTTCATGCTGAATACATTCATTTAGGTGGCACGAGCTGCGGAGAAGAATGCCCTTACAGCGCTATTTTAGATCGCATCTCCCATGAAGTTCCATATTACCAAGTGTATCTAAAACAAGCCTCAATGCAGGGAACTTATGTGGTCAATAATCCCTTCTGGATGAACGTTGATGATAAGTTTTTTGGGTATTCTTTAGCTAAGCGTTTGGGTATTCCGGTCCCTAAAACCGTGGTCTTGCCCAATTTGTCTTATACCGCTGATATTACGTCTGGTTCTCTGCGCAATATGTGGCCTATAGATTGGGATGCCCGTTTGGCTGAAGTTGGTCTGCCTTGTATAATGAAGCCGGCTTTTGGCGGCGGCTGGAAGAACGTGTATAAAATTTACAGTAAAGAAGATGCTATCCAGGCTTACAATGAATCTGGCTGTTTGACCATGACTTTGCAGGAGTTTATCGCTTGGGAAGATTATATTCGCTGCTTAAGTATCGGTCGTGATAATGCTCGTGCTATTCGCTATATACCTCGTCCTATGGGCAATGGTGAGTATGTTCAGGATCGTGGTGTGCTCGATCCCAGCGATTTAGCTAAGGCAGAGGAATATACTATTAAATTTAATAGGGCGATTGGCTATGATATGAATGCTTTGGAGTTTGCAATCAAAGATCATGTTCTCTACGCCATTGATATTACTAATTATGTTTGCGACTTCGATTATCGCTCTCTGCGTGATGCTCACTTCCCTTGGGCTGTCAATAAAATGGCCGATCTTTTGATAGAAAAAGCTAAAGCAGGCGCTCATAACGATTTTACCGCCGATTGGCGTTGTGTTCAGCAATAGGTTTGTTGTTCTATAAAAGGATATAGTCAAAAAATAGGGCCGCTCCCTTAAGGGAGCGGCCCTATTTTTAAGACTATAAGAAAACATGTTCTGCAAAAAGTATTGGAAAAAAACTTCGCTATTTATCTTGCATTTAAGACAAAAAGCCTGCCGCATCACTATTTACGAGCGAAAAACGGCAAGCTCCGCACCTCTAGTTGTTATTTGAAATACTTAGGAAGTGTTTATTTATCCGTTGAAGGCTCTGGACCATCCAGCCATAGCTCTATCGAAAGCCATAGCACGGTTGGTCATGGTCTGTTGGATAATGTCGAAAATTGACGCCTGAGTATCGGCAAGGATCTTCATCAGTTCAGCAAACCACTTTTGACGATCTGCCATCATTTGAGTGTAGATCTTCATGGCCTCTTCACGATCTTGCTCCATCGACTGAAGACGAGAAGCTCTGGAAGCTTCGCTTTCTTGAGTTTCCCCAGCACCACCATCCTCAGGGGGTACTTCACCAGCTTGACCAGCATTGCCACCACCGTCAATAGGAGGAGCACCGGAGCCGCCATCCTCTGGAGGAACGCTTCCGCCAATAGGATTGCCCTGTTCATCCATCAAAATGAAACCATACTCATCAGTTTGAGGCTCACGGGGAGCGGCTGCTTCTTCGGAAGTACCGGCCGCACCAGCTTGAGAGGCACCAACTTCAGATTCTGCGGCACTTTCAAAAGCGTCACCGATTTCACTTTCAAATTGGTTCTGAGCAGCACCTATATGAGTGGCATTTTCCTGGGCATCTTGAGCAAACGAAACACCTTCGGAAAGCTGAACATTGTCAGCTGCAGCAGTATGCTGATTTTCGCTCTGAGATGGAGCTACGTCGGATTGGCGGGTTACTTGGCTCTGACCGCCAACTTGCTGCATATTGCGGACAGCATTGGTCTGCGAATAGGCATTAGTATTGATTCCGATAGGGGCAACCATTTATACAGGCCTCCTTGCAAGGCTAAAGGCCAGAACTCTCTGGCTATAATGCATTTATTTTCCCTACCATTATAATTGTTAAGCCTGTTAAAAAAAAGGTTGTCTTGTTGCTTATTTGTGAAATTTAGCCCCATTGTTGGAATTTTATAGCTGTTGGCGATCATGATTTTGTCGAAAAAAATCATGTTTGTTCGTCTATTGTATGCTTAACTTTATACATATAGTGCGAGTCTTTTTTATATCGCTGTATAGATATTGATAAATTTCTATTGCTGTCTCAATAGGAAATTAGCTAGATCGTATTAAATGTTCGTCGATTAAATATTTTTATGTCAACTTTTTAGGCCGGCTGTAGTTCGGCTTTTTTATAAATTTACAATTGATATACAGCCGGCTTATAGGACGCAAAATATAAGACATTAACCTACATTAAGGAATACTTTTTGCCAGTTTTTCATATAATCGTCTTCTGATTTTTTGCGCCGAATCATGACTTCTCTCCAGATGCGCTGTAGTTCAGTTTGCAAATCGGCCCATATCGCCTGGCGTTTATTTTCAGCAATGATTTTTTCGGCTTCCATACGATCGTAGATAGCCTGGACGCGAAGTTTCTCTTGCTGCTCTTTTTCTTCAGCTAGAGCTCTTTCTTCCGCTTGGCTCAGAGGGGGCTCTGGAGTTGGATCCGCTTTTTTGGCTTCTGGGTAATAGGCTGCTGGCAAAGTGGCGTTTGTCTGGTCTTGAGAGTTTTGAGTATCTTCAGATGCAGCTTGTACAGTTTCAGGTATTGATGAAACTTCTTGTTGAGAGCTATTGGCTTCAGCTGGAGTAGCTGACGATAGAGGCTGGAAAAAATTTTCTTGAAAAATGAAGGTGGGGGCGGCTGGGGGGGGGATCTCTTCATGGCAGCAATTCCTTTCAGTTTCTGAAGTGCAGGTATTAGAGTTTGAGTCTGATGAGATGGCTTCTGGATCAGAATCGTTTGAACTTATAGTTGTATTTGTATCCGTTAGTTCACTGTCTTCTGAAGTACTTAAAGAATCTGATGGTGAGCTTGTTGAAGGAAATCTGTTTATAGTAGGGATATATGTGCTTGGCTGTTGAGTTATAAAAGTATCGGTGGGTTGGGATGAGCTTGACGGATTTTGACTGTCTGAGATAGGGGAGGAATTGAGAGGATGTATTGTAGCCGTAGCTGTTGGATTAGACAGGCGGCTTTCGGAAATCACCATACTTAATGTACCTCTTTCTTTAAGGATAAGTCTGGAAGGAAATTAATTTAAGAAAGCCGCTTAATTAAGAGCGAATGTAATCGCTCCATTTATTAAACATTTTGTCTTGTGTTTTAGCACGATTGACTGTGACGTCTTGCTGAATTTCAAATATTTTAGTTTGGGTATCGTTGGCTATCTTCCAGCGTTCCATTTGGCTCTTTTGAGCTTGAGCTTCAATAGAGGCATAAATAGTTTGGGCATTTTGTATATCGTTAGTGTACATTTGCAGCATATGGGCCTGCTGGCTATTTTGAAAAAAAGCGTTGCCTAAACTGCTGAATACATTAGAAAGTATACTCATATTTTTTACCTCGCTTGTTAGCATTTCAGGGGCTTGCTCTGCAAGAGAACTGATTCCGCCTGTTTATGACTGCAGTGTAAAAAAAGAGTATTGACAACTTGTAATCTAAAGCTTTGCTGTTTATTTATCGCTTTATTACAAAAAAAATACGCCTTACCGAATAACATTCGGTAAGGCGTATTTTTTTTGTACAAGAATTAAGCCATGCGATCGAAATCTAATTCCGAAGAGCCGTCATCTTGTACCTCTTCCATGTGAACTGGCAGCCCTTGTTCCACCATCTGTTCAGCAATACGCTTATTATTTTCCATTATGGTAAAAGTCATGGCATCTCTGGAAGCAGCCATCACTATTTCTAATACTTCCAGAACCCATTTTGAGAGATCTGCGTTAGGTCTCTTAATGGCTTGCCAGTCTATCTGTTCGCGGCTGCGCTCCCAAGAATCTTGATACATACGGTTAAAATTAGTAATCATTTCTTCAGGAGTTAAACCTACTCTAGGTTCCATTTCCATAGCCTTTTATACCATCCGTTCTCGCTTTTGGAGCGGCAAAATTGCTAAACGTTTACTGCTTGAGAAATGTTGTAATTTAGAAGGAGACCATACCCACGGAGTTTACGTTAATTTTAGGAGCTATCTCATTCCAAGAGAGAACTACCAAGTTCGGGAAAGATCGCTCTGTCAATTTACGTACAGCTGGGCGAATCTGCGGAGCTACCAAAAGTATCGGTTGAAGACCTCGCTCTTGCAAAGCATTGGCTTGCTGAGATATAGCCTGCAAAATCTCCTGGCCTAAGTTCGGATCGAGAGTTAAGAAAGAGCCCAGTTCACTGCGCTGGATGGCGCCTTGAATCATTTGCTCAATTTTAGGATCGAGCGTAATCACGTTGATCGTACCATCATTGTTGCAGTAGTCCTTGCAAATGACCCGAGAAAGGCTGACACGGCAGAATTCTGTAAGCATTTCAGGATCTTTGGTAATATGTACGTTGTCGCCCATAGTTTCTAAAATAGAAACTAAGTCGCGCACAGACACGCGCTCTTTGACCAAATTCTGCAGCACTTTCTGAATTTCGCCCAATCCCAAGGCGTCGGGGAAGATTTCTTTGACAACTGCTGGATGGGTCTTTTTGACCGTGTCGATGAGAGCCTGAACTTCCTGGCGTCCCAGCATTTCAGAAGCATGAGTTCTGACAACCTCGGTCAGCTGAGTTGCAATAACGCTTACAGGGTCAAAGATCATGCATCCTAAACGTTCGGCATCGCCGCGTTGTTCTGGGGAAATCCATACGCCTGGCATACCGTAAGTCGGGTCAACAGTTTTGGTACCGCGTAAGTTTTTAAGCTTCTCTTCAGGGCCTATCGCTAAGAATTGGTTAACTTGAACTTCACCCTGAGCGACTTCTATTTCTTTTATCTTGATAACATAAGCGTTCGGCTTAAGTTGCAAATTGTCACGGAAGCGCACGCCTGGTACTACAATACCCAGCTCTAAAGCAATGTGACGGCGAATTGAGGTTACACGATCGAGCAGTTTGGCCCCTTGATTGGGGTCTACTAAAGAGAGCAAGCCGCGGCCAACTTCCAAAGAGATGGGATCGACCTGCATGAGCTGGACGACACTCTCCGGTTTTTTCTGTTCCGTCTTTTTCTTTTGCTCCTGGGCCGTAGTGGTGCCTCCGGTAACTGCAGCAGCCACTTCTTGGTTTTTCTTTTCCAATTGATGTCCCATGAAGAAGAGAGCGCCGCCGATGCAGGCCAAAGTAAAGGCCATAAATTTAGGAAGACCAGCTAAAAGGGAGAGTAGGGCCAAGGTGAGCATGAAGGCGCCAGCCATTTTTAAAGCGCCAGGCTGACCGGAAACCTGCTCGACAACGTCGCGTCCGAGGTTAGATTCGGAGGCTGCACGAGAAACTACCAAGCCCATAGCTGTGGACATTAAGAAGGCCGGCAAAGTTGTCATAAGTCCGTTGCCTATAGATAAAATGGCGTAGGTGTTAAGAGCGTGAGCGATGTCCATACCGTGGTATAGTACGCCTATGCCGATACCGCCGATGACGTTGACCAACATAATGACGATAGAAGCCATAGCGTCACCTTTTACGAATTTGCCGGCACCGTCCATAGAACCATAGAAGTCAGATTCGCGCTCAATGTCTTTGCGTTTTTTTCTAGCTGTTTCGGCATCGATATTGCCGGCATGGAGGTCGGCGTCGATAGCCATTTGCTTACCAGGCATAGCGTCTAAGTTAAAACGGGCCGCTACCTGAGCTATACGTTCGGCACCATTGGTGATTACCATAATCTGAATGATAATCAGAATGATAAACATAATGAAGCCTACGATTAAGTTGCCTCCTACAGCCACCTTTCCGAATGTAGGAATTAGGTGGCCGGCACCGGTGGGCATCTTGGTTACTACGTCAATTTCATTGCCGTGGAGCAGAATCATACGCGTAGCTGAGACGTCCAGAGCCAGACGGAACAAAGTTGCTACTAGCAAGACTGTAGGGAATACAGCAAATTGCAGAGGCTCTTCAATGTAAATTGAAATGAGTACTGTAATGATGGCGCAGGCCAAATTGAAGGCCAGAAGCACATCGAGCATGTCTGGCGGGAGAGGAACAATCAACATGCCTACAATACCGACAATAGCAACAGCACTGCCGATATCGGAGCATTTCATAAGTTTGTCTAATACTTCTGCACCGGGCTGGGCACCCATATTATTCGACTTCTCCAGTATATTAAAATTAAATATAATTTAAATACCAACAGACTCACACATTAACCTGGCGCTGCTGGAAGAACTGCGCGTTTGGTAAAAGTGCGAGTCTTGGAAAAAAGCTGACTGAAAAGCAGTCAATGTTGATTAACGTCTTCCTGAAGCCATGCTCCTAGCCGTAAATTGAGTTTTCGGCATAGAAGGTGAGGCTACAGCGGCACGAGCTGTCCGACGTGGAGGGCCATTACGGGCCAAACGGCGCCTGCGCAGCAATTCGCGCTTTCTTTTAAGTTTAATAACATAAGCCAGCACTTCAGCGACAGCTTTGTACATTTCGGTAGGTACCGGACCGGAAAGTTCACAGGTCTTAAACAAGGCTCTAGCTAGTTCGACGTTTTCGACAATAGGCACATCGTGATCTTCAGCCATAATTTTTATCTGGACGGCCGTCATGTTTTCGCCTTTAGCTACAACAATAGGCACAGGATCTTCACCTTGTTTATAGCGGAGAGCTACTGCCAAATGGGTCGGGTTAGTAACTACAGCCGAAGCATCAGGAACTTCAGCCATCATGTTACCTCCGCCTCCACCGCCTTGAGAGCTTTGGCGCATAAGCTGACGGAGCTTACCCTTTACTTGTGGGTTTCCTTCAGTCTCTTTGTATTCGTCTTTCAGGTCTTGCATGCTCATGCGCATCTGTTTCATAAACTGCTTCTTCTGGAAGATGTAGTCGAGGCCGGCAATCACCACCATGCCAACTAAAACCTTCATAACGAGGCTCTTAACAGTTAGACCAACGAGTTCCAAAGTAGCCATAAGAGGAATAGCTGGAGCTGTCTGCAGCTGGGGCAGAACTTCCCCTACAACCTTATAGCATATGTAACCTATAACACCTAATTTAGCAAGCTGCTTAAGTAGCTCAACTGCTGATTTGACACTGAATATCTTTTTAAAGCCTTCTAAAGGATTTATCTTGTTTAGACTTGGTTTAAGAGTTTCAGTTGAGAATATGAACTGTACTTGAGCTATATTGGCCACAATGGCCATCATGAAGCCTGCCGCTAAAAGCGGCGCCAACACTAACAAAATGGTAATCATAACGTGGAAAATATCCCCGTTAAGACTGCGAGCATTCATATTATAGGTCGGTATTAAGCTCCATACATAGATGGTTAGTTCACGTATTCTCGACAACATACCGCCGCCGGCTCCGTACATGGCACCGGCCGTAGCCAAAAGCAGGCAGGTGGATATCACCTCCTGACTTTTCATTACCTGGCCTTTTTTGCGGGCTTCTTGTAACTTATGTTCAGTTGGTTCTTCAGTTTTGTCGCTATCCTGACCACCCATCTAATTTCACCTCCTTATGGCTTCATCATTCCTATACATTGTAGCAAAATATCGAGGTTTATTTCAAATTGATTGCCCAGCACTCTCATTACCAGAGGATAAGAGAGGCGCAGGAGTACCAATCCGATAGCAATGTTGAGTGGGAAACTCAACATGAAAATGTTCATTTGAGGAGCCACGCGGGCCAATAAACCCAAAGCGCACTGGGCTATGAATAAAGCTGCTAAGGCTGGCGCAGCAATCTGCGTACCTATAACTAGAAGATCGCTGCTCATACGCAGAAGAGTCATAGCTAAATTTTCTGACATATGAAAATAGGTCAGAGGTACTACTTGATAGCTCTTGTAGACGGCGGCCAAAAGTTGATGGTGACCACCAAGAACCAAGTATAGATTCATAGATGTGTAAAATAGCACTTTGCGCAGCAGGTTGATAGCACCATGGCTGGCAGGATCGAAGGAAGCTGCCGAAGATAGGCCCATTTGAATATCGAGCATTTCACCGCCGAACTGAGCTGCAGCGATGACGATAAACGAGACGAAACCTATTACTAACCCGACGCATGCTTGAGTGAGCAAAGCTCCCAAAAAAGGGAACAGATCGGTAGGCATATCGTTAGGAACGGGCAGAGTAGGATACAACACCATCGTGAAAGCTGCCGCAGTCCCCACCAGTACGGTATTGGGAATGTGGTTACTTCCAAAAATCGGCGCCTGCACAAATATAAGAGCCATTCTTACGAAGGCAAGCATTCCTACACCCAGCAGCTGCAGGGCCGGATCGCTCATCATTCCAGTCATGCTACTTTATTTGGGCCCCAAGCGGGCGATATCGGCAAAAGTGGATATAGTAAAACTGGAAAGCATATTGAACATCCAGTTTCCGCACAAAACTATAGCCATAAAAGTAGCTATAATTTTGGGTACAAACGAGAGCGTCTGCTCCTGAACCTGAGTGGTCGCCTGGACGATACTGACCATAAGACCTACAGACAGGGCGGACATTAGCATTGGGGCTGAGAGAACCAGCACCAGATAAAGAGCCTTTGTGCAGAGAGCTAGCACGAAGCCGTCGTCGAAAACTTCTGCCCCCAGTACGAACATCTTTCCTCCTATAATCCTTTTATTACTACACTATAACTTATTGTCTAGGCTAAGAGCGTGGATAATTGAAACTCTCCACTACACCTTTAATAATTAAATGCCAACCATCTATCAATACGAAAAGCAGCAGCTTAAAAGGTAGAGAAATGGACATTGGCGAGAGCATAAACATACCCATCGACATGAGTACTGAGGCTACTACCATATCGATGACTAGGAAAGGTACGTAAAGCAGGAAGCCTATTTGAAATGAAGTTTTAATTTCTGACAGCACGAACGAAGGCAGCAGAATATAGAAAGGTATATCCTCGCGTTTAGTAATATTTTTGACGCGACCGATATCAAAGAAAAGTTGAATGTCTTTCTCTCTGGTTTGATAGAGCATAAAAGACTGGATGGGCTTGTAAGCTTTAGCAAAGAAGGCGCTTTGAGAAATCTTTCCCGCCAGATAAGGCTGTAAGGCATCTTTATTAATCGATTCGCCTACGGGAGCCATAACAAACATGGTAAGAAACAGGGCTAAACCCATCAAAACCTGAGTTGGAGGAACTTGCTGGGTTCCCATAGCCGATCTTAGGAAGCTCAGAGTCATAACTATGCGTATAAAAGCTGTACACATAGCTAAAATATAGGGAGCTAGTGACAGCAGACTCAATCCTCCCAGCAGCAGCAGAGTGGTGGAAAAAGTTTGTTTTTCGTTGGCCTTAGCTCCATTAATGCTGATATTCGGCATATTTAGCTGAGGAAATGGATTCTGAGCATTGGCTGCATCGGTAAAAAGCCAAAAGAGTACAGCGACAGCCAAAATAGGCAGACAGATTGTTAATATGTGTCTTAGGCGAAAATTCATGCTATCTCTCGCTTTATACTCAAGATAATTTAGTTAGATAATTCTACTAGAACGGGCCGCTTTCATTCGAACATGGATAACAGTAACAACAAAAAACGGTACTTTTTTAGTTTTTGATCAGAGGCAGAGAAGAAAGGTGCCTGTCGATTACTTCTTTTACTAAATTTGGTTTTTTCCCTTGATTTATGTCCGCTGAGTTGGAAGAATCTTGGGGCATATCCGCAGGTTGGCCAAGTTTATCGATATTACTGGGGGAAGAACTGTTGGCTGCTTCCGTGGAAGCTTCACTTTGAACTTGTATCTGATCAGTCTCAATATCAAAACTAGCCAAAGAGGAAATGGACTGCTCTGTGACGCCAAGTAGAAGATGGCGGCCGTGTGTTTCGATCAATACAATTAACTTGTTAGGAGCTAGAGCCTTCCTTTCAATTATGTTGATACGATTATGAGTAGTTGAGGTAGCTTTGTTAGCAAATTTGTTAAAGATTGGAAGACAAACCTTTATTGATAACCAAATAACAACGCAGGTAATACACAGCATAAAGAACATGGAGGCTAAGCGAGGCAAAAAGGTTGACTCAACTTTTGTCGCTCCTGGAGCTGATGAAGGGGGCCACGGCTCATTAAGAATAGAAAAATAAGGATTGTCAGAGCTATCTTGGCTCTTGTTTGTCTCTGCAGCGGTTGCTTGGATCGAAGAGAGAGGCTTCTGATCCGATAAAGAAGGCGTCCTATTTGGGGGGGAAACGGCTTTAACTCCGGTCGAAGACTTAAGATTATGCGTGCTGTCTTGATATTGGGATGGCTTTGAGTTTGAGGAAATAGAAGAAATTTGCGGTATAGTCTCTTTAGTTTTTGTATTAGTTTGGGTATCTCCCTGGACAGTTTGGCGTTCGGCTAGTTCAGAGTTAGGCGGCTTGATAGTAAGAGCCGTTTTGCTCTGATTCTCTTGTTGCAGCTGTTGTTCAAGAGTCGATTTTTCCTGTTCCATAACTTCATGGAGCAGATCTTTTCCCGTTCGAGTTTGAGAAGTTTGAGGTCGGCTTAGAGTATCCAATTTGTTGGCATCAAAAATACCCAAGCCAATAATAAACACAAACGCCAAAAAGCAAACGGCACCCACCGAAAGGAGAGAATGACGTTTGCCTTTGTTAGTTTGCTTAAGAAGCGATTCGAAGTCTGACATTACTGGGAAACAAGTTCTGATATGCGCACGGCGTAACAGCCATCCAGTTCTACGACTTCACCTCTGGCTATTAAATGACCATTTATTTTTAGATCGATAGGGGCCCTTTCATCTTTATCGAGCTCCAGAAGGGCTCCTTGGCCGAGCTTAAGGACATCGCGAATGCTTCTGGTAGTACTGCCCATCTCGGCTTCAACAACAAAAGGTACATCGTAGAGTATGTTTAGATCTTCTGCATTTTCTGCCATGTTGGCAGAAACACTTGCTCTTTGAGAACGTCTTACACTAGCCGATAAGCTGTCCAATAGTTTGCCTCCAATATATTTAAGTTTGCCGCAACGGCCTAGATCAGCGAACTATTTCAGTAATGCGGATGCCGTAGCGTCCATCGATTTCAACGACTTCTCCTCTGGCAATAGGGCGGTTGTTGATAATTAAATCGACTGGGGCACCAGCTTCTTTGTCTAGGTCAATGACCGTACCTACATTAAGGCGCAAAACTTCGCGCACTAAACGCTTAGCTTTGCCTAGTTCGGCTTTTACTTCTAAAGGAACATCACGCAGTAGATCTATGCTGGAAGCTGTGCCTCCTGCAGGACTAGAACCGTCTAAGACGCCGAATTGTACAGAACGCGGACCTTGCTGATCACTCATCGAACTCTTCATCTCCATCTTGTAATACTCGGCTTATCTTACAAGCCAGTTTGGAATCTTTGGTGCCAGGATGACCCAAAAACTTAGTTTTATTATTAACTTTAACTCTTAAAGGTTGAGAAATTTCTGTGTCGAGACGTATAGTATCGCCTCTTTCTAAACTGAGCAATTCTTGGAAAAGCAGTTCTGCGCGTCCTAAGCTGACTGTTATGGGAACCTTAGCGTTCTGTACGCCGTCTACCAAGAAAGGAGTCATAGCCTGCTGAGGGGCACCGGCTTTTACACCTTGGGTTAGCTTAAATTCATCGTAAGAACCTTTAGGTAGACAATCGCGCAAATAGCGGAAGGGCAAAACTACATTGATAGCGCCACTGGCTGCGGCAATTTCTGCCTGGAACGGTATTATAACCATGAGCTCAGAAGGAATGGCAATATGGACAGCCATAGGATTAAACTCGAAAGACACAAACTGAGGCTTAACTGGTTTCAAAGTTTTCCAGGCCTGAGTGTAGGCGTCGAGCATACGGACTAAAGGTTTCTGTAAAATCGCTTTCTCTAGATCGGTGAAATAATCGCGCAACTCGTCGCCTATAGGCATACCTTTGCCGCCCATAAGCCGTTCGAAAAGGGCAAAAGCTAAGTCAAAATCTATGTCGATAAATCCCTGAACATCTTGCTCCAAACGGAAAACCAGCATAGGAGTGGTTCCCGAAAGAGAATTTATATAAGAAGTATAACTTCTCGAAGTTATTTTCATAAGTTCCAGACGGAAGCGAGACTGAATCAGCGGAGCCAAACTAGTAATTACGCTTTCAGAAAAAGACACGAAAACGCGTTCTAAAAATTTCCTCTGATCTACGGTGAACTTCTCTGTTTTGCGAAAGTCATAAGCTGAGGCTCCTTCACCGTTTCTAGATGAAGTGAGCCGCATTATTTCGTCATAACTACCAGGATCTTGGCGCAATCGATTCCTCCCAAAGCAGCATAGCCGGTCTAAATTATTATCTTTGTTGCGGCCAGCTGCGAGTATAGACTAAAAAGCTGGTTTTTTCATGTATTCCTACAGTTCCAAATTCTCTGACCAACATAGAACTTGGAACACAAGTTCTAAAATAGAGTATCTTTACACAAAATAGAATAGCGATACCCCTCAAGGTTGCTTCGTCTTCGACGCTGAGTATAGAATTCCTTACAAAAAAACACGACAAGAAACTATCTATAGTAAGATAGATCCTTGTCGTGTTATTAAATAAAGTATTTATGGGAAATTACGAAAAACTAACGGACTAAACCGATAGCAGATTCCATCAAACCATCCATAGCTTTAAAAGCTGCAAAGTTAGCTTCATAATTCTGTTTGGCCATACCTATTGCGGCAGCCTGCTGGGCGTAGTCGACATTGGCGAGCTCTAAGCTACCAGCGGCGATGCGACCCATGGCGCCCTGGCCGGCTACGCCGACTACAGCTTCGCCAGAACTGTCAGTCTTACCGAAGCTGGTAGTTCCCGTTTTCTTCAAACCGCTAGCGTTAGCGAAGGAGGCAACGGATACTTGGGCAATAGGCACGGACTCAGAAACGCTCTGACCAGTAGTAGGATCGGTAATGGTCTGCTCACCGTAGAGCTTACCAGTTTCATCGAAGTGATAACCGGTGTATTTTCCGCCATACAGCTTAGTGTTGGGATCCATGTGCAGTTCGATGGGTTGAGGATCACTGCAAATGTTGCCCTGGGCGTCTAATTTGTAGCCCATGACGTTTTTGCCTTCGCTGTTTGTCAGCATACCATTGTTAAAAGCAAAGCGGCCATCACGAGTATAGTGAGTTTGATTGCCGTCATTGACCATGAAGAAGCCCTGGCCATCGATAGCGAGGTTAGTGGCACATTCGGTTTGGAAGAGCTGGCCCTGGCTAAAAATAATGCCATTAGACTGGGTTTTGGCACCGCCGCCGCCCATAGTCTGGCCCATAATGTCATTGAACTGCACACTCTCGGCTTTGTAACCGGGGGTGAACTGGTTCTGCAAGTTTTGGAAATAAGAGTTCAGCATAGTCTGGTTCTGCTGAATGGCATTGGCTGAATTATTAAAATCAAACATGATCTACTTTTTGCCTCCTTAAACCCATTGGGCACTTTCACTCATAAGTTTTGACCTGCTGAGAAAAAGCCCTCTCCATCTCACTGTAAGAATATCAATGGCTTATTGTCGGGCCTTAAACAGTTTATTGCTAAAATGTAAACAATAAAGCCCCAAACAGGTTAGAAACCAACTTTAAGCTATATGATCGACCATTTCAATATCGATGCTGCGCAGGTTCATGCCCTTCTTTTCGATATGCTCGCGCAGTTCGGCGCGGCTATCTTGAAGAACTTCACGAGTGTCTTCTGAGTCTGTAATGAACTGGGCGCTCAATTCACCATCTTTGCCACGGTTGATCTTAATTTTCAGTTCGCCAAGATATTCTGGATTCAAGCGCAGAGTGAGCTCATCACGGCTGGTGAAATTGCGGATCTCCATGTGAGTAACAATCTGGTTGATAACCTGTTGACGCTTTTGAGTTTGAGTGAGTCTCTGGGTTTTGCTGGTCTCTTCTGCTTTATCGGCATTGTTAAGAGCGGTAGTATTAGCTTCAGCTTTTTCTGCCTTATCGCTTTTAGTTGCGCTGGAAGCGGCCTGGCTAGCTTCAGTAGTAAGCTGTTTGCCATCTTCTTTTGCTTTAGTTGATTTGCCTAAAAGTTCATCAAATTTTTGAGCACTCAGAGCTGTAGCTTCTTTGCCGCTGTTGGCCGTTTGGGCATTAGTTCCTTTGGCGGTTTCAGCGTTCTCTTTAGGTTGCATGGTCTGCATTTTAAGATTCTTAGAAGCTTCATCGAGCTTCATCGCCTGTTTTTCCGCCATACTTAAAGTATCCGGGTTGCGGTACATCATGTCGTATAGGAAAGCTTTGCTGCCCATAGACTGCGGATTTTGAGTTAGCTTAGCCTGCTCAGCTTTAGCTTGAGCCTGAGCTTCGGCTTTTTCTGCCCTTTGACGCTCGGCAGCTTCCTTACGAGTCTCTTTTTTAGCGATGACGTCATTTTCAGTGCCGGCCTTATCAGAAGTTGCAGCCTCTAAGCAACTGTTAAAAGCACTGGAATTTGTTTCAGTTTTTTCGCTTTTGCTGTCGCGGTTCTGCTGTATGGATGAAGATCCGAGCATAGATATAAAAAGTTGATTTTCCATAACGGCTCCTTACTTTTTCTATTTGGAAAAGGTGGCAGACTTGGAAAGGACGGCTAAGCGCTGATGCCCTTGTTCTCCTGGTAATAGCCCAGAACTTTGTCTACGTAATTTTGGGTTTCTTGATAAGGAGGAACGCCTCCGTACTGCTGTACAGAACCTGGACCAGCATTGTAGGCAGCGATAGTTTTAGTCATATCGCCGTTAAACATATCCAGAAGCTGGCCAAGATACTTAGCTCCGCCCATGATATTCTCTTTGGGATCGTAGGCGTTCTTCACACCTAAGTCGCTGGCCGTCTCAGGCATAAGTTGCATTAATCCCTGAGCACCGCAGACTGAAGTGGCCTGGGGATTAAAAGCTGATTCCTGACGAATGACGGCCTTAATAAGAGCGGGATCGACATTGTACTTCTCGGAAGCTTCTTTGATAATGCTGTCAAACTGAGCAGAATCGCCAGAGCTATTGCTGCCGGTTATGCTTGAGGAATTGATGGCAGCGGCAGCGGGATCGAAACGCTGACCACTGGTCATGCTATTAATCATGCTTTGGAATGATGCCGCATCCTGCGGAGTATTGAGACTTCCTGCGCTGGATTTGGAACTCATTTTAGTATCCAGAGCGTTCTCCAGTGAGGTCATCTGCCGCTCAATTTGATCTATTCTTGCGAATATTGACATTTCATTAGCCTCCTTTTGTCGCTGCTATGCTTGCTGCTTATACATAGCCTCTGTTAAGACAGAGAATATTCAGCAGGGAGCCAAGCTTCTTTTTCTTTATTATAGTAGAAGTTTAGCTGTTTTCCCAGAGATACATGGCCGCATATTTTGCGGATGTAAAAAGTTATAATGTTAAATAGAGGATGGATCGCGGGCGTATTTGAGAGTCGCCAGTTCGTCTAGCATTTTGTTCTCCTCTTGCTCAATTTCGGCCATCCATTTTTCCTGACTTTTTTCTTTGTTTTTTTCGTAACTCTGTCTCTCTTGAGCTGCTTTCATAAGATTATCGCGCTGTTGGGCGATACGAATAGTCAGCTCTTTAAGCCTGAGCTCTTGGTTTACAATTTGCCCTTTAACGAACTCAATATGCTGAGGAAAAAACCTAAGCTGATTGATATCAAGGGTGCCATTAGCTTGTCTGACTTTTAACTCTTCTCTGATGGATACGAGCTTTTTTTCGAGCTGAGCTTTAATTTGACGCTCATTCTCCTGCTGTTGAATAAGTTTTGCCAGCTTTTCTTTTTCATCTTCTTCAGCTTGAATTTTTAATTCAAGAATTTGCTGTAAACGATAGCGGAAACGTTTCTGCCCCATAATTTACTTCTGCTCTCCAAACATTTCTAATAAACGGCGGCGCGTTTCTTCGAAGGGGGCCGGTTCGTAAATTCCTTGAGAAAGGAATTTTTGAACTTCATCGATTTTGTCTATAGCGAAGTCGACTTTGGGGTTTGAACCTTTTTGATAAGCGCCAATATTGATCAGGTCTTCGTTCTCTTGGTAAACGGCTAGAACATTTCTTAGTACGCCGGCTGCTTTTTGAATATCTTTGGGATTAATTTCTGTAAACAGACGGGATACTGACTGCAAGACATCGACGGCAGGGTAACGGTTCTTGTGGGCGATTTTACGGTTGAGCACTATGTGACCGTCGAGAATACCTCGCACGGTGTCAGCTATAGGCTCGTTCATGTCGTCACCTTCTACCAGTACGGTATATATGCCTGTGATTGAACCTTTAGGAGAGGTACCGGCACGTTCCATAAGTTTAGGAAGCAAGGCAAAGCAGGAAGGCGTGTATCCTTTTGTTGCCGGCGGTTCGCCTACGGCCAAACCTACCTCACGTTGAGCCATAGCAAAACGTGTTACAGAGTCCATCATGAGCATGACGTCATTGCCTTGATCGCGGAAGTACTCTGCTAAAGCTGTGCCTGTGTAAGCTCCTTTAAGACGTACCAAAGCTGGTTGGTCAGAAGTAGCTACCACTACTACGGAACGTTTCATGCCTTCAGGACCTAAGTCGCGCTCAATAAAGTCGCGCAGCTCACGCCCGCGTTCTCCGATTAGAGCTAAAACATTTACTTGAGCAGCCGTATTTCTGGCAATCATAGAGAGAGTTGTTGATTTACCTACACCGGAACCGGCAAAGATACCGACACGCTGTCCAGCGCCCAAAGTTAACGTTGAATCGAGTACGCGAACCCCCATCGGCAAAGCCCTTTTAATACGCGGACGTGTAATAGGGTTAGGCGGTTCGTTGTAAATTGAATATTCGGTTTCGTATTCTAACGGTCCCAGACCATCGATGGGATTACCTAGACCATCAAGGACACGCCCTAAAAGTTTCGGACCAACTTTTACAGACAGAGGCTTGCCAGTAGCACGGACTTCACATCCGGGACTTATGCCACCCAATTCACCCAAGGGCATGAGCATAACTTTGCTGCCTTTGAAGCCCACGACTTCAGAGCGAATAGGTTTGGAGCCCTCTCGTTCATAAATGTAGCAAAGCTCGCCCATCTTAACGGCTGGCCCTTCCGATTCGATCGTTAAGCCTATAACTTGGCTAACTCTTCCGTGCATACGGATTGGCTGGCAGCGGCTCAGCGATAAGTAGTAAGCCGGAAAAGTAATTTTGGGCAGAGGATCTGCAGGGGGAAGAGGCTGAGCTAGAGCCTGTTCTTTGGCTGATAAATCGTCATTATCTGTCGGCTGAGGAACAGTGGGAGAGGGAGGCGGTGGAGCTGGCGTAGGGGAGGGCGGAGGTGTCGGAGTTGTAGGAGCCATCGGAGCCGATGCTATTTTCCCGTCTCCTTGGCGCGGAGCAGTGAAGTTCGTTTTAGGAACTGAAGCCGGACGAGCTGCCGTTGCTCTGGAAGCTGTTTTAGCTGGCATTTGCGCCATCGTCTATGTCCTCTCCTTTGCCGCTTCTGTCAAAAGCCGTTGTAATGGCACCAAGCTGTGTTTCTAAACGAGCATCTATGTTGCCTAAGTTTGTTTCGATAACGCAGCCACCACGGGTAACTTTCGAATCGATGGCCAGATCAAAATCTTTTAATCCTTCGACCATGCGCATGAGCGACGAACGATCGTTGTTCACTATGTGATAGTCGTCGGGATTGACACGGATTCTAACTTCTTCGCGATCTTTCATATCGCCCAGAGCTTCTTTAACAACGCCCATAATGACGTCGTTATTAGTGCTGACCTCTAAACCTATGATCTTTTCAGCGATACTGATGGATAACTTAGCTAAAGCAGGTTCAGTGTCTTCAATAAGCTTGCGTCGCTCTTTTATAGCCTGAACGTAAATATCGCGGGCCATAAGCATAAGATCGACGTACTCGCGGTGAGCCATGCGCCTGCCCTCTTCAATGCCTTGGGCAGTACCTTGTTGAAAAGCCGCCTGTCTGGCATGCTCCGCGTCAGCTGCTGCCTGTTCATTGAACTGCTGGATTTGCTCGTTAGCTTGGTTGATCATTTGCTGAATTTGGTTTTGAGCCTGAGCAATCATCTCTCTGGCTTGAGCTTCAGCTTTAGCAATGATCTCTTTATCCACCGGCGGCGGAGGAGGGGGCTGGGGGGCACCTGGAGGCGGCGGATCGCCCGTAGGCACACTTACCGATTGAGAAGAGATGGGAGGTAGTTTGTAATCGGAGTTCTCCGTTCTTCTGCTACCGAAAACTTTGCCTAAAGTTGAAGCTGCTGGAGGACGTCCGGTCTGAGGACGAAAAACACCGTCCCCGCTGGTCTTAGGTGGGGCTTCAGGAACAGCGCTGCGCCCTCTGAATATGCGCCCTCCATCTGAAGACACTTTAGTTGCCCCCAAATTTGTAGGCACGAAATCGCTAAGTTCGTCGCCGGGGGCGCCTGAGGGAAAGGCCGCAGGGCGTTGTTTCAACAGAGCGGAACGTTTGGGTGAACTGTCAGAACCTGACAGACCGTTATTATTTCCCTTAAAAAGAGCCAGTGTGCTCACCTACTTTGCTTAGAATTTAGATATTTATCTGAATTTAATCTTTCCTAAAGTCACCAATCCGCGCAAAATATTGCGGATGCGTTGTTGAGCTTGCTTTATTTCATCCCAGGAAACTTGAACTAGGCTTGCGATGTCATCTCTTAAAGCTTGGGCTACATCAGGAGATAAGAAGCGATATACTCTCTTAGATAAATTCTCATCGGCACCTTTTAGGGCTAAAACGAGATCGCGGAAGTCGGTCAGGCGCAATACCTGTTCAAGTGAAGGGTCGTCAACATTGTTTAGATCTTCGAAGTCGCATAACTTCGTTTTTAAGTTGGTAACTAGTTGGGGACTTCTAGTGGCTAAGCCGCTGAGAACTCTTTCTTCAGTACCTCGATCTGCTTGACTAAGTATCTCCAGTAAAGCTTCCTTGCCGTCTGTATTAGAGTAAGACCCCTCTTCTAAAGCCTGGTGTAGACGTGATTCAAGTACTTTTTCTAATTCTGTAAGGATTTCGGCATTTACAGGATGAAGCTCTGCCAAACGTTTGGCTACTTCTGTTTGGGTGGGAAGTTGCAAGTCGCTTAGAACGGCTGAGGCTTGGCTAGGCTGCAGATAAGAAAGTATAACTGCAATGGTTTGAGGATGCTCTTTGCGTATGAGCTGAAGAAGCTGGCGAGGATCTACACGTCGTAAAAAATCGAGAGGCCTATTGCTTGAAGAAGTGGACATCGCAGCTGTTTGTGTAAAGCTGCTCATCGGAGGAGGGCCTCCTAAACTACCTGGACCACCCATAGGATGACCTAGCTGTCCTAAACCGGCAAAAGGACGAGGAGCATCGCCGCCATCCTGATTTAAGAACTCTTGGATAACCTGAGCTCGTGTTTCGGGTGAAATTTGAGGCAACTTAGAAATTTCAGTTGTAATAGCTTGAACTTCTTCAGGACCAAGCTCTTTAAAAATTTCCGCTGAAGCCTCAGGCGGAAGAGACATCAATAGTATTGCTGTCTTTTGTTTAGGGGGTAAGTTTACAGACATTAACCGCACCTCCTCAGCATAAATCGTAAAATAATTCGTCTGCTGCAGCTGTGCAACAGAAAAAATACGGGGGCGTTGTTCGACTACTAGCGCTTATATCTTGCTAAGCACTGAATTAAGCAGTTTATATGCTGTTAGAAAATGAACAGGAATAGAAAAATGCGCCCCGGGGCTTAGCTAAGCCCCGAGGCGCACCCTTACACTTTGCACCTTGGGGTGCCCTACTATTTTGGCTATCTTTGCTGCTGCTGATCGCTGAGCCAAGTATTTTTGATCATTTCAGCCAACTTATTGGGACGCTCTTTGGCAAGACGTTCTAACTGGTCAGAAGAGTTGACTCTAGTTTCACCCATAGCTTTCGATTTGCCCGATTTCTCGTTGAGCAGATCGGCTATATCAGAGCTAGCGCTACCAGTGGAAGCACCCAGTATAAGTTGTGACTGACTAGCTTTAACTTGACGCTGTCGAGAAACGTAGACGGCTACTAAAGCCATAAGCAGAACTGCTGGTATGAAGGCGATAGCTGCCAAAGTAGAAGTGCTGATACCACTGCTGGGAGGAGCTACTGGGGTGTTGCCAGAGGCCATTCCTGCGGCCATTTCGCTGTAAACGCCGTCAAGAGTAGCCGTAGCAAAAGGAACGCTCTTTACAGTAACAGAATCACCGCGGCTTTCATTGATACCAATGGCATCTTTCACTAAACCAGCAATAGCTGCTTCCTGATCCGGTTTCAAGTTATCCACAGCAACGGATACAGTTAAGCGCTGAATACGAGGAGAAGTATCGACGTTTTTAGATATAGTCTTGTTAACTTCATACTTTTCAGACTCTTCAGTCTTTACGTACGTGCCTTTTTTCTTCTCAGTACTGCTTGTGTCCATCTGCACAGCACCGTCGTCATCATTGCTAGACGAGGAACTGTTGCCGTCTTTATTATATTGCTCTACACGCTTTTGACCGCCGACTTTCACCTTGCCGCTGTCATCGGGACCGCCGACAACTTCACGCTGAACTTCGTTCTGAGAGAAATCGACTTCAGCTGTTACCTGAGCAGCAAACTTTTGAGCTCCGAGAACGGTAGCCAACTGCTGCTCAACCTTGTCTTTAAGGTGCTTCTCCAAAGCCAGCTTATACTCGAGCTGACTGCTGGGGGCCATTCCAAAATTATTTCCGTTAATAGGAAGGTTTGCAGTGAGGTCGCGGCCGTTTGTGTCAACAATTTTTACATTTTCTGCTTTTAAATCTGGCACAGAATAGGCCACTAAGTTTACGATACCGGTGATTTGATCGCGGCTAAGCTGAGCTCCTGGTTTAAGCTTAAGCATAACTGCAGCCTTGGCGCCTTCTTGTCCGTTATCGAACAAAGTGCGCTCAGGAAGACCGAGCTTTACATAAGCGTCGGCAACTCCGTCCATCTGCCGCATAGATTCGGTAAGCTCTCCTTCGAGAACTTGTTTGCGAATGTCGTCCTTTTCTTTTTCGGACATGGTGTTAATGCCGCTTGAATCAGGCTTCGTGGCGGCTGTCATTACTGCGTGACGGGGAAGGCCGTGGGAAGCCAATTGAGCCTGAGCCCTAACTTTATCTTTAGGTGAGACCAAGAGGTTATCGTTAGTTTGAGCTACCTGGTGGGGAATGTTCCACTCTTGCAGTTTCATGGAGACGTCTTTTACGTCGTCTTCACTGAGTTTAGTTGCGTAAAGTTCAACTGGTTGATTGGCAGAACTGTAAACGTTCAGCCCGACCATTCCTACTACCATTAGAACTACAACGCATACGATCGCAATCCTCACCTTCGGGTTCATGCCCGTCCACATTGCGCCGAGCTTGCCCAAAGGACTACCGTTGTTGGCTCCACCCGGCGGTTTGCCCAGGGGACCTCTTCCTGTAGCTAACGGACCACTACCTGTCCGCATGCCCGTCTGGATACCGGTGGCCATAGTTGTTTCTCCTTCCTACAGTGGGGATAAAAATTCGGTATCCCCTTGGTGACTTCATTTATAAGCCACAACGGCGTTTCCTCCTTACAGAGGGAACGCCGATCCCGAATAATTCCCTACAGTATGCTTGGATTATAACTGCATTTGGAATAAAGTGGTAGCTGAGGAGCAAAGTTTAGAAGCGATCTGGGTAGTCAGGTGAAGCATTACCTCAGACTTGGCGCCGGCAATAGACATTTCGTGAAGATTGTTTAAACTGCCGTCGAGCAACTTGCTGGTGCACTCTTGAGCTTCAGTCATGGTAGTATTGACATTAGAAAGGGCGTCACCAAGCATATTGGAGAAGGACTTGGCGTCAGCTTCAGAAGGAGCGCTGACTGAAGGAAGACTAGTGGAAATGCCCTGAATAGAATTGGTAGAGCTTACGGAGTTCATTTGGGGGGCCTGGGTAAGACCGCCGATTCCTTGAATAGAAGAAAACTGCATGTTATAACCTCCTCAAAATGTCGAAAAAAGACACCCAAAAATTACTTGCCAATTTCGAGGGCCTTGCTGGCCATAGACTTGGAAGCTTCCAAAATAGTAGCGTTAGCTTCAAAGGCGCGGCTGGCCATCATCATGTTGGTCATTTCAGAAATGACGTTAATGTTAGGCATAGCTACGTATCCTTTGTGCTCGCCGCTCGTCTGGGCTTTGGGGTTGGACGGATCATATACCCAGCGGAAGTCGGAATTATCGGCTTGGACGCCGGCCACTTCTACACCTTGGGCTACTTGAGGAGCTTCGTCATCAAAGGAACAAGCCTGGAACTCGTTCTCAAAATCTCCGATTTGTTTTTGAGTCACTACGGCAACCATGCGGCGGAAGGGGGTGCCGTCGGCAGTTTCAGTGGTGTTGACATTGGCAATATTGGCTGCGGTTACGTCCATCATTTTGCGCTGGGCAGTCATACCGCTGGATGCTATATCAAACGTATTGAAAAAATTCATTATTTATGTCCTCCTACCTTGAATTTCGGGCTCAAACTAGCGACCAGAGTTGTCAATTACATACTTTAAAGTGCCATAAACGCCAGAAATTTTAGAGGCTAAGGCATTGTACATAATTTGGTTCTTGGCAAGGTTGCTCATCTCTTGGTTAATATCAAGAGGGCCTCCCACAGATTCTACTGTGGCCTTCAAGGTGTCGGCGGTGTAGCCGCCGCTGGAACCGAGGCGGAATTCCGGATCGACAGCTGTGTTAGCTGTTAACTCGCCAGTTTCGTCTTCCTGCTCCATGGCCATGACTTCTTTGAGATGGCTTTCGAAAACTACCCGCTGGGAATCGTATCCCTCTGTATTGACATTAGCTATGTTACTGGAGATGACCTGCTGACGTAAAGAGGCGGCGTCCAGCGCTCTTTCAAGCAAATTGGTGTCAACTAACTTTACTGGCTTCATCGGTGTATTCTCCTCCCTGTTCCGGCTGTCCGCCAGGAGCGGATTTAGCGGAAAAATTAACTCTTTCTCTTCCTACTATCATAAAAGGAAGCTATTGCTGATAGTTTGTTTAAATATTACAAAATTGTAAATAAGCGTTTCCGAAGTCTGACTCAGCTGAGAGTATTATTTAATCTAGACTGATAGGGCTTCGTTCGTTCCTAAATGGGAAATAAACTGAACAGCTGCATCTTCCTAAAATAGGCAGGAACTCGCCAAGAGTTTCTAGGGGCTGTTGAGCTTTCCTTTTTATTGGCGTCGGTAAAAAAGGTCAGAGTATTTTGATTTTAAAAATAAAAAGCGTTGAATTAAAGCTAACAGTTTAACCGGCAGGGGAAAAAGCTGAGATAGGAGAATTTCGCCGCGCGGTTCTTCTTTTCTTATTGGGCGTAGTAAAAGGATAATGCTAGTCTTATTAAAGAATGTTAATCTTGTTTGTAATATCTTAACTGTTTTTTTACTTAAAAATATAGGGGGATCGGTGTGCCTTTTATTCGCTAAGTTCTTTTAAGTGTGCTTAGCTACAACAAAGTGGAAGGCGGATATTTATGTTTTGTGAGGTCTCATTCTTTTGGATCCGTTGCATACTGGCATTTTAGCTTCATTCTGTAGCAATATTCTAGGCATGCAGAAGAAAATGCTCAAACAGTCGGGCATTTCTAAAACATCTGCTGCTGAGGCTGCCGATAATGTTTCTTTGTCTTCGGAAGCTACTGAAGCCCAAGAAGCTATGGGGGTTGAAGCGAGCTCCCCTCAAACTCCTCAGGAACGTTTTTTAGCTGATGCTGTAGGGCAGCTTTCCAAATTAAATCCCCAGTCTGATGCTTTTTTTTACGATTCTGTTTCCGCTTTGGTCGATTCTGCGCTGAGAGAGGCTTTTGGAGGTCGTTTAGAACTTAGTCGGGGATATCCTCAAATGAAGGATAAAATAGTGCGTACTATTATGGAGGACGAACGTTATCAAGATATCGTAGGTGATTTTCTAGAGTCCTGGTCTAAGATTGAAGATCTAAAAGCTTCTCAGTATGAGTCAGAATCTAGCGAAGCAGCTGGCGAAGAAGTTAATTATAATAGTTCGGACATATAAGATAAATGTTGGGAAACGGTGGGCGTTTCGGCTCGAACGTTTTTAAAGTAATTTGAGCTGAAATCGCTTGGGCTGGGATAGTTAGGTACCATTGATGGTGTACACTTTACTTCTATTGGCGAATTCCTTAGGCTGTCCCAACAGATCTGTGAGTATTTTGTTCGCTTTAGCGGCAGCCTCTTTTTCCATAAGTTGGTCATTGACGCAGATCCAACCGAATCCATCCTGCCGCAGTGCTTCTATATCGGAAGCGAATATTTTCCCTGAAGTAATTTCACCGTATTGAGGATCTTCGCAAAGAAACAGGCTGCTAGTAAGTAAATTGGTTAGCAAATACGGATGAATTCGTGTGGTCAGGGAAAGAGCCATAGGCTTGCGGTGGCAGGTCTGCCAATAATAATACTCTCCGGGTTGTAGGTGGCTGTCTGTTCTGGACAAAGGTAGCTGTATTACTCCTTTGTTACCTGGCTGGGCCGCTAAGTATAAACTCTGAGGCGGTTGAGTTGCTGATGAGGAGGGTATTGGGAAAGGAACTGGAGATAGAAGCATAATTTCGGCATTAATTAATAAAATAGCTACTAAAACAGCAAAAAATCGGTTGAAATGTAACTGAGAGCAGATATACTTCAGTCCCATAGCCGCCAAGACAGCGACACTGAGCTGTACAATTATAGAAAAACGGTCAGTAATAACCGCCATTTTGAATCCGGGTATGAAGTTGTAAGGTATCCAATAAAATATGTTTATAGGGTTCTCAAAAGATTGGCTGCCGAAATAAACTAGATAAGGGCCCGATGATATGAAGAAGGCAAAAACCCCCAGTACTACCCAAAAACGGCCTTCTTTTTTATTTTTCCATAGGCCAACTGAAGCTAAAAATAGGGCGAGCCACCCTATATAAGTGCTTTTGCAGCGTAAATCTACGTCTTGAGATACGGAGAGTTGTCCTTTGCCAGGTAGAAAATAACCAGCTAAGCTGGCGTTATTGTGAAAATCACCTTCTTTGTGAAAAAATTTTAAATTGGCTGCTTGCTGTCTGTTTGTTACGTCTATTTTAGCCAATAAAGAATCTGGGCCGCTCAAACTAGAGGCAAAAAGAAAGGCGGTGGGAGAGGCTAAGACAAGAGAGAGCACACAAGCCATCGCTGTATTGAACCAATTCGCTTTAAATCTAGATTTGGAAATAGAGCCTGTATTATTTGATCTAATAGTAACTTTTTCAGAATTGTTGAGAATAGGAACTTCTTTATATACAGCCGCCCAGATTATCAGTACTGCAGCGCTGATGAGGCAGGCTTCGGCATAATACCACGATCCCACCGCACTAAGAGCTAGTGACGCAGAAGTAAAAAAGATAGCTCTAAAATTGGTATGTTTCGAGCGCAAACATAAGGCCATACCTATTAAGCTTAGCGGCATCCACTCTAAATTAGTAGTTTCACATATCGCACTAGTTACGCCACTAGTCAAAATAAAGGGGCATATTCCGTAAATTATACCTGCAGCTGCCGCATTCCAGCTATCCTGACAAACTAGACGGGCTAACAGCCATGCTCCAAGACATGACGTGTAAAGTTTTAAAATTTGAGTCAGGTTAAAAGCTGCCACTAAGCCGAAAAAATTACTTAAGCAGGCTGTTGTTAAAGCATTCAGTTGGTCAATTACGTAGAGCTTACCGCCTTTGGGAAAATTTTGTAAATTAGTTTGGGTAGGCCAGCGTCCTTGCTGAAGTTCTTCACTTGTCCACCAGGCTCCCCAAATGTGTTTCCATAAATCTGAACAGGGGTGCCCCAACAGACGTTGAGTCAAACAGGTTGTGGCTGTAACCGGCTTATCGTTTTGCTGTACGTTCATCAGTGAACTGCCGACCCAGGAGCAGATAAGCATCAGAAATATGGCCGACACGCTTAGAAATTCACGCCAGTTTGGGTAAACACTGAAATTGAGCTTTTCAACAGTTTGTTGGGGGTGGGAAGAACGCAAAATGAGCCTCTGCAGTTGTAATTTCGGGCCTCAGTATATCATATTTTTTTATGTTCATAGGTTTTTATTTTCAAGTGGCAGGCAGGAATCAGCTTTATTAGAACAACAAGAAAACTGCGGGCAGCTTTAGCCTTGATATGACCTATAAATTCGTTGCTGAAAGTGCCAACTATGGATAAACTTAGATATTGGCGGCGGGAAAATGCCGGTGCTTTGCTGGCAGCAGAACGTCGCGTTAGTTATTCTGCGAGAAATAGCTTGCATGGATTGTGGCTGCTGCTGCTCTTGGGGGGCGCAATTACAGCGGCCGTTTTGTTTTTTCGCAGTAATATAAGTTCAATGTACGATTTGCCGGGAGGTATTTGGGCTGAAGCCGTTTATTGGCAGCAAGGCATTAGTCAAAAACGCTGTCAGGCTGTAGGTAAGGCGGGCGGTCTGAAACGAAAAGTTATTTATGCTTTGAGTGGAGAACGCATTGGGGCTCCCAAAGCAGGAGAATTTAAACAATTCGCCTCTTTTGAAGTAAAAAATAGCGACTTCTATTATTGGTACATACACCGTGGCAGTCCTTGGGTCAATAATTTGTTGTTAAACCCTATGCTCAGTATTTTTGGAAGGCGCTATGCTAATGTAATTTTTATATTAGGAGTACTTTTCTGTAACGGTGCTGCTGCTGTTTGGCTGTTTACAACTTTAGAGCGAAGTTGGCCAGGACTGGTAGTGGGGGCGCTGACATTCATGTTCAATCCGCTTACTCTAGCAGCTCTGCAGGCGCTGAATTGGGAGTGGGCTTGTCTGGCTGGATTAGCTGCCGGAATGGTTTTAGCTGTCAAAATGTGGCGCCACCAACCAGTGAGTTGGTGGCAGCTCAGTTTAGTTTTAGCTGCCTCAGCTTTTTTTTGCGGATATTACGCTCTGCTGTTGTTGATTGTCTGGGGAATAACCTATTTAGCCATTTATGTTTCGCAGCGGAAAATGATAGCTTTTCGCCAAGATTACATAGGAGTAGCGGCGGCTTTGGCCGCTTGGGCTTTTTATTTATTACCTGCTTCTTGTTATTCTCTTTCTTTGAAATGGATAGGTTATAACCCTCGCGCGTTTTTTACTGTTGGCGGTATTTTGGCGATATGGTGGATCTTTAACTGGGTTTTTTCTTTAAAAGAAAGAACTCAAGAGAAAAAAAATAGCCTAGCTATTCTCTTTATCTGTCTGTTGCTTCCAGTAGCTGGAAGAGCCGGTTTTATTGTTAGCGGGATATTTTTGGCTTTCGGTTCCTCAATTTTATTAAGCTCAGCACCGGAAATTTTTGCAGTGCGTAGCTCTGAAAAAGCTGCTTTAGTAGCTGTTGTTTTGATAGCATCTTTTTGGGGACTTCTCGAATGGGGACAATTTTCACCTTTGGGCGGTTTAAATTCTAATTTAGCTCCTGTCTATAATGTGTTTTCCGGGGTAGATGAATTTAAAAATAAAAAAATTTTAGAGCTTCCTTTCAGTGCTCAACCGCTGGGGCTTTTTGCTCAAACAACCCATGGTCTGCCTTTAGTCAGTCGGGCTAATTTGCTGACGGAAGCAGGGGTGACTGCGCCAGGATACGCTGAGTTTTGCCAACTACTTGATGATTTAGGACAGAACAGTATCAATAAAAATCAGAATTTTGCCATTTTAATTGATAATAAAAACATGAGGGAAAATGCTTGGGCAGAGTTACGCAAGAGGGGAATCCATTTCATAATTTTGCATGAGCGGGGTTGCGCTCATGTGGAAATGCAGTCGGGGACTTTTAGTGGATCTGTTTTTTTTCGTGATTATTTGATGCTTTACAATCTTTTAGGAGTACCTCTAGTCGATGATTTTGAGCCTTTATCTAAAGGACGCTGGGGATGGCCTGCCCCTGACAAAAGGGAAATAGCTTGGAATAGAATGGCAGTTTTTGTCGTTCCCCAAGTGGATGGAACAAAAAAATTAGTCGATTAATCAGCTGGAGGGTTGGCGGCCATAATTTACTGTCAGCAGACTGCGGAGCGTATGCATGGAAAATACTGAACACCACGATGAAAAATCAAAAACTTATTCTGAAAAGAAGCTGTTTTTATGGCAATTAGTCGCGGCCTTTCTGTTTAGTTCTTTGGCTGCGGTGTCTTTTCTTTTATGGATTTTTGTCAGTCATACGGCTTCACCGCTCAATGCTGTTTCCGTTTTACCTAAACATAACAGCGATTATGCCTCAAAAATAAATTGGAAACTCACCCTTCCGCAGGTTTTAGAAGGTATGTACTCGTTGAGTGGAGACCCCGATTTACTGTTCGACGCCAATCAGGCTGCTGAAATTGCTGCCGTCTTGCCTTTGGCGCGTCAACTTGTTGAAAGCGGGAAAATTAATAATGAACGCAGGGGGGCTGTATTTGAAGAAACAAAAAAATCTTTTGAGTTTGAAAATAAATTACCGGCTGCTTCAGGTAAATCTATGACAGATTGTTTAAAAAATTATCTTTGGTCTTTGCTTCGTCCTAACCAGCAGGCCGCAATTTATGAGCTCTATGTCAATAAGCGCCTGGATAATTCTGACGAGCAGCTGACTAGATTTTTAACGGAATTTTATGTAGATCTTTGCCAAGACGCCGGTATACGTAACGATTTTACTAATTACGGGTTATCACCTATGCGTGAGAGGGTCAGCCAGTTGCGCATGTTGCATTGGTTGGTTGGAGTGATTCTGTTAGAAAGTGATCCAGAATACGCTATAAATAAGAAGCAGGCCATTCTTTTGAGAGCTATGGAAGAGCCTCTTAGAGCGACGCTGGCTATTGATTTTGCTAAAGTGAGTTCCACTTACTTCCCCATTTTGGAAGCTCAGGTGCGCTCAGTATTGACTGATAAACAGCAGGAACGTTTATTGGAATTATTGTGGGAACATTCAGTTCTGTCCTTGAAGCTTAATAGCCATAGCGTTATGCGCAGTTTTGATTCTTTGCTGGCCTACCATATCGGCCATGCGGGCTTTGAACTAGACATAAATAGTCTGCTCCGTACCCCTGCTCATGTTACTGATGAAGCTTCAATAACGGTTCCTGTGTCAGGAGGAGCCGAACTTCCTCTTCGTCAAGCTATTTTAGGTATTATGCGTGTTTTGGAGCCCGATGAAAAGGTACGTCTCACTGATAAACAAATAGAGAGTCTCAGCAGACTTGAGTCTGAAATCATTACCTGCATAAGTAGCATTAATAAACATGAGGTTTATGAACGCTATCCTGAGGTGCAGGCTGAGGTAATCCACCTTCTCAGCGACGAGCAGCTTCAAGCTATAGAAGATGACCTCACTAATCCCAAATCGCATTTAGGATTCGAGAGGGGAGGAGAAGCTCTGATCTTGGAATTTACTACGTTTCTGGGTACCCGCAGAGAACAGTCTAATGCGACTGTTCCAAGTGCAAGAGAGGATTAAAATATGGAAAAACATAGTGAAACGAGTCAGTCTTCTGATAACAATGGTGAAAAAATGACTGAATCTGTTAGCCATAAAGAAGACCAAGAGTCTGAAGTTCAGGAAAACGTTTCTGAGGAGAACGTAACTTTTTGGACTCCTGCTAATATCGCGGGTATAGTCTTCGTCATTTTGTTGGTTGCTTTTAATTCTGTTATTTACAGCGGTGCTCTAGACAACTTGAGCAGGGGAGAAAGCAGCAGCGGTCCCGGCTTGCTGCATAGTGGCGTGCCTAATCAGCCTGAACCGGTTATGGCCGCTGGTGCTCCGCCACCTCCTCCTCCCATGGAACAGGTTAGTAACAGCTCTTTACAGTTGGAGCCTCCGGCCGTAGAGCCGGGGGGCCGTCCAGTAGGGCCTGTCGATATCAAAAAAGTTATTCCTGCGTCTCCTAAAGAAAAGCCTGAACCCAAAGCTGTACCTAAAGCTCAGGCATATGGTACGCAAGTTTTGGCTGGTTTTATTTATTTCTGCCGTTGCCCTAACGAGGAATTGCGCTTAAGTGCGGCTCAAATTCGTGAAGGAACTCGTGTCTTATGTGAATTGCGTCAAGATATTGAGAAAACTAATAACTTAATTAGTGAATTGCTGAGTTACTTCACAGATGAGCAGATTAAATGGGCCCGTTCCCATCGCGGAGAGCCCAACTTAGTAGGTTACAAGTCCGGAGAAAAATCTGGTTATCAGCCGGTAGTAGCTAAGGCGTTAGATATACTTACTAGCGGAGCTAGTTTAATAAAGACACGCCAGACTTATTCCCATAAATTTATCGATTTTCAAATTCAAGATATTGCTAGCATGATTGTTAAGATGGAAGATGTCGAAACTTTAAAAATGAGTTCCGGCCAAAAAGCCGCTGTAGCTCCCTTGCTGCGCCAGTTGGCAGATTTAGATAAAAAGCGGGAAAATACGATACGCCAAGATATAGGTGAACTGCTTAATGATAAACAGCTAGCCTGGATGGGACAGAATTTAGATCAGTTGCGAGTTGATTACCACAGTCTTCTCACTTTGTATGCGTTAGAAATTTTGAAATCGGGGAGTGCGTCTTCTGAAGATTCCGGAGCGGCTCTGCACGTTGAGAAAGGCAAGTAATTTATATGTATAGCCATTTTGAACATGATTTAACATCTGAGGAACGGCAAATTCCGGCTACAGTGCCTGAATTGGAACCAGGTAGTGAAGAGATAGCTATAACTAAAGTTATTTATGAACAGCTGACGAAACAGAACTGTTTGCAACCCGGTGAACGGGAGAGTGTCGCTTATCGTTTTGCCGAGATAATGGTCAGTGCTAAAAATCTTTATATGGATATTTTGCCTCGTTTAGCTAATTGCTCTGACAAAACAGATTCAGCTGAAAGTTCTAATAAACATGATGATTCTGAGGAACACAGTCCTAGTGAGTGTTTATCTGAAAATGAAGAAGGGTGTGACAGTGTAATTGAATCTCCTATTTTCGGTGAATTAGCTGGGGCGAGAATGGCTTTTATTCATTTGCGCGATTTAATAGCCGATTTTGATGATGCTTTTATGGTAGCTATGGCGTCTCAGCGCGAGGCAGATGAACGTTCCGATCGTTTAGAAGAAGCCGATTTTGAGTATGAAGGGTAAGGTCGATTGTGACGACTCAATTTATAATGAAGCCTATGTAGAACCGAATGGCATCTGTACAGATGAAGATGAGTTTTTCTGGTCAGATTCTAATGGAGATGAGCTTTACAGCACTTTAAGCGGCAAGAGGCAAGCGCAGATTAATTCGTCTGTTGGCGATGATCCTGTGTCTATGTTAACCGATGCAGAATTGGAACAGGAGGCTTACGCTGTTTTACAGCGGGTTTTCGGTTATCATTCTTTCCGCGGTCCTCAGAAAGACATTATTTTTCACGTCGCTAGAGGAGGCAGCGCTGTAGTGCTTATGCCTACGGGGGGAGGCAAGTCTCTTTGCTATCAGATTCCGGCTTTGCTCCGTTCTGGAGTAGCTTTAGTTGTCTCACCTTTAATTGCTCT
>JBJEGD010000041.1:0-27540 GCA_051874735.1 Candidatus Bruticola sp. | reverse complement strand
CCCAGTACCGCTCCTGCGCTTCCTTAGGCAAGGATTCAAGGGCGATCTCGTACTTAGCTCTAGCACCAGAACCTATTCTTTGGGCAATATACTTCCCAGATTTCGCATTCAACTGGATTCTTCTAACAGATACGCCGAGTAATTCAGATGCTTCAGCGGTACTAATCAGCACTATGAGCCTCTGGTTCCGGGAAAAGCAATTCTCGTTCTGATATGCCAAGATAATCAGCTATCTTTTCCACCATACTTAACCTAGGATCAGCGGCTCCACATTCATAACGGCAAATCGTAATTGGACTAACTCCAAGTGCTTTGGCGAGCGCTTGCTGAGAAAGATTTTTCTTCTGACGATATTGCCGTAATCCAGGTAAGCCTTTCATGTGAACTCCTCTGCTAGATTAACATTAAATGTTTACTTTCATATTAAAACACATCGAATAATGTTAAGTCAATAGGGAATATTAACAGCAAATGTTAATAACGCCCCATGAAAGATTCAAAAATTTTGGCTTATAAGATAGAACTATTTCGTTCTCAGAAAAAAATAACGCAAGCGCAACTCGCTGATATGATGGATGTAACTGAAATCACAGTAAATAGATGGGAGAATGGCGCGTCTTTACCTAGGTTGCAACAGATTTTTAAGCTATCGGAATTATCAGGGCACCCTGTGAGTTGGTTTTTTGATGAACGAGATCAAGCAACAAGCGATATCGAGAAATCGATGGACGAGCTAAATGCTCTTGGTCGCAGTAAAGTCGTAGATTATCTTAATGACTTAAAAGAAATTCCTAAATACAAGAAAAAAAAATAGGATCGTATTGATCGCTTGGATCGTTTGCTAAATCAAGAAAAACGCCGAAAATTCGGGATTTTATTAAAATGAATTTTTGGAATTTTGGATCGGATAAAAAATTGGGAGTTTAAAAAATACAAAAATCCGCACGGATCCGCTTTTTTCAGGCTTTTTAAGCCCCTAAACGACAATAAAAAACGCCCCTTCAGCTCCTATTTCATAGGTCTTGAAAGGGCGTTAAATTGTAAAAAAGCGGATCTGATGGAAAAAATTCTTGCAAACCATCTGGGAAGCCAATGAAGGAAAAAGCCCGAAATTACGGAATTTTAAGGAGATCTAAAAAATGGGCTTTCTCTTAAAACATCCGATCCCTTATATCTGTCATGGATGGAATTGGTGCTTCTGGTAATCTGATCAGCACTGGGTTGCCTAATTTCGGTTCTTTAGTCTCTATGGTCGCTGGGTTCGCTCCTGGTGCTCAAACTGTAGGTAATAACGATGGAGCTGCTTCTTCTCAAGCTAGTTTAGGCCTAGATTATACTCAAGCTTTAGCTGATATGCGTGAAAAACTGGCTGCTTGTGGTATTGAGGTACCTGAGAGTCCAAACTCTAGCAGTTTTAGCTTGTTCGGTACTCAGAACAATATGCAAGCAGCTATATTAGACCTGAGTAAGTTAGAAGAAAAAGAGAATAAGAGAGCTCAGATTGAGATTGAAAGAGAAGCAGATAATGTAGAAGTAGAGAAAAGCAAATTTTTCTCTAAAAATAGTTATGCCGTCGATGAAAACGGCGCTTTAATTTTAGATGAAAATGGTCGCCCTCAAATAAATTACGGGGTGCCTGAAGATGCAGTAAGTAGTGCCGCCCGCGCCGATTACGAAAAAGAAGTTAAGTACCAGGCTCAGTTAGCTGCTCTAGATAAAGAGGAGAGCTATCCAGCTGGTTCAGCCAGTGCTGAATTAATGGAGTTGTACAGTAATTCCGATAATTTAAGCGCTGTTATGAGTACTCCCGAAGGACAGGCTCGCCTTCAGTCTCTCATGGAAAGAGCTAATATTGAATCTCAAGATGCTTCTATCGATTCTGCTGCCGAGCAGCTGAAACAGACTCTGCCTCCAGATTTGTATTATTTGGCCGATGATTTTGCCAGTAACTGCAAAGGGCATATGCAGACTGCAAGAAATAACGTTGCCAATAGTGAAGAATATGCTGTGGTTGCTGCTTTAAATGCTCAAATGCAGGAGCAAATTACTTCCATGCGTGAGCAAATGATGGAAAAAATCAAGAATTTTGAAGGTTATCAGTTAGAAGATTTATCTATAGAGTATTCTATATAAACTTACAGTAAAATCGCAGATATGTAGTGTACAGTCTTTGTGTGCATTCTAATATAGTGTAAATTTATTATCATGGATAGAAGAACGTCTCATTGTAGAGACGTTCTTTTTCTTTATATATAAAGGCATCTTTATAGTATTTACGGAAATATGCCTATTAGTTTATTGAGAAGCTAGTTGGGAGGAATAATGGCCGATACTGCCTTTTGGTTTAGTTTCTTTTTTAGCTTCGGCGTTTCAGCCTGCTGCGGAGCTAGAGCTGGTCTCTGTCTATTAGGAGTTTCTATTCTGGCCCATTTGGGCTGGCTTTGGCTCGATCCCAATTTTAGCTTTATGTCTGACGGGCGTTTTATAGCTTTAGTGTTTTTAGCAGCAGTTATAGAGATAATCGTTGATAAGTTCGGCGTATCTAGCCGCGTTTTAGATAGTTTTGGATTAGTTCTGCGTACATCTATCGCCATTTGGTTAGCCTTTTCTATAATTACCTGTTCATATTGGATAGGTTTAGTTATTGCAGGGGTTGCCGTAGGCGGTCTTACATCATTGTTAGTGAATTTAGCTAAACCTTTAGTGCGCTTATGGCTGATCGATTTAGTGCCTGGGTTAACTTTTGTTGGTACTTTGTTAATATCGTCTCTTGAAGATTTAGTTATCTGTTCTCTTCTGGCAGCTATATTCTGGTGCCCTTGGATAGGCTTGGTATGTGGTGTTGTTTCTATATTGTTTGCTTTAGCCGTAGTGGGATTATTTGTCAGGCAAGGAGGGAATTTGCCACGTTGGTATTGGAACAGGCTTTATTTGCGTGAAGTTGAACACTAAAAAAAGTGCTTTTGTTAGCCTAGAAAGAAGGCCAAGAACAGTAATACGGCCAGAAAAAGAAAATTCAGCCATGTGAAAGTCAGCAGATAATTTTTATGATCGGCTTGAGGAATATGAGAATACATCCTGTACGATATTAAGCTAGCTAGAGAAGCAATCAGAGTGCCTAGGCCTCCTAAGTTGACTCCTAAAATTAACGCAGTACTTTCTTTAGTAAAAGGGGCTAGCAGAACAGCTGCTGGTACATTGCTGATAATTTGAGATATAAGCGCTCCAGCCAACAGCTCCCGTCCGTTGATCAAATGACCAATCCAAAGTCTTACTGAATCCTGTTGAGCAACACAACCTACAAATAGAAAAAAGCAGACAAAGGTCAGCAGTAAAATGTAGTCAAGACTTTTGAGTAAATGCCGGTCTGCTATCAGTAGCCAAATGAGAATTAAAATAGCGCAAATATGAGCAGAAATAATTTTAGCTACTGCTAAAAGGCAAAGAAGTAGACAAAGGGTGTAACGAGTCAGCAGCGGTTTATCCAGTTTTTCCGGTTTTGGATGGTCGTTACTTAAAACAGAGGACTGATCTGTTTGTAATTTATGTATCAATAAGATGAGCTCTATTATAAATAACGATATAAGGCCCCAGGGGATCGTGAGTTTAAAAAACTGGCTTAGGCTCAAATTATAAAAAGAGCAGAGAAAAATATTCTGCGGATTGCCCAAAGGGGTTACCATGCTGCCCAAGTTAGCGGCGATTGTTTCCATAACAATGAGGAAAATTAATTTGGGAGCCTTCTGCTCACGCATAACCTGTAATGTGAAAGGAACAAAAACAATTAAAGCTACATCGTTAGTGATGAGCATAGCCGCAAAAAAACAGAGTAAAATTAACAAGTTGCCCAGGATAAATTCAGAGCGGCATTTGCTACGGAGGGAGACGGCTAAATACTGGAATAAACCGGCGCGCTGCAGGCCGGCCGTTGCCGCTATTAGGGAAAATAGCAGCTCTAAGACACGTAGATCTATGTAGTTGCGGCAGTCGCTTAAGCTTGGTTTTGTCCAGACAACGGCTGCCGCTGCGGCAGCAGCGGCAAGGCAAAAGACCATTTCATTATGAAAAAAGCGCACCGCTAGAGCTGTAGGCGAAGGGGTTATGGCTAATTTCCTCAGCCATCGTGAGGCTGAATGGCGGCCTTGAGCATCTTTTAGTTTAAAAAAGTTGCGTATATGATGAGCAAATTTTGATAAATAATGAATCGGCAGCATAAAAAGAAGCGCACTTGAACCTGATTAGCTTATTGGGGAGCAACGAAACGGTTAGTGAGCAGTTTGCGTATTTGTCCTAGCCAATCACTGAGAGAAAGACATGGTCTGTCAGGATTATGCGGAAACCAAACGCTTCCGTGTAAATCGGACCTTACTTTTAAACCACCTCGTCGCACAATCATCCAGCGGCTAAAGCGAGGGGCAAAACGCAGCTGCAGCCATTCTTTTCGCTGTCCTTTCACTATCCAGCTCAAGCTGAAAAAGTTACTTTTTATTTTTATTTGCCAGTTGAGATTCGGCAGTTCTCTATTCAAGTAATTTAAAATAAGGGAAGCAAAGAAATCCTGCATAGCAGGTTCCAGCTTTTGAACTTTTAAACAGCTCAATCCAGCTTCACCTGAGGCAGCGTAGGCCTGTTTACGTATGTCTTTTTGAAATTTTGGTGAATTTAGAGAATTTTTGCATTTATCTTGAATCATATCTGTCTGCTTTTTCCGCAGATTTTTTCTCCTTTCCTTTTTGTATTTAATTAACAGGGCTGTCTTAGTTCTTTTTAATATTAAGTTCAAAAAAGTTCTGCCGATTGTTCTATTTGCTGAAGGAGGTTTTTAGCTTATTGCAGCTTATTTATGTCCGGAAAAGTAAGTAGAGCAAACAAGGATCTGCAGGTTTAGGCTCAAAAGTTTGCTTACAAGATTAGCAATAAAATTATTTGCTCTTAACTGAGCACGCAGTTAATATACTTTGGAGGCTTGTTCGTTAATATGAAGACGATTCCCAAAAAATATAACTTTGCCTCAGCGGAAGCTGAATGGACAAAGAATTGGACAGAATGGGGAATTTATAATTGGGATTCTTCCCGCCCTAGAGAAGAAACTTTTGTAGTAGATAGTCCGCCTCCCACTGTATCTGGCTCTTTACATATAGGTCATGTCTTCTCTTACACTCATCAAGATTTAATTGTGCGCTATCAGCGCATGTTAGGTAAAAATATTGCCTATCCTATGGGATGGGATGACAATGGTCTGCCCACAGAAAGGCGTGTGCAGAATGTTTTCGGCATTAAGTGTAATCCTAATTTACCCTATGATCCCGATTTTAAGTTAGAAAAACAGCCTGTTGCCAATAGTAAAAAGAAAAACCTCACTCCTCAGCGGGAAGTTTCTCGTCCTAACTTTATAAAAGCTTGTACAGCTTTAACTAAAGAGGATGAGCAGGCTTTCGAAGATTTATGGCGTCATTTGGGGTTGTCCGTTGATTGGAACTTAGCTTACAGTACTATTAACGATGCTTGTCGTAAGGCTTCCCAACTTTCTTTCCTCGATTTAGTAAAGAAGGGGCGTGTTTATCACGCTGAGCTTCCTACCGCTTGGGATACAGGATTCGGTACTGCTGTAGCGCAAGCGGAAATGGTAGATAAAGAGGGTGAAGGCCGCTTCCATGATTTGCGTTTCCGCGTTGATGACGGAAGTGAATTTACTATCTCTACTACTCGCCCAGAACTTCTGGGAGCTTGTATAGCTGTAGTTGCTCATCCCGATGACAAACGTTACCAACATTTATTTGGTAAAAAGGCCATTACCCCGATTTTCAAAGCTTTAGTTCCTATTCTCCCAGCTGAGCATGCCGATCCGGAAAAGGGCACCGGTATTTTAATGGTTTGTACTTTCGGTGATACTGCCGACGTTGAGTATTGGCGCAAGTCTAATCTGCCTTTGCGCCAGTTAATAGGCCGTGATGGAAAAATAGGCCATGCCGATTATACTCAGGAACCGTTCCAAAGCTTAGAGCCGGAAAAAGCCAATGCTGCTCACGCTCAGTTGGAAGGCCTCTTTGTGAAGCAAGCTAGAACTAAAATTGTCGAATTGTTGCGCGAGAGCGGTGATCTGTTAGGAGAGCCTCGCCCCACTAAACAGTTTGTCAAATATTACGAAAAAGGCGAGTTCCCCTTAGAGTTTGTGACAACCAGGCAGTGGTTTATTCGCATTCTCGACGTCAAAGAACAAATTATGGAACAGGCTCGCAAAATTCAGTGGCACCCTGAGTTTATGCGCAGTCGTATTGAACACTGGATTGAGGGCTTACAGTATGATTGGTGTATCAGTCGTCAGCGTTTCTTCGGTGTGCCTTTCCCTGTTTGGTATCGCTTAGATGAAAATGGGGTAGCCGACTATCAAAATCCTATATTCGCGGATAGCTCTATGCTGCCAGTCGATCCGTTAAGCCAGCCTGCGCCCGGTTTTACTGAAACTCAGCGCGGTATTCCTGGCGGCTTTATTGGGGATCCCGACGTTATGGATACTTGGGCTACTTCTTCCTTAACTCCACAAATAGTTAGTGGTTGGGGTAGCGATCCTGATCGTCATGCTAAGTTGTTCCCTATGGACATGCGTCCTCAGTCCCACGAAATTATCCGCACTTGGGCTTTCTATACTATAGTCAAAGCCTGGATGCATGAAAATTCTATTCCCTGGAAGCATGTGGTAATTAGCGGTTGGATTTTAGATCCCGATCGCAAGAAGATGGAAAAATCTAAAGGCAATGTGGTCACTCCTAAGCCTTTCCTGGAAGAATATTCCGCCGATGCTGTGCGCTATTGGGCTTCTCGAGCCAGTTTAGGCACTGATACCATTTTCGATACTAAACTTTTTGATTTGGGACGCAAACTAGTAACCAAACTTTTCAATGCCAGTCGTTTTGTTATTGGTCAATTGAGCACCAATCTCAATTTTAAAGAACACTGGACAAAAGAGAATGTGACCGTGCCTCTCGATCAGGCTTTGCTGGCTCGATTGCGCGCTATAGTCAAAGAGGCATCCGATGATTTTAACAAGTTTGAGTATGCTGCTGCTTTAAAAGCCGTCGAGGGTGATTTCTGGAACTTTTGTGACGATTATGTAGAGTTAGTCAAACGGCGCTCTTATGAGGCAGAGGATAGTGAGGGCCGTCGTTCAGCTATGGCTTCTCTCTATTTGTCCTTGCGCACGATGCTGCGTCTCTTCGCTCCTTATTTGCCTTACATAACTGAAGAAGTTTGGTCTTGGCTCTTCGCTTCTGAAACGGGCCGAGAGCGCTCTATTCACACTTCACCTTGGCCTACGGTAGAAGAACTTGGGGCTGCCGAGCCTGAGTCTGAAAATATTTACAGCTGTGCGGTAGAGGTCCTTTCTAAAATTCGTCAGGCAAAAACTAAAGCTCAGAAAAAACTGCGCTGGCCAGTTAAAACTTTAACTATTAAGGGCAGTGCTGCCGATTTAAAAGCTTTAGAACTGTCACTTTCAGATGTCCTTTTGGCTGGAAGTGCTGAAGACGCTCAGGTAGTGAAGGAAGAAGCTGAAATCAATAACGGAGAACACTTCGAAATTGATGTAGAACTGGTGGAGAATTTGCCAGAAGAAGCTTAAAGCCCTGATTTTCAATAACTAAAAAAGTCCGTCAGCTGAGGTAAAGCTGCGGACTTTTTTTAGTTAGTTAAAACTGAACAAATCTAATTAGCATAAGCCGACGGCTAAAGATAAGAGGATGACAATAGCAAATTAAAGTTTGAAGGTAGCGATAGCTTTAGCTTTAATGAGGATGTTATCTAGGAAGCTACCCAATATATCGAACCCGTAGCCAGTTTGAGAGGAAACGGTAAAAATTTCGTTAGTTGATAAATTAAAAGCTCTAGCTAATCTGGCTTCTGCTTGGATAAGCTGACTGCGGCTGAGTTTATCGCTTTTAGTCAATACTATAGCTGTGTTCAAATTATTTTCTTTGAGCCAAGCGTACATTTGCAAATCTGAATCTTTTATTTCATGTCTGCAGTCTACCAACAGAATCGCTAAGCAAATATTTTCTCTTTGAGCTAAATATTCTTCTAAAGCTCGTCCCCATCGTTCTTTTTCCGCTTTAGAAACTTTAGCAAAACCGTAGCCCGGCAGATCTACTAGATACCAGTCATCATTAATCAAAAAATAATTGATCATTCTGGTCTTGCCTGGAGTTGCACTGACTTTGGCAATTTTGCGACTAGTTAGCTTACAGATAAAAGAGGATTTTCCGACATTAGAACGTCCTACTACAACTATTTCTGGTCTTGATGAAGGCGGAGGGGCTTCTTTGATAGTTGGGGCACTAACTATAAATTGGACATTTTTTATTTTCATAAGTTATTAGGGAGGAGCTCCTGTTTTTTTAATAACAAAAAAAGACAGCTTAGAAAAAAACGGAAGCGTTCCTCTTTCTTACAAAACAGAAACGCTTCCAGGTTGGCCCGTAAGGCACTCCGACACTTCAAGCTCAGAAGAGCAAGGGCAATCAAAGTGTCAGAGAGACTACAGTACAACTATTCTGCACAGAGATAAGTTATTTTATCTGCTGGAGACTCTCGTAAGCTGGTAGACTATGCAAAGCACTATAGAAGGCTTCATCACCCATTTTTTCTTTGGCAGCCATAAGCGTTGCCGAGCCTTGATCGTAACCTTGCATTACCAATTCGTCGATACGGGCGTTAGCCTGAGGATCGGAAGCAATTAAATTACTGACGAACTCAGCACTGGCCTTCTCAAAATTTTGGATGCCACGTATCGTCTCACGAACTACGCCGCTGCGGGCTTCCTCCACCTGAACTTCGTAATCGATCTGTCCCTTAGCTCTTTCTTTACGTTGAGCCGCCGTTTCTTTTGTGTTGAGACCAAACGATTCGTTGTCCCACAAGTTAAGGAAGTGAGCTTTGGCACTTTCGCGCTGAGAAATAGAAGCTTCGTCGTCGGGATTGAATTTAACGTATCCGGAATGCTCCCAGTTAACTCCCATACCTTTGTTGGAGAAATTCGTGCTGCCAAAAAACTCCCCTTTGTCGGTGAGAATTTCTTTAGCATGAACTTTTCTGTCATGGCTGGAACTACGAGGAAGCAAGGTCCAGTGAACGTCGATGCCATGATCTTCTAAGTATTTGATGCCGCCTTCGTTAGGAGTTCCGCCGTCAGGGTAAATTCCGGAGTCGGCAACAACACGTATATCAATGTCTTTACCTTGAGCTTTCATTTCGTCGCGTTTAGCTACTAGTACTGAAGCGATGCTTTTGGTCATGACAAAGGCCGGCACATATATAAACTCTTCGGCGTCTTGAATCGTTTGGATCATGGCCGCGCGTCGATCGTTAGGAAGATCTGCTAAAGCTATCGCTGTAGTCCCCTTAGGATCACCGCTAGGGATATCAATATCTTGCAGCCTGGCTACATTTTCAGGAGAGCGGGTTATATCGAGAGCACGTTGGACAACACCTAAAAAAGCTTCCTTGCCTTTAATAGACAGAGGTATATCTTGGCCGTTTTTAATCCGCTGATCAATCTCTTCCATAGAGCAGTCTGTGTAGTCTGCTAAATTTTGTCCCATTGATTCAGCAATATCGGATAGTTGTTGAGCGTTTGCAGCTTTGGGCATCTCTGTGCCAGCAGGCGAAGGTCCGCTAACGCAGTCGAACATGGATATAAGACCGCGAGTGCCCATATTTATATCACCTGTCATAAATCCAGCTAGAGGCTTCACTCCGTAAATTTCTTCGTTAGAAGCACCAATAGAGTAACCGACGTCGCGCTGGAAGTTTTGAACTAAACGCTTAGCCGCCGGGCCTTCAATAGTGTAACCGGCATCAATATTTTCGCCGCTACCGGCATTGGCATTCATACCGGAAAGCAGGAATTTATCGCCTACACGCAGTCCTTTGCGATGCATCAAGTTGCTAGGGTTCTTAAGCTGTTTCTCGATAGGATAAGTTGAAACTGCGACGTCGCCGTCTACTTGAGAGAGCTGGATAAGAGTTTTTAACTTATCCGGCACTTCATCGATAACCACGTGATCTCCGGCAAAGGCGACCAGACGTCCCGGATCGACATTGACGCGCACTTTGTTGCCAGCTTCTGCAGCCTTGGCTAATTTGCCTACAATTTCAGGGCTGGTTAGTTCGTAGTACTGAGCGTCGATCTCTTGAGGATTGCCCGCCTTAGCCTGGGTGACGGCGTCGTCGAGCATGTTGTTCATTTCTTTCCAAATTTCAGCTCCGTGGAAAGATTCAATACTGTTGCCCTGATACAGGTTGGGGCTAGTGCCGTCGCGCAGTCCTTGAATATTGTCAACTAGTGGCTCTAGAGCACTCTTTTGCAAGTCAGAGTAAGCCGCGTAATTTACTACCAGCGAAGTCGGCCCGAAAGAAGCTCCAGCTGCTGCATCAACGGCTAATTGCGCCTGGGATAGAGCTAAAGACTCGCGGATCTGGTCGCTCCCAGAGCGAAATACGTGTACGTCGGCCAATTCAGCTTTTATAGCTTGATCTTTGTAACCGCTGGCTTTGTACTCAGTATGCAGCTCTCTATGATATTTAAAGCAGGCACGCCCCAGATCTTGTATTTGACGAAGATCGTCTCTCGAGATACAGTCGTTAGCCTCGACGCGATCGGCTAGCTCACTCCACGCCTCAGGGGTAGCATTTCCCTCTACTTTGATGTTACCGGCGCTGTTAGCCATATTTCGGATGAGAGCAGGATTAACAGCTTGACGATTAACTTGATAGGCGCCTACATTAAATATTGAACTAATTCCCATTGTATAACCTCCTGCATCTACCTAATTAAAGAGTATAAGTGTCTAGTTTTGGTGACATTATTGTAAATATTTGTCTTTTTTATATAATATTTACGCATATGTTATGCGGGTAGCAACTGGCGATTTTTCTAGGTCAATCAGCTACCGGCCTGCAGTTATACGACAGGAGTATTAACCCTAAAATTGGCAAATAATGCTCTGAGCGGTGGAATATGCCTGTCAGGTACGCCCACCGTCTTAATGGCTGGGCGTCGGTTTCATAGACGGAGCTCCGGTAAATTACATTTATTTTAAATTACATCTTTTGGAGCGATAAAAATATCATGCACAGTAAAAAATTTTTGAAGAGATCCCTGTTCTTAACTTTATTTTCTGTCATTTTGCTGATAATAGGTTCTAATTTGCCCGTATGGAGTAATGAGGGGAATTTAGAAAAAGACCTTGAGCGTTTTACTAAGTGCGGTAAAGACAGATATAAAGAGCTGACCCCTGAAAAAATAAGTTCTATGAGTAACCAAAAACTGTTAGATACTTACAACCTCAGTGTAGAAGCTGTTGAGTTTTGCCATAGTTTGACCAGCCAAAAAGATCTTTTGCCCGATAAAAATATACATATAAAGGCTCAACAATGTGAACGTATTAATTATCGAATTGCTAAAAAACTAGAGCCGGAAATGCGCCGCCGTTCTTTAAATTTCAAGCCTCTCAAGGTGTTACTGCAGTAAACTTAGGGAGATTGTAAGTTTTGTTCGATGTATCATGTTAAGCAGAGCAACTGATAAGTCTTTTATTTGATAAAAAATTATAACTATGTCTATCTAGTTTGTATAGGGGTTGTCCTGAAGTGCACAAATATACAAACTCTTATTCTGTTTAGCAGGTTGGGGAGGCCAACGGAGAAAGCTGAAGAATTTCCCGTCCTGAACAATTTAAAACTGTATGGAGGCGGCGCTGTCCATTCTAAAAGACCTGCGGATAAATTTAAGTCCATCGGTTTAACCGATCTCTTGCTTGCAAATCGCTTTCCGCTGAGGTTGAAAATGAATGCGCCCCGAGAAGGAGTACGCTTTTATGAACAATATGCGCAAGTTTGTAGCTCTTGCTTTATTCGCCGGTGTCTGCGCCGTGCCCCTGAGCTTTATGTCGGATTCAGCTCAGGCCCAGAATTATCCTAAAGCGGGTCAGTATTATCCTAAGGCTTCAGCTTATCCTAAATCTGCCGGAAAAACAGCTACTAATGACTCTGAAGTCACTAACGAGCAAGTTAATGTGGAAAGCAACAGCAGTTCTAGAAGCGAAGACACTCGTTTTTATAAACGCTATGAAAAAGTTATTAAAGCTTGGCAAACGGTTGAGGGAGAAATTCGGGGCGGACAACGTTCCTTGTCCAATTATGAAGATGAAGTATTAAAGAGGAACCATCACAATATAGCAGTTTTGTGGTGCATGCTTTATAAAGATTTGACCGTTGCCCAAGAACATGTCGGTAAGGGTCAGTCAACCCTTTCTGATAAAGCTTTTGAGGACATTCGCAGTTGGCTTGGCAGCCTTTATTTCTTAGTCAATACTTTTGAGGATGAAATGAATGGGCGCAATCTCGAGTTCGATTCTTATGCATTTATAAAGCGTGAGCAGGGAGTTCGGGAATAAGCAGCTACCCTATCCCTCGATCGAGGTCTGCTCCTCCGCACATGAAAGCGTCTATAATTTTCTTGCTGAAAGTAACGTTCAGCAAGAAAATTTAGCGGTGCGGTTGCAGTCGGATATAAACAAAATGAAAAAAAAAGAATTTATTCCAAATTATCCTCTTAAATCTCAGGCAAGCCAGGCTAAGGCGGGCGATCGCAAATGCTTGCGCAGTACAACTGAATCAATAAGCGGTGAACTGGAAGAAATAAAAATTTTCCGAGCTGAGAGATCAGATTTACCAGAAATCATAGATCTTTCCGCAGCTTCGGTGGGAAGTTCAATGTCGCCCTTACGACGCAGAAATATTATTTTGGCTGCGCGTATTAGGCGAGAAGATATGCGAAATCTGGACTGGCAGATAGCTAAGGAAATAGCTACCGTTTTTGTGGCTAAAAATAAGGCTGGTCAAATTGTAGGCCATATCGCAGCTAATCTAGATGTGACCGATTTTTTAACAGGAGAAAAGCAAGCCTGGATTTTCGATTTAGCGGTAAAACCTGAATATCGTCGTCGCGGTGTGGGCAATCGATTGATTGCAGCTGTCGAAGCTTCTGCTTTAGAGCGAGGACTGACGCATATCGGACTGACTGTAACCTGTTGTAATACCGGCGCTATTAGTTTATATCGAGAAGCCGGATATCAGAATGAACGGGTGCAGATGGTCAAACTTTTGCAATAAACAGGCAAAAGTTCTATTTAGAAAGGTGTGACACAGTGGGGCAGATTGATTTGGATCAGCCTTTAGTTCTTGATGGGGAAAGTTTAACTCTAGCCCAGGTGGAGAGAGCCGCTTTAGGGGCGCCTTTAGTTTTGAGTGACAAGGTAAGGCCGGCTCTCAAAAAATCTCGCCAAGTGGTGGAAGATCTTATTGACAGCGGCGATACGGCTTATGGTATTAATACCGGATTCGGCCGTTTAGCTAATGTAAAAATTAATCCTGAAAATTTACGTAATTTGCAGCGGAATTTAATACTCAGCCACTCTTCCGGAGTTGGCGACTACGTCAGCAATGCGGTAGTCAGAGCTATGATCGCTCTTAGAGTTAATGCTTTGGCTAAGGGGTTTTCAGGATGTCGTCCTGAGCTGCTGCAGGCTTTAATAGACATGTCTAATGCTGGCGTCTTGCCTAGAGTGCCTTCACATGGCTCTGTAGGAGCCAGCGGAGATCTCGCTCCTTTATCCCACGTCGCTTTAGGGTTAATTGGTGAAGGAGAGGTTTTATATCGAGGGCAGATAATGGAGGCATCGCAGGCTATGGTTGCAGCTGGTCTCAAGCCTTTTCAATTAGCTGCTAAGGAAGGTCTGGCTTTAATTAACGGTACTCAGTTTATGAATGCTGTGGGCAGTTTGGCTATGAACAGGGCCGGCCGCCTGTTAAAAATAGCCGATATTGTTGGAGCTATAACCGTGGAGGCTATGCTAGGTACGGTTGCTAATTTGCATCCTATGGTCGGGAAGTTGCGCCCTCATTTAGGTCAAGCACAATCAGCCCGCAACGTGCGTCGCATCACTGAGGGCTCCAGCTTAGTGCTTTCCCATAAAAATTGTGATAAAGTGCAAGATCCTTATTCGCTGCGGTGTCTGCCTCAGGTTCATGGAGCTGCCAGAGAAGGGTGGCGTTTCGCTTCTGAAGTTTTAGAGCGAGAGATGAATTCTGTCACTGATAATCCTTTGGTTATTCCTGAAGAATTTTTGGAAGAAAAAGATAAAATAGAACATCCTCACGGCCTGATTCTAAGTGCTGGAAATTTCCACGGTGCCCCCTTAGCAATGGCTTTAGATACTGCTTGTATCGCCATGTGTCCGATTGGTACTATCTCCGAGCGTCGCTGCGACAAATTAGTTTGCGGTACCGATCATTTAACGGCGTTTTTGGCTTCTGCTCCAGGTGTTGAATCTGGGTATATGATAGTTCAATATGCGGCTGCTTCTTTAGTTAATGAAAATAAAGTGTTGGCCCATCCGGCTAGTGTTGATACTGTGCCTACTTCAGGAGGTCAAGAAGATCATAACAGTCATGGGCCTACATCTGCTCATAAATTAACCAAAATAGTTGATAATTTGGAAACTATTCTGGCTTGTGAACTCATTTGTGCGGCTCAGGCCTTAGAAGAACGCCGTCCTATCAGTTTTGGCCCCGGCACAGAAGCGGCTTTTCGCGCCGTGCGTCAAGTAGTGGCTCCTTTAGAGTTTGATCGTCCGCCGTACCGTGACATTGAATTTGCCCGTCAACTGATTAGCAGCGGTTCTATCCTTCATGAGGTTGAGGAGGCTGTAGGCGTCTTGGAATAGCACTGTACTTTAACTGCCGTATAAGACAAGTTTTAATGCATTTAAAGCAGGGTATATTCTGCAGGTAAAGAGTTGAAATTTACAGAACGTTTCGCCTGCAATCTCAAGGGATGGAAGGAATTAAGCTTTGGCCAGAAGACCTCGTAGCAAATCAGATAGCGATTTATTAGATAGCAATGTTGATATGTCAGTAGAAGGCCGCCTCTCTAGGTTAGAGGCCGGACTGGAAGATATTTCCTTAGTAGGCGATACAACTAGTAAAGAAATTTTGAAACTAAGTGGTCGCTTCGAACGTCTCTCAGCGGACTTTGATGAAATAGCTGAAGGAGCTTCGGCTGAAGACTTAGCTCAAGTGCAAGGCTCTCTCGATGAAATGGGGGAGCGTTTCAAGGTCGTTGAAGAGGCTTTGGAGGCTAAAAGCAATGAGTTCGCTGCCAATAATGAGGCTGTCCGTACTGAATTAGATAATTTAGGTGCTGTCAGCAGTGGTGCAGCAGAGAAGTTAGCTGCTTTAGAAGTTTCTTTTGGTGAGCGTCTCGATGCCCTTAAAGAAGAGGTTAGCCAAGCTTCAACCTTTACTAGAAATGAAGATTTTGAGAACTACAAATTAGAGCAGCTCGCCGCCGCTGAGGCTATGGAAGAGCGCATCAAGACTGAATCGATCGAATTGAAAACCAGTTTTGATCTATTAAAAGAAGAGCTTAACAGTGAGACTGAAAAGAAATCGACTGCTCTCGAAGAGAAAGTCGAGGAAAATATAGATTCACTTAAGCTCGAAGTCGCTGAGCTCAAATCTTCTCTCGATTCTTTACGTGAGTCTTTGAACGGCGCTGATCAGGCTGCGGATAAGCTTAAAGCTGTTAGTGATGGCGTAGAAGCTCTGCAGAGCAAGCTTGAAGGATATGCTCCGAAATTTGAAGATGCTATAGCTAAGGCTGAAGAATCTCAGAGTGAAATAGACAAGCATTTGAGTGCTATTAAAATGGCCATGCGTCTAGTTGAACAGCTTGATGAGCGTGTGCGCGATATCGGCAAGAGTGCTGAAGCTGTTACTGTGGCCGCAGCTAGTGCAGTGGAAGCTGCTCCTCAGATTGCTGCTACTGTAGCTCAGGCTGCTAGTGCTGCTGCTTCTGTCGGTACTGTCGCTCCTAAGACTGTAGCTGAGCCTGTTGAAGAAGATGAAGCTATCCCTGCTATTACTGAAAATCTTGGCTACGATCTCGATGATATTCTCCAGGTTGTGATCAGCCATCGGGCTTCAGATTTGCACCTGCAGGTAGGTAATACTCCTACTGTTCGTTTGAGTGGCGATCTTGTTCCTGTCGGCGATACTAAGTTGGCTCAAGATGATACTAAGGCCTTGGTCTACCCTGCCATGACTCGTGAACAGAGGAGAGAAGTCAGGAAAGGGCATGAAGTTTCCTTCGCTCATGTCGCTTCTGATGGAACCCGTTTTATCGTCAACGCTTTCTTGGAGAGAGGCAATTTAAGTGCTAATTTCCATATGCAGCGCACTGATGTATTAGATTTCGACGTATTAGGGTTGCCTCCAATTCTGAAGAAGCTTTCCCTGTACCAAAGCGGTCTGATTATCATTACTGGTCCCACAGGCTCTGGTAAGTCTACTACTATGGCCTCAATTGTTGATTATATTAACAATAACCGTAAATGCCATATCGTAACGGTAGAAGACCCCATAGAGTATTATCACAAGACGGTCAATTCTTTAATTACTCAGCGTGAAGTTGGTACTGATACCCAAAGTTTCAATGACGCTATCAATATGGCTATGCGTCAGGATCCCGATGTTTTAGTTATCAGTGACATCAAAGATGCAGATACCTTGATGACTGCTACAACTGCAGCTGAGAAAGGGTATTTGGTAGTGGCAGCTATGAATATGCCTGATACCGTTCAGGCGGTGCGCCGTATGTTGTCAACCTTTACCGGAGAAACTCAGAGGCAGTTCCGCTTGCTCTTGGCCAGTTGTCTGCGTGGTGTGATATCTCAGAAACTCATTGCCCGATCAGATGATAAGGGACGTGTACCTGCAGTTGAAGTTCTGGTAGTGGATATGGCCGTCTCTGATTCGATTTTGAACGATAATTTGGACGGCTTAGCCGCTTACTTGCAGCAGGGTGCTGTTGAAGGTATGCAGAGCTTTAACCAGTCCATGGGTGCTCTTTATTCCCGTGGTTTAATTTCTAAAGACGAAGAGCAGTTCCATGAAGAGACTGCTGTACAAGATTTCCCTGTTGTGGATACTGAAATCCATCTGCAAGAACAGAATAACTCGGAAATTAGCGACAACGATACTATCATGAACTGGTTATAAAAGTATGGACGGCAGATTCGGAGTCTTGAATTCAGAAATTTCTGTGGCAGAAGCTGATTTCTCACCCGAAATTCTGCGCGCCCGTTTGGTTCAAGTGCGCGATTCTATTAGGTGTGCTTGTCTATCATGCGGCAGAGACCCCAATTCAGTTGTGCTGATTGGGGTCTCAAAAACAAAGCCTCTCAAGGTTTTGGAATTAGCCGCTCGTTTAGGGCTGCGTGATTTTGGAGAAAACTATATACAGGAAGCTAAAGTTAAAGCGGAGCAGCTTCCCTCAGTTAATTGGCATTTGATAGGCCATATCCAGAAAAACAAGGCAAATGCTGCTGCGGATCTGGCAGCCGTTATCCACTCTCTAGATTCAGCTGATATTATTAAGCACATTGATAGGCGATGTGCAGAACGTGGCCGTGTTATTTCCGGACTTATTCAGATCCGTTTAGGTCGGGAGGCTACAAAGAGTGGCGTCGATCCTGAAAATCTTTTTGCTTTGTTAGACGATTTGAAGTCTTATGAGCCTAAACATCTTCGTTTGGTGGGATTGATGACTATTCCTCCGCCAACTTCTGATTCTGAAGGCAGTCGTCCTTATTTTCGCTGTATGCGGGAACTGCTTCAGGAAGTGTTAGCTCGCAGGTATTCTTTTTGGGATGGTCAGGAACTGTCAATGGGAATGAGCTGCAATTACAGAATAGCTATTGAAGAAGGAGCTACTTTTGTAAGGGTAGGCAGAGCTATTTTTGGCAATAGAGAAAACGGCTTCCAATCTGTTTAAAAATTGGCGGAGGAGTGATATGTCTAGCAGCTTTATGGGTAGGTTGGTGCGTGCTTTTGTAGGTAGCGGACATATTGAAGATACAGAAGAAACCTTAGAAGCTGCTGTGAGTGATGTTGGATCAGAAAATAAGGCGACTGAAGTGCGCGGAGCTATTACTGGTAATGCAGATTCAATGTCGGAACAGGTATCAAAGTTAGCGAAAAATTTAGAAATAGTCATAATAAATGTATATTGTATAGAACCTAACGATAAGTCAAATTGGTGTGTCGCTATTGCTAATGCTATTAAGCAAGAAAAGTGTGTGATAATTAACTTTCAGGAGACTAGTAAAGAGCTTAGAAGGAGCATGCTAGATTTTCTTTCAGGAATTTTATACTGTACTAATGGCTGTTTAGCCAAAATTACCGATTCAGTTATTTTGTGCTATCCCAACGAAGTTAAAGTTTCTTACCATCCCGATTCTGAGAAAAACGTCTCTGCTTTGAGTGGATTGGACGGCGATTCTTCTTCCGATAGCAAAGTCCGCGAAGATAACAACTTGGGAGGGAATAGTCGCCGCTATATCGATTATGGGGCGCGTGGGCGTTACAAGTAGTCTGAGGATATGGCTGACGATTTACCTAAAAGAGCCGACGGGCTCTTTTCACTTTACATACATTTTCCTTTTTGCTGTCGTCGTTGTATTTACTGCGATTTTAACACTCTGGGAGGAATTTCTCTGGAGCAGCGCCGGGTTTATCATTTAAGCCTGCTTCAAGATATTAGATTAAGTGCTAAACAGGTAAAAATTTGTTCGAGTGGATTGCGCAGTTTGTATTTGGGAGGTGGTACGCCGACCCTAGCGCCATCAGATTGGCTTGTTGAGGTTATCAGTCAAGTTAGAGAAAGTTTCGGCCTAGCTAAAGAGGCAGAAATTACTTCAGAGTCTAATCCTGCCACTCTCAGCTTAGAAAAATTGCATCAAATGAGACGCTGCGGCATTAACCGTCTTTCTTTAGGCGTACAATCGCTCGACGATAAGTTGCTGGAGCAGCTAGGACGTGTGCATAGTGCGCAGGATGTCGAGAATTGTTTAAACTGGGCTCGTCAAGCTGGTTTCCGCAATATTAATATCGATCTTATTTACGGTTTGCCTGGTCAAAGTGTATCAATATGGAAAAATACCTTAGAGAGACTTTTATCTTTCCATCCTGAGCATATATCTTGTTATGCCCTTTCTGTTGAAGAGGGAACGCCACTGCAGCGTGCTCTGGACAAAGGTTTAATGAAACTGCCTTCTGAAGATGAAGTGGCAGAGATGGAAACAGTATTAAAGCGTTTACTGCGCCAAGCCGATTTTGCACACTATGAAATTTCTAATTGGGCCCGCCGCGGATATCAATGCTTTCACAATAAAGTTTATTGGGCTAATTTGCCTTATTTAGGTTTAGGGGCTGGGGCTGTTTCCTATTATAGAGGATGGCGCTTTCGACGTCTATCGAATCCTAGCTGGTACAGTCAGGCTGTCCGCCAGGGAACAGAAATTTTAGAGAGCGCAGAGCGTTTAGGGTGGGCAGCTCGGCTACGTGAAGATTTTATGCTTCAGCTGCGTTGCCGACGCGGTATCTCGTTTGATCGGGTGTTTAAAAAGTTTCCCCCGCAATTTAGGCGTGGTTTAAGGCGGGCCAACGAAGAGTTTTGGCACCAAATTCCCGATGAGCTTTTTTCCCGTTGCGGCTATCATTTGCGCTTAACTGGACGAGGACGCGATCTTTCTAACGAAATTTTTGTACGCTTGTTAGAATTCTCACCATTTGACAGGGTATTTTGCCAGAAAAATTTGCCACAAAATAAGTCTCAGTTTCCGTTATGCTGACCCGCTCAAGATGAGCAGATAACATCTGGTAGTGCACGAAAACTGAGACTTAGTGCTGCTTAATTAGTTTCTATAAGCTAATATTTAAATGATGTTTTTGGGTAATTTTTCGTCGGATGTAATACCGGCAATAAATTTTAGCACTGCTTTTTTAGCTTTGTTGGCCTTAGCTAGTTTTTTACTTTGCTCAGCAGGGAGGGCCTTACTGTTGTTGGGAACTTTTCCCGCTTTATTTGACTCTTCTGGCAACTCCGGATTTTGAACTCTTTGACTGCGTTCAGCCTGACGCTGCTCTTGAATTTCCTGATCGCGTCTAACACAGCGGCTGATTTTTTTTGTCCATGACCAGCCGGTTTTGACAGCTAACAAACCTGTGCAAGCTGCTGCCGCTACGGGGCCACCTACAGCAATAGAAACGACCACTGCAGAACCATAGGCCAGATCAAGAGCACCATTTATAACCTTAGTTTTGCTTTTAGCTTTGATGCCCTTTTGGATGCTTTTTATACCAACACCTATGTTAAGGGCTGCAGCCGCTTTGCGCAGGGGAGGCAGTACGGTTTTTTTGATAAATTTGGCCGCTTTTTCTGGCTTGCCTTCCAGACTTATAGTGCCCACAACCGCTCCGTTTAAAGTTTTGCGCACGCCTGCCACAGTTGTTCGCAAGCCGCTTAATACAGCGTGACTATCTTTCTTTTTAACGGCTTTAATAGTTTTTACTACGCCGTTTCCCGTTTTGTACAGCCCTTGTCCTGCCAGTATCGCCCCTCCAGTGCCGCAGCATATGTCGGCGCTGACACCAGAAAATTCGGATAATTGGTTAAAAAATTTCAGATTTTTATTTATGCCGCCACCCTTGGTGACTGCATTCTCCGCCAGATCTTTTATGTCGCTGATGCACTCGTCGTCGAAAGCTTCTCCGCACAGAACTGCAGCGCCTACTCCTAAAGCAATAGCCGCAGGCACACCTTTCTTAGCGTGATCTTTTACAAAGGTTAAAGGAGAGTGGCGAGCTTCTTTATATAAGCTGATCCCCTTTTTGACCAATTTTTTAGGGCTTTTCTTGCTTTTGTTTTGCTTTTTGGTGGGGGCTTCTACATTCGACTCTGTGGATGTACAAGGCGTATGATCTTTCGTTTGAGCGGATGATGAAGTTACAGAGAGAGTATCCTGAGGAGAGATTACCTCTAAAACTGCACTATCCCGAGATATTCTCTGAACAGAGGCAGATTCACCATCTGGGTGCTTGCTGACCGTAGCAGCTGGAGGCGCTACGTGGACAATATTCGTATTTATTGAAGAAGAACTTATACTGTTCATAGTCTGCACTTATCTATTGGGCCCTAAAGATAACATCCTCTTGAATACTACTTGATCCGAGATCCAAAAGGAAGTCTCCAGAGCTGAAGCTGCCTTTAAAAGTATCACAAAATTGTCAGAAATTTAATTTTTGTTTACTTCCCAACTCTCTTGTATAACGCGCAGCCAATTTTTGTAAAGTACCTTATCCAATTCTTTTTCATTTAGGCCGGCTGCGCGCAGTCCTTCATATATTAAATGTATGTCGGAAACATCTTTGATTTGATCAGGTATCAGACATCCATCAAAATCAGAGCCTATAGCCACATGATCGAAACCGATCTGTTTGCCTATATAGACAATATGGGCGATTATTGCCTCTAATTCGCTGCAAGAGCGCGGCTGAAGCTGCCTAGATTGAAGAGATTTTTTTACTTCTTTGAAATTGCTGTACAGTTCAGCAGCCTGGGGAATGTAAGGACTTTCCTGAGCTCGCGGACCAATGAGATCAGGAACGTGGAAAGTAACGCCGACTAAGCCGCGATGCTCAGCTACCGTTTGCAGCTGATGATCAGTAAGGGCCCTAGAAGCAGGACAGAGAGTGAAAGCGCTACTGTGCGACACTACTAAAGGCCCTCTAGACGCTGCCGCTAAATCGTAGAAGCCTTGGGCATTTAAGTGGGCCGCATCGAGCAGTATACCCAATTCATTGCAGCGTTTTACTAGAGATAAGCCTGCGCCAGTTAGTCCAGGACCTGTGTCGGGGGGCACCTTGTAAGCGAAAGGTACGCCAGTTCCAAAGATATTAGGACGACTCCAGCAAATACCTAAAGAACGCACCCCAGCTTGATAGAGCACTTCCAAGCTGTCAAGGTTTACATCTATAGCTTCGCAGCCCTCTAAATGGATAACAACAGCTAACTTATGTTGGCTAATTGTATCAGTCAAATCTTTATAAGAACGCGTAATTTTAAAACCGTCAGAGATACGTTCATCTTGAAAAATGCGGCTCATGACTTCTAAAGTTGCCTTTAAGGCTAGCTGATGATCTATGGGAATTTCTAAATTAGGGTGGCGGCCTTCAGGCACCTCGCGGCTGTGAGCTTGCAAACAAGTGCTGTCATCGCCTAAGGGTGGGTCTATAAATACAGCGCAGAGCGCTCCTAGGTAGCCTGCTTTTAAGGCTCGCGGCAAGTCTATGTGAGTGTTAGTAGTTCCGTTTACAAAAGCATGGGCTTGCAGAGGAGAGGCTCCGTTTCGCAGATGACGGGGCGGATAACACTTTACAAAAGAGTCATTGTGACCATCAAAAAAACACAACATAACTTGTCGACAGTTCTCTGCTGTTATGGTGGCGGCCTGCTTTAGCTAGAGTTCTTGTGCAATTAAGCTGCAGCTATAAAAAAGGGCTGTAGCTGACTGTGAGGAAATGCAGGTCGATTTATTGAGAGAGGCATTGATTGTAAGGCATGGCTGAAGCAAATTGGAAAATAGATTTTGAGTCTTTGCAGAAAAGATTACCTGCAGCTTGGCAGAGTGTTCGCAGCGATCCTAACTGTGAACGTACTGTAGTTGTGCTACCTTCAATATCTTTGGCTCCTTTAGAGTTGGCCAAAGTCCAAGGCTCTGTTCATTATGAAGAGCGGTTGCTCTCTTTTCTCACCTTGTTGGGTATGCCTAAAACTCAAGTAGTTTATTTGAGTGCTTTGCGTATTCCCGACGACGTTATTTCTTACTATTTACAGTTCCTTCCGGGAGTTACTTTCTCTCATGCCAGAGAACGCCTCCACTTAATTTCGCTGATGGATCGCAGCGATATCCCTTTAACTCAAAAAATTTTAGAACGTCCGGCCGTTATTGAGCGTATAAAAAGAGCAATTACTAATCCTGCCCTTTCATATATGGAAGTTTACTATAACACCGATCTAGAGCATGAGTTGGCCGTAAAATTAGGCATTCCTATATACGGCTCTTCAGGTGATTTACGATATTGGGGAGGCAAGTCGGGCTCCAGAGATATATTTAAAAAGTTGGACATTGCTCATCCCAAAGGGAGGGGCTCAATTTTTAGTATGCGTGAAGCTGCTCAAGCGATTATCGATTTGCGCTCGGTATGTCCTAATCTAGAGGGCGTGGTGATTAAACTTAATGAGGGCTTTTCTGGTATTGGCAATATCTTGGTCAAGTTAGCCGATATGGGGAGTATATCTTCTAAAGAAGAAATAGCTGATTATCTAGAAAATCTTTCTGATGGAAATTGTGGTGAGGTCTCCTGCAAAGCTTTTAAAGAAGTTTTAGCTGATCAGGGAGGTGTAGTCGAAGCTTTTATTGATGCTCCTGGTAAGACTTCGCCGACGGTTCAAATTTTTATAAATCCTTTGGGAGAAATTAACGTAGATTCTACACATGAGCAGCAGTTGGGAGGGCGTTCCGGCCTAGAATATATAGGCTGTTCTTTGCCAGCTAAAGCTGAATATGTGCAGGCTCTGCATCATTTAGGCAAAGAAATTGGCCGTGAGTTAGTTCGTTTAGGATATGTGGGACCAGTTTCCATAGATTTTATTGCCATTCCAAGAAAAACTAACAAGAATAAAGGGCTGATTGATGGTGTCGTTTACAGTCGCGGTGATTACGAGCTTTATGCTGTAGAAATTAATTTGCGGCGTGGTGGCACGACTCACCCTTTAAATGCCACTAGTTTTTTAACTGGAGGAAAGTACTCTACAGACAGCGGTTCTTTCAAGACTCCATCTGGGCGTAAAATTTACTATGTATCTTTTTCAAATATTGCCCCTCCTGAAGCTAAGGGACTTTGCCCCAACGATATAATCGATATCGTTACAGAGTATGGATTGCATTATAATTCGGCGACCTGCTGCGGAGTCGTTTTTCACATGATGGGAGCACTTTCCCAGTATGGACGCCTTTCTGGCACATGCATAGCCGATTCACCAGAGAAAGCTTGGCAATTAGTTGATACCACCAGAACTATTTTAGCTAAACAAGCTTCCGAACTTAGTTGGCTGCAGCAGTAAATTGAGGTTGTATTTTATTTCCTCATAAGCAGCAAAAGGCGTTGTCTACAATGGAAGAGCATTTAACTCAAGAGCCCAAAAAGCAACTTCTGCAAAACGTTTTAGCAGATGTTTCTCGTGCTTTTTATCTGAGTATTCGTATATTACCTGAGGCTGTTCGGGAGCCTATCAGTTTGGCGTATTTATTGGCTAGAGCTGCAGATACTTTAGCCGATAATCCTTGCGCTGAGGTTGGAACACGCTTAACCGATTTAGAAAAATGGCTATCTATCCTGAAGGAAAAAAAAGCGGTTTCTGCTTACGAAGATTTCTGGAACTACTTGAGTGCTTATGTTGAGCAGAGTAAAAAAATTACCTTTGCTCCTAAAGCGGCGGGTTTAGCTGTTGGAGGAATTACTGAAGGGGAAAGACGTCTTCTGTTGCGTCTAGCTAATGCGTATCAATTATATTTAGAATTAGACAATTTTGCTCAGCAAGAGGTCTTGTCAGTAGTCTCCACTTTGATTAAAGGCATGAAACTCGATTTATCTTTCTTCCCAGGTGCTTTCAGTACTGATGCTCAGTTAGAAAATTACACTTATTTAGTAGCCGGCTGTGTCGGGCAATTTTGGAGTCGTATTAATGCTCACTACCTAGGGGTAATTAGTCCTGAGGAACTTCCTGCTATGGAAAAATTTGGCGTAAGTTTCGGCAAAGCGCTTCAGTATGTAAATGTGCTTCGCGATTTACCCAAAGATTTAAAATGCGGCCGCCTTTATATTCCTTGTTCAGGTTTGACCGAGTTCTTGAAAAATGAGGACCAATCAGATGTAAATTTAGCCCATTTTAAGACTCAGTTAACCCCCTGGATTTTTAAAGCGGTGGAGCATTTCCGCTATGCACTTATTTATATAAAAAAGACGCCTAAGAAAGCATGGTTACTGCGTTTGTCTACGGTGTGGCCAGTAGCTATAGGTTTAGGCACTTTGCTGGAAATAGTTAGCAATCCGCATTGGCCCACTTTTTCTACTCGAGTAAAGGTCTCGCGTTTGTGGGTTTATACTATGATTTTTATTTCACTTTTTTTAATTTGGAGTGACGGTGCTCTAGAGACGGCTTTCGGAATTATGGAAAGGCGCTTAAAAGTTCTCTTGGTCAAGTTAGACAACCATACTGCTTAGTTGAAAGCGCCGTTTCTAACAGATACTTAAACGACTGCAGCTATAGCGAGAGGCCCTTATAAATGGGCCTGCCAAAGTAAACTTGTTTTTACTTCAGTCCTAAAATGCGTTTAGACAGCTCTCCTGAATTGAAAATATTGGCTGCTTTATTGCGCGGTGTATCTTTAGCTCCGACTTCGCGGTAAATTTTGAGCAGTTTCTCCATATAATTTTCTAAAGAATAGGTGGATGCTGTCTGCACAGCGTTGCGCCCCATAGCTAGTCGTTGTTCACTTTCGGCAACGGCTTTTGTCAATATGTTTGTATAGGCGTCTTCATCACAGCTGCAAAGCAATCCATCTCGTCCGTCTGTCACGGTGTCTCCGGTGCCGCAGGCGTCGACAGCTATCACCGGAAGACCGGCCGCCATACCTTCCAAAACAGCCAAAGGTTTTACTTCGGTAGTGCTGGTCATAACGAAAAGATCGGCCGCCTTATAGTAAGAAGGAATTTCAGTATAACCTACTCGCCCGGGGAAGAAGACGTAGGGAGCTACTCCTAAATCGTCCGCTTCTTGTTTCAGATCTTCGAGGATTGGTCCGTCACCTAGCAGCATAAGGCGTACCTGAGGTTGGTTGCTGTGTACGCGCTGGAAGGTGCGCAGCAGGAAGCTTAAATTCTTTTCCAACCCCATACGGCCGGTAAAAATACAGAGCACATGATCAGGAGTTAACCCTAACTGTTTGCGCACAGCCTGTCCGTCGGCTTTTGCGAAAGAACGTACATCAATGGCATTTTGTAGCACTTCAACCCTGCAAGTAACGCCGTAGTCATCGAGCAGTCCTCTTATGCTGGGAGAAGGACATATGACACAATCGCATCGGCTAGTGTACTTGTATACCGCTTCCCTAGCCGCTTTACAGACAAGCTTATTGGGCAAGGGAACGTAATGAGCATACTTTTCCAGCTGAGTGTGAAAAGTGTACACCAAGGGAATTCCTAAAAATTTAGCAAAATGTGCGCCTACATCGCCTAAAAGAAACGGATGGTGAGTGTGAATAACGTTTAACCCCATGCTTGCAATTAGGGCAAAAAGATGAGAAGAGTAAGGAATTGCTATGGGAAACTCAACTTTGCGGGTTAAATTAAGCGAATTAAAGCGCCAGACACCGCTGTGTTCTTCTTTATAGCCACTCACTTTGGGGGCGAACACAAAAGGAGTGTTGTTGGTACGCAGTAGTCCTTCTCTTATAAGATAAACTGAATTAACTACGCCGCTAACAATAGGACGATAAGCATTTGTAAAAATTGCCACACGCATTGTCCCTCGTAGTTCGATAGCCCTATTTAGCTATCCTTCATATCTATATTTACAGATGTTAATTAAGCAGAAGAACGCCTATTAAGCGACTTTTACTGTCCCTATTGTTGGGGAACTACCCGAATGCGAGCAGCAATTTTTTTCTGAAATTTTTTGAATTCGTTAGTAATATTGTAGTATCAGTTCTGTTATAAAAGGTTTCTGCTCCTTATGGCGAAGCGCAGGAAGTTTCACTGAGGGGAGTTCTGATGTAAACAAAAATGATTAATGATAATAAAGCTCAGTCGATGCAAAATCAGGATGCTGTAAATAAAAGTGAGTCAGCAGTTCCGTCTGAATCGGTAAACAAAAATCATCCTTTATTGATTAGAACAATTTCGGCTTTAGTTATGGTGTTGGTGGCTGGTTGGGCCATTTATCAAGGTGGATGGTGCTTTAGCTATTTGGCTGCTATCATAAGCCTTGGACTTACTTATGAGTACTGTAGTCTGGTGCAGAATAAAGGATTTAAGCCCAATATTATTCTGTGCGCTGTCTGCTCTGCCGCTATGATTGTCGTAGGCAGTTCTGGATTGCAAGCTGCTGTGATCGGTTGGATGTACATGGCCATTGTTTCATGGTGCCTGTTTTGTTCAGCTTTGGATAATGTTTTGAATCACAAAGAGCGACAATCTTTTATTGTTGATAGTGCTGTTAATTGCTTTGCTGTAATTTATTGCGGATTTTTGCCTTCGCTTTTATGTTTCATGCGCGGTATCCATATTTTTATAGTGATATTTTTAGTAGCTATATGCATAGCTTCCGATGTCGGCGCCTATTTTTTCGGCAAGACTATGGGACGCGCTAAATTGTCACCCTTGAGTCCAGGTAAAACTTGGGCTGGCTTTTGGGGCGGTTTGCTTTGCTCAATTGCTGTAATATATGGGCTAGTTTATTGGAACTTTTCTGCTGCTATTTTTGTAAGATACAACGTGTATTTTTGGGTAATTATGGGAATA
>JBJEGD010000040.1:0-90437 GCA_051874735.1 Candidatus Bruticola sp. | reverse complement strand
CAATAATTTCTACTGTTGTCAAAACTTTCTGCGTCGCCTCATCGCGACTGCTCGAATATATTACTGCTCAGCTTAGCCGCTGTCAAGTACTTAAATAAAAAAAATGATGTTAAAAAAATGTACGCAAAAAGTTTGAGAGCCAATAACGCTAGGAATACCGGCTCAATACCGACAGTAAATGCCTAAAGACGGCATCTAAAGATAAACGTAGCGACAGAAAAACTAAGGTAGAATAAAAATAAGCTGGCGGAACTGAAAGCGTATTTACAAAAAAAAGCCTGCAGCAGGAAAAAATAGCTGCAGGCTAACTGTAACTAGAAAAGCTTATTTACCGTCGCGCTTTTCCCTATCTTTACGCTGTTTAGCTCTCGTTGCCGGATCGAGCACCGCTTTACGCATACGCAGACAGTGAGGAGTTATTTCCACCAATTCATCATCAGCAATAAACTCAAGACACTGTTCAAGAGTCAACTTGCGCGGCTCATCGAGACGGACAGCCTCATCGGAAGTAGAAGAGCGCATATTAGTCACGTGCTTCTTCTTGCAGGCATTGACATCGAGATCGTTAGGGCGACAGTGCTCTCCAACAATCTGACCAGTGTAAACTTCATCGCCAGGAGAAATAAAGAATACACCGCGATCCTGTAAGTTAAATAAAGCATAGGAAGTAGCCGTACCAGTTTCACCTGTAACTAAGGAACCACGCGTGCGTCTGGCAATTTCACCACGATAAGGGCCATAACCGGCAAACAGATAATTCATGACGCCGTAGCCTCGAGTAATAGTCAGGCACTCCGAGCGGAAGCCAACCAAACCGCGAGCAGGAATAGAAAATTCCAGATGGAGTCTGCCGCTGCCGCTTCCAGTCATATTGATAAGATCGCCTCTTCTAGCCCCAACTTTCTCCATAATCGGCCCCATGCACTCTTCGGGGATATCGATAGTCAGGTTTTCAATAGGCTCCAAAAGCTCGCCGTTAACTACTTTAGTAATTACACGAGGAGCAGTTACCGACAGTTCATAACCTTCGCGGCGCATAGTCTCTAACAGAATAGAAAGATGAAGCTCGCCTCGCCCGCAGACTTCAAACGCATCGGTCGTACCTTCAACAGGCTTCACTCTCAATCCCACATTGCGCTCAGCTTCACGCATGAGACGGTCGCGCAGCTGACGGGAAGTTACATACTTGCCATCGCGACCAGCAAATGGACTGTCTGTGGCCATAAAAGTCATAGCCAAAGTTGGCTCTTCTATATCGAGTCCGGGCAAGAAAACGGGATTTTCTATTTCAGTAATCGTGTCTCCTAAAGCGACGTCGGGCAAACCGGTCAAAGCCACAATATCGCCTACAGAAGCGGTTTCAATAGGCTTTTTGCTCAAGCCTACATAGCCCATAACCTGTCCGATTTTACCATTGCGACATTTATCTACAGAGGTTCCGTAACAAATGCTCTTAGCAGGAGCGATCTTTCCGTTGACAATACGCCCAATGGCTAAACGTCCGACATACTCATCGTAATCGAGGTTGCTGACTTGCATCTGCAATGGAGCATCGGGATCGCCTTTGGGGCAAGGTATATGCTTAATGATAGTCTCATAAAGAGGCTGCAAGTTCTCAAAAGGACCATCGGGACTGTAAGAAGCCACCTGCTTGCGGGCAGAGGCATAAACTACAGGAAAATCTATCTGCTTATCATCGGCTCCTAAATCGATAAAAAGTTCCAACACTTCATCGACAACTTGCTGAGGGCGAGCATCGGGGCGGTCGATCTTATTGACTACTAGAATAGGAGATAAACCGGTCTCCAAAGCCTTTTTTAACACAAAACGGGTCTGAGCCATCGGCCCTTCAAAAGCATCGACAACCAGCAGACAGCCGTCAACCATGCCCAGAATTCGCTCAACTTCACTGGAAAAATCGACATGTCCGGGTGTATCTACAATATTTAAAGTTACATCGCCATATACTACAGAAGTATTTTTAGCCAAGATCGTAATGCCACGTTCACGCTCTAAATCGTTAGAGTCCATAACGCGTTCAACTACATCTTGTCCAACTCTGAAAGCTCCGGCTTGGCGCAGCAAACCATCGACCAGAGTGGTTTTTCCGTGGTCGATGTGAGCAATAATTGCTAAATTTCTTAAATCTTTGCGTTCCATAGCGCGATATTATACTCCAAAAAAATATAAATAGTCTAGTACTTTTAGTTTTTGACACTCTATCTTTTTCATAAACTTAAGCCTATAAAGGCTTTTCAACTAATTGCTGCCCTTTCAAAAAGGAAGAACGCGCAGAATAAAAAAAGTACCGCCTTCAAGTTTTTATTATCAGGAGATTTTTAGTGACTGTGAGTCAAGTATGCTTAATAACGGGGGCATCTTCAGGCATAGGAGCCGCCACAGCGCGCGCTCTTTTACATCAGGGCTGGACGATTTACGGAGCAGCCCGACGTCAAGAACCGATGGCCGAATTGGCCAAACTAGGCCTGCGCCCTGTAAGCCTCGATGTAACCTCACCCGACTCCTGTGCTGCTTGTGTGGGCAAAATAATAGAAGAAGTCGGCCGCATAGACGCTCTAATAAATAACGCCGGCTACGGCTCTTACGGAGCTTTTGAAGAAGTCAGCAACGAAGAAGCCCATAATCAATTCGAAGTAAATGTATTCGGTCTAGCTTCTATGACGCGAGAAGTGTTGCCCTTTATGCGTCAACAACAGAGCGGACGCATTATCAATATATCATCTATGGGAGGCCAAATTTATACCCCTATGGGCTCATGGTATTACGCCTCTAAGCGGGCGGTAGAAGCTCTATCTGACAGCCTGCGCCATGAGGTTGCTCCTTACGGAATAAAGGTAGTGCTGATTGAACCTGGCGTAATCCGTTCAGAATGGTCAGATATAGCTATCAATAAAATGCAGCAAACTTCAGCTCAAGGTCCGTATGCTAAGATCTGTGCCAAAATGAGCAAAGTATTAAAACTTAATTACAGCGACGCCTTAGTCGGTTCCCCCGATTATATTGCCAACCTTATCGTTAAAGCGCTCAGCGCCCGCTCCCCCCAACTGCGCTATGCAGGCCCCCTCGACGCCAAAGTTTTACTCTTCTTCAAAAAATATGCTCCTGATTGGCTCTTTGACGCTATAGTAGGTATGATATGCGCTTAAGGTCCCAACAGAATCGGACGCAAACAGAGCAAGAATGCCGCGAACCTGAACGGCAAAATTGTTGCATAAACAACATTACCGGGGTTCTCAACACTATCCCCGCTCTTAAAGAAGTAAAAAGGGCGGGATGGCAGCGTGTGGGCCTTAACAACCCGGAAAGCAGCGCCGATCATAGTTGGGGAACAGCCGCTCTGGCTCTGTCTTTATGTCCTGACAATATGGACAGACAGAAAGTATTAGAAATGGCTGTAGTTCACGACTGGGCGGAAGTGAATGTTGGCGATCTTACCCCTTATGACAATGTAACTCCCCAAGATAAAGCCTGCCGAGAAAAAACAGCCTTCCGCGCTATATGCAGACCGCTACCCAATGGTTCTATAATGGCAGAACGATTTACCGAATATCAGCGCAGTACTACTCCGGAAGCTAAGTTTGTTCACGCCCTAGACAAACTGGAAATGGCTCTGCAGGCGGATCGCTACGCTCACCAAAATCCTCAAATATCTTTTAACGAGTTTATCGAGTCGGCCCGCACTTATATTGAACGCAACACGCCACTGCCTTTAGCCGAAGCTATACTATCTTTGCTTCCGCCTGCAGCTGATTAAAATTTTCAGCAGCTTTATTTTCCCTCGTTCAATTTTTCAGGCTGGGGTGTTTGACCTACAATACCTTTATGGAGCATATAAGCTAACAGCAGCCACACGAATACAACGCAGAGCGACAGGGCAAAACCAGGACAGCTATTGGCATAAACTAAAAGAGCCAGTGACAGCGGAGTATAAATGTACATAATTTTAGAGCTAGCTAAACAGGAGCAAGACCAAGCAGCAAAAGAGGCCCCAACTAAAAAACTAAAGATCAGTAAATTTTCTGGATAAACAGCTTCCCATCCGGTTTTATATAAATTAAACGGATTCTGCAAAAAGGCCCAAATAAAAATACCTGTCATCAGGCTTAAAGCTACAGCGGTAAAATTTATTAAGCCGGAGCGCAGCAAAGCAGCAGACCATTTCATAGCTGTGTTTTTTTCTTAAAACCATCTGGTAAAGCCTGCCTAACAAAATTTTAGTTTTTATGTCTACATAGTCTGCACTTTATTGTACTAAGTTATAAGCGCCAATAGAAAACTCAATGTCGCTTTGTTCCTTTTTGCTAGTGCCTAGAAAAACTGTAATTTACTAAGTAAGACCATTTTTAAGAGAGAAATGCACCAATGATTATAGGCATAGACTCAACTTTTCTGCCCAGAGATAGCCGAGGTATGGGCATGGTAGTAAGAAACTTTTTAGCAGGATATGAAAAGGTCAAATCGTACGACGATCAACTCTTTTTCCTAACTTTTAAACCTCATTTGCTAGAAAGCTTAAAACAAGAAGTCGGTCACTTAGGCCCCTGCCTTACTTTTAAAAATGCTCCTGAAAATTTGGACGTCTGCTGGTACCCTTGGGATAGAGTTGACAAGTTACTTCCCTGTGCTAAAGTTCTAACAGTCCACGACGTAACTTTTTGGAAAAAGTGTTCACGATTTCAACCTTACAGAAACTGGAAGAAGCTCTCTTCCCAGTTGGAGTACGCCGCTGCGACTTCAGAATACGTCAAAAATAAGGAATTCAGTTATTATTTAGGAGACGAGCATAAAATTCTTACTGTCTGCTACAACAGCATAAATCCAGTGTTTTTTCGCAGCCAAGCTGCCCTTAATTGTCACAATGAAGTAAAGCGACTGCAGTATATGAAGTCACATACCCAGGGAGCTCCTTTTATCCTCTTTGTAGGCAATCCGTACGATAAAAACAAAAATTTTCTCCAGCTGTTGGAAGCTTTCAGTTATATCAAAGATGAATTTTCCCATAAAATTGTCGTAGCTGGGCCCAAACCTGAATACCAGATCAGCCTGTATCAAAAACTCTTTCCCAGTTCTTTCGATCGCTATATGAGCAATGTGCATAAATTGATGGCGCAGTTAAGCGACCATTTGGTCTTTCTAGGTCAACTTACTCAAGAACAAATAGTTGAACCATATTCCTACTGCGATTGCTTAGCTGCCGTTTCAACTTACGAGGGCTTTTTTCTGCCTATGGCAGAAGCTATGAGCTGTTCATGCCCTATTTTAAGTTCGAAATGCGCAGCTTTACCAGAGATAGGCGGTTCTGTACCTTTCTATTACGATCAGTCCGATACCAAAAATTTGCTTGAAAAGCTACGTTTTATACTAAAATACCGAAGAAGTTTAGAATATCAAAGTTTATTTGCCGAAAAAGCCGAACTGGGTCTAAAACGAGTGCAACGGTTCACTCCCCAAATACACGCTCAAAATATGCTGAATATTTTTGCTCAAGCTGTACGCAAACATCAAGATAAACAAAAACTGGGTGCATATTGAGTTCCTAAAGCAAGACTTTTTAATATCTAGGTAAAATAACCTCGCGTTTTCATGGAGGCTGTCTAAAATGAACTTAATAGAATACGAAAAAGCCGCGGCCATCTGCCATTCTTTTGCCGACTCCAAACTGCTGGTAGTAGGCGATTTAATGCTCGATTATTGGGTTTGGGGTACAGTCTCGCGCATCAGTCCTGAGGCACCTGTTCCCGTAGTCGATATCGCCCATCACTCTTATACTCCGGGCGGAGCAGCCAACGTAGTAGCCAATCTTAAAACCCTGGGAGCCAAAGTAGATCTGCTGGGTGTAGTTGGATCGGACGACATAGGACGAAGGCTCCGTTTAATGCTGGAACGTCAAGATATAGGTATAAGCGGCCTGGCAGTTAGCGAAGATTACCCCACTATTATGAAAACACGCATAATTGCTAACAGTCAGCAGGTAGTACGCGCCGATTTAGAAACGCGATGCGCTGTAAAAGATCACGTTTGGAAGAAGATACTAGCCTGGGCCCATAATCATCGCCAAGATTACGACGCCGTAGTAATCTCTGATTACGACAAAGGTCTGCTCTGGGGCGAACACGTTCCCGATCTGATTAAAATTTTCCGCGATATCCCTGTTATCGCCGGACCGAAGCCAGTAAACCTTAAACGCTTTATGGGCTGCGAGCTGATTACTTTAAACGCTAAAGAAGCTAAGGAAGCCTCTGGATGCGATACTCACAACAATCAAGGACTGGAAGCAGCCGGTCGCTCACTCCTCAGTGAGCTGAAGTTAAAATCAGTGCTAATTACTTTAGGAGAGCGCGGCATGGCTCTCTTCCGCAAAGATCAGCCAACTTTAAAAGTGCCGGCTTTAGCTTCTCAGGTATACGATGTCAGTGGCGCCGGCGACACTGTACTTTCAGTTATGTCCTTGTGCGCCTCCGCGTCCGTGCCGATTAACGAAGCTATGAGTTTAGCCTCGCACGCTGCTGCCGTAGTTGTGCGCAAAGTTGGCACCGCCACTGTGAATACAGAAGAACTGCTAGAATCGCTGCAGGCCGGCTCTATCAAAAACAAGCTTAATCCTCAGCGCAAAATTCTTTCTGCTGCAGAAGCTGTCGAACGGATTGAACGGCTGCGCCATACGCAGACGCCTCCTACCGTAGTTTTCACCAACGGCTGTTTTGACATTCTGCATATAGGCCACCTTAATACTTTGTTGGCTGCCAAAAATGAAGGCGATCTTTTAGTAGTTGGCCTAAATTCTGATAGTTCAGTCAAGGCCTTGAAAGGGCCTAAGCGTCCTATTAACAACCAAGAAGAAAGAGCCGCTATGTTGGCCGCTTTGGAGTGTGTCGATATAGTCGTTATTTTCAACGAGGAAACTCCATTACAACTCATTGAAAAACTGCGTCCCGATGTTCACGTAAAGGGGGGCGATTACGACGAAGCCAGCCTGCCAGAAGCCCCTGTTATCAAAAGTTTTGGCGGCAAGATTGTACTTGCCAAACTTATACCGGGACGCTCAACAACGCAGATTATCTCTCTAACCAGAGAAGAAGAATTATAAGTAGAATTAAGAAAGTCGTATGTATCCGCAGAAAATTTACATAACAGCCAATAGTCCAGGAGAGATAGCCGGTTGGCTAAGTCCAGTTGCTGCTGCTGTACACCGCCGCTGGCCTGGCTGTAGTATCAGCGTTATATTACTGCCCTGCCCTTTTGCCACCGGTTCCGAGGGGAAAGTGGCTCTGGAATTGCTGCATATAAACGAAGTCATAAGACCTCATCAGTACTTCCAGCTTCTGTGGGAAGGCAGCAGCGCCAAGCACAAAAATAGCGTTCTTCTCCACTTAGGCGGCGACTTAATGTACAGCGCTGCTCTGGCGTGGCGTTGGAAAATTCCCGCCTGGTCCTATCTGTGGGGCCGATGGTGGTGGGATTCTGCTTTTAAAGGCTACTTTATCAAAGACGAAAAACACTATGACTGGATGAGGCGTCATAAACTGCCCTTAGAAAAAGCTATTACAATTGGCGATCTAGTCGTAGATGACGTACGCTTCATTATGCAGAGCTATTTGGCTCGTTATGGCAGTCTGCCCCAATCTGATCCTAACTTAATTTCTTTTCTACCGGGAAGCCGTGTAACGGAATTAACCAATTTGAGTCCTTTCTTCCTGCGCACCGCTCAGCTGATGAAACAGATCCGCCCCAGCTTGCGTTTCCAGATGCAAATTTCCCCGTTTATTCCCCCAAATAAACTAGTTAGGGCCCTGCAAGCTCCTCCTCATCCAGCTGTCGGAGGTATCCAAGGTAAAATTATAGGCGATACTCTGCAGGCGGAAGGAGTAGCTATTGAAATAGTGCGCCGCCATCAGCTGCCCAAACTGAGTGCTTCGGCTCTATGTATTACTATTCCAGGCACTAAAACTGCCGAAGCTGCCGTGTTGGGTGTTCCTGAGCTGATGGTGCTGCCTATTAACCGTCCCGATCAGCTACCTTATATCGGATTAATAGGACTGTTGGATTGGATTCCAGGCGGACGCCAATTAAAAGGACGTCTGTTAATGCGCATGCGCCATAAAGTCGGGTTTATGGCTCAACCCAACATTTTAGCCAACCGTTTAATTGTGCCGGAGATAATTGACGTCGTAACTCCAGCCTATGTAGCTAGCGCTGCCTTGGGCTTGCTCGACGATCCGCAGCAAATAATGCAACAAAAATGCGAGTTCAGCCGCATGTACTCGCCTTATGCTGGAGCCTCAGATCGGCTGCTGGAAGCAATAGAACGCACTTGGCACGATTAATCATGCAGCTTTATAACTAATATTAAGTAAGAGCTAACCCGCTTAGTGGCGGAAGCTGAGTGGCCGTTAGCAATTGTACATGCATTTACAACTGCATATATACAGCCCAACTGAGCAACGGCCAACTGACCTCCCATAGAATCAGTTCACACCGACTCAACCTTTTAAACGTCTATTTCATCTGCTTCATTGGCATGTTCCATAATCAACTTGTAGCGCGGAGTCACATCACGTCCGAAGCATTCGGAAATAGTTTCAGAAGCAATTTTTTCGTCGTTGACCACTACTCGGAAAATAGTGCGGGTATCGGGATCGAGCGTAGTGGCCTTGAGCTGTTCAGGACTCATTTCGCCCAGTCCTTTAAAACGGGTTATCTGCACTGCCCCTTTAGAGCGGCCATTTTTGCTTAAACTTTCCCTTTCCTCTTCTGTCCACGCCCAGTTAATAGTTTTGCCCTTCTGCACACGGTAGAGCGGCGGGCGTCCTAAGTAAACATGGCCTTGCTTAATAAGTTCCGGCATAAACCTATAAAAGAAGGTTACTAAAAGGCAGGCTATATGGTGACCGTCGGAGTCGGCGTCGGTCAGTACTACAATACGACCGTAGCGAAGCTTAGAAGCAGAAAAGTTGCTGCCAACTCCGCATCCTATAGCGCTAATTAAATTGGCAATTTCTTTATTCTGGCCGATCTTATCAGCACCGGCATGCTCTATATTCAAAATTTTACCCCGCAGCGGCAGAATAGCCTGGAAGCGGCGATCTCGTCCCTGTTTGGCAGATCCTCCGGCAGAGTCACCTTCGACGATAAAAAGTTCACACTCCTCAGTGCGGTTAGACGAACAGTCGGCTAATTTACCCGGCAAATTCAATTTACGTGTTACTGACTTGCGGACAACCGTTTCTGAAGCTTGAGCCGCCGCTGCTCTCTCTTTGGCACTCAATACTATGCGGTCGATCAACCCAGAAGCGATGGAAGGATTTTCATTAAGGCAGCGTTCAAAGGCCGGCGCCACTGCAGCAGCGACTTGACCATTTACTTCTGTATTGTTGAGCCGTTCTTTAGTCTGCCCTTTGAATTGAGGATCGGCGATATAAACGGCGATAATGGCTCGCAAACCGCAACGTATATCTTCAGCACTTAACTTTACGCCCTTAGGCTGAAGATTGTGTATTTCCATATAATTGCGCACAGCTTTTACTAATCCGGCTTTTAAACCTAATTCGTGGGTGCCCCCTTGCGGCGTGTTAATGCCATTTACGAAACTGCGCACCTGTTCGCCACCAGCTTGGCTCCACAGCACCGCCGCTTCCATACGGATATTTTCTTCCCGTTTATAAGCAAAGATATAATCCTCCCAAGCGGAAGCTCGGGGTTCATTTCCTACCAGCTGCTTTAAATATCCGTCTAAACCGCTGTCACTATGATCTAATTTATGAGTAATACCGTTAACTCGATCTTTAAAAATAATTTTTACTTTATGCAGCCAAGCTCTAGCCTCTAAAGTTTCTAAAATAATTTTAGGATCGAAAATAGTTTCTTCAAAAATATCTTCATCGGGCCTAAACCAAATAGAAGTGCCGCTGCCGCGTACATTTTGTCCCACCTGCATAACTGGTGCGGTAGGCTGACCTAGAACATAAGACTGGAACCACTCGCCGCCATCACGCTTAACGGTTACTTCCAAGCGCTCCGACAAGGCATTGACTACTGAGGCTCCTACACCGTGTAAACCTCCTGAGTAGGTGTAATTGGCATGAGCAAATTTTCCGCCGGCATGAAGCGTAGTCATAATCAGCTCTAAAGCCGATTTACCGTAATCTTTATGAATATCTACCGGAATACCGCGTCCATTATCGGTAATCCTTATAGAGCGACCGTCGCGATCGAGTTCCAATTCAACCCAAGTAGCGTAGCCGTTCATAACTTCATCTATAGAGTTATCTAAAATTTCCCAAATTAAATGATGCAGACCGACACTGTCAACACTGCCTATATACAGACCAGGCCTTTTGCGGACCGGCTCCAAGCCGGTCAAAACCTGAATATCCTGAGCAGTATAAGATTCCATTTTCGCCTCGCTTAAAATTCTAACCTGAAAACGACCCCATAAAATCACAGTTTTTCTAACCTATCGTAGAAACAGTTCAGGGCCTTACCATACTTACTAAATAACTAAACTTCAGTTTCCGCTTCAAAATCGGCCTTAACTTCTCCATCTGCCTTTTCTAAAGGCGCGGCCGATTCAACTGCAGGTGAGGTTGCAGCGTCATCGCTGTAGAATTTTTGCTGTATCTGCAGTTTACCGCGCTTAATTAGAAGGGTGCCTTTGCCTCCTCGAGCACAGACCTTCTGTTTGCGCAGGGAAACTTCCACTAGAGTACTGGAACCGCTGCAGCTGAGCCTTATTCCCTGATCGGAACCGCTGACAACCATACTCTCCCAAAGTTTGTCTTCATTTTCTAATTTAATTACCTGAACACCGCGGGCGCTACCAGACATAAAACTAATTTCCTCTACAGGACAAATTAGAGCTCTATTTTGTTCCGTAAGCACAATTAAATGTTCGCTTCCGCGCACCGCCTCTACCGTAAGAGCCTGAGCCCCTTCGCCTAAGCGCATATAACGACGGCCGCTTTTTTTCGAATTTTCTACAAAAGGAGCAAAAGAGAAACGCACCCCTTTGCCGTCGCTACTCAAAGCTAAAGCGTGCAAATGAGGCAGTTCCTTGTCATCTTGAGCAGACCAAACTTCACTACTTCGATTATCAAAAAGAAAAGCTGCAACTATTTTTTCACCATCACTGAAATTAAAAAATTTTTGCACCGGCTCGCCGAAACCGCGGGTACCGCTGGGCAATTCATGGACTGCCATAGTGTAAGCTGCGCCTAAATTGGTAAAAAGTACCAAAGAATTTAAAGACGAACCCTCTAAAATTTGCCAGATAGAATCTTCCAAACGCAGACGAAGTTTGCTGGAATCGGTTCCCACTGGAACTCGACGCAACCAGCCGTCGCGGGTAATTACCACTTCTAACTGTTCATCGACAATGAAATCGTCAGCATTGTAAACTAGCTCTTCAGCTCCCTCACGCAGAACCTGAGTGCGCCTAGCATCAGCCAAACGTTGACTTAGCTGCACGAAATCATCTTTAACCAACGACCAAAGCGCCGACATATCTCCTAAAAGAGCCTCTAAATTATCGCGCTTAGCCTGCTTTTCAGCCAGTTCACTGCGAATGAGCAAAACATCATCTTGACTTAAGCGATACAAACGCAAATCTAATACTGCATCTGCCTGCACTTCATCGATTAAAAAACGCTCGCACAACGCCTGATTGGCCTGGGCGCGGCTGGAGGAAGCGCGGATAATAGCTATAGCTTCCTCTATAGCCTCGAACACTTTGACAAATCCCTCTAAAATGTGGATCCGTTCATTAAGTAAACGTACTTCATAATTGAGACGGCGCACCGTCACATCAAAACGGAAATCGATAAATTCAAGCAGAGCTGTACGCAAATTAACCCGCTCCGGCCCTCTCGAGGTTAAGCAAGTCATATTTACATTAAACTGGCTCTGCAGCTTAGTATTTTTAAAAAGGTAAGCCATTACTGCCGTAGGATCGGCCTCGCGGCGGCACTCTAAAACGATGCGTATATCGGCTGCAGATTCATCGCGCACATCCTGCAGATGGGGGATCTTGCCCGCCATAATTATATTACCTATTTCTTCAACTAATTCCGATTTATTGACCATGTAAGGTATAGAATCGATAATTATGTTAAATAGACGCTTGTTTTTTTCTTCGACTCTATAAGTGCCGCGTATCTTCAAAGCCCCCTGGCCTGAGCTGTAAATCTGCTCCAAACTCTGGCGGCTATTTAATAATTCACCGCCAGTAGGGAAATCGGGCCCCTTAATGTGAGTTAAAAGTTGCGCTGTACTCAGCTGGCGGTTGTCAATGAGAGCGCAGCAGGCTTGCAAAACCTCGCCTAAATTGTGAGGCGGAATATTTGTAGCTACACCTACAGCGATGCCCATACAGCCATTAATAAGCATTTGCGGAACTTTAGCAGGCAAAACTTTAGGTTCAGGAGTGCTCTCATCGAAATTTGGCACAAAATCGACCGTATTTTGACTAAGTTCTTCTACAAATTCCATGGCGATGGGACTAAGACGGGCTTCCGTATATCGGTAAGCTGCCGGACCATCTCCATCAATGGAGCCGAAATTACCCTGACCGAATACAAGAGGATAACGCAAAGTCCAAGACTGCGCCATACGAGCCATTGCTTCATAGACGGCGGAATCGCCATGCGGATGGTAACTGCCTAAAACTTGTCCGACAACCTTAGCACATTTTAGAGTGCTCTTGTCGGGGCTCAAATGAAGATCGTGATGCATGGCATAGAGGATACGCCGCTGAACAGGTTTGAGACCATCGCGAACGTCAGGCAAAGCGCGATCAGTAATAACTGATAAAGCATAATTCAAAAAGCGGGATCGCACTAAATCGGGCAGAGGCGCTTCAATAACTCTGCCTAAAGAAAATGTTTCCTGACTATTGCGTGAACTCAATTTAACAACTCACTCCCTATAACAAAAGTGCTGTATGCAAAATAACGGCTACCAGCCGCGGGGGGCTGCAGTTTTACACAAAACTGGGCAAAACCTGCCAAAATATGCTAACGCAAAATAATTAGACAGAGCTGCACTCTGCCACAATCCCAAACTAATATGCGCTTGTAATATGGCAAAAAGGCCGCCAGCTTCTCCAAACTAAAAGGCTCTATTTCAGAACTGCACCAAGGTGAAGTATACATACACCAAAGAGCCCGCGGAGGCTGGGCCAATCTTCCTTGAGAATCTGGAAACAGCGCCGGGATTTCATAAAAATTTTTATCCGGTTCATACAGACGAGCTTGCGGTGAAAAATCGGCGGCTAAACGACGCAGTTGATGTGGTGGTTGCTTAGCCAGAGCGGCGCGCAGCTCCGTTCCCTGACCTTTATAAGGAAATTGCTGCCAACTGCGGTCAGTCACCCCTACAAGCAGCCGCCAAGGGATATTGGAAAGTTCAGTGCCGTCATGTACTGGACGGCCGTAAATGGCGTTAAAGCGATGCTTATCTAACCAAAAATCAGCCTCCTGGCTGTATTGTTTAACTGGTAAAATTAAGCTGCGCGAATTATCAAGTACTAACGAAGGCAGCGAAAAGTAAGGTTCCAAACTGCTTTCCGCTCTTTCTAAAACTTGAAAATCAGCCATCAGCAGCGGAGCGGCAGCATATTGCGAGCGAATATGCCAAGCGTCATAATATTCAGCGTCAGCTGGCCAGCTGTAATTAATTAAAGCCACCTGAGCTAAACAGGCCCAGACTAGCAAAGACGCATATTGCACAGCGGGGCGTATATAGGCTAAACCTACGCCCATAAGCACCGCCAAAGCGGGAATAACGAAGCTCAAATTCCATATAGAAAGTAACGGCTTAAAAATTAGAGAATAAACGAAAAGTGTCAGCGGCAGCAGAACCCAAACCGGGAAAAGATAGCGTTTCTGCCGGCAGCATACAACCGCTCCGCTGACAAGCAAAAACAAACTTAAAGCGGCAGGAATAATCTGCAGTTCCAAAGGGGTCTCCCACCAAGCCAACATTAGGGGCTGACGGCCAGGCAGCATTTCCAGACCTAAATATTTGGCATAAATACTGAGCAGCAAATTCCAGCTCGGCTCCATATTCTTACCCTGCAAAGCGTAAGCCCAAGGATTAAATAGCACCGCCCAACCCCAAGCAGCCGTCAGCAACAGAGCAGAGAAACCGCAGCAGCACCAATTCCTAATTTGGCGCCAATCTTGAGCCAAAATAGCTGCACTTAACGCGATCCATATAACTGAGCTGACAATCATAGCCGAAAAGACCCCCAGCAGAGCGGCAGCTAAACAAAATCCTAAAAGCTGAAAACGATACTTAGTAAATAAATTTTTCAGCCAAGCTCTTCTAGCGGAAACTGGCTCGCCGCTAACAACTAAAGCTCTTTCGTCTTTTTCAGTCTGTTCTATCCAAAGTACACTCAAAAAAGCGGCCAGAGCGCACATAAACATGTCGAAAGCATAAAAACGTATATAAGAACTAAAGTAAATTGAACTGTTGAAAGAGACTAAAAACATAGCGCTATACAGAGCAGCTCTGCTGCCGTGCCAGCGTCTTACAGTTAGATAGATAAGCCAGGCGGCGCCAACTAAACTAAGAGCGGAAAAAAGGGCAGCCGTATTTTTGCTCCAACCGCACAAATTATTGAATATGCCCAGCAGCAAATAATATAAAAATCCGTTGGCCTCTCCTTCGAATCGTCCGAAATAAGCCTGCAGGCTTAAACCAGCGAAGCTCATAGAGGCAAATTGATGACGATCACAGGGGCCCAAGCCTATATAAGCAAAGGCTAATCCGGCTAGAAGTATTACAGTTAAACCGACTATTTCAGCTAAATTAGTTTTTTCAACATTCATACAAATATTTATTTAATTCTCTAGTAAGGAAAAAACGGGTAAAATAGACCAGCCTATTTTTCGGCAAAATCTTGGGCCCCTGCCCCAAACGAATTGATGAACTGACAAAAAAGGGAGAAAAGCCCTTCTTACAAAATGCAACCTCTATATATGTTTTCTAACCGCAGTGAATTTTTAAACGCCGACTCTCCCCTAATTAAAGCCCGCCGTATAGCGGTCGTTGTGCTTGACGGCCTCGGAGATAGTATCCTGTCTCTCCCTTGCCTGCGTTTTCTAGTTAAAGCCTGTCCGCAAAGCAGCGTAACTGTTATGGCCTCTAAGCTAGGAGCTCCAGTATTTGCAGATACGGCTGAAGTAATGATCTTCGACACCAAAGCAGCTGACTTCAAAAAGCAGCTCACCGCTGCTTTAAAACGCGGCAACTTCCAAGCGGTTCTCAGTTTTACAGAGAAGGGCTACGCTCTCTCTTCTGTTTTTCGAAGCGGTGCTCCCGTGCGCTGCGGATTCTTTCCTGGTCTCAGCCAGCCTCTAAAAAGTCTATCCCTATTATATCAGCTCAATTATCGTGTGCCCTTTTCCAATAATCCGCACCAAGACGCCCATTTGCATCAAACCGCCCGATTTTTCCTGCTGCTGAAAAAATTGGGCGTAAAAGTCCCGCCCGAAACGGACTGGCCAGATTTAACTTTCCAATTTACCCAAGAGGAAATAGAGCGAGGACGCCAAGCTTACCTCCAAACTCTTGAGTTAACGATGCCCCAAAGCTCATCTGTCGTAAAAAGCTGCGCTCTTCAGCTCATGCCGCGCTGGCACCCAGATATAGCCGCAACTATAAGCCAGCAAGCTTCAATTTCTGAGGTGCATACTCAACGCTCGCAGCCTGAAAGCCCTAACGATACATCTTTCTCACCTTATTGGCCGCTACTCCAGCCAGTTATCAAATTGTATGCCAAATTATTAAACGGCGGGTTTTATCCTATAATTACCTGTGCTCCCAACGATAGAATCTGGGTAGATCAGTTCGCTGCCGATTTGACTGTTTACTTAAACGGGCACGCCCAATATTCTGAAAAGCCTAATTCTTATATAAAAGTTCCGGTATTTTCTGACCATAATCTGCGCCTTTTTGCCTCTTTTTTGCGAAATTGCCGTTTTATGATTTCACCTGACGGAGGTTCAGCTCATACGGCTGCAGCTGTAAGTCTGCCTTCAGTCGTTTTCTTCCCAGCTGAAAGTTTCGAACGCAATACCACACGCTGGAAACCTTGGCGCACTTTATGTCAGCTGGTGGCCAGGCAGGAGAAGAACCAAGATGATGAAAAATTCAGCCAGATTATTTACGAGGCCTGTAAAAAAATATGTCCATAAAAATCAGCGTAGTAATTCCCACTTATAACCGAGCAGATAAGCTAAAAGAAGTGCTCCCTTCTTTGCTCAACCAAACCATGCATCCCGACAATTACGAAATTCTGCTCTGCGACGCCGGCAGTACTGACGGCACAGCTGAATATGTGCAGAGTATACAAGCCCCCAACTTGCACTTTCTGCCTGGCCCCAATACCGGACGAAGCGGCGCTAGAAATCGTGGCATAGACAACGCCAAAGGTGAGATCGTTCTTTTTACCGACGCCGATATTATAGCTGACCCCAACTTACTAGCCGTTCATGGCCGCTACCATGAACAGCATCCGGGGCAAGCTGTAGTAGGTAACGAAATTCAGGTCAAAGATCTAAATGAATACCGGTTATTTTCCCAAGATCCGGCTGCCCATTCCCGCCACAAAGCTTCCCGTAAACTTTTGCCCTGGCATTACTTCCTCACCGGCAATGCTTCTGTATCCCGCGAACTTTTAGTTAAAGTAGGCGGTTTTGACTTAGCTTTCCAAGGGTACGGCCACGAAGATCTGGAATTGGGCTACCGTCTAATCAAATCAGGCTGCCAAATTTATTACGCTCCCCAAGCTATCAATTACCATTGGCATCCTGTCGGTTTTGAAGAGCAAAAAGGAAGAATGCGCTTAGCCGGCCACTCTACGGTACGTTTTTACCGCAAATATCACGATCTGCGCATCAGTCTACAAATGGGCATGAATCCTCTCTCTATGCTGGCCCACTCTTTTCTGAAACGCTATAAATTTATTCTCAACTGGCTGGAAGCTTTAGCTCCTAAGGTGAAATTAGCCCGCGAAATAGTTTATCAGTACTACTATGTCGGCGGCATGAAAGAGGCTATGGGACAATAGGAGGTATCTGATCAGGCCATGAAAGCAATTCCTTGGTCAGGAATAAAAAAAATAATAGTTATAAGAACCGACCATATCGGCGATCTTATACTTTCTACTCCCTTTCTTAAAGCCTTACGCGCCGGTGCTCCTCAAGCGGAGATTATTATGGTTTTGCCAGCTTATACCGCTTCTGTACTGGAAAATGTAAGTTTTATCGATAGAATTATTTCTTACGAAGGTAAACCAAACAGCGCTTTAGAGGAAGAGTTGCGCTCTTTAAAAGCCGATCTTACCGTATGCTTGGCTCCCAGAACTTGTGCTTATAAACTCGCTTACGCTACTAAGGCTCCCCTCCGAGTCGGCTATTTTTATCCTAGTCGTCCGCTTACGGCCATTATGTGCACAGCTCTGTACCTAACTCACAGTATGAGCATCAATCTAAATAAAGAGCTGTCTCTATCCCATCCTATTCCCCACGAAGTTCAGCAACTTGGCGAGCTGGCCAAAAATATGGGCTTAACTTATGAAGACGACTCCCTATCTTTGCAGTTAAGCGCTAATGAAGTGGCTCTTTCTCAGCAAATGAACGAAAAGTGGAAGCGTCCCACTGTGCTGCTGCAGCTCCATAATAATTGGTTGAGCTGCGGTTGGACGGTCAATAATCTAGCGCGTCTGGCCGGAGGGCTGATTATGACTTCCCGCGGCGGCGACTTGATAATCTGCTACGGATCAGCTGAACGAGAACTGGCCGACAATCTGCAGACAGCTCTAAAAAATTTTGCTCCCCAACCTAAAATGACTAGTGAAGATGTCCACTTTATAGGCAATCTAAGTTTCCGCCGCTGGGCCACTCTCTTCAACAGTATCGATTTTGTGGTTACTCCAGACACGGGAGCGGTCCATTTAGCTGCAGCTCTCAAAAAGCCTGTCGTAGCCGTCTACGAACCCCAGACAGCCTCCCTAAACACGCAACAGTGGGCTCCTTGGCAAGTGGCTCACCGTTCTATAGTGAAGCAAGAGCCGACCTCGTCGCTAGAGAAAATTTTCCACGCTCTTGATGAGCTGATGACTGATAGTCTGGCCTGGAATCTTTCTGAAGCGGTTGTTCCCACCGACGCAGAACAGATAAATTCCGATTCCTTTTAGTGCTGGTCCGTTCTCTCTGGCGCCAACCTAACGCAGGAGAAGAACATCAAGCTTAGAAATTCCGGCCAGGTTGTGTTCTAAGTGGCCGACAGCTTGGCTGGGGCGGTTATTGCCGAGCTTTTTAGCTGTCAGCTCTGTTTTTCAGTCTGCAGCCAAAATATTTTTATATTATTGTCTTTTTATTTTTTTACAGCTGCCTCTTGAGTAAATCATAAGCAAAAAAAATGGCAGCCAGAGGAGAGAAATATATGTCAGAGTTCAGCCCTGAACCTTTAAATGGTCTGAAGCGCACACATTACTGCGGTGCTCTGCGCCTGGCCGATGCAGGCCAAAAAGTCGTACTTATGGGTTGGGTTGACCGACGCCGAGATTTAGGCGGTTTAATCTTTGTCGATTTGCGCGACCGCAGCGGCATGACTCAGTGTGTTTTCAATCAATCCGTTACTCCTGAAGTTTTCGCTAAAGCCGGTAGCCTGCGCAACGAATTTGTAATTGCTGTCGTCGGCACCGTAGCTCCCCGCGCAGTTCCTTCTACTAATGAAACTCTGCCCACCAAAGATATAGAAGTAAATGTGGAAGAGCTGCACATCCTTAATCCTTGCAAAACTTTGCCGATCCATATCTCCGACGATCAGGCTCCCGATGAAGGCTTGCGCATGCAATATCGTTATCTCGATTTGCGCAAACCTCGCATGGTGCGCAACTTAGCTCTGCGCCACCGGGTAGCGAAAGCGGTGCGCGATTACTTCGATGCTAACGGCTTCTACGAGATTGAGACTCCAGTTTTGATGGCTTCAACTCCTGAAGGAGCCCGCGATTATTTAGTGCCTAGCCGCGTCAATCCAGGCAAATTCTACGCTTTGCCTCAGTCTCCCCAGCTTTATAAACAAATGCTTATGGTCAGCGGCCTCGATCGCTATTTCCAAATTGCCCGCTGCTTCCGCGATGAAGATCTGCGCGCTGACAGACAGCCGGAATTTACCCAAATAGACATGGAAATGTCTTTTGTTGAGCGCGACGACATCCTCAACATGATCGAAGGGCTCATTCAACATTTGTTTGTAAAAACTCTCAATATTCCCATTCCCGAACAGCTTCCCCGCATGCCCTACTCTGAAGCTATTGAAAAATACGGTTCAGATAAACCCGAGCTGCGTGTAGATATGGTTATTCAGAATTTTACCGACCTCATCGGCAAAACTGGATTTGGCGCTTTTGATCAGGCTATCGAAGCTGGTCAGGCTGTGAAAGGTTTCGTTATCAAAGGACAAGGTAAAGCTACTCGCAAAGAGCAAGATCTTTTCAAGAGTTTTGCTATAGCGGCTAAGCTGCCCGGACTTTTCTTTATTAGTCGTACTGAGGACGGCGTAAAATCCAGTCTGCTGAAATTCTTGGGCGAAGAAAAGCTTATGCAGTTGTGCCAAGTCAGCGGCGCCCAAGTTGGCGATCTGTTAGTTCTGGCTGCTGGCCCTAGCAAAGATCTCAGTCTGTCCCTGGGTAAAGTGCGTTTAGATGTAGCTAATCATCTGAATTTGCTCGATCCCAAAGAATTTAAATTCCTGTGGGTTATCGACTTCCCCATGTTCTCCTGGAACGAAGAAGAGAACCGTTTAGAAGCGGAGCACCATCCCTTCACCAGCCCTCTGCCCAACGATATGGACAAATTAGAGACTAAACCTTTAGAAGTGCGCGCCGCTGCCTACGATTTGGTGCTCAACGGCTGTGAGTTGGCCTCCGGTTCTGTGCGTATTCACCAGCGCACTATGCAAGAGCGTATTTTGAAGTGCATCGGACTCTCTATGGAAGAAGCTGAAGAAAAGTTCGGCTTCCTGCTTAACGCTTTCGGCTACGGCGCTCCTCCTCACGCAGGCATAGCTTTAGGGTTAGATCGTCTTACCGCTCTCCTGGCCAGCGAAACTTCTATACGCGAAGTTATCGCCTTCCCTAAGAATACTAACGGCGTCGATTTGATGACTGGCGCTCCCGTAGTAGTTACTGACGAACAAATGAAACTTGTCCACTTAAAATACGATCTGTAATTTTTTTAGCCCAGCTGACTGTATTGTTAATCGGGCAGCTTTACTGAGCGCCTTTTTAGTCGGCCTCTCCAATAGAGAGGACTGCCGCCGAGAAGGCGCTTTTGTTTTAATTATTTCTCAATAAATGTTCTTTTTTAGCTGCAGCAGAGGAATAGAATATGGATTTGCTAATAACCAACGGTTTAATAGTCACCAACAACCAAGTATTTAAAGGCGATATAGCTGTTAATAAAGGCACCATTTGTGCTTTGGGCCAAGATCTGAACTTCTTAAAAAATGAAAATACAGCAGTTATAGACGCCCAAGAGCGACTAGTTACTCCTGGAGGCGTCGACGTACACGCTCACATGAGCTACTTTGTGGGAGGCTGTTGGACTAGCGACACTTTTGCTTCAGGTACAGAGGCGGCCCTTTTTGGCGGCACTACTACAACCATGGATTTTGTCGAAACTAAAAACGGCCAAAGTATGAAAGAGGCTTTAGACAGACGCTGCCAGGAAGCTCAGAAACAGGCCTGCACCGACTTCAGTCTGCATATGTCAATCCTCCCCCACGATATAGACAATTTAGCGGAAGTAAAGTCGATTGTAGAAGATGGCTGCCCAACTTTTAAACATTACACCGCTTATGCTTTTACTCTCGATGACGGTCAGCTCTACCGGTCTTTTAAAACAATTGCTGAAGCAGGCGGCCTGCCACTAGTTCATGCTGAAAACTGGCCCTTAATTCAAGAGCTGATTAGAAGCTCTATAGCTAACGGTAAGACTAAACCGCAAAATCATCCCAGGTGTCGCCCGGCTTGGGCTGAGGGAGAAGCGGTACGCCGCGTTTTAGATATTGCTTATGCAACTAAATCAAAAATCTTTTTATTCCATCAAAGTTGCGCTGAAGATCTGCCGCCTATAGCTGAGGCGCATCGACGCGGCCAAACCGTCTTTGCTGAAACCTGTCCCCACTACACCTGCCTGGACAGTTCTATTTTTGATGTTCTAGGATCGCTGCCGATTTGTTCTCCTCCTATCCGTCCTCAAGGTCAACAACTCCCCTTAGCTGAAGCGCTGGCTGCGGGAAGTCTCAATTCAGTGTCAAGCGATCACTGCCCCTTTACTAAGGCTGAAAAACAGCGTCCTGACAGTTTCAACAAAGTGCCTGGCGGCCTGAGCTCAGTAGAAACACGCTTCATGTTGATTAAAGATTTGCCTCAGTTGAGCCTGCAACGCTGGGTAGAAGTCTGCTGTACAAATCCTGCTCGCATAATGGGATTAAATAATAAAGGGGCTCTGCAAATCGGATTAGATGCAGATATCGTTATTTGGAGCCGCGAGCCTTACACTATTTCAGCTGCCACTTTACACGAAAAAGCTGATTGGTCTCCTTACGAAGGACGCCAAGTTTCTTCCAAACCCGATATAGTTATGGTTCGAGGACAAATACTCATTAAAGATGGACAGTTCTTAGGTCATCCCGGCTGCGGCCAGTACCAAAAGAGGGTGCTAAAATACTAGAAAGGTTGTTTTTATTGTAGATAAAACATGGATACAATCAGCGTCAACGGAAAAGAGTTTTACCTCGAGAAACTGCTCGGCAAAGGCAAAGGCGGCTATTCTTACTTAGCCTCACCTAAGCAGGAGAGTGGAAGCGCACAATTTGTCGTCAAACAAATTCATCACGAACCTTGCTCTTATTACCAGTTCGGCGATAAAATGGCCAGCGAATTAAATGATTACGCCAAATTGGCTTCTTTAGGTTTGCCTTTGCCGAAACTTATTGAGGCAGATATAACTAATGAGCGCATTCTTAAAGAGTACATCCCTGGGCCAACTATTTTTGAATGTGTTCAGCAAGACAAAATGGACGACGATTATCTGCGCCAAGTTCGAGATATGTGTGCTCTACTTTATCCAAGGGGCATAAACATTGACTATTTCCCGACTAATTTTGTCGTATATCGCAGAAAACTTTTTTACATTGATTATGAATGCAATAACTATATGGAGGAGTGGAATTTTGAAAATTGGGGCATAAAGTATTGGTCTAAAACTAAAGAGTTTCAAGAATATTTAGCTCAGCATCACTGACTGCTGCCTCTCTTTTTCTCTGTATTATGCCTATTAATCAACCGTATCATGATGCCGAAAGCAGTCAAATTGAAAATACTGCCACAAACAAGGAACTATTTGAGCAGATGTCGGCAGCTAAAGCTGTCACCGTTCTTTCAGTTCCCACTATTCTTAGCCAGCTAATTACAGTTCTTTACAATGCGGCTGATATTTACTTTATAGGACAGTTAAACAACCCCTATATGGTAGCAGCCCTGTCTTTAACTTTTCCCCTGTTTTACTCTTTAAACGCCATCGGCAACCTTTTCGGTTTAGGTGGGGCCAGCGTTATTTCCCGCCTGTTGGGAGCGGGTAAAGAAGCAGAAGTAAAACACGTGAGCGCTTTCAGTTTTTATACTATTATAGCCTCCGCCCTGCTATATTCAGTAATCAGCTATTTCTTCTTAGATCAAATTTTATATACATTAGGAGCCGGCAGCGGCACCATAGATTACGCTCGCTGCTATATGTTCTATGTGGTTACTATAGGGGCTGTACCTACTGCGGTTAATTTGGGCACAGCCAATTTACTGCGCAGCGATGGCCACGCTAAACAAGCTAGCTTCGGACTTATGCTGGGCGGTATTCTTAATATTTTATTAGATCCTATTTTTATATCCATATTAAAAATGGGCATAGCTGGAGCAGCAGCAGCTACCTTAATTTCCGGCTTAATTTCTTGCGCTTACTTTGTTTTTATTATGATTCGCTTGCGCCGCCAAAATAGTACCAGCCTGTCACTTAATCCGCATCACTACCGTTGGCAGTGCTTCTGGCCAGTCGTTTCCATAGGAGCTAGTTCAGCAGCCAATACCCTCTTGGCCGGCATCGGCAACTTTATGATCGTACGCCTCTCAGCCCAATACGGCGACGTGCCGATAGCCGCTTTCGGCATCGTCAAAAAGATTGAGATGCTACCTATCAATATCAGCATGGGCATATGTCAAGGTTATATGCCGTTGGTCGGCTATAACTACGCCTCAAAAAATTACCGGCGCATGTGGGATATAACTAAATTTGCCTGGATCAGCAGTCTAATTTTCTCAGCCGGTTGTGTGGCCGTTTCCTGGATCTTCTCCCGAGAAATTATCTCTCTCTTTATAGATCATGAAGCTACCATAACTTTAGGAGCCAAATTCCTGCGCCTAGCTAGCCTGGGAGTACCGCTGACCGTAATTAATTTTTTAATAGTCTACGGTCTGCAAGCTATGAGTTTAGGCAAAGCTTCTTTCACCCTTTCAGCCGTGCGTCTTGGCTTATTTAATATAGCCATTACCTTGCTGTTCGATCATTATTTCGGTATGTTCGGCGTTATCAGCGGCCAACCAACTGCTGAAGTATTTTCCTTCATTATGTCAGCTACCGTTTACTATCTGGTGTTAAAACGTTTAATGGGCTCGATCCGTTCAAAACACTGATTAGTCGACACAAGAAGAGCCGCTTCGCCCTCTTAAAGTTTAAGCAGCGAAGCGGCTCTTCTTATTTTATTCTACTTAAGCTCAAAAACCAAAGCTTAACTAACGCTCAGCTTCACCAACACTGGCTCCGCTGCCAATTTCACCCGTTACTTCGGGAGCGATCTTGACTCCGTGGGCTGGGTGAATAATGACGGAGCGTCCAACTACAGTACCCGGAGCTAAAATGCGGGCTTTACCTATAAGAGTAAGACCAGTATTTAAAACGCTCGGCATTTCTCTGTTAGGAACAATGTCTTCGCCCACACCAACTTGACAATTCTCTCCAATAACACAATCGCAATCGATAATACAGTGATCGATAACGCAACCTTTCTTAACGTAAACGCCGCGCATCAAAATACTATTCCTAACTATTGCGCCCTCTTCAATGACGACCCCAGAAGAAATCACACTGCGACTGACGTCACCGTCTACCTTGCTTCCGTTGGAAAGAATATTGTCCGCCACCTTAGCTTGATAACCGATGCGCACCGGAGCTTGATCCATAGAACGAGTATGGATAACCCAACCGCTATCATAGAGATCGAGAGCAGGTTCCTCAGCCAGCAAACTCATATTAGCTTCCCAATAGGACTGAATGTTGCCGACATCGGCCCAATACCCAGGGAAATAATAGCTAAACACACGGTGATGCTGGCTTATTACGTAAGGCAGCAAATCGCGACCGAAATCGTTCAAATCGTGCTCAGTTAAAATTTTAACCAAAAAGTCTTTGCGGAAGACATAAATGCCCATATTCGCTAAACAACTGTGGGAACGCTTAGGCTTCTCTTCATAACCGTAGACACGCTGATCGTTATTAACCAAAAGCATTCCATAGCGATGAGCATCGAAGCTGCTTACATTGCGTACACAAATAGTTACATCGGCATTATTAGTAATATGGGCGTTTATTAAGGGACGGTAATCCATAGAGTAAATATGATCTCCAGACAGGATAAGCACATACTCCTCATTTTGCGCCATAATAAAATCGAGATTGCGGCGCACAGCATCGGCAGTACCTTTTTGCCAGTCGCCATAGACCCCGCCTCTGTAAGGCTGTAGTAAATGCACACCTCCCTGATTCAAGTCTAGATCCCAGGGAGTGCCAGTTCCGATATGACTATTGAGCGTTTGAGGACGGTACTGAGTCAATACAGCCACATTATAAATATCAGAGTTTACACAGTTAGACAGCGGAAAATCGATTAGGCAGAACTTACCAGCGAACTCTACAGCAGCATCGGCACGGACTTCAGTAAGCACACTTAGGCCGGGACTGCCCCCTCCAGCCATAATCATTGCTAATGTATTAGACATAATTTGCTCCTTTGTCTGAGCGCAGACGGGTTAAATGCTCTTACCGTCTCCTACTATTCTGTCTTCAGGATAATCTTTCTCATCTTTATTGATGCCAATAAGTACATTGCGGCCAATCTTGGCTCCTTCAGGAATGATTGAATCTTTGCCAACTACAGTTATACCGGCAAAAAGTTTATCCGGCATATCTTCGTTAGCCACACTCTCATCGCCCACGCCTACTTGCGCTCCAGTGCCTACGACAACGCGTTTGTCGAGCACCAATTTATCCAGACGAGCTCCTGGTCCGACCCAAGTATCGTTCATCAGAACAGAATTCATCACTACGGCTCCAGGGCTGACATACACACCAGGAGAGAGCACACTGTTTATAACTGTACCCCTAATTACACAACCATTGGAGAGCAAACTACCAGTTACTTTAGCCTGCGGTCCAATCTTTACCGCCGGACGCTCTTCGGAAAGAGTCATAACCGGGAATTTATTGGAGTAAAGATCGAGACCATGACCATCTTTGAGAAGTTCTAAATTAGTATTCCAGTAGGAATCGATGGTGCCGACATCGACCCAGTAACCTTCAAAGCGATAACTAAACACGCGATCGCCGCGCTCTACCATAGAAGGAATAATATCTTTACCGAAATCGACCTTAACTCCCGGATCCTCTTTAAGCCGCTCTGCTAAAATGCTGGCATTAAAAATATAGATGCCCATAGAAGCTAAATTACCTTTATCACGCTCTTTGGGCTTCTCATAAAATTCAGTAATACGTCCCTCTCCATCTACCACCATAATACCGAAGCGATGCGTTTCCTCAATGGGCACAGGCATAACTGCAACAGTTAAATCGGCATGATTAGCGACATGGGCAGCGATCATGGCATTGTAATCCATTTTATATATATGATCGCCAGATAGAATAAGTACTAAATCGGCATTATTGCTCTCGATAAAGCCAAGATTCTGATAGATAGCATCGGCTGTACCTGCATACCAATGCTGTCCTCCGCGCTCTTGGTAAGGGGGCAGGATGCGCACTCCGCCTCGGTTGCGATCTAAATTCCAAGGCTTGCCAATACCGATATGATCGGCAAGGCTGTGGGGGCGATACTGAGTAAGCACTCCTACAGTATTGATGCCGCTGTTTACACAGTTCGACAAGGTAAAATCAATGATACGAAACTTCCCGGCAAAAGGAACAGCGGGCTTGGCCCTCTTTTCAGAGAGGACAGTGAGTCGTGAGCCCTCCCCGCCGGCTAACAACATTGCTACAGTCTTCATAAGCCTATTATTTAATATTTAAAGGCTTTTACCCTACAGAAAAAGATACTTTTTTGCATAAAATTTTTAATATATTGTGTATTAAATTAAATTAAAACTTCTAAAAATGGTACTACAGGTTAGTGCTGATGATTTTTCATTATCATTGACTAATAAAGAAAGCGGGTTTATAATGAGTTGATCTTAAAGTTATTTACCCTTATTTCAATACTTACTCCATATGCTGCGAGCTAAAGATAAAAATAACGACCTAAGTAAGTTCGGTTCTTTAGGGCTGATCTGCTTATGGCTGCTTTTTTTCTTTGTACCAGCTCAAGGTATGCTTTGGTTGCACCCTCACAGCAGCCGAATTTTTCCTTGTGAGGCAGCCCGTTTCTGTCAAATCGAATTCTTCGATCAGGCGGACTTTTGCAGTTGCTCTAATCGTGCCCTTCACTTGGAAAACACTTCTGGAATTCAAGAAGACGACTGTTCCGCTTGCCAAATTATTATCCAACTAGGTCAAGGATACCGCAGCTTTCTGTTCTTACCCTATTGTTGTCCGCTGCCAGAACAGTTGGAATATTACAGTTGCCTTTGCGACCGTCTAGACTTCATATCTAAAACGGGCCGCTCACCTCCTTCTCCTCTCGGCTCTGCCATTTAACTACATCAATATATATTTTTTAAGCCGAATTGGAGAATAAAATTGCCGAAGCTACACCTACACCTTCTGGGTATTGGTCTGCTTGGTGCTGCTCTAGCTGGTCCTTTATCGCTTTCAGCTCAAGCTGAAACTGTCGATTCCACAGACCTTAGCAGCCCTTCTGCCTCGTTAAATAATACAGCTGACAATACTAAAAGCTTAAATAATTCCACCCCTGCAGCTCAGCCTTCTACTCATTCACTCGATGAACTGCAGCAACTTTTTCAAAAACAGCAGCGCCTACTCGAAGATCAAGCCAAATTAATCGAAAAACAGCAAGTTCAAATAGACGAAATGCGCTCTCAGATTGAGGAAATGAGGCGCGGTCAGTTCCAGACAGCAGCTACCCAAGGTGAGGGCAGTTTTTCAGAGAGAACAGCAGCTGCCGCCTCAATGGAGGAGCCCAAGCAAACCCCAAATCTAGCTGACGCTCCCACGGATAAGCTAGATCGGGAAAAGGAAGCAGCTCTAGCGGAGTCCTCACCAAATGAAAATAACTCTTTAAATAGCTCTAAGAAGCTTAACGAGTTGGAAGCCCAAGCCAATCCAGACGACGGTGAAACTGAAGATTTGGGGCCGGAACCCCCTTCAGCCTCTGAGGCCCCCCAAGAGGCCACTGCTCAGGCCAGCGGCCAACAGCCAGATATGAATCCTAACATTTCGTTAGTTTTGCTAGGCGGAGGCCAACTAGGCGGCCAGGAAGACAGCTCAACAAAAAACAGCTTCTTCATTCAGGAAGCTGAACTGCAGCTTTCAGCCCCAGTCGATCCGTCTACCCGTTTAGAAGCAACTTTTGCCGCCCATCAAAATGAAAGTCCGGAATTAGAGGAAGCTTTCATACAATATATGGGGCTAAGCGGCGGTTTACAACTACGCGCTGGCCAAATGCGCACAGAATTTGGAGCTTTAAATTCTACGCATACTCACGCTCTACCTCAAATAGATCGCCCTCTACCCTATACTGAATTTTTAGGCGAAGAGGGACTATCCACTCCAGGTGTAGAGTTATCTTGGCTGTTGCCCACTCCATGGTATTCGAAAATTTCCACCTCAGTCACTAGCCGCATCGAAGGCCATTCCCACAACGGCGAAGAGGCTGAAGAAGAATTTGCACTGTTTCCCAACGAGGGCAAACACAATCCGATGTTCAGCGCCCGCTGGGAAAATATGGCTGAGCTTAATGACGATACTACTTTAACTTTAGGACTTTCTCACGCCAGTTCTTCTATAGACAGCGAGCATATACGCTCTTCTTCTATTAACGGTGCCGACTTAACTCTAAAATGGAGCCCTACTGCTGATCCTTACCGCGAATTCATTTGGCGCAGCGAATACATGCAGGCTCATCAGTCCTACCAAACTAACCGAACTGAAGAAATTGAAGAAATGGAAGAGCATGAGCACCATTCTATGCTCAAAGACAAAAATTTGAGTGGCTGGTACACCTATTTAGCGTACCGTTGCAATAAAAATTTCCGCTTAGGAGCTCGCTATGAAGAAGCTGAGTCTCCTTTAGTTGAAGACGGCAAAACTAAGCGCTTCTCTACCTTTGCAGAGTATATCGCCAACGAATGGAATTCCATAAAACTGCAATACAACCGAACTTCTCCCAGTTGGCAGCCTAGCTATAACGAACTGCTACTGCAGTGGAATGTAGTAATTGGCCCTCATGGAGCCCATAAATATTAAATTTAATCTTGCCTAAATAAAGGAGTATTTTTTATGTCTAAAACTTCTTTTTGGTGCGTTCTTCTGACAGTTTGGTGTCTGGCTTTTTGTTTTTCTCAGCCAGTATGCGCCGATAAAACTTTGAATGTGGCTGTCACTACGCCCGATTTAGCCGATATAGCCAGCCAGATAGGCGGATCCCGTGTAAAAGTTACCTGTATTGCCAAAGGCGGCCAAGATCCTCACTTTGTGGAAACAAAACCTAGCTATCTGCGTACCTTACAGCAAGCTGATGCTTTCATCGAAACGGGATTATCCTTGGAAATAGGTTGGGCTCCCAGTCTGCTGCGCAGCGCTCGCAATCCCAAAATTATGCCCGGACAACCTAACTTTTTAGAAGCCAGCTCAGGCATTAAAGTTATGGATAAGCCTAGCGGCAAAGTCGATCGTTCCCGTGGCGATGCTCACCCTGACGGAAATCCGCATTATACTCTCAATCCTACTAATGTAAAACATGTGGCCAGAACTATGACCGCCTTTTTTAAACGTATCGATCCGGAAGGCTCAGCTATTTATGATAAAAATTACAGCGCCTACTGGCATAAAATCGATCAGGCCGATAAACGTTGGAAAGCTTTATTACAGCCTTATGCAGGCAGCAATATCGTCACTTATCACAGCACTTGGAGCTATTTCGCCGCCCATTTCGGTTTAAAAGTATGCGGCAATATTGAGCCTAAACCAGGCGTCTCTCCTTCTAGCCGCCAACTCAACGAACTTGTAGAGCTGATGAAAAATTCTAAAGTTAAGGTGGTAGTTTTTGAACCTTGGTATCCTGAGAATTTGCCCAACTCTGTGGCTCAAAAATCGGGAGCCACCACTTTAAAATTGCCCATCCAGCCCGGAAGTTTACCTAATACTTCTACTTATTTAGAAATGATGGAATACAACGTTAATCAGTTAGTTAAGGCTTTGAAATAAAATGGCTATGTTTGCAGAATTCAGCCAAGTCAGTTTGGGCTACGGGGGCTATCCCATACTAGAAGGGCTAAATTTTTCTCTTGAAAGAGGCAAATACATCGGCTTAGTTGGCTCTAATGGCGTCGGCAAATCTACTCTTTTAAAAGGTCTAGTAGGGGCTCTTAAACCTATAAGCGGTCATATCAAATTTTTTGACTCTTCAGGTCAGGAGCAGCACCGTATGCATGGACTCGGCTATATGCCTCAACACCAAACTTTAGAAACTTCTTTTCCACTTTCCGTTTTTGACACTGTACTTATGGGACGCTACGCCCAAATGGGAAACAGATTTTGGCCATCTTCGACTGATCGGCAAGCTGTCAAGCAAGCTTTAGAGCAGGTAAATTTAGAAGCTTGGTCTGATTCTCATATCAGCGCTCTCTCTGGAGGGCAGCTGCAAAGAGTACTTATGGCCAGAGCTCTAGTGTCGAAACCACAAGTCCTACTTTTAGATGAACCAACTAACGGCATGGATTTAGGAGCTAGCCAAGATACTCTGGAAATAGTCTCCCAACTGCACAAGCAGGGTATGACAGTTGTCATAGTCACCCACATGTTAGAAATTGTGGCCGAACATGCGCAAATTGTCGGCATTTTTCACTCTGATAAAAATGGCCGCCGCACTATAAGCTGGGGCGAACCTAAAGAGATATTTACTTCTCAATATTTAAGCAAACTGTTTGGACGTCCCATTCGGTGGAATAAATAATACCGCAAATAGGCTTCCGTTTATTTTTTCTGAGAGAGAATATGTCTATTGATAATTTAGATTTTACTTCTTTAGCTTTGCTTTCGGCTTCCCTGACTGCTTTAATGACTGCCTACTTGGGAGTGCTGATCGTACTGCGCCGTATTACCTTTGTAGGAGTAGCCCTAGCTCAACTAGCAACAGCCGGCATCGCTATGAGCGGTTGGCTCCACCTCCCCTGCAGTTTAGGAGCCATCATTCTTATGCTGGGAGGAGTAACTTTCTTCGCTAAGGATCATCGACGCGGACTTCCTTCAGAAGGGCTCATAGGCAGCGCTTACGTAGCAGCTGGAGCGGCGGCCGTTCTGTTTATTGCCTTATCTCCCCACGCCGACAGCGATATGCTAAGTTTGCTCTTCGGCAATGTTTTAGCCGTCACCTCAACGGATATTTATCTTATGATTGGCGCGCTAGTCTTTATTGCAGCTATGAGCCTCATATTTTGCAAACAGTTTATATTGGCTTCGTTTGATCCTATGATGGCTCAGGCTTTAGGGTACAACGTAAAATTTTGGAATTGGCTCTTCTACTTTACGGTAGGATTAGCTATAGCTGTCGCTATACACAGTGCCGGTGCTTTGCTAGTATTTGCTATGCTGATAGTACCTCCGCTGACCGGATTATGTTTGAGCTGCCGCTGGAGATGGGTTTGCATAGCCTCCCTGCTTTCTGCTTTAGCCTCAGTTTTTTTAGGTGTGGGCTTGTCCGTACGTTATGATTTACCTACTAGTGCTTCTATTACAGCTGTTGCCTGCCTGTTCTTAGTAATATCCATGCTCATTAAACGCTGGCGGCAAGTCTGAGTCCTCAAAAAAAAAGAGCCTGCCGCTTTGGCAGGCTCTTTTTTTTATTTATTATTAGAATGATAAAGAGCCGGAACGCAGATTAACCTCAAAAGGCAAAAGCTCCACAGCCTGGGTGCGAATACCACCGCTAGCTTTCATATTAGAACACTCTACAGGAGTACGAACAGCTACCGCACTAGACATAGTCATAGTTAAAATTTCTTTGCCTAAATAGCGGCCACTAGTCAAACGTATGTTCATTACATCTTCGGGAACGGTGTTAATGTTGCTTCCGTAGCTAACGCGTCCCCACTGGAAATAACTGTTGTAATTGCCAGAAGTACCAGCTTGGCCAGGCACCGTACTTAACATAACATCGTCAAGCATTTTATACTTAGTACCGCTCCTTTTAGAATAATTGAGCACATAAGTATCACCCTCTTGTTCTATAGCATAATCTACTTTATAAGTGGAAGTTGAGCCATCAACCGTCCAGTCTGTATCTCTGGCATAAAAACGATAAAAGGACATAACCAAAGACTGATTTCCAGAAGTATAAACCGGATCGGTAAAAGAAGACCGACTGTTGGCATAACGCAAATCGGCTTCAATTTGAGTCAAGCAGGTTTTTACATCATTCTTTAAGGTTGTAATTACCTGACCGCGCTTAAAAGAATCGATACCGCCCATCAGCAACTGAGTAATAGTTAAAGTAAAGAGCGAAAACATGGCTATAGATATGAGCAGCTCTACCAAAGTAAAGCCGCGCCGCTTCAACAGGCCAGACCTAAAACCGTAAAACCTCATATTCATTGTGTGCCTCCCTGCAGTTACGCCCTTAACTAATACTGTAAAACGTTATTGTAATTTTTACCGGCCTCGATGCGAACCAGAGTACGCACTCTCGTACCGAACACATTGCCGCTGGAATCGCAGCTGCCAGCCGTATAGCCGACCACGTTACTGCTACCCAGATAAATATCGCCATCAAACTTCATATCCATTAAAGCAGCTCCAGCTTTACTGGGAGAATCGCCGTCGCGGCCGATCAAATCGTTAACCAATTCTAAACACCAGTAACTGCTGCTGGGATTACCGCCAGCTCCGGGGGGTAGTAAACGATGAATCTTGTTACTTTCGGCAATCCAGCCGCCACCGGTCCAGGAACAAGCACTGTGCTTATAGGTAGATCCGCCTACAGCCAAAGACGGCGAGTAAATCATAACGTTATCTAAACCAAGAATATTAGTCTCAATAAGCTCCTGAGCTGTAAACTGGCTGCCAGTCTTATCTTGGTAGTAAGGATTGTATTTGCCATAGCTAGGATCGTAATAAGCATCGTTAGCAAAACGGCGGCGCGCCACAGAAGCAGCTCCGTTGCTGTCTAAGATACTGGGTCCAGTATCGGCTAATTCGGTAGGCGTCAAGTTGGCGACATTGAGCACTGTAAAATTTTCAGGATGAGGATTGGTCTGGGTAAATCCTTTGATGAGCACTTTATTTAAATTAGCCACACTCGGGCCGCGCCTAGGCATTCCCTTGTAAGCGGTAACGCCAGTAAGACCTCCAGTGGGGTCGTCGCCCACGGTGCCATAAGTAGTATTGCGCAAAGTCATGTTACTGGCCAACAAAGCGTCGCCTAAGTTTTCGTTGGTCACCATGGTCGAAAGTATGGCTTCTACAGCACCCTCGCTGTAATTACTGAACTCATCATCGGCAGCCAACTCGACCTGAGGAAGCGGACCGCGCACAGTGACAGTTAAACGGAACATAGAGGCGAACCCTGAGTTAGCGGTGTCAGCTACCTCTGTGGCTGGAGCGTAGCTGCCGTTATAGTGGATAGGCGATTTTACGCCAGTGCGTCTAGCCGGGAACTCCAAATAAAGGCGACGGTTGTCCACTACCGGCAGACAGTCTATTTTGTAGAAGAACTTATTCTCCGGAGCGGTAGAAGTACTGAAAGCCACAAACTGTCCGTTAGTGCTGACAGCTTTATAAGTAGTACCATCAGGAGCTGGCGCTCCGCTGCCCCAATAGGAGAAGGAAGATAGCGCATTGCCGTTATTGGGATTACCGCCAAAAAGCACATAACCGCGAGCCTCTTCCAAACGGCGCGAAGCTAGCTCATAAGCTATATTGAGATTTTTACCTTTAGCTGCCGCTGCGTATCCCAAAGGGAACACCTGAAAGACGGCGCCGAAGCCGACAGCCAGAACAGCTACGGCCACCAATATTTCTATGAGAGTGACGCCGCGCTGACGCCTGTTTACGCTTATCCAACTCATCGTGCATAATCCCTGTAATCTTTAAACATTTTTACATCGTAATAATCTTGTTTTGGGTAGCTGTTCTTGTACTGATCGGCGTTGACCGCATGCATGAAAGTACAGTGCAAAGTGCGCGTGGCCTCCTGAACTGCTCCCATATCTTCGATAAGTTTGGAAGTTTCTACTAATGTAAGCTGATTGGCGCTATTCTGATTATTAAAGGCGTTATAAAGCTGACCGTTGTCCTTCAGACTCCAGAGCCTAGCTGTAGAAACTAATTCTACAGGGAACCCTCTCTGACTGGAACTGCCCACAGCCCTGACATAGTTGACAGTAGAAGTATTATTATAAGTTGAGCTGGTTTTGGCATTATCCCAAATTACACCTGCTGTAATTTGGAAGGTAGTAAGAAAGCGGGTTTCCCCGTTCACATCGAAAACATTTTTGCGACCACTCTGATTAGAGTTGTCAAAACTTAAATCAGTCCAATAAAGATATTCATAGCGACGAGTCAGATAATCTATTGAAGCCAAATTAGAAGAGGAAATGTCGGCTCCAGGGTAAGCGAAATAGGCACTCGATCCCCAAAAGTTATAAAGGCCACCAGCCTTTATTTTGGGTACGGTGGAAGAAGAGGCAGTGTAAAGGTCGCGCACCGGGTAATAAGTTAGGTTGTGCTTAACGCACCACTTCGCATATTCTAAGCCAGCTTCAGCCGTATAGAGCAGAATACTATCTTCAGCGGCCCGGCGTGAAGCGTTGCTATTTTGGGCCATAATAGAAACAAAGCCGCCGCAAATAGTAGCCATAATAACTAAGACGAAAAGGGCCGAAATAAGGGCCACTCCCCGTTTTTTCTTCTGTGCAACAAAATTGATGTTCTTGTTCATACCTAACCTACCGTTATTCGCCCGATAGGAGAAATTGTAATTGGCACACAGTAGCCTCCAGAGCCTACATATATGACATAATTGTCACCTGATTTTACATAACCAGACGTATCAAAAACAGATCCATCAATATCAAAACTAATGTAAGCATTAGAGAGAGCAGAGGTAGCAGTAGCGCTACTATAAAAATCGCATCTGCGATCTAGCACATGAACCTTAGAAAGCAACGAATTAGTTACTGCATTCCCACCCCAACCCGCATTACCGGTCAAAACACCGTTAGATAAATTAATGTAACTTAATCGCGCAGTCCTACAATAAGAATAGTATGTTTTTCTTTTAGAGCTATTATACTGATAATAAAAATACACAAAATATCCACTGCGGAAAGCTTTTTCACGAGCATTGCGCAGTTCAGCCGCCACTTCATTGGCATTAGTCAGTACCATTAGACGGGTATTATAGCTACTCCAGGCTGGCGCTACAATAGCTATAAGCAGCGAAGCCACTGATATAACTACCATAAGTTCTATCAGTGAAAAAGCATAAAACCTCGAACGCTTGGTTAAAACACGCATATTACGATAGTTTCCTCTCCTTTTTTTGCATGGCCCGAATAGAAGAAGCTCTAAAGCGCTGCCAAGCCCTCGCACACCTTCTTACATTATGATAGCGCAAACCTTAAATATTGTCTCGCCTTTTCCTCCTAAAAAAACGCTAAAATACTTACAAAATCGGGACTTCTCTTAAGGTAATTTTAGAAAAGAAACAACACAGCCTATAGCAGACAGAAAATATTACAAAAATTAACTTGCCAATGACAATTCTTAGTTCTTACAATATATAAAGGTCGTCAGTAAACCAAATGTCCAAAACGTTATTGAGGTCTTGCACAAACGTCTTCAAAAACTTACGCTGCTCAGGAGTATATTTTTTAAAAAAAGTATTAAAGCGTTTCTCAAACTCGCGGTGCAACTCCTCATGAAAAGCAAAGACTTTCCAGCCTTCCTCAGTTAAAGCGTATTCCCGCTTCGTTAGCTTATCGGCAGCTACGCGGCTAGAAATCATGCCCCTTTTCTCTAACTTGGAAAGAATTTGCGAAGCTGCACTTTTAGTCACTCCGATTTTTTTCGCCAGCTTCATTCCATAAAGACCTGGTTCGACGCCCACCAACCAAACCACGTGAATTTCCGAGCGGTATAGAGGCTCTGTCACACCATAAACATGGATTTGCTTTTCATGGTAGGCAAAATGACGCACCAAATCCATAAAATCGCGGCTCAAAGTTCGCCTCATTTTTAGCTCCCCGTTCAGTCTAACTTAATTAAAAAAACTAATAGGATCAGCTGTCCTCACCCAGCGCCACCATATCTTTAAATTCAACAAAACCGCGCACATACAGCGAGTAAATAAATGACAAAGCTCCCGATCCGAATTCTTCTTCTATCTGGCCAAGCGTAGTTCTACCATCGAAACGGGCCAAAACTGACGCAGCCTTAGGACTGACAGGAACTACTCGAGATCCGCGCATCAACAACCAACCGAACTCCTCAGCCCTTATGTTGTAACAAGGCACTGGGCAAAGTTCATCTTCCAAAGTAACTTCTTGTAAAATAGTCTCCTCCGTCTCAGTTTCTGAAATCAGAGGATCTTTATCTTGGCCGCCGCTCTTGTAAGCATAAAGCAGGCAACCTCCAGGACAGAGATTGCATTTATTGCACTGCTGACAACTCTCGGAACTAATACGGCGCCAATTTATAAAAGCATCGCTGCGCCAAGCGGCAGTCAAACTGTTGTGCACTAAACTTAAGCAGCCTGAACTGTCGACATAACGACAGGGACGAAGCATCCCGTCGGGAGTAATAGCACAACTAACCGTACCAGCTAAACAAGAAGGTATATCGCCTTTGCTAAAGCAATTCGGGAAGCATCCGCTCATAGCCACCTCTACACCGAGCTGGCGCAGCTCCTTAATTTGTTCAGCACTGCGGCGCAAGCTCTCTAAAGAGAGTTCTCCACTCTCAGCAGGAGATAAGCGCTCAAAAATAACTAGCGACGCCCCACCGTCGAGGGCTTCATTAGTAAGCTCTTCAATAGATAAAGCGCTGTATTCAGTTAACAAAATAGACACTTCAGTATCGAAACCAGCGGCGGCAGCATTTTCCAGGAGCGTCCAGCCTGGTTCTTCCGCTAAGGCACGCTGACCGGAAAAACAAAATACTACGCTTCCTAAATAAGAACAATTTAAGAGAGCAGCCCATAGACTGCTGGGAAATTTCTCCAGAGCAACTGAACCGTCAAAATAGACGTGAAAACACTTTTGGCAACTATCCAGTCTATTCCACCAAGACAGAACATTTTCTGCTGTTTCGCCGACTTCTTGTCTAAGAGAAAACCATCTCTCAAAACCGTAAACTCGAAACTCATTAGCTGCTCCAAGCTGGTCTAAAATAGCCGACCACTCTTGAAAACTGAGCGTATCAGCAGCCGTACAAGCTTCAGACGCTAAAATAATGTTGCAGCTTACTGGAGCAACCAGATTGAGCATAACAAAACCTCCGCGGCCTCTGCATCAACCTTAACAAATATGGGAAGGCAGATTAAAGAGGCTGAAAAAAAGGCGGCTCAGCCATACAATGAGCCGAGCCTGAGACACAAAAGTTGAAGAGTTTAAGCTTAGAATAAGAAGTCGCCGTGCACCAAATTTACGTGTCCAGTACCAGAAGCGGTATTGCCATGGTTGGCCCAGTCGCCATTAGAGTGCCCACCGGTGTTGCTATGGTTGCTCCAAGCAGTATTAGTATGCGGAACTGGCGTTTTATTTACATGGGTAGAGCCGTTAGTATGATAGCTAGCTTGGGCGATCTGCAGATTATCAGGGGATTCAATCTTAACAGCGCTGTCTAAAATAATCTCTTTTCCGCAAGAACTTAAAGCTGAACAAGCAAAACACTCCTGCAGAGAAACCACTTGGGCAGAAGCGCTAGGCAGCCCTACCAAAGAAGAAGCCTGAGCAGGCAGAACGGGGCCAGCTATAACAGCCCCTACTGCCGCAGCACAAGCAGCCAACTTAGAATATTTAGAAGATATTAAAGACAGCTCAAAACTAGAGCTATCTGAACCTAACCGGGAAAGCAAATTAACTTTAACCGCTTGGTTTCTGTTTTCTAAAAGATATTCCGACTCTTTATTTAGCTCAGTCCCTTTTTCTAAGGCAACTCTGTATCGTCTCATAAAAATAGCCTTTCTGAAATGGAGCGGCTGCACTAGCCTGCTGTTCTCTTTAGTATCAGTTGCTAAACTACACTCCGGCCCCAGTCACAGGAGGAACCTGAGGAGTGTGTCCTTTGCTGCCTAATGGAAGATGAGCACTGTTGCTGTGCTGCCCGTTAGGTATATTTATATGCTGAGCAGGGATATTTGTATGGCTACTATCCGAATCAGCGTAGGATCCCCAAGCACTGCCTAAACGCAGAGCATGATTGACAGGATCGACCTCGGTGGCTGCCAGCAGCCCTTGAACGGGGCTGACAGACTGAACAGCGGTCTTAGAGCAAACAGGAATAGTTTCAGCACTGACTGGCTGACTGCCGCTCAGAATTACGGAAGCCAGCATCGCAAAACAACCAGACCAGACGAAACTGCGACGCACCAGAGGCAGCTCAAAACCATCTACCAAATTGCGCAAAGCCTTGCTAACTCTGGAACGCATTGAAGGAACCAAATTGACAGACTGAACATGGAAGTTAGTCTCAGGAAGAACTAAATCGGAATATTTTAATTGTTCGGCGGCCTTAATTTCTTTAGAAAGAGCCCTTTCGGCAGCTACATTCAGCAAAATTCCACCGTCGAGCTGACAAGCACTGCCCTCACCTTTTCGTTCGGCGCGATCTCTGAATGAGGACCAAGTAGCAGAAAGCACGGCTGAATTTAAAACGAAGGCTATGTTCATGCTCTTTCCTCCCAAAATACAAAGAAAGATATATCTGTGTTCATAGTAACAAAAGCAAAATTAAATTTCAATATATTCTAGTTAGAAGCAAGCTGCCAATCCCCGTAAAATAGCGCATCAACAGTACCTCCCAAAGGTTCAGTGCGATAAAGAACGCCCAAACGCATCTTATAGAATTTGTACATGTACGGGAAAAAGTATCTACCTGAAACGTACTTTACAACTCCTGCTCCTTTAGGAACTGGTACAGCTGCACAGTACCAAGGGCTAGTTTCAAAACTGTCCAGAGCATTTTTCAATTCGAAGTTAACAAAACCGTAATCTTGTTCTTTAAGGCTGTATTGAAACTTGTAAGTAAATTCCTGAGTTTTGCCTACAGTTAGAGTGCCGACTTTAGGCGAGAAGTCTAAAACGGTGATAGCGGAACGCGGACTTTTGTCAGCGGTCTTAGTCAACATCATAGAACCGCGCACAAAATTGTAGCTACTTCCCCAAGCAATTTCTTTATGAGCACTGTTCTGTAAGCTAGAAACCACAACTAACTGAGTTTGAGGATCTGCTTTAACAGGCATAGCCAAAGGAGGGAAAGAAACTTTCACACTTCCACTGCCTTTTTTTACGGCTGCCTGCATCACTGCAGAAATAGGACGCAGCCCCTTTTTATAACTAGAGCTGCCCTTATCCTTAGGCGACCAGATGAAGGCTCTAGTTTTTATTAAGCCGCTACTGGACGATTGCAGCTGATAATCAGCTAGCAGCACCACGGGCAACTGACAATTCTGAGGAATATCGGCTGAAGTGCGAGGTGTAACTTTAGAAATAGTGACAGTATCCACACCAGTATGACTTTTGCTAGTCGGATTCACTGATAAAGAATCTTCGTTGGCAGCTAGCGAGGGAAGACAGACGGTTGCTACCGCCCAAAGCACAGATATTACAGCAGAATAACAATAATATTTCACAATTATCCCTCCAGAAACGAGCCCCACTTTCAGCTCAAAGCCCTCCTCTTCCTCTAATTTTGTCAAAATTGCGGCCTTTTATGTTAAACTGTAAAACAATCTTAAACATAAGAACAAATAAACAATGATTCATAAATTGTTTTCGGCCTTAATTGTAATTGCCTTAGTTAGTTTGGCTGGCTGCCGCCAGAGTTGCAACCTATCGACAGCTCAACCCATGCCGTCTGTAGAAGACTGTGAGAGCATTAAACGCCGTCTTACTCTCGATGTAAGCTACCAAAATTTGCACAATTATACTTGCCTAGTCTCTTTAAAAGTTCCCCTATTGCAAAATAGGCCTTACAGACAAAAAATTACCGATTTCCGCCTAACTCCTGAACCAGATAGCCAAAGCCGCGATGAATTTGGCAATACTTATGCCCATTACAATAAGCTCACCATACAACCTGGGCAATTTTTTACGATCAGTCAACAGGCTGTTGTGGAAAATGAGGCCTTAGTTTACAATTTCAGCTTGCAAGATTGGGAAGCAGCTGCTCAACAAAATTCAGAGCGCCGAGTCTTTCAAGCGGATTATTGGCATGAAATTTTAACAGCAACTTCGTCTGAAGAAGAAGAAATGCTGCATAAATTAGCTTCCCAAGCTGCGGGTAGCCAAAAGACTGATCTTTATAAATTGCTATCTGTTTACGATTTTATGCGCACTAACTTTAATTATGGTTCAGAAAAAGCTAAAACATCTTTTGCCTCTATGTTAAAAGATCGCCGTCTGCAATGTTCAGACGCTGCCATACTTACTGCCAAGCTGCTACAGTTAAACGGATTTAAAGTGAGAATAAGCGGAGGTCTGCTGTTAAGCACATCCCAACCTCGAGAGCCCTTAACCCACTCCTGGTGTGAAGTTTTTTGTCCTACTTTGGGATATGTACCCGTCGATTCAGCTCAAGGGCGATATTCTTATACCCGCCAAAGTTGCTTTGCTAAAACAGATCCGAATTTAGTAGTCTGGTATATAGGTGACGATAGCAAAGGAGTCAAAGCTTCAGAAGAACCAACTGCCAATATTATTAAACAAGTTCAAACCAAAACTCAAAAATTTCTTTTAGATTCTGAAGCCTTAAAACTTAAGGTTAATCATAAAATGCTAACTTACAAAAGCTGTCTAAACGGATCACGAAGCCGACTCGATCTAGCTTCAGCTTTAAAAAATATCCAACCATCCCCACAACCTGTGCCAGGCGACTCCTCATCTCAAGATTGGAAGCAAATAAAGCAGCAAATACAAGCCAATCCTCAGAATATAAGCAGGGCCAAATTTTGGATTCGCCAGCACCATTTCACCGTCGAAGAAACAAAAGACCTAAGCCTGATGGAAGAACCGGCAGCCAAAATGTTACAGGCCTGGCAAGCTATGTTTAAATATGACTGGCAGGCCGCTGAATTTTGGCTCAGTAAGCTGCCTCAACGTCATCCAGACGTTATCGAAGCCCGAGCATTCTTGTACATATTTACTATTCAGAGCCCCCGAGCGGCCTGCCAGCTGCAAAGCTTATCTTCTTACGCTATGCCCAATTTCATGGCAGAAGCAATCTGCCAATTCTGCAGCGACCAGCGTCTTTGGTACGAACTAGACGACACAGCGGCTCTTTTAGCCAACAAATTGCCCAACAGTTATTTATTAAAAATTCAGTGGCTTCGCGGAGCTTTTAAATCGGAACGCAGCGCTTCTCTACAGCAATCCTTAAAATCTTTAGCCTCAGAAGCTCCGCAGGATGGATACCCTTATTTGGTTTTGGGGCAGCTTTACTTGGAAAGAAATGATATTGCCCAAAGCTTGAACATGTTCAATAAGGCCTGCAGTTTGAACCTGCATACCGATGAAAAACAATTTATTAAAGTTTTAAAAGACAAGCTTGAAGCAATCGATACAACTGAATGAGCTGCACGTCGCAAAACTATAGTTCTGTACTCTAACCCAACTAAAGAGGCCCCCGCCTTATTCAGGCGGGGGCCCCTTCAATTTATAGAAAAAAAGGTAAATTAAACTGCTCTACTCACCGAGAGACTTTGTTTGATTGTCATTTTGAGGAGCAGGAGTATCTTTGGCTACAATCTTGTCGATTACGGTACGACCGATGTCGAAGCCTTTCTTAGCACCTCTGACAGCACCAGGGCCGGCACCGACCAAAGCAGAACCGAGCCCCTCAACAGCACCACCTACAGCACCACCAGCCATTGATCCGACTAAAGGACCGGCAATCAAACCACCCACCAGAGCAACCGGACCACCGACAGCACCAGTAATAGCCAAGCCGGCCACTAAACCGGCAGAAGCACCAATAGTTTGCAGAACAATTTTAGCATCGTGAGATAAGCTCACTTTGCCTTCAGCAGCACCAACTAAGCCACCCTTAGTGGCTCCAGCAGCAGCCCCAATAGCTCCAGTTACCACACCGGCTACATTGCGAACGGCACGAGTAGCAAAGCTAGGCTTTTGAGCAATGGGATCGCTGCTTTCTTCGCTTAGAGCGAACATTTCCTGCGGTTCTGCTTGAACTGCAACAGCTTCGCCATTGGTCTGCTCCTTGCTGTATACAGGAGCGGACGCACTGTAAGTACTAGCAAAAGAGTTAACGGAATTGATAGACATTTTGTAAAACGCCCTTCTAAAAAATTAAAACACCGCGCCAATGGAACTGCACGACCCTCAGGAACTACCTAACGAAGACGGAAGTCCGCTTTAGAAGACAACGCTGCCGGGCAGAACTTGTCCTCTGAGATAGAGGATAAGAACTAAACACTCGCCGACTAAAAACGGAAAACGGAAAACGCCGAATTAACCTGCAAAAATGACTCAACAGAGTTCTCCGCGTGCCGCACGGTATCGTGTAATTATTTTATCAAATGGGTAGCCAACAGACAATAAAAAAAGCAACAAAACTTCAATAAACAGCCATTACGAACAAAGCAGTCGGCCTGCCACCCAATCTGACAAAAATTCTAGATAAATTCTAGGCTTAGCCTCAGGACTGCACTATAACAAGATTAGTAAAAGCAGCTTTCAAACTGTGTTCTCTATTTAACCTAGCCAAAAGCAACCCAAAATTACCTTTGCCTTTAAGTTCGTGCTCCATAAGGCAAACTTCCCCGTACCATTTGCCCATAAGAGAAAGCACCTGTTCCTCTATTTTCGAGTAATCGGAACATTCACTAGAAACACTGGCAGTAAAACTGCGCTCACGACGACGAACTTCTTCCCAAGGAATATGCCTGCGATCTAGGTACATTATGTCAGAATTAGTCAAAGCTGTTTTACAAGCCAGACCGGCAAGTTCTCTTAACTCCTCAATTTTCTGAGATTCATCGGCGCACCGCACTTCTAAAGCACACAAGCGGCGCTCGTCATCACTAAGTACCGTAATCAAAAAACCTACAGGTAAATTCTCTTTTTGTTTAGTCACTGCCGTCTATAACCTCTTAGAAATCATAAAAAACCGAAATAGCAAACTATTTCAGGTGTTATATCAAAAATTTCACAGAGCATACCTATCCGCCCAGACTTACAAAGTTCACTCCTAACGGCTGCCTTCCTGCCCCGATAAAAAAAACAAAAAGGCAAAGGAACCCTAACCACAAACAAACGAAAACGACCTTAAGTCTGACAATATTTATACAAAAGAGAGTACAAAATGAGCAGTATTTTGGGAAAAATATTTCAAGTTGCTACTTTTGGAGAATCGCACGGGCCGGCTTGCGGAGTCGTCGTTGACGGTATGCCGGCCCAAACCATGATTAATTTAGAAGAAATACAGCAATGGCTGAACAGAAGAAGACCTGGCCAAATAAATACTACAGCGCGCCAGGAAAGTGATCGTGTGGAAATTCTTTCAGGTGTATTCGAAGGAAAAGCCTTAGGCACCCCTATTGCAGCTATAGTGCGCAATCAAGGACAGCGCTCCCACGATTATAAAGAATTAGCTTCCGTTTACCGTCCCTCTCACGGAGACTACACTTGGCAAGCTAAATACGGTTGGCGGGACTGGCGCGGAGGCGGACGCTCAAGCGGCAGAGAGACTATAGGTCGAGTTATAGCTGGTTCTTTAGCTGAGCAAATGCTGCGCCAATGGCTCCCCAATAACGGCGGAGAGCAAAATTTTAGTATCGCTGTCTGGCTGGAACGGCTAGGGCCTTACAAAATTGAGTACCAAAAAGGACAGTTTGAAGATTATTTAAATAACTTAAGCCGCCAGGAGATAGACTCAAGCTGGACTCGCTGCCCCGACCACCAAGCCGAACCACAGCTGCAAAAGCTTTTGGATCAGGCCCGCCAAGAACAAAACTCTTGGGGAGCCTCTTTAGTATTTGTGGTGCGCGGGCTACCTCCGGGAATAGGCGATCCGGTATTTGACAGATTAGACGCCCGACTTGCTTCCGCTCTTATTTCACTGCCTGCAGCTAAAGGAGTAGAAATAGGCGAAGGTTTTAAAATGAGTTCTATGAGCGGTATTGAAGCTAACGACACGCTGACAGAATGCCATGGCCGCGTTGTGTCCAAAACGTACCGTCAGGGAGGTATTTGGGGCGGCATATCTGCAGGAGGAATAATTTGGGGCCGCGTGTCATTCAAGCCCACTCCGAGTATAGGAATAGAACAGGAAACTTTAAATACAGATTTACAGCCCTGCAAAATCAGTATAAAAGGGCGCCATGATCCCTGTGTGGCCATACGGGCTGTACCTGCAGTTGAAGCTATGCTGGCCGTAACTTTGGCAGATTTAGTACTAAGCGCTTCTCTAAGTAGCTTATCCGGACACACTACTCTATAAAAGACGCCGCTTTTCTGCTAAAATTTCTCTGCGGCGGATGTTTCGCACAAACTTAGCAGGCAGGCTTCTCTGCTTATAAGTAGTCCGGAATTTACTCAGGAGTTTATTTATTATGCATGATCATTATCGGCGGCTGAGTTGGCCGCTTCTCTGCTTGGTGTTGCTGTTTACACTAACTAGCGGTATATCATTAGCTCAGCAGGCCCAGATCAATCCCGATGTTCTGGTAAACGGCGTACCTCTAGAGCGTTCAGCAGTAATTGGCTCTACGGGCAACGATATAGCTGTCAAAGCTTCTCCTCTACTTCGAGCCTCAGGTGCTTCAGTAGAGTTTGACGGTCAGAAATTAGAAGCTTCTTGGTCATCTTCTATGTTAACCATCGTTGTCGGGCAAACTTACTGCATTTACAATGGCCAGCAAATTCCTCTGCAAGCTCCTTCTGGCCTGTACGAAAATGATTTAGTTGTTCAGCTCAACGAAATATGCGCCATTATCAAAGCGCAAATTACCAATAACGAAAAACAAATTATAGTAAAAACTGACAGCGGAAGCAGCGGCAATGCTACTCTGAGTTCAGTTCCTCTGCCTACATTAAACGGCCGAGTAAGTGCTAAAAATGCTTACCTGAGCAGTATTCAGAACGGTGGCAACGTTTTCGGCATGCCTCCTTTAGAAACTTTGCCTAATATCAACGGCTCTTCTTCTGTGATATCAGCTCCCGATGCTATGGACAACCCAGCTTTTCCTGAGGCTGGCTTGGGCGGCTTAAGCAGCAAAAACGCAAAAAGTTCCCCTTATGAACGTCCCGTGGTTTCAGTAACTAATGTTGGCTCACGTCAGATCACTACTGAACAGCCGCGCACTATAGAAGAGGTATCTACTATGCACAACGCAGTTGGCATGCGTTACCCTTCAGGATTAAATCAAATGTACGGCCTAGCAACAGGCGTAAACGGAACAGCTCCCACTAATGTGGGCGCCCCTACTCAGCAGCAGCCACAGCCAGCAGTTATCAGCTATTCTCAAACAACTTCTTCAGCTCAGCCCAGTTCTCTAACGGAAAGCAGTTCAAACGGTTCGTCCACCAACAGCGGCAACGTGAAACCGAAGCCAGCTAATCCGGAAATTGTGGAGTTTGATGTGCTGCGCCAAATGTCATTCTTCCTCACTGCCTACGAAATAAAAGCTACTATACGAAACACGGGCGAATTAGCTGTTAAAAAACCTTTTATGGTCAAATTTATGGTCAAAAGCAGCAAACGTGGCTCCCATTGGGAAGTAGTAGAAGATTACTTAATAAATCCTTTAGCTCCAGGTCAACAGGTCGAAATTTCTAAACGGGTGGACGGTCATCAGTACGCCTGCTTAATGGACCTATCTATAGACTTTAAGGCTTCTGTAGTCGAAGAAGTAGAAATTCCTCTAACAGACAGAAACGGACGTAATTGGAAAAGATCGACTAAGCACAGTAGCTATGCCAAGCAAAATAGCAAGACTACGGCCACTTCGACCCCTTCCATTACTAGAACAAAAGAAACCTGCTCCCGAGAAAAGAACATGCATTTCTAAAGTTTGTCTATCGGTGAGCAGCCAGTCAGCTTAAGCTGATAAAAAACTGCCAGTTCAAACGTTATCTAACGTCAGTTCTTTATCGGGAAGACTGGCAGCTGATTCAGGTGTAAAAGGATCGGGATAAAGCTGAGAGATACCGCTGTGGCGACATTTTACGCCCTTGCGATAGCACTCTACTATGTGTTCACAGTAAACTTCGCCCTCAGGCCCTTTACACCTGAAATTAACATATTGGGGATAATCTATACAGACGGTGACTTCACGTTTAGTTATATAGCAATAACGGCGCGTAGGCTCCATAGCCCGCTGATGAGCCGCTTCTCTCTGACGGCTGGCTCTGCTCTCTCGATTGTGTAAAGAATAATGCAAAAGAGCTAAATCCTCTTAATTAGCAAAAATTAGGCTCAAGTTCATCCTGAGCCCTTTTTCACCTGCAAAAAGTTGCGATTGTTTACTTTTTACCAGATTAGTCTCCTAGTTTACTACTTGCAGCAAACTAGCAGCTCGTCTGATGGCACACGGCTTGGTTTAAAGCTTCTTGAAAAGCTTCACACGCTAATGCAGCTCCATGCTGCTTAGTTGGAGGAAGTCCGTCTAAAACTTCCAGAATATCCTTCTCCTCTAGGGCGAGGGCGACATTTACGGACCTCCCTTGAGCTAACTCGCACAAGGCTTCTGAAGCAGCAGCAGCAGCCAAACATCCGAACGACTTAAAAACTACCTGCTGCACACTTTTTCTTTCAGCATCAAGATTTATCCAAAATTCTACGGTGTCGCCACAAACAGGATTTTCCGCCTGCGCATGCCCATGAGCTCCAACTATTTCCCCCACATGAGCAGGCTTTTCTCCGTGCAGTAAAGTTTTAGCTGAATATTCCATATTTTTTAGCGGCCACAGGAACGCGTTTTACTGAAACAAGACTTAGGAGCCATAGCTTGCAGTTTCTGAACGGCTTTAATAATAATATCGGCCGCTTCATCGAGCTCAGAATAAGTAATAGAAGCATCGAGAGTTAAACGAAGACTGCCCCTACCTAAAGGCGCATGGTATCCCATAGCTTCCAAAACATGCGAAACGCCCAAAGCAGAAGAAGCGCAGGCGGAACCGGAAGAAGCGCACACCCCTTTGCGATCGAGCTGCATAATTAAAGATTCGCCTTCCACTCCAGGAAAAACGAAACTGGCATTACCCGGCAAACGCAATGTGGGATGGCCTGTCAATTCGGCCCCACGTACTGCAGAACTGATTTTATTCACTAAATAATCTCGTTTAGCTTGCAAATCTTCAGCTCGCTTAGCTTGATCGGTACAGGAAATTTCCAAAGCTTTAGCTAAGCCTATAATACCTGGAACATTTTCTGTTCCAGAACGCAGCCCTCGCTCTTGGCCTCCACCATAATTAACACTTAAAGGCCTCACTCCAGTGCGCAAATAAAGTGCCCCCACGCCCTTAGGACCGTGGAATTTGTGAGCAGACATGCTGAGAGCATCTACCCCCAACTCAACCACGTTTATAGGGATATAGCCGGCAGCCTGTACAGCGTCAGTATGCAGATAAGCTTGATGATTAGCTAAAAGGCGCCCCAGCTCAGCTATAGGCTGAATAGTGCCGACCTCGTTGTTAGCCATCATAACCGAAACTAAAATAGTTTTATCTGTTAAAGCATCGACCACTTGCTCAACCGTAATCAATCCTTGAGAATTGACTGGAATTTTGGTTATTTCAAAACCTTCTTTTTTTAACTGTTCACAAGCATGCAGCACAGCATGATGTTCTACAGCGGTAGTAATAATGTGATTGCCCAATTCTCGTCTAGCCCGAGCTAAACCGATAACAGCCAAATTATCCGATTCAGTACCACATCCGGTAAAGAATATCTCAGCAGGAAGTTTGGCCCCAATAGATTTAGCGACTGAAGCTCGGGCTGCATCAAGAGCACGGCGCGAAGTCAAGGAAAGACCGTAAATATTGGAAGGGTTACCATAAAACTTAGTAAAGAACGGCAGCATAGCCTCAACGACCTCGGGCAATACCGCAGTTGTAGCTGCATTATCTAAATAGATCATGAAACAAAACTCACTTCTATTGCAAAGCTTAAACTAAATTAAAAAAGCGGCTCGTCCGCTTTAACTGGCCGCATTTTAGCACAAACAGCCTATCAGTATACAGCTAACTAGCCGACCAGCCGAGAAAAAAATAGTACAAACAGCTTCAAAAGGCGGTGCCTTTTTATAAAGTAACCTAAGCTAAAGCGACTTTTAGATGAAAGGTTAATAAGACGATCTAAATAAACTAAGACTTTAATGTATATCCAGCCAATAGAACTTGAATATCGTTAATATTTAAATCTTTACTGAATTTTAGATCGACTACCGGAATATTGGAACCAACTACCCAAATTTTCAACTCTGAATCGAGATCTATAGTGCCGGCAGTTTCGGTGCAAAAATGGCTGATATTTTTGTAAGGAATGCTGTAGAAGGAGACTTTTTTGCCTGATAAACCCTGAATATTTATAAAAATGAAACGCTTATTAGTAAAAATAATTAGATCGCGGATCTGCCTATAAGCGCGATCGATAGTTTCTCCTGGTATAAAAATTTCGGCATATTCGCGAAAAATTTCCTCAGCACTAACTTCAGAAGCATTACCCAGCATACCGTTCAAAAATTTCATCATAGGGCCCATAAGCTCATACTTTCTGAAAATTATAAAACTAACGGCACTAATTCTAACATATTGAAATTAATTTATACAAAGCGACTGTCCAGGGAAGCCATAAAACGATCGAAAGCTCGGTACTCCATAGCTTCGCATAAATCACTCAAAATAATATGGTCACGTCCGGCCAGGTCGGCTATAGTCCGAGCGGTGCGACAGAGACGATCTTTAACTCTTCCGGAGAGATGACGCTTCTTGACCTCATCGGCTAAAAATTTTTGACTCTCTTTATCGAGAAGGCAGAAACGGCGGGTTTGAGCAGCATTCATAAAGGCGCTGCGACAGCCGCGCTGACGTTGCACTTCTAAAGCTCTTTCGACTCGAGCGCGAACTTGAGCCGAACTTTCACTTAAAGAAGTTTCAAGCAATTCAGCGGCAGAAGCGCGCGATACCTGAATTTGCAGGTCGATACGATCAAGAAGAGGTCCGGAAAGGCGCGATAAATAACGCAGACGCTTGGACGGCTGACAGATACAGTTTTTTTCACGATCGCCCCAATAACCACAAGGACAAGGATTCATGGCTGCCACTAAGGTGAAGCGACAAGGATACTGAGTATGAACTTTTGCTCTGGCAATTTCGATTTGCCCTGATTCTAAAGGACGACGTAAAGCTTCCAAACAATCGCGCCGAAACTCGGGGAACTCGTCCATAAAGAGAATACCTTTATGAGACAAAGTAACTTCTCCAGGCTGAATGCTACCTAACAAACCGGCTGCAGAAATATTGGAAGAAGGGGATCGGAAGGGAATTTGCTGAAGCATTTTAGAGCTGAAGCACTGAGAAACGCTGTGAATAGCCGCCACCTCGATGGCCTCTTCGCGACTGAGCCGGGGTAAAATTGACGACAAACAACGGGCCAGCATAGTTTTACCTGAGCCTGGAGGCCCCAGCATCAAAATATGATGTCCTCCGGCGGCACAAATTTCCAATCCGCGCTTAGCGACCGCTTGACCGCAGACATATTTAAGATCGTTCTCCTCCGCAGAGCTGCTAACTAGTTCTGCTGAGCTGCCAATATAATGGGCATATTCAGTTTGCTGTCCCGCTTCTATAGCCATAGCTTCTTGATATTGGCCGCTAACTAAGGCGGCGGCGTGCGCCAAACAGGAAACTCCCTGGCAGTTTATCCCTTCTACTAGTGAGGCTTCAGCTAAATTTTCTTGGGGCACCATAACATTAGTAAAGCCCAAGCGTTTAGCCATTAAAACGGAAAGCAACACACCGCGCACGCCGCGAACTCGTCCGTTCATAGCTAATTCACCCAACACTAGCCAATTTTTCACCATATCTGGCGTTACGCAATCACAGTTTTCATCGGCGGCTAAAACGGCCAAAGCCATGGAAAGATCGAAGCGGGCTCCTTCTTTGCGCAGCTCAGCCGGAGCCAAATTAATGCGCACCCGCCCCACCGGCGCCTCGTAACCGGAATTACTGAAAGCGGCCCAAACGCGCTCACCAGCTTCACTAACAGCAGCATCGGGCAGGCCTACCACTATACACCTAGGTAAACCTCTAGAAATATCGACTTCACAAGAAACCAAATGAGAATTAACACCGATTAAAGCGGCCGTAAAAATATTGGCAAACATTACTTTTCCCCCCTTTGAGACGGCTGCCTTGCTAAAAAAACAAGACCACCCCGCCCCGTTTACAAGCTCTATTTCAAAACATAACTTATAAAAGTAAAGATATTATCAGCGCAGCACATAAGCAAAAACTAAATAATAAAGCCAATTTTTTAGGTCAGCTTCAGTCAAAAAAATTCTCACTAGATCTTGCAATATTTATTAGTTAAGAAGAAAATCTATCCGCGGCTGCCGAGCAGATTACGAACTAAACGGTAAATTATTTCACTGGGCAGCTGAACTTGAGAAAGGAAAAATAAGCATATGATTCTCGTAGCCGCTCTAGATAATCAAAACGGCTTAATGTTCAATAACCGGCGTCAAAGTCAAGATAGACTGATGCGCGAGAGATTAATTTCTAAACTGTCTGGTAAAAAGCTGTTTTTAAACGCCTACTCAGCTGAACAATTTGCTTCGCAAGCGGCTCCAGAGCAATTATCTATCAGCAAAAATTTTTTAAGTGAAGCTTCATCTGGGGATTACTGTTTCCTGGAAAATGTTTCGGCAGCCGCTTACAAAGATAAAATAGAACGAATAATTATCTACAGGTGGAACAGAACTTATCCTGCTGATTTTTATTTTGACTTGAATCTGCTTCAAGAATGGCAGAAAATAAGCTCTGCCGACTTTGTAGGCTCTTCTCATGAAAAAATTACTGAAGAAATTTTTGTACGCAAAGGTTAAAAAATATGCACAGATACAACTTTGCTAATGTAAGCAGCAAAAATAAGTCGAGACAGTTGTGGTTGCTGTTATTCATAATCGCAGTTTTGAGCTTCGTAGCTCTAAACTTGAAACCGGTCGAAGCAGCAGATTCCACAATTAAACTATTAGCCGCTTCAACAAAAAAAGTCTCCAATTCAACTGCAGGTAAATTTTCCTTAGCTAAAGTTCCTGCCTACTCAGGTACCCCTTATGCTGTTATCAATAAAAATGTACCCTATTTTACTAAAGCTGACCGTACCTCACGCTCTTATGAAAGATACAGTCCTTTAGATAACCTGGGGCGCTGCGGTGTGGCTGTCGCCAATATTGGACGCGATCTTATGCCTACTGCTAAAAGAGGCAAGATAGGGCAAGTTAAACCTAGCGGCTGGCATTTAGCCAAGTACGATTGCGTAGAAGGTAAATATCTGTACAACCGCTGCCACTTAATTGGTTATCAGCTGACAGCCGAAAATGCCAATGAGCGCAATTTAATCACCGGCACCAGATATCTAAATGTTCAAGGCATGCTTCCTTTTGAGAATATGGTAGCCGACTACATAAAAGAAACTGGCAACCACGTGCTTTACAGAGTTACTCCCATATTTCAGGGAAATAATTTAGTAGCTCACGGCGTGCTTATGGAGGCTATGTCCGTTGAAGATAACGGCCAAGGTATTCTCTTTAACATTTTCTGCTATAATGTGCAGCCCCAAATTAGTATTGACTATAAAACTGGAGCCAGTTCTTACGGAGCGGCAGGCACAGCCTATCAACAGAAAAATTCCGGACGTTCTAATTCCTCCCAAACCTCCTACCAAAAGAAGTATAACAAAAATTCTCAATACTCTAAAAGTACAGCTATCAACATTTACGTTCTCAATAACCGCAGTAAAAAAATTCATCTCCCCTCTTGCAGTTACGCCCAAAAGATCAGTCCATCTAATCGAGAAGAGTACACAGGCTCGCTCAGCAGTCTAATTCGCCAAGGCTATTCACCATGCAAAAACTGCAATCCCTAATTAGCTGAGTTTTTACTGTTCCAGGCTAATTTTTATCTGAAATCTCCGATAAAAAAGCAAGCAGACAATTTTAGTCTAAAGTATTACCGTTCGTGCTGTTTACTTTTTTTATAGGCTAACGTTCTTGTCTAAATGGCTGTCAAGCCCTGGCAAGAACGTTTTTTTATTAAGTTTGGAAAGTCGATAATCAAATAAAGAAATAATAAATCAAAAAAAACGAGCTCAGAAGTTTGTCTCTGCCCATTAGTTAGCAAGAGCAAAGACATTTTCTCAGCTCGATTGTTTATGATGTTAGTTAACTATAGACAAGCTCTTCCTGCTAAACTATAGACTGCGTTTCAAAAATACGGCGATACAATCCGTTTTTAGCCATCAGTTCACTATGAGATCCTTCTTCGGCAACTTTGCCAGAATTCATAACTACAATACGATCAGCATGTCTAATAGTAGCTAAGCGGTGGGCAATTACCAGACAGGTGCGCCCTTTCATAGAAGTATCAATCACTTCAGTTAGGCTACTTTCTGCGTTGGCGTCAAGTCCGGAAGTGTATTCATCTAAAATTAGAATACGTGGATTATGAACTAAAGCTCTAGCTACAGCTAAACGTTGGCGCTGACCTCCAGAGAGAGCCGAACCGCGCTCTCCCACATTAGTATTTAAGCCTTCGGGGAACTTCGCTACAAACTCATCAGCTCCCGACATAGTAATAGCCTTTTTAATTTCAGCTTCATCAGCATCTAAATTTCCGTAACGTACATTTTCATAAATAGTATCACGGAAGAGTACCGATTCTTGAAAGACGATACCTATCTGAGAACGGAGCGAATCCAAGGTAACTTTGGTAATGTCATGACCGTCAATAGTAATTTGTCCGGAGTCGGGAGTGTAAAAACGCTCCAACATATTTACCAATGTAGATTTGCCCGAACCATTAGTACCGACAATAGCGACAAATTCACCAGCTTTTATTTTTAAATTGACGTTTTCCAAAACTGGTTTATCTTTTTCATAAGCGAACGAAACATTTTTAAATTCCACTTCTCCCTTTATTTCGGGTAACACTTCGGCGCCATCACAGGAAGTTTCCGGAACGGAATCGATAATTTCAAAAGCTCGCACCGCCGCGGCAGCGGAATTTTGGCAGCTACCGTAAAAAGTAGAAAGCACCGACAGTGGGTGACTAGTCATGGCCATTAAAGCCCAATATTCGGTCATTTGTGCAAAGCTGACCTGACCTTGAAGAATGCGAGTAGCTCCGAACCAAACGATAATAATAATGCCAATTATGCCCAAAAATTCTACTACGGGTGACTGCATAGATTGCACTTGGACGACTTTCATCTGTGCGGCGTAATTATCTTCATTGCGATCGACAAAGCGCTTATACTCATAATCTTCACGGCAGTTAGCTTTGACAACTTTTACAGCTGACACATTTTCGAACTGCAAAGCTGACAAATCGGCTAAACGAGCCTGCAGCTTACTAGTTTTTTGCCCTATTTTTGCCCCGAAATTGCTGATAGCAATGGCAACTAAAGGACTGATAACTAAAACTACTATCGTCATCTGCCAATCGCGCCAGAACATCCAAATAAAGCATCCGGCTACCATAAGAAAATTTTTAGTAAACTCAGAAAGCAGACTGAAAACACCGGAAGCAGTGATTACATCAGTTGTGGAGCGAGATAAAACTTCACCAGATCGCATCTGATCGAAAAATTTAACTGGCAGACGCTGCAAAGCACAGAAAACATTGCTGCGGAAATCTCGTATGGCCAACTGACCACATTGATCGGTAAGATACTTTTGGAAGTAAGTGCATACGCCCATGACAGCCATTACTATTAGGAACAGCAGACAAACGTAATTTAGAGTCATAAAAGGATTGCGACCGTTGTCATAACTAAAAAATTTGTTGAAAGCCTCTTCCTGACTGTTGAGTTCTCCAGCAGACTTACTGACAGCTTCTGTAGCCCCTCTGCCATTTTGAACCTGCCCCGACGCCGATCGGCCACCGGCTGCCGCCACTGAGGTGGCTTCTTTCTCTCCGTAAGGAGTGATACCGGCCTGACGAAGTCTTAAGCTATCCTCTCTTTTATCTTGTTCCAAAAGTTCAGCTATAGCTGGACTGCCCTTAGACATTAATTCCATAATCCAGCCCACAAATTTAGCCTGGCACAGACGGGTTCCAGTAGCTAACAGATTAAACAGCAGCGCAATAACGACAATTTTCCAATAAGGCAGCAGATATTTGAGAACGCGTCCCAAAGTCTTGACTAAATTTTTAAAGCTCACAACTCTTACGCTTTCCTAATTTTTACAATATGGCGGAAACAAATGCCCAAAAAGTCTACAACATCGCCAATCTTTGTCAAGAAGAGAAAAAATGTTATTCCTCCATTTAAAGAGTTTGGAGACGCTAGCGTCTAACTACAGATATTCTTATAATAAAGAGTATGTTCCGTCTTAATCTGTTTAAAGCAACTGCTCTGTTTTTCACCGTTTGGGCCGCTCTGCAAATAAGGTTTATTTCTGAAGGTCAAATAAGCCACCTCGGACCAGCTTCCAAAGCAGACAAAACTTTAGTTTTTCAAGGCCATGCCAATAATGAGCAGAATGACAACCGTCTATCTAGGGTTGTAACTTCTTCTGAGGCCGAACTACCAGATAATACCGTAGATCACATGGGACCGCCCAAAACTGAAGTTGATAAAATGTCAAATACAGGAAATTTAGCTGTAGGTTTCGGAGAAAACGCCCCGGCTAGCGTACCTAACCGAGTTGGTATGCCCAAAATAGATCGCTCTAGTTCCATATTTCAAGGTCAATCTGTTCGGCCCGCTGTGCAGCAAGGCGCTCCTAAACAAATATTTGTCAAACATCTTCCCGGACATGATGGCGGAAGCAAAGATAGCCGCCAGACTGAGCTGCAAACGGCGCTTACAGGCGGCCAAGATTCTGACGCGGCGCCAATAAGTCCGGAAACTCAAGCTCAACTGAGCATGCAGATGGCTCAAGCTCACCTACAGCGCCCTGAGAAAGATAAAGACGTTTCCAGCTCTGACAAAGGACTACTAAAGCCAGGATATTCTGATGAATATATGCAAGCCCTACAAAGACAAACAAAGCAGCGCATCAACAACAATTATGAGCGCTGCTTAGCGGCTATAATTTTTTTAGAAGATAAAGGCGGATCGTTAGCCCTGACTCCGGCTCAAGCTCGATGCGTGCTAAAACTTATTGAAGCAGCGGAAGAAGACAAAAATGCCGAAAAAAACGCAGCTAAAAAGCTTAATGAACTGCTCAATAAAGATCAGCAACTTTACATAAGCAAGCAAATCAGCCGCAGGCCTCTTTATGCCAACGGCCCCATCGAAGAAGATCCCACCGCAGCCAGCCTGCAGAAAGCGATTACAGCTTTAAGCCCAAATAGACCTTAAGTACGGCTACTTTCGGAGAGAACTTTCAACAAAGTGCTCATTTCCATTTCATTAATTATTTTAAGATCGCAACCTGCCGCTTTAACCTGCTCGGCTTTCTTTTCTTTAGCTGACAATTGAGCTCCCAAATTTTTTAAATTGCCAGTAACTAAATAATCGGTATCAAAGCCTACTGAGTTTTGTATTACAGCCCCGGCGTCTGTCAGCATTTTTTCCACTTTGTCGCGCCTACCTAAACGAAACTTGCCAGTAAGACAGATGCGCACCTCCTGATGAACTTTAAACGAATTAAAACTGTCAGAAGCGGATTTTTCGTTATGGGCGCTCATCCCGTCCCCTTCATAATCGGCAAAGCCCGCTTGGTTAAAATTTACATATTCCCCTATATCGCTTTCCAGTAATTCGCCTTCCTGCAACAAATTTTCTAGAAGGCGGCGACACGCATCTGTATCAGAAAAGGCGTCATGATGTCTAATCATATTTATAGAATAATAGCAGCACAGAGCTTTTAAAGAATAACCTACGCTTCCAGGATTTTCTAAGGCTTTGAGGGCAGGGTTTTGAGATCTGCGACGACCAGGTAACAAGCGTTCTGCCAACTTCAAAGTACATAAATACTTGAAACTAGGAGGCAAAGGAATAGAGTATTTACGCAGAGAGCCGCTCAAGGCCGAAAGATCAAAAATTGCATTATGGGCCACGATAACTGTGTTTAAACAGTGATCTTTAATTTTAGGCCAATACTGAGCCATAGTAGGGGCATTTTTTACCTCGGCTTCCTCAATATGATGAATGGAGATATTAAGATCATCAAAATGTTCCTGAGGATTGATCAGACTGCAAGCTTCAAAAATTATTTGATCGCCATATATTTCCTGAACGGCAATTTGGCATATAGAACTGCGGTTAGCATTGGCAGTTTCAACATCGATAACGGTATAATGGTCTAACTTCATATACTAATTTTTGCCTTTTAAACACTAGAAATGCACTAACCGATAAAGCCTACTGATCGATGGAGTCTAAAAGATCGTTAAGATTGCGCATAATTTTTTCCATGCCCATCGATTGGCTAGAAACTAAACAGCGGCGCATTTTATTACCTTTTTTGAAGTCGCTGATAGTCTGTTCTATCTCTTCCATCGGTTCAATAAATTTTAGATTTAAGTTATGCATAAAAATTAAGCCGGCAATAAAATTCATAATGGCCATAAACACTATACCCCAGGCGCCCGTTCGCCCCATATGTTGAGCCTTCACAATAGAATTATGCATGGCTTCCCTGTTTACGTTTTCTAGCCTAACTATAGCGTCAGTCACTACATTAAACTCCAGCTTTTTCCCCTCGAAAGCATTCCGATAATGTTCTCTAATAACCTTCAGATATTCAGTTTCCCCTTTCTCACTGACGAGATCTTCCGCTTCTTTTAAATACCGCTCAAACTTAGGCATAGCAATATGCTTAGAGACGAGGCCATGCTGATGCTGAGTGAGCATGGCCATCATAGTCATAGAAACATGAATAGACGTTTCATTATCTTGAATTACCGCTTCTATAGAAGGTAACATGCGCGTAAAGATCCAGATACAGCAGTATGCTACCATTAAATTGAAAAGTATGAAGCACCAAATACTTATTTTTACAGACTTTGCTACTTTCATATGGCTTTTTACGCCTCTGCCCCAATTATCTTTTTTCTCTGCTAAAAGTTAAGTTAAAGGAATATTTTCCTGAGGGTATCCGACTTCATGTTTAACAGGATTATTATCAGCCATAACGGCGAACATAGAAATAGGGCCAATTCGGCCACAAAACATAGTAAAGATAATAATATCTTTGCCTATTTCATCTAAATTAGGAGTAGCCCCTAGACTCATGCCCACAGTACCTAATGCAGATACAGCTTCAAAAATGAGCAGCTTAGGAGCTATATTTTGAGTCAAAAGCAGCAATATAGTACTGCAGGCTAAGGTCAGCATAAAAGCCACAAAAATAGTAACGGTGCGCCTTACCGTATGATGTGGAATAAGACGACGGCGGCAGACGACCTCTTTTTCTTGGTTAAGATCGCTCCAAAAAGCCAATAACATAATGGCTATCGTAACAGTTTTCATCCCTCCAGCTGTACCTCCCGGACAACCACCTATAAGCATAAATACCAAACTGATAATCACGCTCAAAGGGGCTAAACCACTTACATCTACAGAATTGAAGCCAGCTGTCCTCCCTACCGCTGAGAGAAAAAAAGCATTGTGGAACTTGTCCGGGAGATTTAGATGAGCAAAAACTCCATTCCATTCTAACAACAAATATAATACGGTCCCCAAAGATAAGAGCAACATAGTAGCCGATAAGGCTAAAAAACTGACTAATGATATATGGCGACGCTTGAACCAAAGAGGAACAGCTAAAAAAGTCAGAGGCGACATACTGCCTAGAATGACCAAAAAAGCTACAGTGTAAAGCATAACAGGAGTCTGAGCGTAAGTTACCATGTTAAAGCTGTCGTATGTCATGCCGGCGTTACAAAAAGCAGTAACGGCCATAAAAAAGGCTCGCCCTACAGCGCTCTTCCAAGCCATTCCCTGATTTATTAGAGCCCAAGTCATAATCAAGCCGCCGAGCAGCTCCAAAATAAAAACATAAATTCCTATGATATATAAAGATCGTATGAGGTTGGGACCACTTTCTGATTCTGAAAGAGAAGCCAGCAGACGTTCATGACGGAGACTGAGTCGTCGTCCCATAGCGTGCATCGCTAAAGAGGCGGTACCCATCATCCCAAGACCTCCCAATTGGACAAGCATAACAATAAAAATTTTACCGTAAACGGTAAATTGGTCTATATCTATGCAAGTCAATCCAGTTACGCAAGATGCACTAACTGCAATAAAAGCAGCATCTATAAATTCAAGACTATTGTGAGACGATATAGGCAAATATAGAAGAATCGAACCGACCGTACAGAGCAGCACAAAAGTAAATAGTAAAAAACGCGCTGGGCGATTTATAAAGAAGTCTATGCCTAAATCTTCTCTAAGCTTTAAATCTCCGTAACTGCTGGCGATAAATATATCAACAAAAATAGAGAAAAAAATTGAAATTACAGTCAGCCAAGTTCCAGAAGCGGAAAAACTGAAACAAATTAAGAAGAAACAGAATAATACAGCCGTTTGGGGAATTTTAGAGGCGGTAATACGAGACCACTTATAAAAAATAAGCTGACAAATAAGTCCACCGCAAGCACATAGCGACAGGCCTAACCGATTGCTGAATCCGCAAAGCAGCCAAGTTATAAAAAATAGGCTGACAAAACCACCTACCGCTCCGTTGACAGCTTCCAAATCGATCGCCTGATGTTTAGGAGCGGCGTATCCACCAGTATGGCCCTTATAATGAATCACGGCGTTTATTAAAACTGAAACTGCCGCAAAGATAGTCAAAGCTGAAAACGGATCGTTAAATATATATTTGCCGGCTGCTCCTATACAAGCAAAAGTATCGCCTATAGCGAGGAACTTGCCTATTTTGGGGTGTTTATCCCAGAATAGACCTATGGAGACGGTAAAAATTAAAGCCAGACTTGAACATAGACCTCGGAAAGCCGGAATAGTGCCGCCTTCCTCGAGATCGAGCCCAAAGAAGATAAAGGCTAAGGGGGAAAGAACGATGGCAGCACTGCTGAAAGCGGACCAACCTGAAGCAGCTTCTCTGAGCCTATCGTATAAATCTGCCAATCTCTTTATCATAAGTTTTTAACGGCGAAAAGTTTTTTGCATTTCAGCAATAGCTAACTCATTAGAAACAATAATGAGTCTATCATTGGCTTTTAAAGGAATACTGGGATTAGGATGGATAATTTTAGAAGGATCTTCAGAACAGCGTATGCCAGCTACCATGACTTCGAAACGCTTAGGCAGTTCCAACTCAATTAGATTTTTGCCAACCATACCTGGTTGAACTCTTATTTCCGTTAGCAGACAGTCATCGCCCAAATCGGTATCGACAACCATGTGGCGGTTAATGAGACGCGTAGCAAAACGGCGGCCGAATTCACGTTCCGGATTTATAATCAGATTGGCTCCTACAGCTTTGAGAATTCGTTTATGTACTGAATCACGCGCTCTAGCAACAATAAAAGGAGCGCCTAGTTGACTTAAAAGAGCGGTACAAATAATCGAATCTTCTTTAGCTTGATCTCCAATAGCACACACAGCGGCATCGCGTTTCGAAGGATCAAGCCTAGCCATATCTACTTCATCAGCGATGCGTATCTGCATGGCGTCGGCTACAAAGAGCGAGGCTTCTTCTACCAGGGAAAGATCGCGATCTACAGCCAACACTTCCACGCCTTTTTCAGAAAGTGTGCGGGCCAACGACATGCCGAACTGTCCCAAACCGATAATCAGAATTTGCTGTCCCATAGAATTTGCCCCTTTGACCATACTTTACCGACATGTAGATATACAGAACTACATGGAAGATATGTTAACACCTCAACCTTCAAAGTATAATTTTACCGCCAAGAGCAAATATTCCTAGAAGTAAAGGTAATAACCACTCTATCAGACTTATTTATAAAGTACAGAGCTTTCCCAGAGTAACAGTGACTAGCTCCACCAGCAGGAAATAAGTTAATTTATATAAGAAGTATATTTTTATGATTAATATAAAGTTTTCTGCTTCTGCTCTAATTATCAGCTTGGCTGCAGCCGCAGCTTTTCCCGCACTCTGCCGGGCCGACGAAGGAATGTTCCCTTTTAATACTCCTCCGCAAAAACAGCTAGCTCAGAAATATAACTTTACTCTAAGTGAACAGTGGCTCGATAAAGCTATGCACGCCGCCGTGCGCTTCAATAACGGCGGATCGGGCGGTTTTATCTCGGCGGACGGCTTGGTAATTACTAATCATCATATAGCTGATGAAACCCTTTCCGAATTAAGTACTCCTACGCGCGACTTAATCGCCAACGGATTTTTGGCTAAAAATAGGAGCGAGGAATTAAAAGCTCCCAACTTAGAAATTAACTGTCTACAGTCAATTACCGATGTTACTGATAGGGTCAACAGCTCAATAACTCCCCAAACTGACGCCGCCCAGGCTGACAGCATAAGAAAAGCCAATATAGCCACCATAGAAAAAGAGGCCGGCGAACGCACTAAGCTGCGCTGCGACGTAGTAACGTTATATCAAGGCGGCCAGTACTGTTTATACATATACAAAAAGTATACTGATATCCGCTTAGTTTGGGCTCCTGAACAAGAAGCCGCTTTCTTCGGCGGAGATGCTGACAATTTTGAATATCCGCGTACCTGCCTTGATGCTGCGATCTTCCGCGTCTACGAGAATGGGAAACCCGTCAAACCGCAACATTTCTTCACCATCAATCCTCAAGGCCCCCAAGAAAATGATCTCGTTTTTGTAGTCGGACATCCAGGTACAACTAATCGTTTGGAAACTTACGCTCAAACTAAACATACCCGTTCGGTAACTCTTCCTTACCGTTTAGCTAGAGCCAGAGCTATGGAAGCCGCTTATTTGCAGTTTGCCGAGCGCTCTCCTGAAAACGCCCGCCGCATTAATAACGATATACGCTCTATAGCGAATTCCCGTAAAGCTTACACTGGCATGTATCAAGGTTTGTGCCGAACTTCCATTATGGAGCGCAAAAAAGCCCAAGAAGATCGCCTCAGAAAATTAGTGAGCGATCAAACCCCTTGGCAAGATATAGAAAAAGCCTGCCGAGATATCAGCCACCTTGAAGAGCCTTATTACCTTCTCGAAAAGAAAGATGCTTACCCTAGTCCTCTCTTCTCGATCGCCCGACATATAGTTCGTTTAGCTCGAGAAAAAGATAATCCGCAATTCCATCTGCAGGAGTACAATTCTACTAAGCTCGATTCTCTCAAACAGAATATATTTTCACCAGCTCCTATCTATGCCGACGTAGAAAAGGCCCGCCTCAGCGCTAGTTTTTCCTTCGCAGCCGAACGGTTAGGCGCTGACAATCCCTCAATCCAAATTATTCTGCAAGGACAGAGCCCGGCCGATCGAGCGGCCGAACTGGTAGACGGCTGCCATCTGTTCGACGTCAAAGAAAGGGAACGTTTGGCCAATCTCAGTTGGCAAGAACTGCAAAAAACGGATGATTCCATGATTCAGCTGGCCCTGTCTATAGACGACAACTCCCGTCAGCTGCGACGCGCTTATGAGAATATTTTTAAGGCTCCTTCAGTAAAAGCTTACGCTCAAATAGCTACTGAACGTTTTAAAATTGACCAAGGCGCCGTTCCTCCCGACGCCACTTTTACTCTGCGCCTTTCCTATGGCGTGGTCAAAGGTTACCAAGACAACGGACAGGAAATAAAGTGGTGTACAACTTTAGACGACCTGTACAAACGTGCTGAATTGCACAAAGGCACCCCTCCTTTCCGGGTGCCCCCATCATGGCTGAATAACCGCGATAGCTTAGATCTGCATACACATATGGTATTTACAGCTACTTCAGACACTATCGGAGGTAACTCTGGCAGTCCAGTGCTCAATAAGGCAGGAGAGCTAGTTGGCCTCAATTTTGACCGTAATCAGTTCGGCATGGTGCGCAATTTTGTCTACGATGAAGTAAAAGCCCGTCATATTTCTGTAGCTTCACCGGCCCTATTGGAAGCTCTGCGCCATGTTTACCATGCTGACAGCTTAGTCAAAGAAATTACAGCTTCTTCGTCTGAGCCTTAATCTATACTCGATTGCCCAGGCGGCTCCAAACCTAAATGCTCGTAAGCTTTGGGGCCGGCTACACGTCCGCGAGGTGTTTTTAACAAAAAGCCGGAAGCTAACAGATAAGGCTCATAGACGTCTTCTAAGTTTTCCGGCTCTTCACCTACAGCTGCCGCCAAAGTAGCCAAACCGACAGGTTGGCCTTTATATGTATTGATAAGAATATCAAGAATGCGCCTGTCTACAGAATCTAGTCCGCATGAATCGATGGACATACGCTCCAAAGCTGATGCAGCTAACTCCGCGGTAATAATATCGGCGCCATCAACCTGGGCAAAATCGCGCACCCTCTTTATAAGTCTGTTGGCAATACGAGGAGTTCCCCTACAGCGACGGGCTATTTCTAAACTGCCTCCTTCGTTTATATTTATATTGAGCAGAGAAGCTGAACGACTGACTATTTTAGCCAATTCAGCAGGTTTATAAAAATTGAGCTGCATCAGTATGCCGAAACGAGAGCGTAAAGGAGACGACAGAGCTCCAGACCTGGTAGTAGCTCCAACTAAAGTAAAGGGAGCTACGCGATGCTGAACAGCTCCTTTAGCGTTACCCTTGCTGATGATACGATCGAAAGAAAGATCTTCCATAACTGGATAAAGAATCTCTTCAACGACATGAGATAGACGATGTATTTCGTCTATAAATAATACTTGACGCGGTTTGAGCCCATGCAGGAGCACCAAAAGATCGATAGGACGCGAAATGGCGGGGCCAGAAGCGGTGCGCATTTCCACCCCCATTTCAGAAGCGACTAATTGGGCCAAGGTCGTTTTACCTAATCCGGGCGGCCCAGACAGTAAGATATGATCGAGGGGCTCGCGCCGCTGCTTAGCAGCTTTAATAAAAACGCGCAGATTATCAACTATATCAGTTTGTCCCACATATTCAGAGATATTATGAGGGCGCAGGCTCTTTTCACTTTCACTCTCCTCAGCAGAAACCTGACGTGGAGACAACTGACGGCGAGGCAAACCAAACATAATTTACTCTACGCCTCCCAACTCACTTACTGCCGCCATAACTAAATTGGAGGAATCAGCCTCAGCCCCATGTTTTAAAGCAGCTCTAACGGCATTTTCAGCTTCTTCTTTGGAACAGCCTAATCCCATTAGCACCGAGACGGCTTCTAAAGCAGGACCAGGAAGTGCGCTTTCAGCACTCTTGCTCTCCGCCTGTTCGGCTTCGCGCGGGGCAGAAGCATCTAAAACTAGAGCAGCACTTTTAACCATTTCTTCAATTTTTTCTTTGAGCTCTAAAATTATGCGCTTAGATGTTTTTGCTCCTATGCCTGGTACTTTAACTAAAGATTTGCTGTCATCGGCCAAAATACAGGAAGCTAAATCGGCTGGAGTAAGCTGACTCAAAATTTTGAGAGCAGCTTTAGAACCAATACCAGAAATGGAAGTAAGCAATTTATAAAATTCACGTTCTAAAGGCGAAGAAAAACCTACTAAAAAGATTTCATTATCGCGCACAACCATTAAAGTCTGCAGGCGATAGTATTTATCTACAGCACATCTGGCAGCCAAAGGTTCAGAAACAAAAATTTCACAACCGATACCGCCAACTTCTAAAACAACTCGGCCTTGACCGCTGTAAACACATAATCCCTCAATAAAAGAAATCATTATTTTAGCCTGAGCCTACTTCATAAAATTTTTAGTTAAATATTCGCTAAGACTGTTCATAATTTCGCGTCCTAGCACTTTAACGTGTCCCCAACCTACCGGAAAAGACAAGCACTTAGACTCTCCTCCCAGGCGATCTCCCTCTACAGTGGAAATTTCTACTATGCGCAGCGCTTTTTTCATAGCTCGAATACTCATTTGATATTCAATGGGGAAACCGCACTCATCTAAATTAAGCATTTCAAAGGCACAGCGGCGCACCGCTCTGAATCCGTTAATAGTGTCGGTAACATAGGCACCTTTGTTAAAAAGAGTGTTAGCAATAAAAGTAAAAGCTCTGTTGACCCAAGCTCGAAAACGGAACAGCTGATCATCTTCTTCATTGCGACTCGTCTTCATAAAACGAGATGCAATAGCTATATCTGCCTCCCCACTTTCTATGCAGAGACATAGCTTAACAATATCCGCAGGATCTTCGTTCCCATCGGGAGAGTAAAACACCAATAGAGAAGACGATGTGTTGCGTACTCCTACACGAAAAGCCTCTCCTCGACCGCGCACTTCTTGGCCGACGACTTTTATATTATGTTCTTGGTAAAATTCTACCGTGCCATCTGAAGAACCGCCATCTACCACCAAAACTTCGTCAAAATCGCGCAAAGGCAGACGCTCCCAAAGGGCCTTAGAGCCTTCTATTTCGTTGTAAGTCAGAATAATTAATGCCCTGCTCATGTCGATATACACTACTTCCTATTATGCACTATAGAGCCATTACGCGACGGCACGCTCCCGGCCCTGCCCCAATTTTTATACCTTAACGGTACATTATGAAAGCTAAGGAATTTTAAGTTTGTCTATTCTATATATGGAAATAGAGTACTCATACGACTGATGTTTATTCATCTCCATAGTCTTTTCTGTACCCTGATCGCAAGGTGGGCCGAAAAGTCTCTCCATCGTATCGCAATATCTTTCATAGAACTCCTTGCCATATACGGGATCGATCTGCCAGCAGCTGCGTTCGTGGACAATAATATACAATAATCCTTCATTAACTAAAGTTTTATAATCGTTATAATCAAAGATTATATCAGCACTGGGATCGACATTGAGCTGTTCAATAAACTTAAGAAAACTGTTTTCAGCCAAATTAGTAATAGTTCTAGTAAACAACTGCAAATCAGATTTAGGAAATTTAGGCGGAATAGCTGCATCAGCCCAACCGAACATCAGACGCTTGCCATGCAGTATCTGATAGTACTGCAGATAATCTCCAGTGCGGATAGGCACTTCAGCGACTATAAAAAGACCTGGTTTTTTAGCTAATCGAGAGTAGCAGGCAGGATGATATATACTGAAACTAGACAGAGGCGCCGCTTGGCAATAGAAAGTTTCGTAGCCGATAATTCCCACAGCCGTTATAGCTATAAGCCAATTTACTAATGCTCTTTTATGAAATCTGTACAAGGCGCTAACAGCCGCACCACAAAGTACCGAAGCGGCAATCAGCAGCATTGCACTCATACGAACTGGCGAAAAGAGACGCGCAAAAGCTGGCAAATACTTGAAAAATATAAGATAAGGAGTGCCTATGCCACCTCCAAGCTTATTAACATAGTCTCCGCTGTTGATATCTAACAGATAAGGACCCAAAGTTAAAGAATAAAAAAGCCCCAAACTTATAACCCAAGGAACAGCCGTAAGACAAGAAAATGGCTCCTCATCTGCTTGGGCGTCTATATTAGCAGCAGCTTTCTGCTTAACAGTCTCCTGCTCTGCAGAGGCTTCATCTGGATTGGCCGCTTCTTCCGGCTTAACAATGACACTAGACTTAAGCTCAAACCAATATTGGGCCCACCAAAGCAACGGACAAGCTGCTAAACTGAGCAGGGTTACCATTAACGGCAGACATCGGGAAAAACTCAAACTAAAAGGATATTGCCAAGGCAGAGAATCAAAGCGAAAGCGCTGAAAAGAAGTCAACAGCGGATCATTTTGCTGCAAAATTCTCTCCGACTGAGGAGAAATAAGTACGTTAAGTGGGGGAAAATCGGTAAACAGAACCAGCTCAGGCAGACTGTTGCCTCTAAAAAGCGTAGCGGCATAAGATAAACCAGAAGGAGCAGCAATAATAATTGTCAACAGACAGGCGCCAACCAAATAGTAAAAACGTTGTTTGGTAAACTGGCCTTCAGTTTTACTAACTAAATTCCACACCAGATAAATAACGGTAAAAATTAAAAGCGACTGGCCGTAAAACAGATATATTAAAGTGGAAAAACCTCCCCAAAATCCGGTCGAGACCAACCATAGCAAACTGGGACGACGGTACAGCTTTACCAAAGATAGACAGTAAAGGATCATAGGGAAAATTATAGTTTGACGTATACGTCCGCTACTCAACTCAACGAGACAGTATGGGGAGAAAATAAAAATGGCTCCGCTCAACCAAGCGGCAGCCCTGTTCTTAAAAAAAGAATAGCCGAGCAGATAGCCACAGCATCCGTTAAGTAGAAAAATCAGAAAAACCTTAACATTAAAGTATAAAGGAGCCCCAAAAATAGTCTCTAAAGGCCAGGAGAAAACGAAAAGATCGAACAAATTGCCAGTTTCAGGATAAGAGCCGGCCACCGATATTAACCAAAACAGATATCGAAAAGAAGCGCCGCAGTAAAAGGCGGTGGAGACCATCTTTTTAGCCCACCAATAGCGCCAAATCCAGCCTTCCAACTCGCTGCCAGGGCTGCCAGCATACTCCTGAGCATAAGGGAAATTAAAACCGCCAAATATTGTAAAAACAAAGGCTGCAAAGCTGAGTAGCACAAAAAGGCCGCTAAGCCAATGTATTTTGCTCTTGTTTCCGCTCATAGAGAGATCCTCTCGCCTAATTTACTGCATGATACTCTGTCTCCAAAGGCATCGCGCAGAATTTCATACTCAGAGAAACTAACTCCCCCGCACATCTTAACTTCAAGATGCTTATAATCCGTAGCAAACTGCTTTAATGTACTATTTGTATGCGTACCGCTTTCCCAAACTTTCTCATCGAAATTAACGATCAGTAAAGAGGGAACTTCATGAAGTTCTTCTTCAATTATACGAAAATTTTCTCTAAAACTGCCGCTACCAGCTCCGCAAAACAACACTAAACTATTATCTAGACGACGCACTAGCAAATTTAAATCGAACAATTTTTCCTCATTTGGCACGACAACCGCCCAAACTCCTAGAAAAAGCTGGTGCACGCCTGGGGGAACGGAGATAATCTGAGGTTCATCTTTAACGTACAAAGATGTATGATTACAGAAATCCTCAACATCGGTGTTAGCGCAAAGATATACTATATTTTTGTTCAAGTTATTTATAAAATTGAATCCCCCCCTTAGATTAATATTGGAAACTATTATAAAATCGAGTTTTTTCTGCCACGGCATAAAAGGAGAACCGTTTAAAGTTTCTACAACGAAACGGCTCCAAGCATTTCCTATAGAAACGGATGTGCCCGTATCGTAAAGGAAATTGATAATTCCGTCAGTCACAGCCTGCTGTAACTGGCGTCGGTTATTTTCCTTAACATGCACATATTTATCAGGCCAATTTAAGAGCGGGCAATTCTGCAGTTGGCCGCGCTTAAATAAAAACCAAATCATATTTCCATCAGTATAGTTTAAGTTAAAACTTAAAGGATTCTGCTCAAAACGTCCGACAAATTGGCTGCCGGTAAGTACTGAAGCTGTATTGACAAGCTCCGATTCAGCACAAGCTATGTAAGAGGAATGGTCGTCAGCGCCGTACTCTAACTCAGTTTTAGATTCATCGGCAAAAATTGTAAAATAGAGCAACACGTAAAAAAGCAGGCTAATTTGGACTGCCGCCAACACAATAGTAAAAACAGAACGAAAACGCTTTATTCTGCTGTTCTCTAAATTTTGTCCCCACACTACCGCCCCAAAGCTCCACTCTCAGGATTGCAGTCCCACTGCGCCTCAATCTTTTGCAAATTTCCGTTGTAATCTGTAAGCTGCCCTTCAGCTTTCCATTTGCGTCCGTCTTCACTTATACTTATTTCTGCCCAATTAGCAGCCCAAAACAGACGCTGACGCCAAGCTTCATCTGCAGTATCAAGCAACAAAATAATTCCTAAATGGCCGCGCTTAGCTAAAACTGACAGATCTTGTCCCAATTTTTGCCAAATAGCCAATTGAGAATCGCCACTCGCTTTGTCGGCACGATCGTAATTAGTTAAAAGAAAATCCCAACCATCAAGAACAAGAGTCAGATCTGAGCCATCTTCGGCCAGTTTATTTGAAATGCGGTAAAGTTCGTTAATTGTAGTGTTACTTCCGGCAAAATTGTAGAGGCGATTTTCCCAGTCGGCTATATCTAAACTGCTCAGCAGCTCCGCTCTCTCAGCTTTACTGAGGTCGTTAAAATTGGTCTGACCAGCTAAAGACAACAATCCCCAACCGATTTGTCGCACTCCCAAACGGCTGGAAAATACGAGCAATTTCTGAGTGGGTTCGCTTAAAACTTCATAAGCAGAATTCAACAGCAAATTTAAACGGCTATTGCGAGAGAATTCACTCAGCTTCGGTATAAGTGAATTGCCTGGGCATCCCAGGAGCAGCAAGCGCGGCCTATCCAGACAGAAATCGGGCAGCACGGGCAAACCTTCTTCTATAGAACGAAACAGATCATCCCACTGCAGACACTCGTAGGTAGCCCCGCCTAATCCCTTTTTAGTACTATTAAAAGCACTTTCTAAATTTTCCATATGCTGCTCAGTTTTTGATAAGCGCACAGACGTATAGAGCGCTAATACAGCCACGGTCAGCAACACTACCAGGAACTGATTTTGCGAAGCAAATACGGAGGTATCGACAGTTCCTTCGGTAGAGGTAGATTCTGCTCCAGTTCTTTCAGGAGGCTGGGCAAAATTCTGCGGCGGCTGCTGATCTTGGGCAAAAACACCGGCAGATAAACTCCACAACAAAACCAGAACCCAAGCCAAGCTCCTAAGCTGCTTACTCGCTAAATTAATGGCCGAACTATTTTTCACCGCTGCTAACTTTATCTCCCTGTGTAATGACCGTTTTTGACAAAAAAGCGCTCCAACCAAGCTGGCCGGAACGCCTTAGGCCTAGCAAAAAGCTTCTTATACTCTAAATTTCCAGCTTTTGAACAATCAATTTCTGTAACTCTTTCAAATTTTTGTCTATATTGGCGCTCTTAAGCTCTTCTGTACTACCATGAGTTATTTCCATAGAGACGTCGGAACGAGAAATATTCACAGAGGCAACACCACTGCGAAAAAGGTTAGCCAACACCTCTCTGCGCCCTTCTAAAGATAAAAAGTGATCGACCTCGCGAGCAGAAGCGGTAATTATTTTCAAGTCTTCCTGTTCTGCAGGTTCCTCATCACCGCGAGTTTTGTTACGCTCTTCAATAATAGTGCGCTCTTCCTGAGTCAGTTTAGGATTCCAAACTTTCTTAGCCGATTCTTCTTTAGCCTGGCGCTGCTTCTCCTGCAGATCTTTAGCGGCTAAGCCAGCTCCCGGAGTGATAAAAGCATTAAATGAAGATCGATGGCCCAAAGTGAAAATTATGCGGTTGCTATTAGCCTTCCAAGGAGTAAAGTTAACAAACGCCTGTATAGAAGTATTAATATTGCGATGAATGCCCACAACCTTAACGCTTAAACCATCTAGAGAGGTTTTAGCTTTAGTAAATCCGAGGTTGTGTTCTACGTCGCCCATATAGCTGTAAGTATTAATTGTAGCATAAGCTACACCGGCAACTGCAACAAAAAGAATAAAACCTATAAAGTACAACATGTAATTAAAGCTCCCGGTTTTTAATTTTTACAAACTTAATGAATTATTAATTTGACCGACTTACACGCAGCAGCTCTTATTTTTCAAGTGACGGATAATTCACAAAAACTGCCCAAACTTATTCCTGAAGAGCAGCTGCGCACAAAGGCCTCAGCAAGATCGACAGCAGCTTCTAAATCGGACCATTCCATCACTTCGTTAGGCGTATGCATGTAACGAATAGGCACAGAGATTATGCCGACAGCTACACCACCGTTGGCAACCTGAATCACTCCAGCGTCAGTTGAAGTAACCACAGACGAAGGCTGAACTTGGTATGGAATACCAAACCCTTTAGCGGTATCAATCAATCTTTTGAAAACATAGGAATTAGTATTAGGACCGCGCACAATCACTGGCCCGCGTCCTAAAGAGACATCGCCCAACAAGCGTTTGTCCAACCCGGGAGTGTCTGTGGTGTGACAGACGTCAACAACAATAGCAATTTGAGGATTAACTCTGCTTATAGCGGCTTCAGCTCCACGCATGCCGATCTCTTCTTGTACAGAAGACATAGCAGTCAGCTCAACTTTTTCTAAACCGTTGCTCAAACGAGCAAAAGCTTCAGCAACTACATACATGCCGACTCTATTATCTAAAGCTGGAGAAGAGACTCTACGCCCTCCTAATTCAGTCAATTCCGATACGTAGCTGACCGGGTCACCCAGATTCACCATTTGCCTAGCTTCGGCACCGTTCCTAGCTCCTATATCGACCCAAATGTCGTTTATAGGAGGGACAGCGCTACGCTCAGCAGCGCTCTGCATATGATGAGGCTTAGTACCTATTACCCCGTAAACGAAATTACGCTCATTTTTTATAACCACACGCTGAGATACAGCTGTTTTTATACTATGGCTACCAATAGGCTGGAGATAAACTAAACCATCCTCAGAAATGAAGCGGATCAAAAAACCAATTTCATCAGCATGACAATCCAGAAGCACCCTGTTCGGTGCTCCCGGATTTATCACTCCCCAAACAGAATCCATGAGATCGGCATGGAGCTTGGCAGCATGGTGGCGGATATGTCCTAAAAATACCGCTTGAACTTCTCTCTCGTGACCGGAGACACCACGCACTGCCGTAAGCTGTTTAAGAAAATTTTTGTCTAGCATATTGCACAAAGGCCAACTTCCATTTTCCAATAGAGACCTGGTACCGATTGAAACGGAACTCGTCTCCGCCAGGCTTTTCAGCAGCTTCACTCCTCTTTTTTTTTATCCTGCCTGCAATTCTCTTATAGGGCAGGTATTGTGGTAAAAATACCAGAATAGAACCCGCGCAGATTTCATGACGTCTCAGCTTCTGTACTCCTCCTGGAATATCCAAATCAGAGGTTTATAATTTTGTCAGTTAATGCGTCCTCATACGATAATTGCAGTAAATGCACGCCCGATCAACATAGTATTAACGAGAATCCTGATTTAATTACTGCGACAAATTTAACCGGCACTAGTGAAAGACCAGTTCCTGTACGCCAGGTAATTGAATGCCTGAACGATTTCTTTAAAGGCAGCCCTGAGATGCGCTTTTGTATCATAGGAGAATTGGGCAGCCTAAATCACCATAATGGGCGCCATCTCTACTTTGAATTAAAAGACGTAACAGACGGCAGCGTCATCAGCTGCAAAATGTGGGAATATCGCATTGCCAAACGCCATCTCAAGGTGCAGGAGCTGGTTCCAGGCCAAACCGTTGTAGCTGAAGGGCGCTTCAATATTTACAAGCGGAACGGCAAACTCGATTTTGATACAGAAAATATCACACCGTATGGAAAAGGACGGCTGCTTGAGGAACTCGAAAAGTTGCGCCGCCAGCTGGGAGCAGAGGGGCTGTTTGACTGTGAGCGCAAAAAGCCTCTGCCCTCTTTCCCTAAAGTAGTTGGTGTAGCCACTTCAGCCAGCGGTCAAGCTATTAAAGATATACAACGCACTTTAAAAGATCGCGCTCCCCACATAAAAATAGTTCTGGCGCCATGTCTCTGCCAGGGAGAACACGCCGATTATTCGATTATCCAAGCTCTCAGCCTATTGGAAAAAAGAAGCGATATCGACTGCGTTATTGTAGGACGTGGAGGCGGCTCTCAGAGCGATTTGCAAATTTATAATAGCGAAATACTGACTCGTTTTGTGGCTGCTTACTCTAAGCCCATTATTTCCGCTGTGGGCCACGAAGGCGATAACTGTTTAGTAGACTTAGCTGCCGACTGCAGGGCGTCCACTCCGACTAGAGCGGCAGAAGAAGTTTCTCGCTGTACGCGGCGCGAATATTTAGAAAAACTTAACATTCAGCAAGATAAAATTATGGCTTCAGTCAGCCGCAGCCTTTCTTACCGTGAAGAACTGCTCACTAGATTGCAAAAAGATGCTCTGAACACGATTCAAAGTTATATAAATTTCCGCCTGCGTTCCCTTTACCATTTACAAGATAAGCTGCTCATTTTGAATCCTAGCCGGGCTCTTCCCCGAAAGGGCGTAGAACTAAAAAATAAATGGCTGCGCTTGCAAACAGCCGTCCAAACTTTTAAGCAGCAAAAGCTGGCTTCTTTAAAACTGGTGCGGGAAAGATTGCACCGCAGTTTAGACAAATGTCTGCGAACTCAAACTAATCAGCTAAATTTTCTGCAAAGTCAGCTGCAGTCGCTCTCTCCAGAGCGGGTTTTAGAACGCGGATATTCGATAGTCACCTCCCGTCAAGGACGACTCTTACAGCCCCACCACCTGAAACGAGGCCAAGAAGTGCGCATACTTTTCAATTTTGGATGGGCAGAAGCGAAAATTATCAACTGTGATCCAAGTTTGTCTCTCAAGCAGGTTAAGCAATCCAGCTGCAAAGACAGCCCTAAAGCCGCCGGTAATTCATCAGTTTTGGAACAGACATCCCTATTTGATTAAAGTTGTAATAAAGGAGCTATTTTTATATGAAAGATCAAGACCAAGCCTTATCATACGAGGCGGCTTACCAAGAATTAGAAACGATTGTCAGCAACTTAGAAAAGGGTGAACAGAGTTTAGAAGAAACTTTGAAAATGACAACCAGAGCAAAAGAATTATTCGATTACTGTACTGACCAACTCAAAGAAGCCCAAGAGCAGCTGGAGATACTGCAATCATCAGAATCAGCTAATTCAGAAGCTTAACGCGGCAGAACTATTATCTAGCTCTGACCAAAATATCAACTAACAGAAAGGCCTATTAAAATTGATTAACACGACTAATTTCAATTTAAAAGAATATTTGCAAAAGCAAGCCCAAAAGGTAAATGCAGCTTTAGAAACTTATCTTCCTGCTGAAGCAACCTATATGGGTAATTTAGGGGAAGTTATGCGCTACAGCCTCTTCCCAGGAGGAAAACGATTCCGTCCTATTTTAACTTTAGCTGTGGCTGAAGCCCTCAATTTAGATCCCGATTTGGCTTTACCAGCCGCCTGCTCTTTTGAATTAGTCCATTGCTTCTCATTAGTTCACGACGATCTACCCTGCATGGATAATGACGATATGCGCCGCGGTAAGCCTACCGTACATAAAGCTTATGGAGAAGACACCGCTCTGTTAGCGGGAGATGCTTTAGTTATCGAAGCTTTTAATATTGCCTCTAAAACGAACATTCCCAATCACCCGGAACTGACTACTGCCATTATCAAAGAATTGGCAGAAGCTTCAGGCCATCTGGGCATGGTAGGAGGCCAAATTTTAGATATGGAAGCGCAGCATCACGGCGCCGATCAGCAAAAGCTACTGGCAGTGCACAAGGGCAAAACCGGCGCTTTAATTCGCGGAGCTGCCAGAGCTGGAGCTATTGTCGCTCAGGCCGATCCCAAAATTATGGAGGCTATTACTGAGTACAGCGAAATTTTGGGCCTAGTTTTCCAAATTACTGACGACATTCTCGACAGCACCGACGATCCTGATCCCATAAGCTTCCCCACTCTATTCGGTATGGAAGAGTCAAAGCGCATTGCGGCTGAAAAAACCGCCAGAGCCTTAGAGCTTTTGGAACCTCTGGGAGATAAGGCAATTCCTTTAGCCGCCTTAGCAGAGTATCTGTTGGTGCGCACAATTTAGTGAAGACTGCGTCGTCAAAAAAAGTGGCTGAAGATCTTAATTATCAACAAGTTAACATCGTATTGACTAGCTTACTTAAAGAGCTGGGACTGCGCAGCGTTGCCTGGAGAGGAGAAGCTGGCAGATGTTACTATGCAGAGAACCACTGCCACAGCAAAAGTTTGGCGTCTTTGGCCTCTTTTGCAGACGACGACATATCTTTGTGCCATTTGTCAGTCGGCTGGGAAAGAGCTTATGCCTTAATTCCTAGCCGAAATCTGCTAGATGATGATCCGCTAATTATTGTCTGTAGCGATCTTTCTCCCCAAATGTTGGCTGTTATGGAACAGATGCAGAAGAACCGCCTACAAGCTTTGATAATTTTTGTAGACTACCAGCGTCGCTATGCTATAAAAACTATAGACAGCCAAAATGCAGAAATTTACAGTTATCCAGGCGTCTTTGCCAGTACTCTCAATATTCTTTATCCTCCGCCGGTAGAATTTACCGATATAAGGAAACTGCGCAGCAAAATATCATTATTACTTACTCAAAAAGGCCTCAAAATACTTCACGTGCTGGGACGAAAAAAAACTGAGCTGACCGCTTCCAAAGACGCCAGTTCCCCATTGACAGTTAGCCCCGAACTATTTTTAGACGATAATTTCGCTCCTAAATCTGAGCGCTCCATTTCTCGCCAAGATCTAACTTTTGAACAGCGGGCTTTGAAATTCATAGCCCACGATCTGATCGATCAACCTTTAGTTTCCTGCCTTTGGACATGTCGCCAAGATCCAGGCCCCTTCCGTATACTGAACGAACGTTTACAGAGAGCTCCGATTGAAGGGGTTATTATGCAAGCTATAGGTATGGCTGCCTGCAGTGTGCATCCCCTCATAGTTATTTCAGCTATTGATATGCCCAAAATATTGAACGAGCTCTTCAATATGGCTCCCTTTCCAATTACTATTCTGCTCACTGATGCGGGTTTGACGAGCTCTAGAAAGCGCTTATCTAATGTTAATTTTCACGATCTGGCCATGATGCGCAGTTTTGAGCATATGCTTATAAGTGTGCCTGGTGATGAAGAAGAAGCTAGGAGCATGCTACTTTCCTTAATATCTTCACGAACGCCTGGATTAATTCGGTTGAGTAACACTCCAGCTATTGGACTTCATCCGGCTAAAAAAGCTGTTCCCAAAACTGAACTGACCGGCCGCTGTCTGGCAGAAGGCAGCGATTTAGCTTTTGTCTGTCTAGGCAGCACCGTCTATCATGCGATTTTAGCTTCGAGAACTTTAAATTCCTGGGGTTTTAAAGCAGCGGTCTGCGATATGGGTTGGCTTAATCCACTCGATCTAAATTTACTCGAGAAAGCTATCCAAACTGGCCGTGTTGTAACTGTCGAAGAGCACTCCGTTACTGGAGGGCTAGCTTCGGCTGTATCTGAATATATAGTGCGAAACAAGCTGACAGAAAAAGTGCAGCTCGAATCTATAGGCCTAAATCCTGAATGCCGCAGCACTAACCCGGAAGATCATGGCTTATCTATGGAAGGCCTTCTCGATAAAGCTAAAATTATTCTCGGCATAAATTAAAAAGAGCCTTTCGCCTATCTCAACTTGGAATTGAGAAGCCTAAAGACTCCGTACTTGATAGGAGCAGCTAATCAGAAACTGCCGCCGTTGAAGCTGATCCAAAATAAATGAGTTAAAGCTATAGCTACTGCGTCCGCCGTATCATCGGGTGTAGGAGCTTTTTCTAACCCCAAAGTAAGCACCACGGCCTCGCCAATGTCTTTTTTCTTAGCTCGTCCGTCTCCCGTCATAGTTTCTTTTACTTCTGAGGGAGTATACTCAAAGACTGGCACCCCAGCTTCGTGAGCAGCTAACAAAATAACTCCCCTAGCCTCAGCAACAGCTATACCACTAGTAATGTTGCGATTAAAAAACAACTTTTCTATAGCCAGCTCATCGGGACGATACTTGGTTAAAACTTCAGATATACCAGTATAAACCGCAGCTAAACGCCCGCCTGCTTCTTGGTTTTTACCCGTCTCAAGACAGCCGCAGGCTAACATGGACAGCTGATCGTCTTCCTCTGCAACCACTCCCCAACCACAGCGGGCGTTTCCAGGATCTATACCTAAGACTAGCTTAGACAAAACTAATCTTCCATAGCCTCATCAGGAATATCGGCATTGGAATAGACATTTTGCACGTCATCGAAATCTTCTAAAGTTTCGATTAAGCGCAGCACACCCTTAGCCTGCTCTACGCTCAGTTCCACAGTATCTTTAGCCACCTGAGAGAAACTGGCATCTTCGATAGTATATCCACTGGCTTCTAAACCGTCTTTGACAACGTGAAGCTTACTAGGATCAGTCAGCACACTGAAATATTCACCTTCGGAGTTCATATCTTCAGCACCAGCCTCGAGGGCCGCCATAAGAAGTTCTTCCTCATCGACGCCTTCAGCGGGTATCTGCAATACGCCGTAACGGGTAAAGTTCCAGCCTACGCAACCCGTTTCACCTAAGTTACCGCCCAATTTAGAGAAGGTAGAGCGCACATCAGCAGCGGTACGATTGCGATTATTAGTAGCCGCCTCAACTATAATGGCTACGCCATGAGGGCCGTAACCTTCATAGCTGACTTCAATATAATCTTCACCGTCGCCAGAACCGCTGGCCTTTTCAATAACGCGCTTAATATTGTCAGCCGGCATATTGACGGCACGAGCACGCTGTATGGCAATTTTAAGAATAAAGTTCGTTTCGGGGTCCGGTCCACCCTTACGAACAGCCATATAGATATCTTTAGAAAGTTTAGTAAACAATTTGCCGCGCTGAGCGTCAACTTTACCTTTTTTCAACCTAATATTATGCCATTTTGAGTGACCAGACACAGGAACCTCCAAATTTGTCGTCGAGCTTGACGAACAGGAATGCGGATGAATCCGCCGCCGGTACGGCCCCTTAAGAGTTAACATATCAACCAACGGAATAATGCTATCTCTTGAAGAGGCTTACCCGACTTGTAAAATAAACTACATTAAAAATATTAAGGATGAATGCGGCTCATCGTGCGGGCATAAGGAATGGCCTCGCGTACGTGTTCAATACCGCAAATCCAGGCTACTGCCCTCTCTATACCCATACCAAATCCGGAATGGGGCACCGAACCGTAACGGCGCAGATCTAAGTACCACTGATAAGCTTCTAAAGGTAAACCATTTTCCTTAATTCTCGACTCTAAAAGTTCAAAGTCATCAATCCTTTGACTGCCGCCGACAATCTCTCCATAGCCTTCAGGAGCTAAAGTATCGACGCTGCGACAGACCTCTGGACGTCCGGGCTCAGGTTTCATATAGAAAGCTTTGCAGCTACAAGGATAATGATGTACAAATACAGGTTTATCGTAACGCTGACCGATAATAGTTTCATCGGGAGCTCCGAAGTCATCGCCCCATTTAAAATCGACTCCCTGACTCTGCAAATACTCTACGGCTTCATCGTAAGATAAACGCGGGAACGGAGGTTTAATAACTTCCAACTTACTGAGATCGCGCCCTAAAACTTTTAATTCAGGCAGACGATGGCGCAGCACCGAGGCGACTACATGACTAATCATCTGTTCCTGAACTTCCATACTTTGATCTAAATCGGTAAAAGCCATCTCCGGCTCAACCATCCAGAATTCAGTTAAATGACGGCGCGTCTTCGACTTTTCAGCCCGGAAAGTAGGACCGAAGCAGTAAACTTTGCCAAAAGCCATAGCAGCCGCTTCTCCGTAAAGCTGACCACTCTGAGTAAGATACGCCTTAGTGTCGAAGTAATCAGTTTCGAACAAAGTGGAAGTGCCCTCACAGGCGCTGGGAGTAAGAATAGGACTGTCGACACGCAAGAATCCGTTGGTGTCTAACCATTCGCAAACAGCCCGCATAATTTCAGCGCGAATACGCAAAATGGCATGCTGCCGGGAAGAACGAATCCAGAGATGGCGGTGATCCATTAAGAACTCAGTGCCATGCTCTTTAGGAGTAATAGGATAATCGACCGAACCGGAAATGAGGCGAACTTTAAATGCCTGCAGCTCGTAGCCGCAAGCAGAACGCTGATCTTCACGAACCTGGCCGACAATTTCAAAGGAAGACTCCTGAGTTAAACTTTTAGCCAGTTGGAACTCTTCAGGAGAGCATTCAGATTTAACCACCACAACCTGAATAGTAGCCGTACCGTCTCGCATTTGCAAAAAGAGAATCTTACCGCTAGAGCGCAGCTTACGCAGCCAACCCTTAATAACCACTTTCTGTCCCACGTACTGTCCAATATGCTCCAAAGTTACGTAGGGATAGTTCCAATCGTTGGAATTTTCGTTCTGCACTAAGCCTTCACTTTGAATTTGTTCTTCCATATTTAACCTCCGGAAGGAGAATTTTTACGCGCTCAGCCTGTGGCCCTTCTGTTCTGCTCACCAACTGGAACAGATTTATCTAACCAGCGAGGCTGAAACGCACCTGTATTGATGACAAACTACGCGAACTTAGGACGTCTGTCCCAGCCTTTACGAGCGGTATGACGTACGCCGCTTCGTAATGTTACCTAATATTGACCTCTGAAGGCAGACTCTCAGTCGAAGTATCGTCTAATGGTACAGACTGAGGTTCAGGTTCAGCCGGGATCTCTTCTGCGGGAGAGCTAACTGGCGGCGGAGCTTCCTCAGTGGGAGCGTATACCGTATCAGGCACGGGTATATTTTCCGGCGTTAAATCGGGAGTCACAATTTCTGAATGTTCTAAAGACGTATCAGGCACTACTTCACCCCAAGTTTTGGGAGCATCCAGAGGAATAGGAGTAGGATTAGTCTCAGAAGGAGCTGCACTGCTAGTCGATTCACTGCTGCTATTTTTATTGCCATAGCTGCTTTCTTTAGGAGCTGATATAGAAGCTGTGACTCCTCCATGAATGGGGCAGAACTGAGAAGGGACTTCACCAGAGCGGAAATACTCTTTGTAAGTATTGAAGCACTTAGCTCCGGCGCGTTTTTTCGATTCGCTGCACATAAGCACGGAAACTAAGCCAGACTTAGGTTTTTCAAACTGCTTGTTGGGAAGATCTTTAACTGCGAAGCTCATAATAGCTTTCCAAATGGGGGCAGATACATCACCACCGAAAGCATGCCACATAGAAGTGTAGTCGTCGTTGCCCGCCCAAACGGCACAAGTGTACTGCGGGGTAAAACCTACGAACCAACCGTCACGGAAATCATCAGTAGTACCAGTCTTGCCTCCAACAGAACGACCGGGAATTTGCGCAGCATAACCGGTGCCCCCCTCTACAGCGCTCTGCAACATGGAACACATAGTGTAGGCCGTAGACTCAGACAGAACTTCTTCCTGACGGGGAAAAGTATTATCTTCAATAATGTTGCCGTCGTTATCGTAAACCATTTTTATAGCACTGGGCTGAATCTTAATACCCCCGTTGGGGAAACAAGTAAAAGCGCAGGCCATTTCCAAAGGCGTCACCACTGCAGAGCCTAAAGCTAAAGACAAGTTAGGTTCAAGACGCTCTTTTATACCCATACGATAAGCGTACTCGATGACGCGTTCAGGACCGACCATAGTTAAAAGGCGCACCGCTGCTACGTTGCGCGAGCCCATCAACGCACGCACCATAGGGATATTTCCCAAGAACTTGCCATCGGAGTTATTCGGAGACCAAGTCTCCATATCGCTTATTTTATAGGTAGTAGGGCTGTCAGAGATAATAGTGTCTGGACCGAAACCAGATTCTACTGCTGTAGTATAAACAAAAACTTTGAAGCAAGAACCAGGCTGGCGGCGAGCCTGCCAAGCACGGTTAAACTGACTACTTTTACTCCAACCTTTACCGCCTACCATAGCCCTTATGTAACCGGTAGAATTTTCTACTACTACCGCCGCCGCAGTACTGGCATTATACCACTCTTTGTTCTGAGCGATCTTTTCGGCCACAATTTTTTCAGCTTTTTCCTGCAGTTTTAAATCGACAGTAGTATAAATTTTCAATCCGCCGCGATAGAGAATATCCTCACTGTAGCGACTGTTGAGTTCTTTGAGCACATAAGTTGTGAAATAAGGAACCTTTAAAATCTGGAACTCTGTACGCCCTTTATTGGCATATTTTATACCTTTGCGCAAAGTATCTACAGCCTCGCGGTACTGTTTTTGCGTGATCATATCCAGATGGCGCATACGCCCCAAAACTTCTAAAGTGCGAGTAGAGGCAGCATGCTCATTAACTAAAGGAGAATAGTAACTAGGCGAAGCTGGCAAACCTGCGATAATAGCCGCTTGCACTGGCGTAAGTTTATCAGGAGTGGTCAGAAAATAAATATTGGCAGCGGCATGAACACCGTAAGTGCCAGCACCTAAATAAACATGGTTCAAGTACAGTTCAAGGATTTCATCTTTACTGAAATTCTTCTCGATCTGCAGAGCTAGCAGCGCTTCACGTATTTTACGGTGAAAACTTTGATCGTCATTCAGGAAGAAAGCGCGGGCTAGCTGCATAGTAATAGTGGACGCTCCCTGACGGATATGGCCTCCTGAACGATATAAGTCGACGGCAGCGCGCAGCACGCCTATAGGATCGACGCCGTGGTGCTCATAAAAGCGCGAATCCTCAATAGCTAAAATGGCGTTGCGCATATTGGGAGAGATTTTCTTCAAGGGCACCCAGGTGCGATTTTCCCTGAAAAGAGTAGCAATAACCTGGCCATCGGCAGAATAAAGTCGCGTGGTTTCTGCAGGTTCGTATTGATGGAGCTTGCTGACATCGGGGAGCCCCTTGGCATAGTGATTTATAACAACATAACCGGCTACGCCTAAAGCCAAAACAATTAAAAGAACTGAGAAGCCGACCCAATAGAGAAATTTACCCAAACGTGCCAGACATCCGAATCGACTTTTAGGCTTCTTGGGAGCCGCACCCTTCTCGCTTTTACTCATTAAACTTTACTTACCTATTATATTTGCAGAATTAACGAAAGCAGCTTCGTTGCCGAACAGCTCTCTCCTTAAAAGAATTGCTTTCTTAAACAAAACAACCGTGAGGCCTTTTAACTGCCACTGAATAGTTAATTAAAACCTATTCTGCATTAGGTTCAGCTTCCTCTGTATGAGTTTCTTGCTTCCCTGGTTGACTATTGGGAACTTTTTCTTTGCTTACTTCGCGCAAAACTCCGTATATGAAGTTTTTAGAACGCTCATTTGAATATTCTCCAGAAAGCTCTGAACAGCAGTTAATAACCGTCTTATCCCGGCGAGTCTCTTTCTTATCAAAAATAAGACAAAAAACACCTATACGGAGCAAGCTGCGCTCTACATAGGCTAAACGGCTTATCTTCCAATTACAAGTAATATGACGACGCAGAATCTCATCAATTTCCTGCTCATGGCAACAAACGCCAACAAAAATGCGACTCGCCAACTCTCTAACAACAGAATCTGCTTCGTAGTACAAAATATCGGACAAGATTAAGCTGCGAATTTGAGGGGTACACAAGTCTTCAGCAACCTGACTGCGATAATTAGTTTCCCACTGATAAAGAGCCTGCATAGCGAAGATCACGGCACGTCTGGCCGGATCAGAAATTTCATTGCGGTAACGGATGGCGTCATCATCCCAAACTTTAGAACTGAAACCTCCCTCCCGCTCATACTCATCACGCATTTTAGAGGCTTCTAAGCACTGTTCCTCAAGTTTAGAACTACCCATAATATATACCAATCCTCAACATCAGATTAAATAAGCTGTTCTGAGTGATGTTTGTCAAACCCGGCTGTTTCCTGCCGCCGATGTCCGCAGACAACTCTGTCTAAATTGTTAAAATCTTTTAAGATGGTTACATTTTTGAACCCAGCCGAACTCATTAGAGAAGCGACCGCCTCCCCTTGATTGCACCCAATTTCTAAGGCCAAACTGCCGCCGGGTTCCAAATAAGCCGGAGCTAGGCTTACTAAACGTTTAATTAAATCGAGTCCGTCGCTTCCACTGAAGAGAGCTAAAGACGGCTCATATAAAGCTACAGACTGCTCAGCCTTAGGCCCTTCGCAAGTGCCTATATAGGGCGGATTGGCGACTATAAAATTGAAGCGACTATTTATACGTTCAAAAAGGTCGCCTCCATGCCAAGCTACCCGATCTTCAAGCTGCAAATTGCGCCTATTTTCAGCAAAATAACTGTAAGTTCGCTCAGATATATCTTGAGCTTCTACCACAGCTTCCAAACGCAAGGCCTTGATTGTTAAGGCCACACAACCGCTCCCAGTGCATAAGTCGAGAATTCGAGGACGGCGTCTCACGCCCATGAGCTCGGAATTAGCCCCCCCCTCATTCGGGAATTGATCGATCCAATTTATGACCGTATCAACTAATAGTTCAGTTTCCGGCCGCGGAATGAGTACACCTGCGCCGACAGAGAAAGTGAAACCGTAAAAACCGCGCCGACCTAAAATATAGGCGACAGGCTCTCCTTGCAAACGGCGCTGCAGTCCCTCTGCAACTTTGGCGCATATATCATCTGGCAGCACCATCTCAGATTGAGTGAACAGCTGAGCTTCAGTAAAACTCGCCAAAGCCCCGACAAGAATTTCGCACTCACGCCGCGCTTCACTTCCAGAAAATCCGCCGCTGAGCAAAAGTTCTTTACCCCATCTGAGCACCTGCTCCAGACGGGGCGGATTCGGAAAAGAGCTATAGAGGTCAGCCACGATCGCTAACTCTTGCTGATATTGAATACATTGCGAAATACTTAGGCCCGGTCTGCCCGGACAGATGTGCCTCTCTAATTAATCTTGCCCCAGTTTTTCCATAAGCTCTTTCTGTTCATTCTCACAGAGAGCTTTAACTATATCATCGAGTTCTCCGCCCATTACAGCACTTATGTTGTGCACCGTAAATCCGATGCGGTGATCGGTAACACGGCTCTGGGGGAAATTGTAAGTGCGAATTTTTTCGGAGCGATCACCCTGTCCTACCTGTGAACGCCTATTCGAGGTGAGCTCATCCTCAGCTTTCTGCCTCTCAATTTCCAACAGGCGGGCCTGGAGAATGCGCATAGCCTTTTCGCGGTTTTGACGCTGAGAGCGCTCATCTTGGCAAGTCACCACTAAACCGGTAGGCAGGTGAGTAATACGGATGGCTGACTCAGTTTTATTTACGTGTTGTCCGCCGGCACCGGAAGAACGATAAGTATCGATGCGGAGATCTTTTTCATTAATCGGCACTTCATCGACGCTGTCGACTTCGGGCAATACAGCCACAGTAACAGTAGAAGTGTGAATGCGTCCAGAAGCTTCAGTCGCAGGCACGCGCTGCACGCGATGGACACCGCTCTCAAATTTCATATGTTGGTAGACATCGTGGCCAGTTATAGAAAAAGTAACTTCTTTCATGCCTCCCAGATCGGTATCCTGACGAGCTAAAATTTCCGTCTTCCAACCCATACGCTCAGCATAATACAAATACATACGGAAAATTTCCTGAGCAAACAGAGCAGACTCTTCACCGCCTGCGGCAGGACGTATTTCTACAATAACGTTGCGTCCAGCGTAAGGATCGCGAGGCAGAAGCAAACGAGTTAGTTCCTCTTCTAATTGCAGACGACGTGCTTCCAGCTCTTCAATCTCGCCGCGATAAAGTTCTCGCATCTCGGCGTCGCTTTCGTTAGTGAGGGCCCGGTGGCTCTCAGCAATATGCTCGACAACATTACCTAAATCCCGAGAGCGCAGAGCAACTTCCTCAATAGACTTGCGTTCTTTAGAAAGCTTCTGATACTCGGCAGGATTGCTCAATACTTCGGGATTGCACAAACTGTGTTCGAGCTCTTCAAAGCGACGCTCCATTTCCTTAAGCTTGGATAAATCGAGCATAATTCGTACCTCAAAAAACTACAAAAAACAACGATATACCTAACAGTATCCGCTGTCTGAATAAAATTACAGGGATGGCGTAAAATTTTCCCCTAATACGCAGAAAGCGTTCCCGAGGGGACTCCCCTAGAAACGCTACTCCGCAAAACCGGCCTAAAGCCAGCCCATCACAAATTAATCTTTAATTTTATAACGCTGACGGAACTTCTCTACCTGTCCCTCGCGAGCAACAGCACGCTTTTTACCGGTGTAGAAAGGATGACAAGCGCTGCAGATTTCAACGCGCATGTCTTCCAAGGTAGCCAGGGTCTCAAAAGTGTTGCCGCAAGAGCAACGGATAGTTGTCTTGTGCAGCTTCGGATGAGTATTTGCTTTCACGTTTTTACCCTCACTGTACCCTTTACCGCGCCTCGTGCCGGCTTCAGGGTCACTAAATTGCCAGGTTTTTTGTCTGCCCAGCATGAACGGCGCTCATTATACCATAAAAAAAGTCAAAAAAAAACCCCTTCCTCAGAGTTTTTTAGGAGAAGTAATTTTTTTACGGAAATATTGGCAGATGCATAAATATAACTTAATATGCAATAGATTTTTTTGATAATTTTGAAAGCGGCTTTCAGCTTAATTATGCGAAAAATTTGCGGTTCAATTTTAATATTCTTAATAATGATTTTAGGTGTCGGCGAACTTTATCTTAGACACAACAGCTATCCGATGCCTGGTCAAAACACTTTGCATATAAAACACATCGATGATCGGGACTGCGGCTGGCTGCCCGCTCCAGGTACTTCCTATTCTAAAGAAGATCCCCAGGCCTCAGCTACAGTCTTGAGCAACTTTTGCCGAGTCAGTCTTTCTCCGGAAGCGTCCAAACGCAATTCTCTATCTGAGCAAAACTCGAAGGCGGTTCACCCTCTGCCGGCTCTAATTCTGGGCTGTTCCTACACTTTCGGCATGGGCGTAAAAGATAAAGACACATTTTGCTGGCGTTTGAACGATAGCCAACAGCGCTTCAACTTTACTAACTGCGGCGTTATTGGCTACAGCACTTACCAATGTTTAAAACGTTTGGAAAAAATGTTTGCAGCCGGCGAAAGACCTCGCTTAGTTATTTATGCTTTCATAAACGATCATTTAATGCGCAACGTTTCCTGCCGCATATTCGGCAAAACAGCCGAAGCTTTCGATTTTATAGAAACTCCTTACTTTGAACTGCAACCCTCAGATAATTTTATCTTTCATCCTCTGCGCCACTTATCCTGGCCTGGCGAACAATACCTGTATACAGTCAACTTTGCCAACCGCCTTTATATAAACAGACTCATCGATCGCAGCCGCCGCATAAATTTCAATAAAGAAGCAGCTCAAGCTTTATACCGTCATTTAATTGGGGAAATGGAGCAGCTTTGCCGCCGCCACGGCGCCATTTTAGCGGTAGCTAGCCTAGATACTTCTAGCAATTGGCTTACGGCTGCCCCTAACAAATACGATTCAATTTGGCAAAATTCAGGTGATCGAGAATCAGATAAGTTACCCGATTCCTCCATACATTTCATAGATGCTAACTGCGAACAACTTTATTTGCCAGAGTATCACGTTATGAACAGATTAGATTTCCATCCTGCTCCTGTGGCTCATAAATTTTGGGCTGATAAAATTAATGGCTTTATCCAGCAAACAAACTTAAATTAAATGTCAAGATCAAAAATAAATGGCCGATTCAGTCAGATTAAAAGAACTAACTGAATCGGCCCTTTAGACAGCATTATAAACTTACATTGCCTAAACAAGTTTACTTATTACTGCCTCTTTTATAAGCTGTTTTTTAGCTATTTTTAGAGTTTTCTTTCTTTTCAGCTACGGGAACTGCTGGAACAGCAGACAGTTCCATAATCAATTCAGAAGCGATCTTATCTTTTTGGGCATAGATATGGAAAGAGCTGTACCCTAAAGAATGGCCCATCACTTCGCAAGCTTCCTTAGCTTGTTTGAGCAGTTTAGACTTTGGATCCCCTGAAGAGATTCGTTGGGCGAGAGCGGCAGCCGTTTCCAAACGATTAGCTCCAATATTTTCGCAACTAATAGCCAAACCATTGAGCTGGCCATTATTAGCAGCTTGAGCGATTACTGGGACCTTATCCCACGCCTGTCCTTTACCCATAATCAGCTGATCAAATTGTTCTTTACTTTCAGCGACCCTAAAAGCTAGAGCGATATACTGCGGTCCTAAAACGAAATAACAGCCCTTTTCATGAGGCAGTTCATAAACGGTATACTCGCCCACCTGGTGAGATTGGCACAACAGTAAAGACATAGATAATTGGGGAATCTTACTGAGCAGCTTATTCAGTTTTTGGATATCTTTAACGCCCAAAGTTACTATAACGGGATAGTCTTTAATTTCTTGCAAAAAGGCATTGGAATTGTTTTGATAACTTTCATTGAACATTCCATTGCCGTTGACGCGCCCTAACCCGCCAATAGAGGTACAACATTCGCCAGTAAATATATCGAAGAGCTTGTCCATACTGTATCCAATCCGGCTCAGCATGGCATCAGGCAACTCGCGGTACTGTTTAGTTTCCTCATTGAGACCACAAGCTACGTAAACTAAGTTCCAAATAACTCGCAGATTGAAGCCGATTACACTACTATTAGAAACAGGATGGCACTTCAGCGTTTTAAAATCAACATTATTTATACTGTTAAAAATGCGCTGACCGTAAACTCCGTAAAGCGCAGAATCACAATTAAGCTGGGTCGTAAATTTAACGCGTCTGCCATTAGAAGACACGATATCGCCGCGGAAACACAAGTTATTCAAAGAACTGATAATATCAGTGACTTCCTTGTCAATTTTACACTGCTGCATGGCTTCTTTTATGTGAAGATCGGTCACTATGCGTTTAATATCAATGAAGCCAAAGCTAAGAGTATTATTATCTATTTTGCCGATATTTTTAGTAAACTCGGCATTAGCCAACATAGACTCAGATTCTTCTCTAGGAGTCAAAATAGTTTGCAGCATGGCTCCTGAAAGAGATACGTAGAGTTCAGATCCTCTGACAGCCCAGGAAAGACCTGATTGGTTGTCTGGGTAATATACAGTGCAGTTAGCAACCCGCGTCGAAGTATATTTCAGCTTAGGGTTCTTTTTAACAGCACGCTGCTGCATATCTTGCATGATTTTTGTGATCGGGGCACCGTTTTTAAATTCCTGAATGTAAACAACTTCAGGCGAAACGGCGTTATCCACACGCAATCGCAATATAAAGGCTCCAGCTCCTTCAGCATGCTCAGCCAGCTTCTCAATATCCATTACAACTTCTTTAGGAATAATTTTTTCAATAGCCTGCTTAGTAATGTCATTGTTGCTCACACTAGACAATATGATACTGAAAGCCTGATTTAAACTTTCTTCGCGGCGTAAATCGACAGCTACGACAGCAGCACAATCTTTGGGAGCGATTCTGGCCGCTTCTAGCACTACATTTTGCATCCCCCGGCCACTGCATAAGAAGAAATAAAACACGCCTGCAACTATACATAATAGGGATATAATTACAACTGCAGCTAAATAAAGTTTAGATTTAGACTTGGATCCGGCGGATGAACTCGGCGTACTATTGTGATTTACTGTTTCATAATTGGTCAATTGCGAATCAGCACCACCATCGATGTGATGATCGGAAAAATTCTCAGCATAAGCCTTATCAGCCATTACAAGCTGTTCTGAATCTAGTTGATTAGAATCACTCATAAAAAAATGAAACCCGCCTTTGCAAAAACTATACCCCCACTTGCGTTACTTTCGCTTTCTTCGAACTTTCCCCCTATCAAATAGTTAGGGCCCAACTCGAAGTTGCAGGCTTAAAAACTAAAAGCGGCGAAGGTTACCCCCTACACCCAAAAGGAAGAGTCTACAGAAGGTTTTTTTCATGGCAAAGTTTTGCAATAAATGCGGATCTCAACTTAGAGATAACGCCCGTTTTTGTAATATTTGCGGCCATCAGGTGCGCACGCGCCGTCCAATTCCCGGCCAGGCAGATAACCAAAATTGTTCAGTTCCGCCTATTTCTGCAACCCCGACAGCCAATTCTGTACCTCAATTCTTCCATTCTTACGACTTTCCTGACAGCAGCAGACCAGAATTCAGCTCAACAGCTTATGCTCCGTCAACCCCTTTGAATCGCGACGCTTCCAGACCGCTGCCTCCTTTGAGCGATTTCTTTAACGATGACGACGAAAATACCAACAAACGAGAATTAGCAGAAGAAACAATTATGAATTTTTCACTCTGGGCAGCGGCTATCGTACTTGTACCCATTCCCTTCTGCGATTTGGTACTGCTAATGCCCATCCAGTCAGCTATGGTTATCGCTGTAGGCAAAGCTTACGGAGTAACTGAAACTCCCAAGCGAATTTTGGCTATTATTGCCGGTTCATGCAGTGCGAGCCTCTTCGGTGAGTTGACAGCCTTATTTTTGAGCAACTTGATACCTCTCATAGGTTCATTGGTCAGCGCTCCCTTTATTTTTGGCTGGACTTACGGTTTAGGCGAAGTAGCCGCCCGCTATTTTGAGTCGAAGGGACAAGCTAGCGACAGCGAACTGAAATCGATTTTTAAACAAGCCAGCAAAGAAGCCAATAACAAGTACGATCCCAATAGAGTCAACTCAGCCAGAGCTTCTTTAGATACCCTGCGTCAATATATGTCAGAGGAAGATTACATGAAAATAAAAGAGCGTTTTGGCCCAGAAGCCAACCGTTAAATAGTATTTTAGGTTCAGCCCGGCAACCACAGGACAGATTATTATTTGAGATTGTCCTCAAGTTTTGCCGGGCTGTTTACAGCCGCACGCAACTGACTACTGCTAGGCTCTCATCTCTCAAGAGTATCGCAAACTCCAGTTAGATAATCCCAACTGATAAGCCCCTACTGCTCCGCTGAATTCTCCCCTCTCTAAAATAATGGCTTTATGATTGAGCAAAGCTCCAGCTCTAAGCAGCGACATACGCAAAACTGAATTATTGCGCAAAGTAGAACCAGCGTAAACTATAGTGTGCGTGCGGTACAAATTCATCATTCCAGAAGCTATTAAAGCAATATTTTCTCCCACCATGCTTATAATGCCAGCCATAATATCGGCGTTACTGGGACGCGGAATTTCTTTGTCTCCAGCTAAACGGCCAAAATTAGAAGCGGTGATATTATCGCCTATACCCACCTGTCCTGGAGCGTAAATATCTTTTAACAGTAAGTCGACTCCCGAGCGTTTGCCCTCAGCAGCCAAACGGCAAACGTCTTCAAAGCTGCTGCCTGGTACTAGAGCCCGCCCTAGCCCTAAAATAGTGCCACCGCCCAAAGCGGATCCGCCTATTCTGCTGATAGAAACTCCATTCACCAGCAACAAAGAAGTACCAGTACCTACTGAGCCTAAAATATAAGGCAATTCCACTCCACTAGATCCAGGAAGAAGTTTAGCCGCCCCGGCTCCCCAAGCCACAAATTCGTTAACACAGAAAACAGAAGGAGCCTCTTTTCCCTGATCGACACACAGGCGAGCTTTATGACGAAATTCCGCCGCTCCACTGCCAGTAACTCCGCAGAACTGCACTCCCAAGTCCATTACATAATCGAGTATTTTCTGACAGGTGTAATTTTTTAAAAAAGTTAGTACTAATTCCTCACCCGGACGAGCTACGGCTATTTTAGTAAGCGTACCGCCGATATCGAGTCCACAACCGCACAAATGTTCTGAATCGTCGGAAGAGTATTTATACATTGTCTTTTATCCAACTTTATTGAGGGTATTAAAATTATAAAAAAAGGACAGCCTCTACTTTGCTTTTTCTTTTACACAGAAGGAGCGAAGCTCAAGCCGTCCGTTGGCCCATTTAACTTGTTAATAGTTTAATTTCAGCGCTTATCATTAGTCATGACGGCGTCTATAATACCGTACTCTAGAGCTTCTGAACTAGACATATAATAATCGCGCTCAGTATCTTGACACACTTTTTCGTAGGGCTGTCCAGTATGTTCAGATAGAATTCGATTAAGCCGCTCGCGTGTTTTCAAAATTTGCTTAGCATGTATATCAATATCAGTAGCTTGACCACCTATTTCACCAATCCAAGGCTGATGAATCATGATACGGGAATTAGGAAGAGCAAAACGCTTGCCTTTACATCCACCAGCCAACAAAACAGCCGCTGCACTAGCAGCCATACCGATGCATATACAAGACACATCAGGTTTGATCAGCTGCATACAGTCGTACATTCCTAAACCAGCCGTCACAGAACCACCAGGGCTGTTAATATAAATATCAATATCTTTATCGGGATCTTCCTGCTCAAGATAGAGGAGCTGAGCCATAACTAAATTTGCCAATTCGTTGTCTATTTCATCGCCCACAAAAATAATGCGATTTTTAAGCAGACGGGAATAAATATCGTAAGCGCGCTCTCCTCGAGCCGTCTGCTCGATAACCATAGGGATAAGCTGGGCTCTTTCACCACTGAACATCATAGATAAAAACTCCTGCAAAAGGGCTTAACTGGAACGAACTTTCAAAATCCGCCTTAACCAATATGGCTGGCGAATTCTTCTCAAGCTTAGAACTCCCTGCCGCTTAGATAAAACCGACTCAATCAGACTAGACAAAGCCCATCCCTTACTTTTTCTTTAGCTGCCGCCTTCTCTGCAAATTGAGAGCAAAACGACTTTACTTATTGACAAAGGACGCAGAGCGATACACTAAAATTGCCCAAGCCGAGTAACACGCTACGATTTACCGTAAAAGCAAAAAAAAACGCCCTGTTTAATTAACAGAACGTTCTTTTTTTATTGAAAAACTTTTGAACAGCAACTTCTAAACCA
>JBJEGD010000039.1:94606-95872 GCA_051874735.1 Candidatus Bruticola sp. | reverse complement strand
CGTCAGCTTTAGTAGCCGCGGCAGTCTGTTTATTCTCAGCTTTAGCGTTTGTAGCAGGCTTATCGGCGCCAATTATATTGATAGGCAGTACGTATTTTATACCTTGAACATTTTTAACAGGCGATATTTGAAAAACTTTAATAGAAGGATCTTTGGCTGCACGAATGTTGACGACTACGGTATCATCGTCCACTTGGCTTATTAGAGCTTCTTTGGCATTATTTCCTTCTAAGGGGAGTATTTGGGTAGATCCTTTCAAAGAGGCTCCGTCTATAGTGATTCTGGCTGCTCCGTTGACATATTCCGATTTAAAAATAGGGGAAGACTCATTGGCCCAGGTGACGCTAATTTCTAAAATGCCCGATTTTACTTGGGCTGCAACCCTAACCGGAATTGTAGGTTCAGCAGCTTGTGCTTCCACATACGAAGAGGAGACAACGCTCACTCCCAGCATAGCAGCTATTGCTGTGCGGCATAACCAATGAGAATTCATATATTCCTCCAATAAGATAAAAATAATTAGCGTTGAATTTTTCTTTTAGTTTAGGTACATCCTGCTTTAAGAGATTAATGACCCCTTAAAGGTTCAGCCTCGATACTGGTTATTAGCATCCGTTGTGATATCAATTTTCCAACTAAGAAAAAAACGATGCCAGGCTTAATAGACATTATTTATGTAGTGTAAGCGAAAAAAGCGTCTCTTGCGGAGGCGCTTTTTTCGCTTACACTGATTATTAGGGCGGCTATCCTTAATTATTAATTATTAAGTTTTTTTATGGAAGTCAAAATGCAGCGTCCACTCTGCTTGTCACGATAAAAACGAATTCTAACCGTATCGCCTATTTTAAATTTTTCCTGAAGTTTACTATTGTAGCCGATTTCAGCAGATACGAAGGCGTTGACCACCTTTTGATTTTGGTAATTTACTACATTGACCGAAATATTGGAAATTTCAGTTAACGTTCCTGTAAAACTATCTAAGCTTACGTTTTGAATTATATTGGCTCGGCCCGGTACAACTAAGAGACAGACGGCAGCCACAGCTAAAACAATACTAAGAAAAAACTTTCTACTCAACATAACATTTAATAGTGCCCCTCTGACGTTTAAAGTGTGACTTTCTTTGAGTTGCTAATTATCCCTGCTTGCAGCGTGTAAGCCTGAAAAAATAGCTGTTAGTAAGTTAGAAATTATTGGAAAAAAGAAAAGCACCGGAAGAATGTTCCGGTGCCTACTGTGCCTTATATTTATTGCTACGCAATGGCT
>JBJEGD010000039.1:76006-94506 GCA_051874735.1 Candidatus Bruticola sp. | reverse complement strand
CCGACAGCAGGATTTGAACCTACGACCGATCGGTTAACAGCCGATTGCTCTACCGCTGAGCTATGTCGGAATATATATTGGCTCCGACAGCAGGATTTGAACCTACGACCGATCGGTTAACAGCCGATTGCTCTACCGATGAGCTATGTCGGAATCTCTCAGCTCCTCTTTCAAGGAACGGGAGCATTTTAACACTGTATAAGCCTCAGGTCAAGACTTTTTAGCGCGAAATTATATTTTTTTTATAAAATAGCTAGCGAGCTGATCGTATTTTTCCCCGTAAAAAGCAGGCTTTTTGGCTTAATTAATAAAGATTTTATCGACATTCAATTTATTGAATTTACAAGTAAATTTAAGCGGGAATAGCAGTATTATGGCAGCCGAAGCTTCCGGAAAAAATAAATCTTCTCCAGGTGATTGCTGGCAGGGGAGCAAACTGTATAATCATTACACTTATACTAGTCCTAAAGAAGAGGCTGGAGAAGATAAACAATCTAACCTGGTTCAAGCGATGGGCATGTATCTGGAAGGGTGCTTTGAACAGGCAGAGCATTTTTGTCAGTTAGCTGCGCAAGAAGATACTGAGAGCATAAAGATTAAAGGGCGACGCTGGGCTATACACTGTAGTTTAGCTGAGGGAAACATAGACAAAGCAATTAAAGAAGGTGAAGACTTTATGAAGTCTTTTCCCAAATTAGCTGAGGCCGAAAGTACTTGGCTTTACGCTTTGGCACACAAATTAAATAAAAAAAATCTCGATAAGTTAAAAGAAATTGTAGTGAAAGTTTACGGATCGAATGAAGCTGCAGGAAAAAAAGCTAATGATCCTATTTGGGCTATGGAGCGAATTTTTATTTTATATAAAGCCAACATGCTCAATGAAGCTACAGAAGCGGTTAATGACTGGAAACATCGATTTAGCCAAAACCTAAATTTATGCCAGTGTATGGGGGAAATGTTTTACGCTTTACAACGCTGCGATAAAGCTTTCGATTTTTTGCAGATAGCGGCCAAGCGCGGTGTCAATCGGGCTCGCTTATGGTATTTACATGCTCTTTCAGCCGCGGCCAACAAAAATTTCGATTTAGCTGAGCACTCTGTAGAGAAGGCTGTTCGTCTGCATAGTACTCTTCCCTTTATGGAAGGTTTAGAAGAAGAAGTTAAGCTCTTAGAAAGACAGGCTAAGGGAAATTTCCTCGATTTTATAAAAAATATCTTTATGCCTTAAGTACTCGGCTGTGAGATTTTTTAGGGCAAGTTGTAAAAAAGCCCCTTATCCAAGAGCGTCTAGGATAAAGGGCTTTTCACTGACGTTATTAAGATATTTTATTTACAAACGTACAGTCACTATTTCTTCAGTTCAGCTGCCTGCTTACGCAGAGTTTCCGCCTTATCAGTCTTTTCCCAAGTTGCTCCCGGAAGGGTGCGACCAAAGTGACCGTAAGAAGCAAGAGCCTTATAAATAGGACGGCGCAATTTTAGCTTGCGGATAATGGCACCGGGACGCAAGTCGAAGTTTTTGCGCACTAAGGCAGTTATATCAGCTACGGGAATAGTCTCAGTACCGAAAGTATCAACAGAGACGCTAACAGGTTCCGCTACGCCGATGGCATAAGCCATAGCTACTTCGCATCGGGAAGCTAACCCAGCTGCCACAATATTTTTAGCTACGTAACGGGCTGCATAACAAGCGGAACGATCTACCTTCGTCGGATCTTTACCGGAGAAGGCACCGCCGCCGTGACCAGCCATACCGCCGTAAGTGTCTACAATAATCTTGCGTCCGGTCAGTCCAGTATCTCCCTGAGGACCGCCAATGACGAAACGGCCGGTAGGATTGACCAAAATGCGTGGGGAGACAATCTCGCCGTTCTCTCTCTTAATGAACTCAGAGGGAACTATGGGCAAAATAACATGCTCGATCATATCTTTGCGAATCTGATCAAGGGTTACATCTGGATCGTGCTGAGTGGAGATTACAATAGTTTCAATGGCTACGGGTTTGCCGTCATCGTAACGCACGGTAACCTGAGTCTTGCCGTCTGGACGCAGATAGCTCAGGATATTTGTCTTACGAACTTTAGCTAACTGGAAGGCCAGAGCATGAGAAAGCTGGATGGGTAGAGGCATCAGTTCCGGAGTTTCGTTACAGGCATATCCGAACATCATGCCTTGGTCGCCGGCGCCTACAGCGTCATCTTCCTCAGCCTTTTCTTTGTCGTCACGAACTTCTAAAGCACAGTCAACACCTTGGGCAATATCTGGAGATTGACCGTCTATAGAAATAAGTACACCACAGCTGCGTCCGTCAATACCGTAGTCAGGGCAGTCATAACCGATTTCAACCAAAGTTTTGCGGACTATGTCTGCAATATCAATATAGGCTGAAGAAGTAATCTGACCGGCGATGTGGGCACAACCGGTATGAAGGAAAGTTTCGCAGGCCACGCGGGCATGAGGATCTTCAGTTAAGAAAGCATCCAAAATAGCGTCAGAAATCTGATCGGCCACCTTGTCAGGATGTCCCTCAGTTACAGATTCTGAGGTGAAAAGTTCATAGTTGCTAGCCAAAATAAATAAGCTCCTTATTTTATTAGTGATCTCTTGCGGTAGTAAAAAATGCTGCAAGAGACACTGCAAGCTGCCCGTTTATACTTCTGAGGGGTAAAGCACAAACAAGCTTTCCTCTTTGGGCACGCACCTCTGAGGGGGAAGGAGAGCTCCCTAAGCGGATAAAAAACTGAGAAAAGAGGCAATAACGCCCAGCTAAGACATCGAGCTCAGCATCTGCGCCAGCTTGAGCTCTTTATAGCAATTATTGTTGTTTGATTTCACACCAGTGCATTCTAGCACAATACCTTTTCTTTGAATAGGGGATTTTGGTATTTACAACGTATCAGTAACGTTAGAATCGTTTCCATTTTTGCTAGAGGCAGACTTCTTGGAGCCCTTTGAAGGCTTCTGCTCCTTAGACTTTTTGTCTTTATTCGCTGTTTCCGTATCTGAACCACTAACTGCACTGTCACGAAGATTTTTAGACTCTTGATTATTAGGACCGCTTTTATCTTTTTTTACACCAGATTTCGGAGCATCGCTGTCATTACTGAACTCATCAAGCATAGAAGAACCGCTTTCGCTTTTTTGCTGCTGGCGGGCAGTCGGATAGGGAACAGGTTTGGGACCGTACAAATGTATGGGATCGCGTTGATGAATAATCTGAATGCGGTTGCTGCCAGCATCGGCGACATAAAACAGCTGACCTATGCCTTCGGAAATTTGCTGCGGATGGTGTAAAGCGGCGGTATCGCTGCCTCCCACGCCCCACTCAGTTATAAAAACACCTTGACTAGTAAACTTTTGAATACGATTGTTGCCAGTGTCAGAAACAAGCACGTTGCCGTCATACATAACTAAAACATCGGTTGGCTTGTCAAATTCACCTGGACCTTTGCCGAAAAGTCCCCACTTTAGCAAGAGCTCGCCGTCAGCATTAAATTTTAAAATTTGATTCGATTTTGTATTAGCTACATAGATTTCGTCGTTTACATTCAAATCGAGCCCCCAGGGTTGATTCAAATTTAGGGAACCGTTGTTTTCCAAAGCAGAGACAAATTCACCTTTGGGGTTGAAAAGCTGCAAACGATTATTCCGAGCATCAGTTACCCACATATATCCTTCACTATCAAAGGCTATGCCTATGGGGGCTGCAAACTGTCCTTCATCTTGACCAAGCGAGCCGACCTCACCTAAGTATTCTCCTTGAGTGGTGAAGTGAAGCAAGCGGTTATTTCCGGTATCAGAAACCCAAACTGTGTTGTCGGGAGCTAATTTTATGCGCAAGGGCTCGCGCATTTGGCCATCTCCAGAACCTTGCGTCCCCCAGACGTCGATTAGTTTGCCTTGGGGATCGAAACGCTGTATGCGGCAATTACGCGTATCCAGAGCATAAATATTGCCGCTGGCGTCGACAGTCACTCCAGTTGGTTCGTTAAGCTCTCCAGCGTTTTGACCGGCAATACCAGTTCCTATAGTTCTTTCAAAAGAAGGCGGAAGCTCATTTTGAGTATAGTACCAGACGAGGGCGGCTGCCCCGCCTAAAAAAAGAACGAAAATAAAAGTCCAGATTAGGAGGCGATAACTGCGCACAACAAACTCCGAAAATATTAGTCAGCGCAGCGGCGGCCTTTTTACTTAGTAGGCTTACTTTATTTAAGCAGGCAGAACAACCTGCAGCCCAAGCATCTGCGCTTTCAACTGTTTTTTCAACCACCCCGTCATTTCTTTTTCCCTATTATTTCTTCCTGCCCTAATGATAGTTGTCTTGCCCAACAGAGTATTAGGTGAGCCATCTTTGCTAATGGTCAAGACCTGTTTAAATATTGGCCATGAAGACCACCTCTATATTATATAAGACCTTTTTGTATGTATATATTGTATATGCATTATTAAAACCTATTTTGTAAATTGTATATGCATTTCTTGTTGACAGTTACGAGTATAAAATATAGAATGTATCAGCACGGTGCGTAAGTTCTCTTTGTGTACTCGCGATTAAGTGCTGAAATAGGACCATAGTGGGGGAGGAGGCCGTATGGTTGAGGTTAGCAGTAGGTTTACCTTACATTGTGTCGGGTAATGGTCAAAACTGCAGAGTTAGTCAAATTTGTTTGTTGTTTTCTTGATGTATTTTTGTACTGAGAAGCTTCATAATTGGAGTGTTTTTAACTGATGGCTATAACTAAAAATAACACTAAAACTGATAGGAAGAGCAGAGTTACTTTCAAACTGAGCACAGATAAAGCTGGCGAATTTAACGCTCGTAAAGTAGTTGTAGTTGGAGATTTCGACTTTTGTCATTGGGACGCCAGCAAAGGCAAAGAAATGAAACTGTTAAAAGATGGTTCTTTCAGCATCACTATCACTTTGGAAGTTGGTAAGAGCTACCAGTTTAAGTATCTTATAAATCCTGGCGATCCAGATTGCCGCTGGGAAAACGATGAGGCTCCTGATAAGTGGGTAACTGATGAAAGCGGTAACAGTAATTCGTTGGTTATTGTAGAGAAGCAAGGATAATCAAGTTAAGGATAGTTATAAAAGTGATGGCATATACTCAATTTTTGACTGACGAATTGTTTGGTGTGCCTAAGTTTGTTTGAATACCCAAAGCGGGCTTGTTCTATGATGAGACAGATAATTTTAAGCTGTCCGCGGCAAACATCAGCAGATCTGAGCATTGTACAGTAATATAAAGCTTCCGAGGCTGTATAAGTGACTTTGGATTTTCAGACAAAAAAGAGAGCCATGCAAAGCTAGCGCTTTGCTTGGCTCTTTTCGTCTGCTAGAGAATTCTAGCGTATAATCGTTTGAACCTACATTTGAAGTAAGCAATTAGATTAACGCGACTGCAGCTCTTTAAGCCGATGCTGTAAAGCGGCGTATTTCTGACGAGTGGCCTCTATTTCTTTTTGAGGCAATCCTCCAGCTTGGTACAGTTCTTCCTGACTAGCTAAGGTTCTTTGACATTGATGCAGTTCACTCTTTACCTGCAAAAGTTCTTGTATATAGGCTTCCTGCTTGTCTTTTTTGTAACTTTTGACCGTCTTACTGAGAACTTGATCTTGGGCTACCAGATTATTGACAAAAGCTTGAACGTCTTTCCAAGTTATCCCTAGTTTTTCAGCTTCTTTTTTAGCTTTTTTAGTTCGTTGCTGACACATACTCAGCTGTTTTTGGAGTTTTTTCAGTTTTTCAGGTTGCTCTTTCTGAGAGATTTTTACTTTTAACAGTTCTTGACGTGTTGTTTCTAAATTTTTTCTAGTTTTTTCAACTTCAAGGCGAGATACTAACCCTTGCTTGAAGTATTCCTCCATATTGCGCAGAGCGACGCGCTTTTCAGTGTAACGCTCTTCCAGTTTTTGTCTTTCTATTTGATTGAGCTTATCTTCTCTGGTACGAGCCTCAGCCTCTTCTTTGATAGTTTCTTCATTGTTATAAGCACTAAGCCAAGCTACCATTAGCTGTTCCCGGCTAGTAGTTGGCTGAATTTGTAAGGAATCTGCTATAACATTTTGCTTTTGGTTCTCTCCGAACGGAATATAGGATCCGTCTGAGTCGCGCATTTTTACATCAACATGATTTATAGCTATAGTTCCGACTGGATCACCAGTATTGACGATTTGGCCTAAACGCACTGACGGCACAATATGACCGTAAGTTACTTCTATGCCGTTGGCTGAGGCTACCGTTACTCCCCATTCACTGTCAGACCAGGGAGCAATAGAAACTACCGTTCCCGGCCAGCCAGCTCGGGCGGCACTGCCCGCTTGCATGGCAATATCGTATCCTAAATGAAGGCCAGCCCGTCGTCTGTAAATAGACACAGAACGGTAATCATAAAAAGTGCTGGTTACACAGGCCCAAGGGCAGGAGCGGCGCTGTAAATTCACTAGATCTGCTAAGGATGTAACTTTATTTTGAGTAAACGAAGGCTGCTGGGGGGGCAAGCCGTATTTTTTTTGAGCTGCTTTTACAACTTCAGGCACGACCGTGCTGCTGGGAACTTTATCCGCTTGAGCTGCAACAGCCCAAAATCCAGTTGAAATCCCCCATAAAAACAAAGATAGGGTTACTTTAGATAAAACAAAATTATGCTGCATGTCAAAATTCTTACTCGCTTTACACTGCTCAGATTAACATTAACTGTTTGATCAGTCAATGAATTCGGTGCCGACAAGCTGGCTTGACTTCTTTTGTTATGTCTGCATTGTTGTTTTAAACTGAACTATGAGAAGTTGTTGCGCCGATAATATTTATTTAATGATATGCTCAATTTATTTTAATATTTCAAAGTTTCAGCCTGATTGAATGAATACAATAAGTTTTATCCATATTTAAAAATTCGTTTGGCGCATTAGAATTCAAAATAAAAGACTACTGCGACTTTTCTTTATGATTCTTTAAGTTTTTATCATCTGTGTGCTTCTGCAGGATAAAAAGGTTTAATATAAAAACCACAAGGAACAGGGAAACGAGCTGTATGCCCTTGCAATAATGCGAAACACAGCGGCTTGGGCTGGTTCGGCCATTATCGGAACTTGCTGGGAAGCGCCGGAAAGGCTCTGTTGCAGCGAGCTGTCTGTTTTGGTTATGCAATTAGCCCTATGTAAGCGGTTGCTAAAATTGGAAATTTATACAATAGCGGAATGTTTAAGTCCTTTGTCACCAGTTGAGCAAGTCCGTTTTGCCAACAAACATTCTGGAGGCAGTTATGCAGATTACAGTAAGCGGAAAGAATTTTGAAGTGAGTAGTTCTCTGAGAGAACACGTGGTTGAGAAGCTGGAGAAGAAGATCGGTCGTTTCGATACGGTTGTTACGGCTAATGTAACCATGTCTACCGATCGCCATCGTCGAATTGTCGAAATTACTTTGTTCGGCAAGGGATTCGAGATGCGTGCTGAAGAGCGCGATTACGATGATATGTACCGCTCAGTTAACTGCGTTGTAGAAAAATTGGAAAAACAGCTCGACAAAGCTCGCTCCAAGAACTTAGATGTGAGTCGTAAAGATCGTGAAGAGATCAAAGAGGCCGCTCCTGAGGCAGAGGATGAGCGAGGAGGACACAAGTCTCCTGTGAGCCACACTGTATCTTATACAGCTGAGCCTATGTCTGTGGAAGCCGCTATTAGTGCTATGGGAAGCAAAGGGTACTCATTCTACGCTTTCCATAACATCGATAACGGACGTATTAACGTTGTCTATATAGCTGATGATGGCGGTTACGGATTGATCGATCCTAAAATGTAAGTCGCTTCTTTTTGTTTAATTAGCAACGTAGGGGGAGAGGGAAGCAGCTCGAGGTAAACTCTGCATAGTATAGGAACTACCTGAGCGGCACAGAGCGCGCTGTGTTATGATACGATCTGGCACAGCGCATTTTTTTTGCGCTGGTTATTGGATTTCTGCAGGGGTATAGGAATAGTATGGAGTTGTCCCAGCTTATTTTCGTTAAGTGTGAGATCTGCCAGGGAGCTGGAAAAGTAAAATGTCAGAATTGCCAAAGCGGAGACTTCGCCGGGCAAAAAGAAACAAACTGTTTAGGAATTTCCCCAGAAGCTGACGGCAGCAGGTGTGAGTGCTCTGTATGTCACGGTAAGGGGGTTGTTATCTGTCCCGGCTGCTGCGGCGGTGGCTATATCGATATGCCGGCTTTAGCTTAGTTACCAGGAAGCGGGAGAATATTTTGAATTTATGAGTGAAAAAGCACTTAAAATTATAAAAATAGCGGCTATTTTGGCTGCTATAGCTCTTATCTCAGTTCTTTTTAATTATGTTAGCGGGGGGAGCGGCATTTTTAATTTAGGCGATCAGCAGAATTCTGCTCCGGAGAGCAGCCAGGGAATGAATGCTCCTCAAGGCGCAGCAGTTTCCCCTGCAGCTGAGCAAAAACAGACTCAGGAAGATAGACAGGAGAATTCTGCTGGATTTACAGTAAAAACTCAGACCTTTGAAGAAGGTGAAGACGTAGAGTTTATCTGGGATGAAGATCAAGCTTCAGATAAAAGCAAGCCTGCGAACAAATCTTTAGATAGCGACAATGTTTCTCAAGCCGATAGTGATGATATCCCCGACAACTGGGTATTGGCTGAAGATCAAAGTGAAGATGGTAAAATGACTGCAGCTGACGCACCTAAAGTTGCGACTTCTGCTGCTTCTTCTTTAACAAAAAAAAACTCTGCTGAAAAAGTTAATTTAAATAAAGTTGCCGCTGCCAATAAAGAAAAAGAATCTGCTCATTCCGATAAAGATTCAGATGAGCCTTTAAATAATAAAATGAGCGATTTTGAACTCGATATCGATTATAAAGCGCTGCTGAAAAATCCTAGTGAATTAGGATTTACTCCTACTAAAGAGCTTTTTGCTAACGCTTATTATCGTATCCGTACGTCTTTTGTGCAAACGGTTAACGACGAACAGCTGGAAAAAGGTGTGGTAAAAGAGGTTGGCAAGCTAGTTAAAGCGGCTGGTCTATCAGCGGACAGTTTAAATGGATTAGATAAAAATAAGAATGTCTTAAGTCAAATTATAAACCTCTATAGCTCTAAGATAAATAAAGATTTGCTAACTTATGCGGCTATAGAAGGAATGCTTTATGGTTTAGGCGATCCTTACTCAATTTTAATGACTCCCAAAGAGTACAGTTCTCTTAAAGAACAAGTCCAGACCCAAGGATTTGGTGGTATAGGCATATATATCGAAGCTGATAAAGATGACTCTAACCAAGTTACCGTATTTGAACCTATGGAAGGGGCACCAGCTTATAAGGCTGGTATTGAACCCGGAGATAAAATTTTAGCTATCAATGGTACTAGTACTAAAGGTTTAGCTCTTGATGTCGCTACCAAAATGATTCGAGGACCGGTTGGATCGACTGTAGTTTTAAAAATCAAACGCCCCGGATTAGATAAAGTTTTAAATGTTTCTGTCACTAGGGCGAATATTCATGTAGTCAGTTGTACTTCTAAAATGTATGGGAAAATCGGTTATATTCGTATGCGCCAGTTCGGTGCGGATACGGCTAAAGAATTGGCAGCCGAGTTAGAAAAAGTCAAAGCTCAAGGAGCTTCCGGACTAATTTTAGATTTGCGCAACAATGGCGGCGGCTTTGTGCAGGCGGCAGTAGGTGTGGGTAGCCAGTTTATTCGCCGCGGAGGATTGATTGTCTATACTCTAGATCGATCAGGGAGCCGCAGCAACTTAAATTCTGAAGGTGATGGAAAAGTGGATATGCCCATGATCGTTATGATCAACCGTTTCTCAGCCAGCGCTTCTGAAATTACTGCTGGAGCTATGCGCGATCATAAACTAGCCAAGCTGTTAGGTGAGCGCAGCTTTGGTAAGGGGTCTGTTCAGCAGATTTTCCCCTTCGATGATGGGTCGGCTATGAAAATGACGGTGGCTCGCTTTTATTCACCTAGCGGTCATGTTATCGATCATAACGGGCTGACTCCCGATATTACCGTTAAGATGGAACCGCGTTTTGTGGGCAAAAAAGACAAAGATACTCAACTGCAGAAAGCTCTGCAGATACTTTCTGCAAGGTAAGGTAAAAATGGAACATAAATGTTGTAATTGTAACAGCGATAATTTCGAGCAGAACTTATGTTCTAAGGAATTAGACTCAGCTGAAGAGTGTGCTGAATCCGCAGGTTTACTGTATTGGCCTAAAACTTATTTCATCCAAACTTACGGATGTCAAATGAATGTATACGATTCAGAAATTATTGGAGCCCTTTTAGAAGAGCGTGGCTGTCATTTGGCTTCTGAAGAGGGAGATGCCGATATTGTAATCTTTAATACTTGCTGCATTCGTGATAATGCTGATCAGAAAGTTTATGGTCGCATGGGCGATTTCAAAGCTATCAAAGAGCGCAATCCGAACTTTATGCTGGTCATTGCCGGATGCCTAGCTCAGAAGGATAAGCAGTCTCTGCTTGAGCGCTTTCCGCATATCGATCTCGTGTTGGGTACCCATCAGGTGAAGCGGTTGCCTGAATATATCGATGCCGTTTTAGCTAATCGTCTATCTTTAGCTGCGATTAAGGCTCAAGCGAATCAGTCTGCTCAGAAGCAACGGGCTTTTCGCCAGGCTAAGAGGGAACTCAGTGCCGGATTAGTTAAAGTAGAAAAAAAAGGCAATCATTTGTCTTTGCAGGCTCATCCAGCCAGTAAATTTATGGCCATGACACCTATTTCAGTAGGCTGTAACCAGTGGTGTACTTACTGTATTGTGCCTCACGTGCGAGGACCTCTGCAGAGTCGTCCTTTAAATGATGTCATTACTGAAGTAACTCGTTTAGCCCAAGCCGGTTTCAAAGAAATAACTCTCCTGGGGCAGAATGTTAACGATTACGGGCGTGATCTTCATATTGAAGAAGGCTTCGCTCAGCTCTTGCGCGCTATAGGTCCGGAGCAGGTGGGCAAGTTGCGCTTACGTTTTACCTCGCCCCATCCCGCTTATTTTACTCAGGCGGCTATTGAAGCCATGGCAGCTAATCCTAATGTATGCCCTCACGTTCATCTGCCCTTGCAGAGTGGCGACGATCGTATTTTAGAAGTCATGCATCGCCGTTACACTGGAGAGGAATTTTTAGATCTGGTTAGTCGCATGCGCAGAGCTATTCCCGGTTTGTGCTTGACTACAGATATTATTGTCGGCTTTGCTGATGAGACTGAAGAGGAATTTCAACACACTTTAGAGTTAGTAAGGCAAGCTAAGTTTGACTCAGCTTTTATGTTCGCTTACTCAGAGCGTCCCGGTACTCCAGGCAGTCAATTTGCCAATCGAGTCCCAGAGAATATTCGCATGGATCGTCTGCATAAGCTTATTGAAGTACAGAATGAGATTTCAGAAGAACTCAATAAATCCAGATTAGGTCAAGAGGCTGAACTTCTGATTGAAGGTCCCAGTAAGAAAAATGCCGATCGCTATACGGGACGCTCTCCTCAGCATTGGTTGGTGCATGTAGACAGCCCCAGAGATATTACTGGACAGTTTGTTAAGGTTCGTTTAGAAGAGTCTTATATGTGGGGATTTACCGGTAGTCTAGTGGGCTAAAACAGCTGACTCTGAAAATTATTGTTTATGTAAAAAATCCCCAACTGTTTGAACGTAGGCAATTTACGTTCACAGGGGGATTTTTTCGTGGGCAGATTTTCAACAAGATTAAAACGATAAATATTTTAGTCTTTATTAATGTTGAGCTGATGATTAATTTGCTTTTCCAGAGCGGCAACAGTGGGGGGAATGATTAGCAGCTGTAATATTATACCTGGCAAAGCGTAAGTTAGGGCGCCACTTAAAAAAGTTTGCCAAGTAAAAGGCTGCCCTATAACATGTAGCAGTACAAGCATAGTCAGTCCCCAAACTATACGTCCTCCCACCATAGATATCAGTAAAGCTTTATACAAAGATACTAATCGGTTAGATGAGTTGTGAGGTAGACAAATGCCGGCCAAAAGACCATAAGTGCTCAATTCAGCAGCCATAGCTAAAGCTATGGGATATAGAGGGGGCATACCGAAGATTAAAGCACGAAGAATAGGTAAAATTAAGCCAGTAATTGCCCCCTCACGCTTGCCAATAAGGAAGGCGCACATAAAAACTGGGTAATGCAGCGGAGAAAGCGCGGCGCCTATTTGTGGTATTTGGCCAGTTAAGAAGGGCAAAACTAGGCCTACAGCTATAAAAAGTGCTGTTAAAGTGATTTTTGTTATTTTTATTCGTTGCATATTTAAAGTAGACAAATAAAGCGGCGGCTGATTAGTAGCCGACCGCTCTGTGCACCATACCGCTATGTTAAAGCAGACTGCTTACCTTATATCTATATTGTCCATATTTAAAGCTTTGGCAATAAAGGCTAGAATGTCGGCGCTTTCATCTAAACGTTTTGATATAGGTTTGCCTGCTCCATGGCCGGCTTTAGAATCGATGCGAATAAGAATAGGGGCTTTGCCGGCTTGCGCTTCCTGCAAAGCGGCTGCATATTTAAAACTGTGAGCCGGATAGACTCGATCGTCGTGGTCGCCGGTAGTGATTAAAACTGCCGGATACGATTCGCCTGGTTTTATATTGTGATACGGTGAAATGCGATACAAGGCCTCAAATTCTTTAGGCTTGTTTACATCGCCATAATCTCCTGTCCAGTAACGACCTATAGTGAACTTATCAAAGCGCAGCATGTCCATAACTCCAACTTGTGGTACGGCCGCTCCGAAAAGGTCAGGACGCTGGTTAAGGCAAGCGCCCACTAAAAGTCCTCCGTTACTGCCTCCGTTTATGGCTAAACGGCGGCTATTAGTATATTTATGGTCTATGAGCCATTGAGCGCAGTTTATAAAATCGTCGAATGTATGCTGTTTTTGTGTTTTTGTGCCTGCTATATGCCAAGCTTCGCCGTATTCGCTGCCTCCGCGCAGACTAGCTTGGGCATAGACGCCTCCCATCTGCATCCAGGCCATAGTTCTAGCGGAAAAACCGGGCGTCATATTGATAGCAAAGCCGCCATATCCGTATAAAAGTACTGGAACATTGCCGTCAATTTTTAGATCTCGGCGATGAGTTATAAATAGAGGTACTTTAGCCCCGTCGCTACTGTTTACAAAAACTTGTTTAGTTATGAAGTCGTTAGGTTCAAAACTGAGCTGAGGTTTATGCCAGACAGAACTTTTTCCGCTGTTTAAATCGTAGGCGTAAATAACTGACGGACTATTAAAACTGGTGTATGCATAATAGGCGGTCGTACTTTTGTGCTTGCCGCTGAAACTAGAGGCAGTGCCTATACCTGGTAATTTGACCTCTCTTATCAATTGACCGTTTAAATTGTATTCAAATACTCGGCTGGCCGCATCGTGCAGATAGTTGATAAAGAGTCTGTTGCCGACGGAAGACACATTGCTAATAGCTTCTTTTGTCGGAGATACCACTTCCTGCCAAGGGCTATCAATAATGTTTTTAGTTAATTTTATACTGACTATGCGTCCATTGGGAGCTTTCATATCAGTAAAGGCGTAGAGAGTGCCATCTTGTATATCGACAATAGAAAACTTGGCTTGGAAAGAATTAGGCAGGGTAATAAAATGGCTGTTAGGATCGCTCATATCTTTAGCCAAAATAGCTGTATTGTCGTTTTGGGAATGGGAGACTTCAATACAAAGCCACTTATGTTCTTCGCTTCCGTATCCGTAAACAGAAATATCGGGGTTGTCAGGATTGCTGTAAATTAGGCGATCTTGATTTTGAGATTGGCCTACTTGGTGATAATAAAGTGAGTGGTATTTATTCTCTCCAGCTAGCGCATTCGTATCCTGAGCTGGTTCAGGATAGCGGCTGTAGAAAAAGCCTGTTCCTTCACCGTTCCAAACAATAGTGGAAAACTTTACCCACTGTACCAGATCGGTGGTAATTTTACCGTTGTGCAAATCTAGAACTTTGATAGTATTCCAATCTGAACCCGATTCAGCTACGGAAAAGGCGATATAGCGTCCGTTAGGACTGGGGACTGCATCAGTCAGAGCTGCTACTCCCTCTTGAGAGAAAGTGTTAGGATCGAGAATTGGGCTTCCCAGCTGATCTGCGGAATCGCTCATATAAAGAACGCTCTGATTTTGCAAACCGCTGTTGTAATAGTAAAAATATTTTCCCGCTTCATTGATGGGCAGACTAAATCGGGGATAGTTCTGCAGCTTGTCTAAGCAGTTTCTAATGGCTTGGCGGTTAGGCAGATTTTTTAGGTAAGTTTCAGTATGTTTTTGTTGAGCCTCCACCCAGCGGCGAGTTTGAAGACTGTCTATATCTTCCATCCATCGGTACGGATCGGCTACTTTTACACCGTGTATAGTTTCGCTAAAATCTGTTCGGACAGCTTTGATATTATTAGCCTGGGACGATCCACTATCAATACAAGCAGATGAGGGGGCGGAAGGGGATAAGGGCTGGGCTGCTGCGGGAGCATAATTTAAATATATCAGCGATGAACTTAAAGTTAAAGCTAAAAGTAAATAGTTAAAATTGCACTTAAACATAGGTGTTAACTTCACCGTTTGATAACTTATTATCCTGTCAAGCTCTCACATATCTCTTGACTAGTTCTTCTGTAACTCGTCTAACAGTTAGCAGTGTTCTCAATAGGATAGGCAACTAAAACATACTAAAAGTTATAGTCAAAAAATTGGAATGTTTTATGCTGTTTGTAGCTTTTTTACAAAAATTAGACGAGCATTGCCATATCAGGGGTGAGGGCGTCCTGCTATGGGCTAGTACCCTTGTATAGTTTAATATAACTTGTCTCTTCCGCCTAGGATAAACAGGGTAAAAATAATATTCTCAAGCTGGAAAATTTATCTGCTGTGTCGAAAGCTGCGCGGCTGAGAGTTTGGTGGGCCAAGCCGATGCAGAAGTAGTTTCGCGCTTATTTACATAGGCGGGGAGGTTAGTTGTTTTTATGTCGGAAACTGTTTTGGTAACTGGCGGAGCCGGATATATCGGCAGTACTGTTTGTGATGAAATTTTAAAAACTGGTCGTCGTGTTGTAGTAGTCGATAATTTTTGTCATGGACATAGAGCCGCTGTTCCTAAAAAGTGCTGCGTAGAGGAGTGCTCGATTGAGGAGACTGATCGTTTGAGCAAAATTATGCGTAGCTATGAAGTTTATGCGGTGATGCATTTTGCAGCTTTTATCGAAGTAGGCGAATCTATGCGCCATCCCGGAGCATTTTTTGCTAACAATACTATGGGAGCTCTGTCTGTACTGCGAGCTATGACGGCAGCTGGAGTAAAGCGCTTGGTTTTTTCTTCTACCGCTGCTGTTTACGGTTTACCTAAGCAGGTTCCTATTACCGAAGATCAGGAATTGCAGCCGACTAACGCGTACGGAGAATCGAAATTAATGGTTGAACGCATGCTGCGTTGGTTTGAAGAGATTCACTCTATAAAAAGTGCCAGACTGCGCTATTTTAATGCGGCTGGTAATACCCCGGAGAGAGGGGAAGATCATCACCCTGAGAGTCATTTAATTCCGTTAGTTTTGCAGGCTGCTATGGGGCAGCGGCCTCATATATCTATTTTCGGTACCGATTACGCTACTCCTGATGGTACTTGTGTACGCGATTATGTTCATATCCTCGATTTAGCTCAGGCACACATTTTAGCTTTGGAAGCTTTGGAATCGCGCGGTGGATTAGTTTACAATGTAGGCAGCGGTCAGGGCTTTTCGGTACGTCAAGTGATTGAAGCTGTCCGTCAAGTTACTAAATGCAGTTTTGAAGTCAAAGAAGAAGGCCGACGTCCTGGCGATCCCGATTTTTTGATAGCTTCTTCAGAGAAAATTCGCCGCGAATTAGGTTGGAAACCCAAGTACGATTCTATCGAGGAGATAGTGGATTCCGCTTGGCAGTGGCGGAGAAGACATCCGCACGGATACGAAGATTAACTAATACAAAACAAAAACGCCTCCACGCATTTGGCGGGATGGCGTTTTTATTTATTGTAAAAAGTTACGGGACAAGATGCCGTCTGTTTAATTGTCTGTTTTAGTGTTTGGACATTTAACTTTGGGAGCTTTCATCGGTATCTTTATTAATTTTCAAATTGCCGCCCAGATTTACTGTAAGACTGCCCAAACTCTGCGGACCGTTGGAGGCGGGAGCAACTATGGAATTAGCCACATTCATAGTTTGATCTAGGCCAGGAATAGTAACGCCGCCTAAAATTATTTTAGTAAACTTTCCTTGTTGAGCCAAAGCAAAGTTCTGATTCCCATCTAGTTGGGAAAGAATAATTACCACTGTATCTGCAGGATCAAAATCTTGTAACGCTTCTTTAAGAGCTTGAGAGGCTGGAATCGACTCAGTATCTTGTGGAGTCTCAGCGCAAGCCATGCCTAAGACGACTATTTTTTCTTCTCCACGCTCAATAATCAATTTATTAGTGAAATAATCACCTTCGCCTATACCTCTCCAGTTGGTAGCCAAGAAGGGGAAATTTGCCGATCTGGCCATCTTTTTCAAGGCTTTAGTGTCCATAGCCTCGGCTCGGCCGGGTACTACGGCAGTATACTGCAAGTGATTGTATACTTTTACATGAGGCTCGCCGCCATTAGGGCCTGGGCAGTTGGGACCACTAAACGAACCAGTATCAAAAAGCAGCATATCCGGAAATTGATTGCGCTGCTGTTTTATAATAGTTGCCAAATAAGGAAGGGCTTCCAAATTTCCTTTGATGTTGCTAGTGTAACGTATCTCCAGCTTGCTGGACGGCTGCCATGAAACTTTAGCTTTACTCATGGTCGGCTTAGTTCGAGCTCAATTTATTTTAGCCTTTTTACCGCTTTATCAATAAGCTTATCTTTATTGGAAAGGTGAGGAGCTGCTTGAATGCGAAGGCCGGATAATGACTGAGCTGGAGAGCTTTATTCAGCTTGTTGGGAATCTATAATAATTATGGATCTGGAAAGTGCGGCAGACATATTTTGAATCAGGAAGCAATGAATAAATCTTTTGCGGTTGGCTACTCTGGCGGCCTCGATTCTACTTTGCTAGCTTTTATTTTTGGCAGATATTACGCCTCGGGGCAAGTTCATTTGCTTACAGCTCTGCATAGTATCGGACATATTTTCACTGGTTGGTCGCAAAAGCACGTTCGTGATTTGCGCTGTCTGCTTGGTGAAGATCGGGTTTCGCACCATTATGCCAAGATAGGCAGAGAATTTAAAAAATTAGTTTTGGAAGGCTGCTTATCAACTTATGAACAGTTTGGGCGCAGTAATTTTTTTGTGTGCTTAGGCTGTTCATTAGCTATGGACGTCCATATGATTTGCTATTGTTTAGAACATATGGTACCGGTAACTTTTTGGGGCTATACTCCTAGGGGTAGCGATTTCGCAGCGGTAGGACTGCCGGAAACCTGTTTGGGTAGAAGAAAAATTTACAGTAAGTTTGGTTTACTGTATAGAGTGCCTCTTGCAGAGTGGCATATGGAAAAAGAAGAAGAGCGTGACATTTATAAACAATTTAACATTTGGCCTGGCTGGCGGTTTCGTAAAATAGCTATGGGAGTGCAGCCTCCTTGCTTATGGGGTATTACGATGCACCATTTGGATATTTGTTTCGAAATACATCCGCAAATCGATCGTAAGCAAGTTACCTCCTTTATTGAAAACCGTACCCCTATGGTGGAGGAATTAGTCTATGACCGGCTGGCAGAGCGTGGCATCAACGATATCGAAAAGAGAATAGCTGCCCTACGTTGTCTAAATGAATCGGATTGGGAAAAGTACGGTCCGTCAGGAGCGCTGCTTGATGAAATGGAGGAGCGTCGGTTAGTAAGCAGTCGGGCCAATATCCCGAGTTTAGCAGCTAAAAAATTTAAAAATACGATTCCTTTATTCGATCATGAAACTTTATCCAGAGATGGACGTTATTTAAAGACTCAAACAGGCCAGTAGGCTTAGGCTTGAATAGATTGAAAATACGCTTTATAAAGACTATTTAACAAGGTTTTCTTTTTTTTCCTAGAAAAAAGCGGTTGAAAAAGAGTAATTTTTTTATGCCTCAGGAGGCCCCTTAATTATGGCAAAGCGCAATAAACAAGCAACGAAATCGTCTAAATCTGAGGCTGCCGCTCCTTTAGTGTTGGAAATAAAGAAAAAAAATAAAAATCTTGCAGTATCGCTAGCTAAGGAGTCTGCTTCCGCTGACAAGGCCGAGGCTCAAGGATCTGCTTCTGCTGACAAGGCCGAAGCTCAAAAGTCTGCTTCTGCTGACAAGGCCGAAGCTCAAAAGTCTGCTTCTGCTGACAAGGCCGAGGCTCAAGGATCTGCTTCCGCTGACAAGGTCGAGGCTCAAGGATCTGCTTCTGCTGAAAAAGCCGAGGTTCAAGAGTCTGCGCCTGCTGACAAGGCCGAGGCTCAAGGATCTGCTTCCGCTGACAAGGCCGAGGCTCAAG
>JBJEGD010000039.1:23837-75906 GCA_051874735.1 Candidatus Bruticola sp. | reverse complement strand
AAGGCTGAGGCTCAAGGATCTGCTTCTGCTGACAAGGCCGAAGCTCAAAAGTCTGCTTCCGCTGACAAGGCCGAGGCTCAAGGATCTGCTTCCGCTGACAAGGCCGAGGCTCAAGGATCTGCTTCCGCTGACAAGGCTGAGGCTCAAGGATCTGCTTCTGCTGACAAGGCCGAAGCTCAAAAGTCTGGTTCCGCTGACAAGGCCAAAGCTCAAGAATCTGTTTCCGCTGATAAGGCCGAGGTTCAAGAGTCTGCGCCTGCTGACAAGGCCGAGGCTCAAGGATCTGCTTCTGCTGACAAGGCTGAGGCTCAAGGATCTGCTTCTGCTGACAAGGCCGAAGCTCAAGAATCTGTTTCCGCTGAAAAAGCTGAGGCTCAAAAGTCTGCGCCTGCTGAAAAAGTTCAGACTGCTTCGTCAAGTAAGTGTAAAGAGCGCAGCACCTCTTCTGTCGTCGGTATGGCGGCGGCAGCCGTTCTGTTAATGGCTGCCATAGGTTATTGGGGATATTTTATCACCCCTGAATTAGGTAAAGATGCCCAGCCTCCTAGAGTTGTAGGGGCAAGAACTGATACCACAGCCAGCTATAGTACTGACACAGGAGGACCAGCAGGGCCTAAGCGTCAGGATCCCACTCCGCCTGTTCCGCCATCTGCAGCAAGTGGACAGGTGGCGCCTATAACAGAAGAGCAGAATAAAGTTACCATCAGCGATCTGGAGATGGCCATCCTCACTCCTCCTATTTATCGCAAAGTGGACAATCCTATAGTACAAAGAGATATTACGGTCAGTCAGTATATGTATGCCCGTGATTACTTGTCTTTTTCTGGATCGGACAGCAGTGCTATTGATGAGTTCGACAGTAAAGCACAGAAATTAGCTAATTCTGGTAATGATCCTGATGGCAAGGAACAGGATAAGTTGGTTAAGCAGGCTGAAGAGACGGCTGTTAGTTTATTAAAGAATTATTTTACTCCTAAGCTCTCTTCAAGCAAAGTTAAAAATAAAGAAAAATTAGCTGCTGAAGCTGACCAGTATTTCGCTATGGGAGATATTAGCAACGGAGTTCGCACTTACGAAACGGCTTGCGGTTTGGAAAAGAAGGTCTATAACGACCAAGTTAGTCGGTAGCTTGGTAATGGATTTTCAGCCGTTAAAGAGATGCTTAAGTTTCGCTAAAATGGTTTGGGGAACAGCCGGTTCTATCTGCGCTAACAGAGCGGGTCGGCTGTTTCAGCCGAGAATGGCCCACTTTATGCTTTCTTGGAAATGCAATTTAAAGTGCGTCATGTGTAGTGTTTGGAAGAAAGAGCGTTTTATTCAAGCCCGCACCAGCGATTTTCTACGTCTTATAGATAATTTGCCTGCTCTGGATATTATCAAAGTTAGCGGAGGCGAACCTTTTCTGCGTCCGGATTGTACGGAAATTATCAGCCATATGCAGAAGCGTCTAAATCCTTACTGTTTAGTCGTTATGTCTAATGGTACTATGACCGACCGTTTACTCGATTTTGCTCAGCAGTGCGGTCGTCCCGGTTTACATATTCGTTTGTCTCTTGAGGGAAGAGGAAAAATCCATGATAAACTGCGCGGTTGTCCTGGAGCTTTTGACAAAACTATGGCCAGTTTAGAGGCCTTGCTTCCTATCATGCGCCGCCGCCGTTTTACCATTGGCATAAATTACAATATTGCTCCTGAAACTGAGTCTGATCTGCCCTGGATTCTAGATCTGTGCCATCGAGAAAAGCTTAACTTTATCCCCGGATTTTGGGTTTGGCCTTTTTTGGAGCCAGGTCGTCCAGAAGATTCCCGAGCTCTCATAGACGATTTGGAAGCTTTTGGCCGCCGGTTGGAAAATATCTATAAGCAAAATGAAGGATTGTCTTTCTGGGAGGCTTTTTTATTGAGGCGCACAGTTAAACGTCTTTATGCTCAAGCTCAGAATAGTGTTAGCAGTAAGCGTTTCACCTGTTTAGCTAATCGCAGCATTCTTTACATTATGCCTGATGGTAGCTTAGCAACTTGCGGACTGCGTCAAGAACCGCTGGCTAACTTAGCTTTTCAAAATTTTGCTGAAGTTTGGCAAAGTGGCAGCCTGGAACGGGCCAGGCAACTTGTCAGTAAATGTGCTGGCTGCTGCCAATACTCTTTGAAAATTATGAGCAGTATTTATAACGGCGAAATTTTGGGACTGCCTGCCTTTTCTGATCGCCACGATCTTCCGTGAGTCTTTTGAAAAGCGGGAATAGAGTTATGCAGATAGAAGGTGCGGTTAGGCGTTTACATATAGTTACGGGTATGTCTTATTTATGAGTAATGAACAAGTAGAAAAATTGCAGAACACTTCTTCTAATTCGGTGCAAGAAACAGCTACCAAAGAAGCTGATAATAGTTGCGCTTCTTCTGAAACAGAGAGCGCGCAAGTTGATTCAACGAAAGAAACAGTAGTTGAAATAGCGCCGACAAATGATAATAAAGCAGAGAATAACAGCAAAAACGAGGACAAAAAAGAACCTATAGATTGGTTTTCGCTGTTTCTTATCGTGCTAGTTTTAGCCAATATCGGTTATTGGTTGACTACCCGCCACCGCTCGTTAGGGCCCGATATGCGCGTCTTCCTCACTTCTCCATCAGAGCAACGTTTTCCAATTAAAAATGATAACAAAGTCGCGTCTCATGGAATACTGCCTCCCCAAGTTGCAGAGCCCAGTCTAAGGCCGGAAACTGGTGCGGCTCCTGCGCGTAGCGAAAATGATCGAGAGTCCACTGGCTCATCTGCTGAAGCTAACGTTAATTCCGCTCCTAGTTCTGGCCCGTCTGCTGAAGCTAACGTTAATTCCGCTCCTAGTTCTGGCCCGTCTGCTGAATCTAACGTTAATTCTGCTCCTAGTTCCGGCCCGTCTGCTGAGGCTAACGTTAATTCCGCTCCTAGTTCCAGCCCATCTGCTGAAGTTGCTTCCAAACTCAATCCTGTTGCGAGAGATCAATTTAACGGTGCGCCGGTTGAAGAATCGTCTTTGGCTACTGAGCTGCCTGCTTCTCCCTTTGTGCCCTCCTTTGAAGGACGTCCTTTAACTATCGATTCAGCTGCTCAGAGTGGGGCTGCTTACGAAGTTAAGCGCGACTTTTTAGTTAATCAGTATATGTACGCGGCTGAAGTTTTAGACATGTACAGAGTTGATACGAAAGTTATATTCGACTGTGATGCCAACGCTCAAAAATTTTCTGTATCAGGCGATAATGAAGCTGAAATGAGAGCTGTACAGCGTACCATAGAAGTTAGCAGTGAACTTTTGCGCAAAACGTACAATCAGGAAGTCGCTAAGGCGGCGGCCAGCAGTCATCTCTCAGAAAAAGAACTGAAGGAGGCTAAGGATGGCGCCAATGAGGCCGAAGCTCTTCTTCAGGTCAATTTCAGTCGCAGTGTAGAAAAATATGAAGATGTGTTGCGTCGTCTTAAGTCTAAGTAGAAAGCTGGTTCTTTATGGCTTGTAAAAGTGCTTTAATTGCCATGAGCGGAGGGGTTGACAGTTCTGTAGCTGCTTTGCTGATGCACAAAGCTGGTTATAACTGCATAGGCGTTACCATGAAATTGTTTGATAATGAAGACGTCGGAATCAGTCGAGAAAAGTCTTGCTGCTCTCTTTCTGATGTAGATGATGCCCGTAGTGTGACTACAAACTTGAATATTCCTTACTATGTGGTTAACTTCGCTGAAAATTTTAAGGAAAGAGTGATAGAGCCCTTTGTATGTGCCTATGAAAAAGGATTTACCCCCAATCCCTGCATAGACTGCAATCGCTTTTTGAAGTTTAAGAAACTTTACCAAAGAGCTAAAGAATTAGATTGCGATTACATTGTGACAGGTCATTATGTACGCGTCAGTTATGATGAAAAGGCCGGACGATTTATTATGCGCCGAGCTGTAGACGAACATAAAGATCAGAGTTATGTACTTTACTTTTTAAGTCAGGAACAGCTGGCCCATAGCCAGTTCCCTCTTGGTAGCCTTACCAAAGATGAGGTACGCTCCTATGCTGATGAGTACGGTTTAGTGACGGCTCATAAACAGGAAAGCCAAGATATTTGTTTTGTACAGACCGGCAGTTATGCCGATTTTATTGAAAATTATCGAGGCTCCGCCAGTCTTCCTGGGCCAATTTTTACTAAAGATGGGCTTAAAGTTGGTGAGCATAAAGGGCTTATTCGTTACACTATAGGTCAGAGGCGTGGCTTAGGGGTATCTTACCAGGAGCCCCTGTTTGTGTGTAGCAAAGATGTAGCTCGCAACGCCCTGATCGTGTGTACCTTGGATCAGCTACAAACTAAGACGATTTTAGTTGAAGAAGTTAATTGGGTTTCTATTGCCGGTATAACTGAATCTATCGATTGCGAGGTTAAAGTACGCTACTCTTCTAAGCCGCAGCGAGCCCGGATTGTCAAGGGAGAAAATGAACATCAGGTTAAAGTTGTTTTTGCAGACAATATACCTGGAGCAGCTTGCGGACAGGCGGCTGTTTTTTACGATGGCGATTTGGTGCTGGGAGGCGGAATTATAACTGCTGCCTGTTGAGATTTTTGCTGCGTTAGGGACAAAAAGTAGCCGCTCTTCGTTGGCTATTTTTCTGTCGTCTGTACACCGCTTTTTTTATATTGATTGTGGTGATTATATATGGATAATCCTGCATTATGGATTGGGCTTATACTTGCTGCAACGGCCGTGCAGCCTATTTTAGTTAAATTAGGCTATCGTACCAATTTAGATGCTGCTCAGCTTTTGTTGGTCAAAAACTTTTTTTCGGCATTAATAGTGCTGCCTTTTATTAGCTCGTTTCGTTGGCTGAAGCGGGAAGAAATTTGGCGCATCGCCAGAGTCAGTGTATTAGTGTTGGGCATCAACGGATTTTCATTGCTAGCTCTTCAGCTGCTTCCCGCTTCTGTAGTCATTACTTTGACCGCTTCAGTTCCTATTTTTGTAGCTTTAATCAACCGATTTTTTTTCAGAAGGGAAGTTTTAACGTTTAAATTCTGGATTGGAGTGGCTATTTGTTTGGCAGGGGTGCTGTTAGTAGCTAAATTACCTGAAGCTTTGGCCCAAGGGACTATGGCTCTTACCGATTTAGGGGGTATTTTAGCTTGCCTAGCTGCAGTTAGCTGCGCGGTACTTTACAGAGTTAATATGGAAACTTTGACTGGCAATTTTGATCTCAAGCTGCTTTGGATTTGGGCCTTCTGGATAAATGCTTTAGTGGTGTTTACGGTTCTGTCTCCGTTTTCATCGATGCCTAGTATAAGCAGTTGGCCCATAGCTGTTGGAGTAGGTCTTTCGGCAGCTGTGGCTAACAGTGCCTTTATTTGGTCAATAAGATTGATAGGAGCTACTTCTACTTCTGTGTTTCAGCTGCTGCAGCGTCCTATTATTGTCTTAATAGCCGCTTTATTGTTGGGTGAGACTTTGAGCTTATCTCAGACTGTTGGAGTTGTCTTAGTATTTGCCGGTTTACCTATGGCTCGTCCGCATCGTTTAAATAGTCATCCCAATTGAGTGTAAGTAGCCGACTTTAATTTATGATTTTATTCATCTAAATGTCGGCAACTACGCCATTTTTTTATCCTTAAAATATAATCGGGCAGGATTTGCATTTTACTTTTGAGAATTCCTGCGGGGATTTTTGAGTAGTTTGTGGGGCGAAAAAGGGCAGAGGGGGAGGGCTGCAAGTTGCGCTTAGCGGCTTAGTAGCCGCGGCAGCGTGGCCTCGTTGTTATAAAAATCGGTTCTGGTTAGCCTCGTTTGCGGGTGAAGCTGCCGTCAGCGGTTTTTATTGAATCTTTGTGGATATTTGCCCCTTCTATCTTGAGTTTGCGGAGGTACAGAGACAGAATGGATAAAGCTGCATTATTTAAATTAAGTTACGGGCTTTATATACTTGGTGTGCGCGATGGGGAAAAGCTCAGCGGGTGTGTAGTCAATACTGTGACTCAAGTGGCAGATGCTCCCTACCGTCTGATTGTGGCAGTTAATAAGGCTAACTATACATCTGAACTTATTAATAAAACTAAGCAGTTTTCTGTGTCTGTTCTGACTGAGCAAACGGGTTTTGAAACTATTAAGCATTTTGGTTTCCAGAGTGGGCGTGACTGTGATAAGTTCGCTCTTTATCCCCATGAAATAGATTTGCAGAGCAGTCTGCCGTATTTAATGAAAGACTGTAACGCCTTTATGCTTTGTAAAGTATTAGAAACCAAAGATTTAGGCACGCATTATCTTTATGTAGCAGAAGTTTTTGACATGAAAGTAACAGGCACTGCTCCTTCTTTAACTTATGCCTATTATCATAGTCAAATTAAGCCTAAGCCTGGGACTGTTTCTACTGTTCAGGCACCTGCTGCCGAGTCTTCTAAAAAAGTAGTGCGTTGGGTCTGTGATGTTTGCGGATATGCCTATGAAGGCGAAGAACTTCCTAAAGACTTTGTTTGTCCGCTATGCGGTGTAGGAGCTGATATGTTCCATCCAGAAACAGAAAGCTCAGAGGAAATTCCATCTCAAATCGTATCGGCAGTGAATAAAACTAAAAAACGTACCAAAATTGTCAAACGTTGGGTCTGCAATGTTTGCGGTTTCGTTTATGATGGAGATGTACTTCCTGATGATTACGTATGTCCTTGGTGCAAACATGGCACTGAGGCGTTTGAACTGATGGAAATAGAAATTGAAGTTGATGACGAAGACGCTGACAAAGCTGAAGAAATTCAACATAATAGCTCATCAGTTTCAGCTGAAGCTGATGTGGGAGGAAAGAATATGGAACTTAAGGGTTCAAAGACCGAAAAAAATTTACAGGCTGCTTTTGCCGGTGAGTCCCAGGCTCGCAATAAGTACACTTACTATGCCAGTAAGGCCCGCAAAGAGGGATATCAGCAGATTGCCAATCTGTTCTTAGAGACCGCTGAGAACGAGCGCGAGCATGCTGAGCTTTGGTTCAAACACCTGCATGGCGGTTCTGTACCGACCACTACTGAGAATCTTCTTGACGCTGCTGAGGGTGAGAACTATGAGTGGACTAACATGTACGCTGAGTTCGCCAAAGAGGCTGATGAAGAAGGTTTTACTGAAATTGCCCGTCTTTTCAGAGCCGTAGGCAAAATCGAAAAAGAGCATGAAGAGCGTTACCGCAAATTGTTAGCCAACATTGAGGGCGGTTTAGTCTTCTCCCGTGAAGGAGACGCTATCTGGCAGTGCCTGCAGTGCGGCAATATAGTTGTAGGTAAGAAAGCTCCTGAAAAGTGCCCTGTTTGCGGTCACGATAAGGCTTACTTCCAGTTGAAAGCTACCAATTATTAATTTATCTTTGTAAATATTTGACTAGGTAAAAAGTGCCGCTGCTTCGCTAACAAAAAGGCAGCGGCACTTTTTTCATGTTCTCTAAGCGTTATGTATTCCGGTTCGCAATTTTTACTAGTATTAGCATCACCGGAACTTCGGTCAGCACGCCTACTGTGGTAGCCAAGGCCGCCGGACTGGTTGTGCCAAATAGGGACACCGCTACGGCTACTGCGAGTTCAAAGAAGTTAGAAGCGCCAATCAAGCCGGCGGGAGCCGCAATATCATGGGGAAGTTTTAGCAGCTTGCAGGCGCCGTAGGCAATTCCAAAGGTCAGAAAGGTTTGTAAAATTAAGGGCACAGCGATCATAACGATGTGTAAAGGATTCTTCAGAATGACTTCGCTCTGTCCCATGAAGATGAGTACTAGCGTCAGCAGCAGCCCCAGAGTAGTAGCGGAATCGAATTTATGGAGAAAGACATTTTCAAAGTATTCTAGTCCTCTTTGCTTAATGACTGCCAGTCTGGTCAGGATGCCCCCTACCAAAGGTATGACCACAAATAGCACTACACTGAGGATTAAGGTGTCAAAAGGAACCGTTACCTTCGACACTCCCAACAGGAACTTTACGATAGGCACGAAGGCTACTAAGATGATGAGATCGTTAGTAGCCACCTGAACTACTGTGTAGGTAGGATTACCACGAGTCAGAGTACTCCAGACGAACACCATCGCTGTACAGGGGGCTGCCCCCAATAATACTGCGCCCGCAAGATATTGGGTGGCCATTTCCGATGGTATGAATGCTTTGAAGACCACGAAGAAGAACAGAGCGGCTATAGCATACATGGTGAAGGGCTTGACTAGCCAGTTTACGATCCAAGTAGCGAACAGGCCTTGGGGATTTTTACTCACGTTGCGAAGGCTCTGAAAATCAACTTTGAGCATCATGGGGTAGATCATTACCCAGATAAGAATTGCCATGGGAATAGAAATTTTGGCAATTTCTAAATTTTCAAGTATGGTGGGCAGGGGCGGGGCCAAATGACCCAGCAAAACACCAACTACCATGCAAAGAAATACCCAAACTGTCAGATAGCGCTGGAAAAAATTAATTCCAGCACCGTTTTCCTCGTTCATGTTATAATCCGTTTTCGCCATAATGCTTTTATCGCTAGTATCTATGCTTAGGTTGTCTACAAATAGCTCTCCGGAACAGCTTGCCTGATTGCCCCCTTAGGAGAGTGCAATTCCTATCTCAAAGCTCCAGGAGTTTATCACCTTTGATCTGGTCAGCGCTCCAGGCAATTAGTGCAAAATTCCCACCCGTATGCTGATCAACTTTGTTGATCCACTCTACTTCATTGGCTGCTTTTGCTTTAAGTAAAGCGTTGGTAGCGCCAACTTGATAAAAAGATTGGTTAATGACCCACCATCCCACAGCGATATGCGCTCGGTTCAAGTCCTCTTCCAGCCGTAGGGCTTCATAAACAGGGGTGGCCTCCGGCAGAGTAACGATAACGACTTGAGTCTCGGCACTTTTTATCCTGGGTAAAAGGCGCTTGACAGATTCTGGGGGCTCGCCTTTAGTGCGTCGGATCTCCTTGTCGTAACTTTCCGTTGATTCTAGTAACAGTAGAGTGTGGCCAGTAGGAGCAGTATCTATGACTACTATTTGCTCGTTTGCTTTTTCTACTATTTCTGCAAAAGCTCGGAATACCGCAATTTCCTGGGTGCAGGGAGAGCGCAGATCTTCCTCAATATAGGCAATATCATCATCTGATAAGCCATTGGCTCTGGCTTTGGATAACACTTCTTCCTGGTATTTTTTTAGTTCAGCCTGTTCGTCTATATGGCTTGTAGTAATGTTGTCAGTCTGCTCTAGTACAAATTTCAGATGTGCTGCTGGGTCGGTAGTAGTTAAATGTACATTATGGCCACGTTGGGCCAAGCTCAATGCCAGAGCGGCAGCAACTGTAGTCTTTCCTACGCCACCTTTGCCCATAGTGAAAACTATCTTGCGGCCATTTTTATTTATTGAATCCACAATATCTTGCAATCTGTGAATTTGTACGGCGTTCAATTTCTCAGTGCGAACCTCTTGTCGATCTTCACGAAGCATAGAACGCACATGATCTAAGCCTGTAATGTTGTAAGCTCTCAGGGGTATCTGATAGTTGGGAAGATGCCGTAATCCTTCAGTCATATTTGTAAGTGCGGTTTGTTGCTTGGCAAATAATTTTTGGGAAACTATATCGTCGCTTTCACTAAGAATGCCATTCACTATGAGAATTTGATTATTTATCCCCAGCTCCGCGAGTTCATTAGAAGCCCGTTGCGCTTCGTTTAATGGAGATTCCTCCGGACGGGTCACTAAGACCATGGTTGTTTGACGGCTATCGGAGAGGGTTTTAACTGCATCTTTGTACACGGCTTTCTTACTTTCTAAACCGGAGAGCTGCCCCAGACAGGAAGCACCGTGAGTACTTTCACTTATAAAACTGCTCCAGGCTGAGGGCAGCTGCAGCATTCGCAGAGTGTGGCCGGTAGGAGCAGTATCAAAGAGGATATGGTCATAGCTCGTTTGCACCTGTTGATCGGTAATAAAGTTAGCGAACTCGTTGAAGGAAGCGATTTCTATAGTACAGGAGCCGGAAAGTTGTTCTTCCATGTTAGCGATCACCGCATTGGGCATAATGCCTCGATAGGGGGCTATTACGCTCTCTCGGTATTCTGCTGCCGCTTGTATAGGATCTAAGTTGGCTACTATCAAATTCGGTACAGATGGTATAGGCGTCCCTTTGTTGTTCAGTTCTATGTTAAATACGTCTTGCAGGTTAGACGCTGGGTCAGTGCTGATGAGCAAAATACGCTGTCCCTGATCGGCTAGAGCAACCGCCGTAGCACAGGCTACGGAGGTTTTGCCAACGCCTCCTTTTCCAGTGAAGAACAAGTACTTAGTGCCGACTAACTGATTGGGCTGAAATACTTTCATGATATGAGAAGCCCCGCTTTCTTAACCACAGCAGCCGACACTGCAACAGCAGCTATTTCCGGATTTCTTCTCGTCTTGGACACCTAAAAGTTTGGTGGGAACCCCCATCCATTGGGCAAACTCCTCATTGGAAGGGTAGTGGCCTGCGATCACAATTTTATTGTCAACAACCACTACAGGAAGTTTCTCAGGCCCAAATTTTTGCAAAAATTCTGCTACCGCCTTGTTATTTACAAATTCCTGAGGGGCGTTAGAGAGATTAAAGCGCTTAACCTCGATTCCATTCTGCTTTAAGGTGTTAAGCTTGGTGGAAATGCGAAGTAATTCTGGGTCGACGCTGACGCCACATAACCCAGTAGGACAGCACATAGCAGGTTCATAGATTTTTATAGTTTTCATAAGGGGAGTTTCCTTTAATTGAATTATAGAAATTTTTCTATATGTTAGGCAAACAAAAAACCGATGCTGAAGAATACTTTACGCCATCGGTTCTTATGGGCAGCAGGAATTACAATTTCTCTTTCTGTGGCAGATGCAATCAGCTTTTTCCTCAAATATATGCTTTAATTTAGTTTGAAAAGAATCAAGATAGGTTACGTTTAAGGAATAGTAGATATTTTTACCCTCCCGCCGGTCATTCACTATGCCAGCCTGAATTAAGACCTTCATGTCGTGGGATAAGGTTGGCTGAGTGATGTGGAAAGCCTCTAAAATTTCGCAGGCACACAGTTCCCCGCAGGAGAGCATATCTACGATTCGCAAGCGCTTCGGATCAGAGAGCGCTTTGAGCACTTTGGCCATATCTAAGTAAATCTGTTCCAAGTTGTTAACCACATATAGAAAAGTTTCTATGTGATATTTTAGATTTCTAATCAACAATTGTCAACTAATTTTTAGAATTAGGAGCTTTTCTTGTGGATTAGCTGGGGCGGATCAGTATTTTTGAGCTTGCGGTTCTATAAAAAATTTTTCGTTAACTAGCAGAGCTGTCGTGGACATAATAACGCAGCTAGATATTTATTATACTTGTCACCGTTTAAATAAAGTGCCGCTGCTTCGTCAATAAAGGCAGCGGCACTTTTTATATTATTGATTTTATAAGAGTCATTTAAATTTTACTTGAAAATTTTTTGGTATAGATCGATTGCCATGTTCATCTACGGCAATGATAGTAAAGACGGCCTGCATACCCGGCAGTTTTACTAAAAATCCGTAATCAGTCTCAAAGTAGCCCTCATTATCTGAATTACAGGGAATAGTGCCCATAATGTCTTCTTGGGCGTTGTTAGTAGCAGGCTCTATATTGTCGCTAAATCCTATTTTAGGAATGATGCTGATATGGCAATTAGGTAGAGTTCTTCCTTTTATTTTAAAATTAAGGGGTACAGTAGCATGATCTTGAGGTTCCAGAATGACAATTTGGAAAAGCTGGCCCCATATGGCTGCCGTTTCTGGGGCTGCGGTTTCGAAAGTTTGGCTTCCTTTCTGCAAATAACCTATCACCCTAGCTCTTAGGCGGTTATCTCCGTGCTTTATGCGGTAGCTGCCCTTATAAAGTCCAGGATGTTCAGTATCTTCTTGCAAAGGTATGTCAAAGCGGTAATCTTCAATGTCAAACCAAGCTCGGTCGGCCTTAGCTATACCTTTCAGTTCAACTGTGAGATCTTCAAACGCCCCCAGATCGAGACGGCTAGTAATATGTACCGACTCAATATGTTGAACTTTAGCGATAGTAAAAGTCCAGCCAAGCTCAATATTATTTCCATTTATATCGATAATTACAGCTCTCACTTGAATTGGTCCGCTAGGATAGTCGGTAAAAGGGCGATAGCTTACGAAAGCAGGTGTTTTCAAACATTTGTCGCTGACTTCGGAGTTGTTGATCCATATTCTGGAAAGTTCATAGCGTATGGCGTTTGGTTGGGCAAAGGTAATAACTACAGAAGGGCGTGTCTCTTTGATAACTGAATTAGGATGCGGATCGACGTTGAAGCTGGAGGGTATTAATTTATTAACTTTTCGTATTGCAGTAGAGGGAGAAGAGATTGAGGGTTCATTAGCTGAAACTGTTGAATATAAAAGCAGCTGGGCTAGCAGCTGTATTAAAATAAAACAATAAACAATTTTGTTTAATTTTATGCGCATGGCTTTTTTTTTATTTCATGAGTCTTTGAGCTCCTGCCAGTTTAACTTTAACTGACATTGCCTGGCGATAATATAAATAAAGCAAAATGAAGAAAAGTTACTATAGCTGAAAGTTAGAAATTAAGCTCAAGAAGGAAGCCGTTTTCAGGCGTGGAAGGCAATTTCCGCTAAATTAAAAATATAATGGCTCCGCTGAGACGCTCGATAGCGTAAATGCCTGTTGCCATGGCGTTTGTTAAGAGGCTGCCCCCTGGATTTGATTGTAAGTTTCAGCCTCCGCAGGCGGCTGCTAATGTTGAGGTACTAATACATGTCATTATCAGATAACACCGTAGTCATTACCGGCTTAGGGGTAATTTCCGCTTTGGGATGTGGTGTAAAAGATTTTTGGAACAATTTAGTTGCCGGTCAGTGCGGAATAGGTCCCATAACTCAATTCGATGCCACTAACTTTACTACAAAAATTGCTGCTGAAGTAAAAGATTTTAAGCCTGAAGATTATATGGATCGTAAGGAAGCTCGCCGCCGTGATAGGTACATTCAGATGGCTTCAGCGGCTTCTAGATTAGCTTGGCAAGATGCCGGCTTGGAAAATGCTCAGATAGATCGTCTGCGTGCTGGCGTTATTATCAGTTCAGGCATTGGCGGTATATCAACTTTTGAAAACAACATGAAGATCTATATGGAGAAGGGACCGAGCAGAATTAGTCCTTTCTTTATTCCCATGATGATTTCTAATATGGCTTCAGGTGTTGTATCTATTGAGTTGGGTCTTAAAGGTATGAGTTTCTGCGTAGTGTCAGCCTGCGCTTCTAGTACTCATGCTTTAGGTATTGCTGCCGATGCTATAAGAGCGGGCCGCGCTGATATTGTCTTGGCTGGAGGGGCTGAGGCTGCTATGACCCCTATGGCTGTCGGAGGTTTCTGCTCGCTTCACGCCCTGTCTACCCGCAACGACGATCCTACCAAAGCTTCACGTCCTTTCGATAAAGAACGCGACGGTTTTGTTATGGCTGAAGGCGCTGCCACCGTGGTTTTGGAATCATATGCTCATGCTAAAGATAGAGGGGCTGAGATTTATGCCGTTTTAGCTGGCAGTGCCGCTACCTCTGATGCTCATCATATTACCGCTCCCGATCCCGAAGGCAATGGAGCGAAAGAAGCTATGAAAGCAGCTTTAGCCGATGCCGGCATGCAGCCTGAAGAAATAGATTATATTAACGCTCACGGTACTTCTACTCCGTTAGGTGATCCGGCTGAAATAAAAGCTATAAAAGGAGTTTTTGGGGAACACGCTTACAAGCTGGCCGTTTCTTCTTCGAAATCTATGTTTGGACATGCTTTGGGAGCCGCAGGTGCTTTGGAGACAGCGGTTTGCGCTTTAACGATAAAGCACGGTATTATTACTCCTACTATTAACTATGAGTATCCCGATCCAGAATGTGATTTAGACGTTGTGCCTAACGTAGCTCGCAAAGCGGAGATAAAGGCTGTACTTAATAATTCCTTCGGTTTTGGTGGACAAAATGCTGTCGTAGTTTTGCGCAGGTATGAGAACTAGGTTTAGTTAATACTAGCAATCATTTTTTTCTTCTATTATATCCGCCGAAGGCTCAATATATATTTGTTTGAGGCCTTCGGCGGTGAGAGGTTGCTTTACTATTATGAAATCGGCTGTGCTGCCGAGTTCCGATCTAGGAGCTTTTCAGCAGAAGATAGACTATTACTTTCGTGATCTTTCTCTTTTAGAGTTAGCTCTAACTCATGAATCTTATTCTAATGAGCATAATTTCGAGTGTGGCAGTAATGAGCGCTTGGAATTTTTGGGCGATTCCGTTTTAGGGATGATTATTTGTCTTTATTTGTATAAACGTCATCCTAAAGTTAATGAAGGGCGCATGGCTCAAGTGAAAGGACTTATTGCCAGTACTGCTTACCTGGCCGATAAGGCTAGAGTTATGAAACTAGGCGAATTCCTGAAAATGGGCCGAGGTGAGCTCCTTTCTAAAGGTTACAGTAAGTCTAATGTTTTAGCTGATGCTATGGAAGCTTTAATTGGGGCTATATATCTAGATGGTGGTTTTGAGCCTGCTCAGCGTTTTGTTCTGAGTATGCTTAAAACGGCCATGGATAATATGGAAGGTTCCCAGCGTGATTATAAAAGTCTACTGCAGGAGTTCTCTCAAAAGAGTTTCCACATCTTGCCTGTTTACAAAGTTGTTAAAGAAGAAGGCCCGGCTCACGATCGCTTTTTTCAGATAGAGGTTTCTTTGGCTGGGGAAGTTTTAGGTAGCGGTGAAGGTCATACTAAACAGAATGCTGGTCAGATCGCTGCTGAGCAGGCTCTGTGTTTACTTCGTTTGCAGATAGGTTTCGATTTAGAAATTAGGCCTTTGATTGTATTAGATGATCCTATGCTTTAAGGTGGTAAAAGTTGGGCTTGTCGGGTGTAAGTGAGTCGGCTGAAGGATGTATTTTAACGATAAAAGTGGTGCCGAGGGCTGGAAGCAATGCTTTGTGTGCTCCCAAGGAGGGATCTGATGGAGCTTGGCAAGTTCGTTTGACCGCTCCAGCTGTAGATGGAAAAGCTAATAGCGCTTTGCTAGATTTTTTGGCTAAATGTTTTAAATTGCGCCGCCGTCAGATACATATTAAGTTAGGGGAGAAGTCTCGGCATAAGTTAATTCTTTTAGAGGGTGTTTCGGTCAGCCGTGCTCATGAACTTTTGCAGAGTTTCTTGTCATAGCTGCCGATAAGGCCATTATTTATCTGTGAGTCCAACTCTTCCCTGGAGCAGGTATTGCCTTTAGTTTTGCGAAACTTAGGAGCCTAAAGTTTTGCTTGTTGAACTTGAAAGGAATTAGCATGAAACCTTCTTTGCAGTTCTCTGTGCCATGTCTCGATGCCGTTATGGAGGGCAATAATCTGTCTTTCAACAGAGTCTTCTTCGATCTGCCTAGTTCTGAATTCCCTACGCCCGCTTTCGATAAATTTTTTATTGCTAATGGTTGGAGCATGGGGCAGGGGCGCTTCAATGTGAAGATGCGCATTCTCGATCCTAATGGGGAAACTCTTAAAGGTTCAACCTTCGAGAAGGATTTCAGTTTAGATAATCAGTACACTCCCTTTCTTACCTTATTCCGCTTAGACAATATTGTGTTTCCTGTAGCCGGACACTATAAAGTGCAAATTTTCTTAGATAACCAGTTGCATCGGGAATATTACCTTGAATTAAGAAAACTTTAATTATATTTTGGGGTCCTACATAATTTGGAGCCGCTATGCTAATAGAGCATAGCGGCTCCAAACTTTTTTATTAACTTTAGGCGGTTGTGTTACTCGCGTCCATCCTCATGCACTTGGATGAACTTTTTGAAAATAACTAAGCAAATGGGAGTAGCCAGCGCCATCAAACCGACAATCAGCCAAATATAGTGAGAACTGCGCGGACCCGTTTCTGGACAGAAAGTCTGCAGCAGCCATCCAGAGAGGATGCCGACGAAGAACTTGGCAATAAAGTAAGGCAGCATGGATAGAGACATATAAGAGCCTTCTTGACCTTTAGGAGCAATAGCGGCTGGGTATTCATAAAGCCTAGGCGAGTAAAAAGCTTCACCTACGGAAATAAATATAGTAGCTAAAAATATGCTCACATATAAAGGGTTAACGTTAGGGTCTGCAACATTCAACCAAGTGTGAGCTATAAAATTGCCCATAGGGCCGTCTGCTAAAGTTTTGAAATAGTGCGGAGGAACAGCCATAAAAAGAGGTCCTAAAGCTGCAATAGCGCTTCCAATGACAACCGTTTTATAGGCACTAAGTTTTTGAGTTAGCGCTCCAACTAAGGGAACGAGCACAATAATAAGTATAGGATTAAGAACCCCCCAGAGCTGACCTATTGGAGCCCCCTCGCCTAACTCACGGATACCGTATTTGGGGAACGTATAGTGAAAATGATAAAAAATTAAGCGTACAAATACAACAATAGTCAAGAACGCTAAGAATTTATAAAAAGCTGTCTGATGCCAGAGGCTGCAAAAAATTCGTTTCCATTCTACCAGAGCATTGATACATGCATGCAGAGCTGAGGAAGCTGGTGCGCTTTGATGTTCTACTTCTTTATAGCAGCCGTTTTCATCTACAGAAGCATTTTCTCGTATACCGAATATAACAATCAGCAAGCTCGGTATAGTAACTATGAAACTTATAAAAATAAGAGTTTGATATGTCGATAAGTTCAAGCCTGCCAGTGAGATAGAACCTGTTTCTCCCATGTTTCTTCTAATTTGGTCAAACAAGAAACCCGCAATGGCAAAACCGACATTCATTACTGCATAGAATATAGAGAAAGCCATAGAACGTTGGGCAGCCGTTGTGTACATTTTTATAGCTGCCACCATGACTGGCACCATTAAAGCTTCACCCACAGCCAATGGCATAAATCCTAAAGGCAGCACTATGGCCTTTATAGTAGTAATGGCCATAATAAAGCGTGAAATTATGCATATAACAAAGCCTATAAGAAGAGCTTTTTTTATGCCTATGGCGTCTACTAAGGAACCCACCATTACTGTGATTAAAGTAAGGAGAGTTGACCATCCTGCTACCATCAAGCCGGCATTCATATCGGACATTCCTAGATCTTTGGAAAGCCAGAGTATAATTGTACCGTTGCATAGTCCATAGGCAACTATATGGAGAATTTTACAAGCAAACATGTTCCATAGCTCTCGTATAGCCCCTTTGAGAACTAGTAGTTTGCTCAAAATTGATTCAGATTGATTGTCCATATACCCCGTCCTATTTTATTTATTAAAAACAAAAGGTATCAGATACTATATTAATACATTGAGTTATGTAAATAAAAAATGATATACAGAGTGCCCGACAGTAAAAAGTGGAACTAAGGCCAGAGCGACATTTAAAAAGATAAAACGGGACCATAGAGTGTTGTGTAATCTACGCATGATATCAGCGAATAGGCAGGCTGCAACTAACTCTGCTACTAGTCCCATTAGCAACATAATTAAAGCTAATAAGGAGATAGCTTCAGTTGATAAAGTTAACTGATTTATAATTGTTGTACGATTGATGAGGAGAAATAGAGGCGTTGAATAAAAAAGGCAAGCTGAAGCTCCAATTTGCATGTTGATTAAATGATCGGCTTTTTGCAGCATTGGCGAATGATGGGAGTCGATTTGTCTGTATACAGTGTTGATCATAGGCCAAAAAGCCAGAGCCATGCCTAAAGATAGACAAATTAATTCATGGCAGCTGGTACACACAATTAAACCGCTAACGCTTAACAGAATGTTTATATATACAGTTCGTTTGGTTTCGGATCTTTTATAAAGCGAATAAAGTTCTGCTAGACCGAGTATATTTAAACATACTATGAAGGCAGCTGTGCTTACATTAAAAGTGAAAGCTCCATTTCCATAGCTGAGAGGTGTCCAAGAAGGTAGCTTAACTAATAGAACTAAAGCGGCAGCGGCACTAGAGAGCAAGCCGGAAACAGCCAAGCAGAAACCAGATCTTTCACTTCTGGCGGCAGGAAGAGCGGTTAAGCAGATGGCTGCTACGGTGCTTAAAATTATTGTCAGAGGAAGTATCGCTACATAAAAGGCAGCTGTTTTGTCTAGCAAAAGTACACCTCAACGTAAAAATTTTCTCTTTATATAGTACTTTGAAACATATAAAAAGCTGCCGACAACTTGTGCCTTTGGCCTCTTTATGGTCTGGTAAAATAATCCTCTTATTTAGTGATCAGAGTTTTTACTTTCTGTAGTTTCGGCAAGGCCACTTAGCAAGAAGACAGCTGCAGCCATTTGCCCTGCACCATACAGACTTATAACTAAATTAAAGATTAAGGCTTCCTGATTGGGCATATATCTGGCCGCTGCCGCTAAAGTTAGGCATGCTCCACCTAAGCATAACTGGCCGCCTATTAAGCAAGCTATTTTGGAAGAGTTGGCTATCAGGCTGTACAGGCCTAGACTGAATATAGCAGCTGCAAATACTAAAAAGAATTGAAGAGGAACCATAAAGTCAATTGCCTTTCTTGTCAATTAAAGAGGCTAATAAAGGGCGAGTTGTTTTACAGGAAATCATAAGTAAAGCACTGACTACTACAGATAGTAAGGCCGCTATATGAGGATAGCGGCTGCAGATACTCAGAATAATTATTGTCCAACTATCTATTGAAGCGTAGTCTTCCAGAAAAAAGGTATAGTCTGTATGGGGAAAGATTTCAGTAGAAGCCGGAATGGGCAGGGAGCTGTTTAAAAATGGTGTGCTAAGCCAAACTGCCGTACAAGCGGAGGCAAAGAACGATAAAGCAGCGGCTGTGGCCCACCTTTTGGGGCGTTTGGCATCGTCGGGATTGACTGACAATGCGGTTGAATTTGCTGAAGAATGGCGGAGAGCTGCAAATAGCAAAAGCATACTAGTGGGACCGGCGCTAAGAAAAATTTGTAACCCAGCTGCATAAGGCAAATCTAAACAGAAGTAAATTAGGCCTAGAGACAGCATAAAGGCTCCCGTATAAGTGCAGGCTAAAAGACTGTTGCGGCTCAGAACCGCTTTGAAAGCTAAAAACAGACAGAGCATAGTGAGTAAACTGTAGGATAGCCAAGTACTTAACCCGACAGGAAATATGTAAGTGCCCAAGATCATAATTCTTTTTAGCCTCCCAGATATAGTTGATACATCCCGGCTAAAATAGCGCAAATTGCTGAATTTAGCGAAATGAGCAGTATACACAAAGTAACGGAAGGTCTAATTTTTCTTTGCCATTTTATGTAAGCAGATAAGGATGGCCAAACAATTGAAAAAAAGCAGAGCTTTAGAATAAATACACCTAAACCACAGATAAGGTCAGTATAGGGGGCTATTAAAAATCCTAAATTTAGATAAGCTGGATAAGTTAGCATAGGCAGATTCCAGCTGCCGCCAAATAATATAATAATTAGGCTGCTCAGAGCTAGAAAATTGAAGCGCTCAGTTACAGAGTCTATAAATTGGCTAAAACTATTATTTTTATATTTGCTCTGTAAGTTACAAGTTGGAGTGATGGCGTCTTCCCAGCGGCATAGACAAACTAAGGCGGCAGTTAAACCTAGAAAACCAGGAAAAGCGTAAATTCCCAACCACGGTAGTCCGAATAAACCTTCTTCTTGCTTTTCCGCTATAGCGCTTATAGAGAGCTGACCTGTTAAGATGACCGGACCTAAGCAGGCAATCATAAAGGCGGACATCCAGGCTGACCGTTTAATGAACTGGTTGGCAAATTCAGAGTTATGAGCATAAAGTAGTTTACTTATAACTGTTAGACTATTGGAGGCGAGCAGTAAGCCGAAAAACAAAATAAAGCTAAAAGAGTTTTCAAATCCGCACAGAGTTACTTTAGAAGGAAGATTGCAGTGTGAAGCTGACCAGGGCAGCAGCAGGCACGATGTAAAGGATAGACATAAAATTAAAACTGATAAATAGAAGCTAGGGCCTTCTTGGGACCAGAATCTTAAATTTTTAGGACTGGACAGACGCTGGGGCAGACAGCTTATTGCTTTAGGTATCCAATTGTGCAGACCGAAGCCTTTCTGTATATGAGTCCACAGTAAACTAATTCTTTGCCCAGCTTGTCGCGAAAGCATCTGGCAGACGGTTAAAAATACAATGATAGCCACACTTATAAAGGCACTAATCAACCAAGTGCTAGTTTGGCTGAGATCAAAACCGCAGCAATTCTGAAAAAAATTGTCTATAAAAATACGCATATAGATAAAGTGTCGGCTGCTTAGGCAGTGATTCAGCCGTGTTTTATGTCCTGTTTATTATGATCATTTGCAACATTATAAAAAATGCTTTTAAGCATATTTTGAGAGATAGCTGCCCAGATAACAACCGCTGTGCTGACAGCTATAACTGTCAGTAAAACTAAAAAATTGGTAATGTATCCTAGTTTAATAGCTGGTCTCAGCAATGAAGCTATAAACATCAGCAAGGGTAGCATGATCATAACAAAAGAAGTATGTAATAGAGTAGGCACGTTTATATCTATAAACGATTTCGAAGATAGATCGCCGTTATCGTAACTGTTATGAACGGAATGGTTGCTACAATCATTAAATTTGCGGCTGCTTCGGCTAGAATTTAGTCGAATTATTAAGCTTAACCAGACTAGTACAAGTATACTGCTGAAAGCTATATAGAGTAGGTTATCGGCAATCATAACTTAATTATTTTACTTGCATTAAACTGCGAGCGCTTGAGCCTAAATTGTAAGACGAAACTTCCGTTTTAGTTGCCAGATCGATAGTACTAATCTTTCCTTGTTCCATTTGCAGTATATAAATACGTGTGCCGTCCGATATAATCTGATCACCTCCGCCTGTCAAGCGCAGGCGCGCTCCACTTTTGCCAAATATTTCTTTAATATTGCCTTCTTCATCAAGATTTTCGGCGTCGAAGAAGATAAGTTCGCCGCGTGTATTATCAGTTACGCAACCTAAAGATTCTGAAACTAAGCAAATAGCTCCAGGATTAATGATATTGGTAGTAAATTCGCCCCAGTTATGTCCGCCCATATCTTGATGGCTGAAATCTACAGCTCGAATGAATCCACCTGAGGAGCGGGTACCGATAACCCAGATTTTTGAGTTGTCGCTGTTAGGCTCAGCTGCTCTGGGCGTATCGTTACCTAAGCGCAGATTGTCGTCATAGGCTAAACTGCGGCTATTCATATCTACCAAGCTTAAATTTTTATCTGTTTCATTGCATACCCAAAATTGGTTGTTAGATGTAAGATGGCTGATGTATCCTGCTCCGTTTCCAGTGTAGATATAATCGTAGTTGACATCCTGCTCAAAATTGAAAAAGCGCACCATGCCTTCCTTAAAGAAAGATACGGCTGCTGTATCGCTGTTTAGGCTGCTGCGCACGAACGTGCCGTTAGTAGGGAAGGATAAGTCTTCAACATCGATTCTTTTGTCGATGAAAGCAGGGGTAAGCTGCAAAATTTTTGGTCCACCCGTAGTAGCGTAAAAAAGGTCACTAAATGATGGCGTCTCGGTGCGCTTGGCAAAAAGATAAGCTGGGTTTCCAGAGCTTAATTTAATAGTGTCGATTAAATTGCTGTAAAGACTAACTCTAGTTATGGTGCCGTTAGAAGTATGGGTAGCATAAAGGTAGCCCGAAGGGGCTGCTCCAGATTGGAGCCAGCCTTTGACAGAGCGATTGCTGCCGTTCATAGTCAACCCATCTTGATAGTAAGCCAAAACATTGTTGTTGCTGTCTAAGGCAGAAACTCTAATTATCCATTCTCCATCGGAAATGCCATCTATGTTTAGTTCTGGTTCACCGCCTTCGTAAGCGGCCGAGACTGTGTAGTAAGTTTTGCCGCTATTTTTGTTTTTATCCTCGCTGGAAGTTCCTAAAGCGTAAAGCGGCTGTACTGCATGGGGGGCACTCACCAAATCGTTATTTTTCGAGAGAGCGTTGACAGGACTAATTTTGGAAGAAAATGAGACAGCTCGCCCTGTGAAGGAGGGCTCCTGAAAGACTTCGAGTTTGATATTTTTAGTGGCTTCAGGAATAAATATTTGCGGTTCAGATGGGGAGCCTGAGTTAGTAATTTTAAAACTAAGATTTCCTTCACTCTCGCTGTCGGAACATCCTGAGCTTATCAGGCTGAATCCGAGAACTGTAGAACACAAAGTCAAGTACAAGATGCTGCTTTTCATTTTTAATACCTTTCCAGTTCTAAGTTTATGTTTAGAGTGAATTTACTTATCTGCTTTGGGCTCTAGAAGTTTAGCCAGTAATCTACTGAGTACTGCAGACGGCCTACCGCTCTGTAAAGCCAAGTATGCTTTGCTGAATCTGTAGGAATTTTTACTACTGTAGAATTGGGATTGTTGAGGGTACAGATATAAATGTTATGTGCATTGTAGGGCTTAGCGGCGTAAGCCACAGTTCCGTTAGTAGAGACAGCAAAATTGCTAGGCATATATTCTAAATTGTCTGCCGAGAGCAGAGGCACATCTTGTTGCGTATCAAAATTGTAGCGGTCAATGCGGTTTAAGGAAATAAAGGTTAAAGCGTGTTCGTTGCTGTCTATTAAAGGAGTAATCGGGCCTTCTTGGGGAACGCCGCGCAATCTAGCCGCTTGGCAGTTATTATCTCCGTAAAAGGCAAAAATTTCTGCTTCATCAGTATAGCGAGCCACACCGCCCAGCCATTTAGAATCTTTTGACCATACCACACTGAGATCTTTAGCATTATTGGCGGAAATAGCTGTCCAGGCTAAAGTTTTGGTATCTCTGCTAAATATCCAAACTCCTAAAGGAGTATCGTTATTTTGATCAACTTGTTGGCTCAAGGAAGCGATCATGGATATTACTATGGCTAGTTTGTTGCCGTCTGGCGATGAAGTGACGCTGTCCACATGCATCATTTCGTCTTTACGCGAAGGAATAGAAACTAAGAGTTTGGCTTCTTGGCTGCCAGGTTGATAAGATAGCAGATTTATGTGGCTCATGCCGTTGTTGGAAGCAAGGTATTGAGCTAGGAATATTTCCTTAGAGTTACAGCCAACTACTTGGACATTGCCTACACCTAGGCTCAAAAACTTAATAGAATTGTCTTGGCAGTTTATTTCCGCAAACGAAAGTCCTGAAGCATTGTTCTTGGCCGTGTCTGATCCGTTAGCGGGCAATTTAATTTCACTAAGCTGGATGTTTTTCTTTTCTGATGACTCTTTTAATTTCTCTATATCTATAGGTAGGTTGGAAGAATTGAGAACTAAAAGGGAGTCATTAGCAAACCAGCCAGTCAGCTCATAATTTTCGGGAAGATTATCCTGGAGGCATCTGGCTCCATCGCCAAAGCGATCACTTACCCACAGCGAATTTTTGAGAGACTGACCTTTAGAAATGTGCTTGTTCTCGGATCGCATGAAGGCTAGGGATTCGTTGTTGTAAGACCAGCAGAGCTGGCGGTAAGAAATGCTAGGTTGGACATCAAGATCGTGTTTCCAAACTAGCAGGCTGTTGGCTCCCCAAAGCAGACCAATTATTAAAAAGGCTAGATAAACTAGAGAAATAATTAAATCATTTTTAGTACCAGACGTAGAAAGTCGCACAGGCTTGTCTTCATTGGAGCTATCTTCGTGGCTTTTTGAATTATAGGGTTTGACTTCGTTCGGTGAAGCTTCTGCGCCTTTATTATTGTGCTCAAAGTCTTTATCCTCTTTAGGAGAGTATAAAGGAGGAGCTAAGTGGCGCTGGTTGTGTAGCTCCGTAGCTGCTTTCTGATTATGGGAGTCGTTGCCATGAGGCGGATGGGCTGTACCTTTTAGAGAAGTATGTTCGCTACTTTTCCGGCCGCCATCAGATGAGGAATGATGAGCTGATGAAGAAGGACTAGATATTTTTAAATCAGCCCCTGCGTCAGTTTTTGTCTCTGTGGGAATATCTTTATGCTGATGATTAATTGCGTTTACTTCCCGGCTAGTGCGGCCTTTTGAATCGGTATGCCTATTTTCCTGCTTAGCTTTATCTGAAGCTGCTCTTTCCTCATCGTCATCTGAAATAGGCAGAGGAGGAGCTTTCCGTTGGCTGTTTTCTGTCGATAATTTTACCTCTGTATGAGTTGTCGAAGCATTGTTCGTTGTATTGGCAGTTTTGAATTCTCCAGAGGATGATTTCTTAATAACAAGACGAGCTATCTTATCTGTTTCCTGTGCTTTTTCAGAAACATTAGAAAATTCCCCCGACTTTTTAGGTAAGTTGTCAGCGCTATTGGTTTCAGAAGAGCTGTTAAAATTTAAACTAAGCTTGGAATCGCTGCTGTCAACAGCAGGCATGACAGGCTTAGAATTGGGTTCAGTTGGGGAAAGTCTTTCTGTCATATCTTTATTAAGTTCCTAGTATAAAAGCAGAAGCGGAAAGGAATAGTTATAATCCTTCTCCAGATTTTAATGGGCTGATGAGTTCTTTTATAAAAAGTAGTATCCTTCAAAGCGTGTTTGCTGAAGGCTTATAAAGTTATGCCGTTGTGCTCATTTATTTGTAAATGATATTTTTGCTGAGAACGTATCGTAAAAACCGCTGTTATCCGTCTTAAAGAAGGCTATATTTATTCTTTTATAGAAAAAAGCGTGCAGTTAATTGTACTAACTACTAATGATTTTTAAGTTATATTAGTTTTTTACAGATCAATCTCTCATACCTAGATTTATGCTTTCAGTATCAGCTCAGCTTCGCCACACAGCGGAACTGTATTGCGGGCAAAAATGAAGTTGCGGCTATTATCAGAAAAAAACTGCCGCCGCTTATCTAACAAAACTCAAGATTGTGAGGCTGAAAAAAATGGCAGACGTTATAGATCTTATGCTTATGGCTGCGGCTCGTGAACCATACCGTCAGGCAGCTATAGCCCGTTATCATGAGCTTCTGGAAAAATGTGATGTTTCTCGTTTCGCTGAGGAACTTCAAAATGAGTTGCGTAGTCGTGAAGTTGAATTTGGCGGTCGCTTCTTATGCCCATTTCTTAGGCCTCATTTTATTGGAAGAGAGCAAGTTCTGCTCATGCGTGATGCTGTCAGAGGCATATACGGAGCTTTGCAGGTACTGACGCCGCGGCTTTTAGCCGAAGAGGAGCTTAAAGTTAAGCTCGGTTTAACTGATGACGATCGCCGTTTAATAGAAATAGATCCTGGTTATAAGGAAATTTCTGTTACATCTCGTCTGGACAGTTTCTTCATGGGCGGATCTTTGCAGTTTGTCGAGTATAATGCCGAGACGCCGGCTGGAGTAATATACTCTGATGAAATGAACAATAGTTTCCTTCGCACCGGTTTATTCCACGAATTTATGCGCGAATTCCCCTGCCAAGCTTACTATAGCGGCGATCGTTTACTGCAGTCTTTGCTTGATGCTTATGAAGAATGGGGAGGTACGGAGAAACCCACGATAGGCATTATAGATTATGAGGGGCTGCCTACCGTACCAGAATTTCGTCGCATTCGCGACCATTTCCAAAAGAGCGGTTACAAGTGTCTGATTGCTGATCCGCGTCGTTTAGAATACAGTAATGGTGCTTTGAGTTATTGTGGACAGCAGATTCATATATTCTATAAGCGCTTGTTGATGAATGAATATCTGGATAGAGCCTCTGAGTGTCAGGCTGTCTGGGAAGCTTATAAAAATCATGCCGCCTGTTTCGTAAATTCCTTCCGCTGTAAAATCTTCCATAAAAAAGCCATATTTGCCATTCTTACCGATCCTAAGTACCAAGAAGGTTTTACAGAACGACAGCTGCAGGCAGTCTATTCCCATATTCCTTGGACGCGCATGCTGATAGACGAAAAGACTTCCAGCCCTGATGGCCGGGAAGTAGACTTGCTGGATTGGGTTCGTAGCAACAAAGATAATTTGGTGATGAAGCCCAATGATGATTACGGCGGGCACGGTGTTATTATCGGTTGGGATAGTGACCAGTCTACTTGGGAACAGGCTATAGAAAAGTGTCTAAATAACGACTACTTGGTGCAAGTTAAGGTCAGTGTTGCCCGTGAACATTATCCTAGTTGGAACGGTTCTGCTGTAGAAATGGGAGAGTACGCTGTAGATTTAGATCCTTATATTTTCAGCGGTCGTGTTACTAGTTTTATGACTCGTCTTTCAGGAACTTCTCTTTGTAATGTGACTTCGGGAGGCGGAGCTACGGCCACTTTCATTTTAGATTAAGTTTGGGCGCCTCTTTATTGTTAAATTGAGTATGGAGTCAATTTATAGAGTGTAGTTAGGTGAGAAATCTTCCTGCATCGCAGTTCATTTTGTCGCTCCTTAAGCGAGGGGCTGAATTAGTTATTAATTGTGGGGTAAAGTATGGATAAAATTGGCCAAAAGTTGTTGAGCTTTTTATGCGTTTTAGGAATGCTGCTGGGATTAACTTTAGGAGCTCAAGCTGTTTCTAGCTACAGCAACGAAAGTGGCAGGTACGACGGCACTTATGAAGCTAAAGTTACTAACCTGACTACTAAGCAGGTTATCGATGAAAAAGTGCCTATAGAAATTGAGGGCATGTATATTACTGTTAAATTTAAAGATGGAGATAAACGCTGGAAATTCTCAGAAATTTTAGATCGTCGTTACGAAAAAGAAATAGTAGTAGTTCCATTTGGTAGTAAAGATCGTTTTGAAATAATTTATAAATAGTAAAATCTATGGTCTAGATTATTATTTTTTTAGCCCTCTCTGATAGTATATTTTCAGGGAGGGCTAAAGTTTTCTTCGGTGTTTTAGGAGTGAAATATGAAAAATAAGCCTCAGCTAATTTGGGGGCTGATGTTAGTAATTACGGCGATTATCAGTATTTGTAGTTTTCCTAAGCATGTTTATATAGGTGATCCTTATTGGATGAGAGCCCAAGTCCAGGCTTGGGTTGATGGGCAGGACGATATTCCCGCTCAGTATGCTTCAAAATTAGAAGTAGGACAGTACTGCTTTTATAACGAGGCTTCGGGCAAATATTACAGCAAGTATGGTTTATTTAATAGTTTTTTTATGCTGCCTATGGCTTGGCTGTGGAAAGTATGTGGTTGTGAATCTTTTTATATCGGTGACCAACGCTCTCCTTACTTCCTTTTAATGCTCAACTGTTTCAACCTTATTTGGACTTTAGGACTAGCTGCATCTTTGTACTGGGGGGCCTCTTTCTTCTGCAAGCGCTCAGAAATAGCGGCTTTGTGGACTCTTATCAGTATGTTTGCCGGTTTTGGTTGGAATTATTTGCGTGCTCAGAGTGGCGAAATTTTTCAGTGGACAGCTGCTTCAATATTTTTTGCGGCTGCTGTTGCCTGCTTACGTGCCCAAATATCCCGTCAAGGACCGTTTTTGTATATAAAAGTCGCTTTGTGGATAAGTTTAATAAGTTTGATAATGCTTAAGAGCATTTATGTTTTAATTGTACCTATTTGGTTCGCTGTTTGGTATTGGCCTCAAAACTGTCCTGACCGCTGTAAGACAGCCGCTAAATCTGAAGATTTGGCTCAGAATGAGGTGAGCAAAAGTTCTAATTGGTTGAGTAAGATGCGCCTTGAGGCTTGGCAGATTGGACCGACAATTTTTGCCGCTGCCCTGTTACTGGTCACTAATTATTGGCGCTTCGGCAGTCCCTTTAACACCGGCTACACTCAATGGAGTAGGGAAGCTCAGGCTTTTGCCGGCAATTTATGGCAGGGATTGAGCGGCTTTTTATTCAGCTCGGATAAAAGTATTTTTATCTATCAGCCTCTTCTAATATTTGCTCTGTTTGCAGTCAAAGCTTTTTATAAACGTTTCCGCCGAGAGAGTCTGCTGGTGGGTATCATCTTTCTGGTGTTTTTGTTGGTAAATGCTAAATTTATCAATTGGGGCGGTCACTGGGGATACGGGCCTCGCTATTTGCTTTTTGTACTCAGTCAACTTTCCTGGCCAGTTTTGCTTGTTTTTGAATATGTTCTTGAACATTGGTCAATTTGGCAGAGTAAAGCACTGGCTTTAGTTATAGCAGTAGCGGTCAGTTTTTCATTATATCTTCAAATAGAAACCAACTCTTTAGAGTTCTTTACTTACTATCGTATAGAAGCTGTATTGAAAGCTTACCCCGCCCCTAAAGCTCAGGCTATGTTTGAGGGACGTCCTTTCGGTTTGGTTAATCGCGATATTATGAGGCTTTATGAAGAGAATATTTACCCAGAGTGGCTTTTAGAGGCTTGTCGTGAAGTACCCGAGGAGGCCGAGTCTTTGCCCCATGTAGTAGCTAAGTTTTGTATTTATAATTAATTATGTAAATGTTGCGGCTATTAAGGATAATAACTCTAATTTAATTAGAAATATCAAAACTAACTGCCGCCGCCCCACAAAGTGCTGCTGTCGCTGCAAAAAAACGCCGGAGATATTCGAAAGAATATCTCCGGCGACTTAATAATGATTGAAAAAAACGCTGCTAACTTTAACCGCGATTATACATGAGCCTGTAAGTACCAGGAGGCTCAATCTGTACAGAAGCTCCATTTCTGAAAGAAACGAACGAGTTGCGGTTGCTGTAGCCAAGATCGACTATGTTAGTGCGACCAGCAGCACGCTGCTCTAGCAGAGCCATTTGACCCTCTAAGCTCAATGTGACTCGGTCGCGCAACCACGGGCTCTTAAAGTCCGCTCCGAGAATGGAAGTACTGTCGTCGCCGACGCCCTGCACTCCTCTGGCTGCAGAAGCTTCGCCTACGCCACCAATACCGCTGGCACCGACGCCGCCGACCTGCTGCTGTTGCTGCTGGATGTCGTATGGATTATAACCTATCTGAACGCTGTCACGACTGCGCCGCGCTCTGATCTGTTCAATTTTATCCTGATGGTCACCTGCCATCTCGTACTCCTTTCATCGCTACCCGAGTAACGCCGGAAATACAAAGTAATTCGTTGAAGAAAACTCTACTCCTTGATAGTATATAATACAAAGCTAAGTAAAAAGAGCCGACTTAGTTACAGTTTTGTTAATAAAATGTGAAAAAAAGTTCCTCTAACTGAAGCTGGTAAATTGGAATAATGTCCAAATTAAAGCTGATAGACAGGGAAGAACTATAGAAAATTAAATACAGTTTTTACGGATATTTCCGCATTACTTGCTTTGTTCATATTATTTGTGAAGGTTATTAATACTAAGAGCACAAAAGACGCATTCGCAATGATAACTAGTTTGGGCATATATGGTTAGATAAAGGCACAACAGAATAATCGAGTCGGTTTTAATGATTTTTTTGCTTGGCATCTATTGACAAACGCTATTCTTTTTAGTAGAATTTTCCCGTTCCCCCGCGAGGTGGTAGAAATACTTCGTTCGGACGGTGAAGTTGGGTCTGTAGCTCAGGTGGTTAGAGCGCATCCCTGATAAGGATGAGGTCATAGGTTCGAGTCCTATTAGACCCACCACAGCTTCTCCAGGTAAGGCTTTAAATTAGTCTTTCAGTGTTGTAACGTGTGGAGAATGGCTGGTAGCTGAAGTTGGGTCTGTAGCTCAGGTGGTTAGAGCGCATCCCTGATAAGGATGAGGTCATAGGTTCGAGTCCTATTAGACCCACCATATTGGTAGGTAGGTTATAGGAGCTCTTGAGGGCTCCTATATTTTTTCCCAGGTTTATTAATTTGGGGCTATGGCTCAGTTGGGAGAGCGCCTCCCTTGCACGGAGGAGGTCGTCGGTTCGAATCCGTCTAGCTCCACCACTTTAACCCCGAGAGATCGGGGTTTTTTTATTTATCAGTATCTCGGCGGAGTTTGCATGAAAAAGCTGTGGCAGTTATTTTGTCTGATTACAATATTGGCTCTTCTTGTTACACCAGTTTGGGCACAGAATAAACCGGGCTTTTGGGTCGCTTCTGGAAGAACAGATTATAAAGAAAAGTCTGCAGCGACTTTTGTTTCTCCTTTCCATTGTGCAGTCTCCGGAGAGAACGTTGACGCCAAATTTTGGGCTGCTTCTGAGCAATTAGCCCAATTGTCTTTAGAACTGTACCGTTTCGATATTGTCGCTGCTTTACAAAATCAGGCTGCGATTAACTATACTGCTTTAACTCATCAAGATTTCCAAAAGCTCCAGTTCGCTCTTACTGGGGGACATGTTTTGGAGTTACAAGCTCTTGCGGCTCTTCCTGAGGACAAAGACGAGCTTTCCTCAGACAGTGTCAGACTTTATAAGCAAAGTTTGCCTAAGCTAGCTGATGGAGTCTATCTTCTCAAACTAACTTACAAAAAAGATAGTGATGCTGCTATTAAGGAAAGTTTCCAAATAATTAGTATTTCCAATTTGAAGTTGCTTAGTGTGAATTCGCAATCTAATTCGGGAATACTTTGGATAACAAACGCCGATTCTGGAAGTCCTGTTCAAGCAGATAAAGTTTACTGCTACTCCTATTCTGAAGCAAATAAGGGCCAAGTAATTTCTTTAAATTGCAGCCCTGATGGTCTAGTAAATCTGCCATTTCAATCGAAAACTAATAAATATGTTTGTGTAGCGGTAAAGAATCAAGAGACGGCCATTATTTTTACTGAAGAATTTTGCCGTATTTCTAAGTTTTGGAAAGCTTTTTTGTGGTGTGATTCTCGCTCAGCTGTTCCTGGTGAATCAATCGCTTACAAAGCTGTGGTGCGCAGTCTAGGCGGAAGCGGTGTAGTAAGTAGTGCTTCTAAAGAAGTATTTACCATAAGCTTATGTACTCTGCAGGGAGATATTATCGTAGAAAACAAAGCTTCCCTCAATTTTAGTGGGGTTTTAAGTGGCGTTTTAGAGTTGCCTTCAGATTTGCTACATGAACCATATGTGCTTGTTCTTAAGGATGGCCAAGGGGGAACTGTCGCTCAGTGTAGTTTAGCTAGTGCGCTGTCTGAATATGCAGATATTAAGCTCAGGATAGAAGCAGCTGCTCCTATGTTTTCCGTTGGTGATATTGTCCCAATTGATATATTTTTAACTGATGGGGAGGGGGCCCCTATAGCCGACGCTGATGTAACTCTGAATTTTAGTGTTTGTCAGGCTAATTTGTCGGCTAGTTATGAATTTGGAACTTTGGGAGCTGAAGCAGATTCCAGTTTTGCTGCTTCTTCCAAACTTAATGCTCTAAAAACTAACACTAACTTGTCAGGCCAGGCTCAGGTAAAATTTATTTGTCCTCCTATAGTAAACAGTGATTCAAAGATGGCTGTTGTGCGCGTTTTAGCTTCTGTACGGAGAAATAAAGGCCAGCTGTATAGATCCGCTTGCAGTTTCTCAGTGGCATCCGCTCCAGGATTTTTGGTTTTAGATGGACCTGAAGAGGTTAGATCGAGCTCACGAGCCCAGTATTTTATGCTAGCTTCTGATTTGACTGGTTCTCCTATGGCGAATCAAAAAATTGGAGTCTCTGCGCTTAGTGATGACGGTCACTTTGAAGAAATTGGTGTATTTACAACGGATAGCCAAGGGCGTTGTCTTTTTAATTGGCAGCCCAGAATACCCGGTCACTATACTTTGCAAGCTCATTCATTAAAAAATTCTAAAGTCAGGCATATGCTCTCTGTCGAGGTTGCATCTGACAGTGACGATAATTTTGACCTAGATTTAAGCAGTCATTTCGCTAAAACAGGCAGTTATGAGGAAATAAAGCTGTACGCTCCTGCCAGCGTCCGCCAAGCTTTGCTAGTTTTAGATAGAGATGGGCAGATCAGCCGTTTTGTTTTAGAAGTTAATCAGGGTAAAGCGTCTTTTATACTGCCTATTGGTAAAGAATTTACTAACTCTGTTAGAGTCGCGGCGTTTGCTTGGGCAGATGGACAGCTAAAAAAGGCTGAGGAGCTAATTAATGTACTTAACGGTAAGCAAAGTTTTAATTTAAAAGTTTCTTTTTCTGGCCATCCAGTTTGCGGTCAACCAGTTGGTTTAAATATTGAAGCTACGGATAGTAACGGCTGTCCTTTAACAAGTTGGGCTGATATACGTCTAATTGGTCCCAAAGATCATCTGTTTTTAGCTGGTGATAACGTATTCTCTGCGTTGGGTCGCTCTGATCTGAGCCGTTTATCTTCTTATGCTTGCAATGAAGACAAGTTCAGCAAGTGTTTTACTGAAAAAGATAGCTCCTGTTCCAGCTCTGCATCAGTCATCCTCTATCCGGAAAATAAATGTCTGTCTGTCACTCAGGTGCGTACTGCTTTGGATCGGGGATTCGCTTCCTGCTCTATTAACATGCCTCTAGAAGAGGGAGCTTGGAAGCTGTCTGCTGTGGGGGTAACTCAAGATGGTCTATTAGCTCAAACAATTATTCCTTTTGTGCTAAAAAAAGATGTAGAAATGGCTATTGTGGGTCCTACGGTGATTAACAGGGGTGATTTTGCCAAATACAATTTAACTATGCGCAACTGCACGGATCATGAGCTAAAATTCAATGCTGTAGTTAAAGCTGAGGATACTTCTATACTTTTAGTGCAGAGTGGCGTCTCTTTAGATAAAAGTCAGGAAGCGGGGGAAATTGTGCTTGCTCCGCTAGCAGAAACTTCCTTTAGTTTTATGGTTAAAAGCGGTTTGCCCGGTATCAGCAACCTTTCGGCCGAGCTTCAAGGTGACGGCATCAGCGAACGGTTCTCTAGGTCTGTGGAGGTATTTCCTCTGGCTACAGTTTATTCTCAAGAGGAGAGCGCTTTGTTGCAGCGCCAGGTTAACTTAAGTCTTAATCGTTTCCGCCGAGAATTTATTGGTAGAGTTTTTGACCGTAAGCTGCATATTGAAATTCTGAACGGTTTGGCCGGCGTTCTGTCGTCTTCAGTGCACTATTTAACTATTTCTTCTGACAGAAACAGCGAACAAGTATTGGCTGCGTGGGCTGCACCGGCAATTTGCAGTCCTCCTTTTATTAAGCATAATTTAAAAGTTCCGCCATATTTTAATTTGTCTCCTGAGCAGGCTCAAGATAACTTGTTAGCTTTGCGTATGGCTCAGAATCAAGATGGCGGTTTTTCCTGGTGCACCGGAACTTTTTCCGATCCTATTTACACAGCCTTTACATTACGTTATCTAAAAGCGTTGCGCGAAGCCGGTGCAGGTGAAGTCGATAGTTTAATTAAAAGCAGTGAAATTTACCTCTCTAAGAGCAGAGCAAGTTTAAAATTAAGCGAGCGTTTGCTTTTAAGCGTGGCTCTGGATAGCTCTGAATTTAAGCCTCAGGAACTATCTGAAGCTATTAAGAACGCTGATAGTTTAGATAACCCTTCCTTCATTGCTTTAGTTTATTATTTAGAGACGGTCGGACGTAGAACTGAAGCTGTTCAATTATGGAAGAAAGCTGGGCGCCGCATTCGCCTTTCATTAGATTATTCTGCTGATAAGGGAGTTGATAAGGTTTCCTTTGCTTATTGGCCTGGTGAACGTACTCTTAGTGACTGTAAAACTACCGCTTTGGCTTTGATAGTTAATTTAAAGTTAGAAGGTGACAATGATAAGAGTAGGGCGTATTTACATTGGCTGTTGGCTAACCGCTGCGGACAAGCTTGGTATACGCCATATGATACTATGGTTGCCTTAGAAGCTGTCTCGTCTTATATGTACAAATTTTTTGAAGCTTCTCAAGGGTTTAGTTATGGAGTCTGGATTAATGGCAATGAATTGGAAAGCGGCAACGGTTTAGCTGAAGATAGTGCTTGGCATAAGTGGTTCGTGCTTAATGTAGCGCAGTTACCTGACAGTCCTTTGAATATCAAGGTTATAAAAAATGGTTCAGATTCAGCTTGGGTACATGTACATGAGAGCCTTACTGTGCATGGTTTGCCTGATGAGGGCTATCGTGAAGAAGCTTCTTTTAAATATATACATTCTTCTAAAGAAGCTCCTTTCTTTATAACTAATGAATGTAAAATCAACCGCTCTATTAAAGATGAAACCTGTGTAGCTGAAGATAGACTGTTGGGCAATTTAGGCGATCAGGCCATTGTCGATATTAAACTTAAAGTAAAAGAAGGTGGCCGCTACGCTGTTATAGAGCTTCCTTATCTGGGCGGTTTTGAAATTTCTAAAGTGGAAGGTCTGGAAAAATTAAACGGATATTTTAATAAGCAGGCTAACCGAATTTATATAACCGCTTTGCCCAAAGGAGATTATCTGTTCAGACTTAAGGGTAATTTAGTTTACCAAGGTGAATTTACGGCCAAACCGGCTTTGGTGCGTTTCTTGAATTCTCCTTTTGAGTGTGCTCAAGGGGCTCCCTTTACTTTATTTGTAGGAGACAAGAGGTCATAATTCTATGGGCGATTTTATGAAGCATATAAAAAATTGGTGTTTATCCGCTCTTAGATTATTACTAATAAGCGCAGTAGTAGTATCGCTAGGCACTCTGTCTGCCTGTTACAATGTTCCTTCTGGCAGCAGCTTAAGTGCCAAGGAGATAGCTTGGGCTTTTGCTGAGGCCGCTTTAGTTAAAAACGATAGAAATAGTGCAGGCAGCTTGTTATCTGAAGAAGCTAAGATCTCTGCTAATTCTCTCCTAGATATTGTTGGCGGTACTGTAGAAAGCACTCAGTTTATAGAGATAGATGAAAAAGAACATGGAGCAGGCAGCCAAATAAAGATAAAAGCAGAAACTTCCAAGAGCCATTATATAAAAGAAGTTGTTTTGGTTCTGTTAATTGAGGACGGACGCACTGGAAAGACAATTCGCAGTTTATATGGCTCTTTATTAACTAAAAATAAAGAAGTAATTTCTTTGTAAGACGCTAATGAAGAAATATTAAATTCAGATAAGTTAAACTGTTAGTTAATATTGACTTTAGAGCGTCGTTTGCCTACTGTTTTCGCGCTTCTTTTACCTCTCTTAGCATACCAACAGTTATATAGATAGGGCCTAATATTTTTAATAAAGTTGGTGAACTGAAAAACTTTGACTGTAAAGCGTGGACAGTGTCAAATTTGACAGCCGAACTTTTATAAACAAATAAATAAGCTGTTATAGAAAAAAGGGCCGCCGTTCAGTTTGAACGGCGGCCCATCTTTTCAGTTAATTAAGTTATATTATTTAGGGAAGTAGACGTAGTATTCTTCGCCGTATCTTTCAGGACGTACCGTAGCTACGTGGTCGGAAGTCTCTTGGCCGTTGCCCTGGGACACATAGATGTGGCCGTGATAACCGCCGTTGGCGCCGCTGCCGGAACCGTAGACTACGATAGCACCAGCGGGAAGCTCTTTAAGTTGGTCTTTAGTTATATCAGCACTAGTGAATTTTACGAACTGATCGGGGTACTTGGAGTCGAGTTCATCTACAGCGCAGAAAGCACTAGGACCACCAATGCTAATACCCTCTCGGCCTAAAGCCTTGGATACACCGCTGTAACACCAACCAGTAGTAGCCATATTTTGAGCAACATTCAGGGAGCTCTTAGCCAATCTGAGGCCCAGTTCAGTGCTGCCGCTCATCCAATCTTCCAAGGTAGGCTCACTCATAGCTTTGAGGGCCGCTTCAGAAAGAGAAGCGTTGAACATACGGTTGTCGTAGTCAGTATTGCGCTCTGCATTAACTTTAACGCCGTACTCATCAGTAAGTTGCTGCCAGCCTTCGGCGTCTTTGGCCATAGAGCTGAGAGCTTTCCATTCCTTGCTGTAAGGGGAATAGCTGCCTGAAGAAACTTCACTATACTTCTCGGAGAAGCTGTCAATATTTTTGTTAGCCAAATCGATAGTGCTGTCGCGGTACATAGAAGCAGTGTCTCCAGTGTATCCGCCGGCATGAGGAATGCTCTCTGGGGTTTTGAGAGGCAAGGCAATAGGCAGAGGCTCAGGAGTATAGTCGGCGTAATTCTCTTCATTCAAGAGCTGTTCAGCCATCTCACCGCTTCCATCTTGGAGAGCGCTCAGAGCTACGGGACCGTAATCGCCAAACATGGACTTAGCGGTTTGCATATCCAGATCGACATCGGGGTTTTTGTCCAGATATTCGGAGATTTCGTTGTAAGCATCGGTGACGCTCTGGTAAGAACCGCGTTTATCTAAGGCATTAATAGAGTCGCGCAGCGCATAAGCTTCAGCTTTAGCATTATCGGGGAGCTCCTCAACAGCTTTGTAGAACTCGACGTCGGACTGAGCACTGCGGGCTTTGTCAAAAACTTCATCCATCTTGACGCTGGCAGCTGTGGCGTCAGCGGCAGTTTGAACTAAGGCTTTATCTTCCTCAGAAAGTTCATCGTTGTTGAGCAAGTCTTTGGTGTACTCGGCGATAGCTGTTCTAACTGCATCGTTAGGATTTTTGCCATCTGCCTTTTCAATAGCTTCTTGGATGCAGGCATTAGCACCATCTTTTAAATGATCGGGAAGATTGCTGATGGCATCGACAGCTGCATTTTCTGCACTAGCCTGACGCTGCTCAAGATAATCGAGACCGGCATCGAGAACCGCCTGAGCTTTCTCATTATTAGGATCTTGCTCTAAAGCTTCACGAGCCCATTCGATAGCTTTATCAGTCTGTTCCGGATCGGTTACATCGACCGCTTGGCGCTTCTTTTCGACGAAGGGAAGCTGCAATAATTCTTCTTTAGGCTCACCAGTGGGATTGCCCGCCTCGGCCAGGGCCTCTTCTAAATTAGCTTGAGCTTGCTGCTCTTGCAGCTGCTGGACGGCACTATCTTGCTTCTCTTTTAAAGCAATCTGATTATCAAGCTGACTAATAAATGATTCCTGCTCAGCTTTTTGGCTCTCTAAGTCAGAAATATCAGATTCCAAAGCCTGAAGTTCTTCATCATTTTCGATAGCTTCTTTGACTGCCGGGTTGCCCTCTTGGATAGCTGCCATCTTCTCATCCATGATGGACTGAGCTCTGGTCATCTGAGCTTCATAATTAGAGATTCTCTGCTCTTGAGTAGACTTCTTCCTCTCAAGATTAGAGAGCTTGTTCTCTAATTGGGAAATTTCGTCTTGAATAGCCTGTTCTTCGTTCTTCAGCTGATCAACTTTCGCCTGGAGAGCTGCCTTTTTAGCTTCGTACTCAGCCATAGCTGCTTCATAAGCCGATTGAGCTTCTTTATCAGAACTGCTGGGAGCGGAAGGTGGAGTCAAAGAATCAAGCTCACTTTGAGCTGCGCTGACTTCGGCACTCTTGGCCTGTTTTTCGGCAGCTTTAGCATACAGATTCTGCTGATTTTGGGCGATCTCTTGATTAGTTTGAGTGTTCTCTTCCTGAACTTTAGTCTTCTCTTTATTAGCTCTGTCGTAATCTTGCTTAGCTTTGTCGTATTCTTCCTGATTCTTGGCCTGGGCTATTTTCTGCTCCGGGCTAAGGTTATCAGTGCCGATTCCTTGAGCAATGTCCGATTTGCGCTGGTTGATTTCAGACTTTTTGGAATCTATTTGCGAACCGAGATCGCCAACAGCAGTTTGAGCGTCAGCCTTTTGCTGCTGCAGACCCTGAAGATCTTCAGCCATTTCCGGAATATTAGAAGATGAGGCCGTCTCTCCGGCTGAAGTGGGAGATGCAGAGCCGGAAGCTCCGTTGGTTGAACCTACAGGACTAGAACCGCCCACGCTGCCTGAACCGCCTACGTTGCCCGAACCGCCAGTGGGAGAAGACTGATTAGCCTGCTGCTGAGCCGCTTGCTGAATAGCCTTCTGTAGTTCGTCAAGAGCGTTCTTTACTTCATTTTCAGAGGCAGCCTTTTCCGCCTCTTGAGCCTCTTTGGCCGCTTGAGCTTCTTTAGCTTCTTTGGCGTCTTGGGCTGCAGTGACTTTTTCGCCGTTTTCGTACTGGTTGAGAGCCTTGTTTATGCCTTCAATTTGCTCATCGTTAAGTTCTTCAATGCCAAGTTCAGAAAGAGTTTTGCCTAAGGTATTTTCCTGCTCTTTTTCACCAGCTTCATTAGCTTCTTCGGATTTCTCTCCCTTAGCAATTTTGCTCTTGTAATCTGTTACTGAAGAATTAATGTACTCATTGAGTTCATCTTTAGTAAGAGGGGACTCTCCAGCTTCTTTGCGCTTGGCATTTTCTTGGCTGATATCAAACAGAAGATTACTCAGATCGGCACTTTGCTGCTCAGTTAGCTCGCTGGCGTCTTTACCAAAAAGTGCGGCTACGTCGTCGGTTGTAAAAGCTTGGTCAAAATTTTCCCTTTGGGCTTTGCCGACATCTTCAGCTTGTTCACTGCCTTCCAGCTGAGCAAAACCGCCGATTGATACTAGGTCGTTTGTGTTAAATTGGGGCATCAGATCGGCGAACGCACCTTGAGTACCTAGGTTCGGTACGTTACCAGTTACAGACGATATTAAATTCATAAAAGAAGCGGAATTAAAGGACATACAGCCTCCTTCTTTATTAAAATTTAATAATAATTCCCGACAATTAGCTTAAGAGTAAATATTAGAAAAGTTAATTTTTTGATAACTTATGCTTTTGCAGAAAAAAAATTTACAAAATAGCGTAATGTTTAGATAGACGCTGCCTATTTGGGCTGGTGAATAATACTCGGATGCAAAATAAATTTAAACAGAATGCAAAAAAGCTCTCTACTTATTGAAATAAGATAGGGAGCTCTGAGGCGTTTAGGTTAGTTAATAGTTAACTATTATTCGCGGGTAACCGTGCGGCTGCAGGAAGCAACTTTAGTACCGTCCAGATAGGCTTCGCCGTTAATAGTTACAATAGTTCCTGTGCGCATAGATGAGAGATCGGCTTTGACTTCAAACATACCTTGATCGTCGGCCGTAGTTTCTACATTTATAGCTTTGCCCTTGATAGTTATCAGGTTCATTACGGAAGCTTTGCCGATAATTTCAAATTTGACAGAAGCTTTAGGAGCAGTATAACCTACTAAATAGAGGTTAGCTCCTACCATTTCGTTGGCTTCCGGAACTTTAAGAGTCAGTTCGTAAGCTTGGCTGCCGTCCGCAGAACTTTGATTTTGACTGGTAAAAGTCCAAGAGTAGTCGATTTTTTGTCCTTCATTGTCGGTACCCAACACTTTAGCATTGTGCTTCCCGGCGCTTATGCCTTTTTCCGGAGCACCGCTTATAGAGCGAGCATCGTAAGTGCAGTAAGCGGTAATTTCTTTGTCGTCTAAGAAAAGACGCACCGAACCTTCGCTAATTTGATTAACAAAGTTAACTTTAATAAGATTGGCGCGATAGACAGAAGAATTGGGAGCAGGATTAATATCGGCAAAAATTTTGCTTAAGGACTCATCACTGCCGAGGGAAGAAGTGTTGTTAGCTGAGGAAGTACTGTTTATAGTGATAGACTGAGCTGCTTCTTTGCTTCCTTCTTTACCGTCTTTTTTCAGTCTGGCAATCAAAATTCCGTCAGAGACTTTCATATTTTTGATTACGGTCAGAGAGCCGGAATAGACGCCGTCCGAATCTTCGTGCATAGGAATATTGCTCTTGAAACCAACAATATCAAAAGAAGCTTTACAGCCGACTTCGCCGCGCATCTGTACGCTAAGAGTATCTCCCGTTTTTAAAGCACGTCGGGGGCTGATGACAAGTTCCTCAATATTTAAGCCTGCAGCTGCAGTTTTACTATTTACGTAGACGGTTTTAGATGAACCTTCCCATTTGACTTCAGCACCTAAAGCTTCGCCGATAAAACGAAGGGGAACCATAGTTGTCCCGTCTATAGAAATAGCCGGGGCTGAAAGTTGCTTGAGACTTCCGTTTATAAGAGCGTCAGTTTTTCCTAATGTTAAAACAATAGTGGTAGAATCTTTGACTGCGGTGATAGTGCGGGTAGTACCTTGCCATTTAACTTCGGCTCCTAAAGCTTCGAAAATAGCGCGCATTGGTACTAAAGTGGCCCCATTAAACATGACTCCCGATTGGGATAGTTCCGTATTGTCTACTAGTACTCGCACGGACGGATAAGCCGCTTGACTATTGAGACTCGTAGTAAACATAAAGCTAAAGATAGCCAGAATTAGAGCTAAGCTCTGGGTAAATTTGCTGTTTAATTTAAGCAAAATATGTTCTCCTTATTGATATGCCAAAAATTAAGCAATTACTATTGATAAATAGTAAGTCTAATTTTGGAAAGTACCAGCTTTGATAAACGCTGCTGAGAAAACTTGAATCTTTTTCGATATTATTAGTTTGTCAAAACTGACAATTAGAAGAGGCTGCCTATTATGGAAAGCAGTGAGCGGCATGCTCTTTGTATAGGCTGCCGACGGTATTCTCAAGGTCAGCTAAAGCTGAACTTGAGAATACTGATTGTAAAGTTAGTTTAACATATAAAATCTTTATTATGTTTAGTTAAGCAGAATCTAAAGCGAGGAGACAGTAATTTTTGTGTTAATTTCTGTAAATTTTTAATGTTATCTCTTCCCATAAGTTTAACTGTAACCTACTAGCTTCAGCTATGGATATATAAGGTTTTTCTTTGGATCTAGTTCGATAGCCGTTATGAGAATAAAGATTGTAACACAAAGGAAGTGCCCTGGAGGCAGGGAAAGCAGTCGGGCTGCTGAGGCCGATTTATTGGCAGAAGCTGAGATTTTCAGGCAGCATTTTTTTGCTTGATATATAAAATAGCTGTCTGTATGAATGGTGCTTTACGAATTGTCCCGTTTTTTTAGATGTACAGCTGGGCTGGGGGCAGGGCTGTTTATAACTTTGTTTGTCGCTATCCCTATGTTTGTTTTGTTTTTAACCAGTTTTACTGGTGAGCCTATGCCAATTTTAGAATATTTGGTATCTGGCAGTTTTAAAAACATACAACAAGATTTGATAAACAATTTTAGTATTCAGTATTATGCTGAAATCTTTGATACGCAGCGTTACACTCAGGGCTTAATTAATGCTGTGGGATTCGTTCCGGGGATAACATCTCTTATTCTGATTGCGGTTATAGGCTTGCATAAGTTCTTAGAATTTATCAATTCTAGCCTAGCAGAGTTAACAAAGCGTATACTGAGTGTAGCTTTTACTGTTTGCACATCTACTACAATAGCTCTTTTCTCTTTAACTTGGCGTTTTTGGCTTCCTAAAGAATTTGTTCTTTATAAGATTATGATGTGGCTAGCTCCAGGAGGAACGGCTGAAGCGGTTATTATACAGACTTTTGGTTTCTGTTCTGCAGTTACCGTTATAGCCTCTTTATTAGGCATATTAGGTGCGTTTTTTTTAGAAAGAGTGGATATTCCAGGCCGAGGAATTTTTAAGCTGCTCTGTATTATGCCATTAGCTCTACCTTCTTTTTTAGGTGCTTTAGCTGTAAAAAATATTTTGGGGATTAATGGCATAGTCGCTAAAGTCTTAAGTTGTTTAGGATTAGGACTGCCTTTTGAGGCTCAATCAGTTTGGGCCGCAGGCTTGACTCAGATTTTCTTGTATTTTCCTTTTGTTTTATTGACAGTTAGTGCTGTTCTTAAATATTCTGACAATTCTATGAGTGAAGCTTCTCAGGTTATGGGGGCAAATACTACTTTCTCTTTTTGTACCGTGATATTGCCTATGCTCATGCCTGGTATGCTTAGTGGGGCTTTTTTAGTTTTTGTGCGATCGTTCGGCGATTTCTCGGCTATAAGTCTGCTTATGCCGATAAAATATCCTATGATTATTATTGAGGCTTACCGCGATCTTTCAGGTTCTACCTACTGGGGGGGAGCTTGCATGCTTTCTGTATTGATGGTCTTGACCGTTTTAATATGGATGTATATACAAAATTATTTTCTGAACAGTTTGAACTTTGAAATTTTGAATGGTAAAAGCGGAGCCTCTGCTGGAGTTTGTCATCATGTTGGTCTGCGTTGGGGAGCTTTTATTTTCTGCTTTTTGCTCTTTATGGTGCCTGCTTCTTTTATAATTGTAACTTTTATTGTAAGTATAGCCGGAACTTGGGGGGTTGAAGTAATGCCCTCTTCCTATACATTTAGCCGCTACGCGGAAATTTGGCAAAATACCTGGTCTGCCCATTCTCCTTTAGCTAATTCATTTTTGCTGGCCATTCCTGGGCTGTTTTGGTCTTTATTGCTGGCTTCTGCTTCCGCTGTTTTTATAACTTATGGTCGAAGCAAATTGCGCAGCTTGTTTGATTTCTGCGTTTTAATGCCTTTTGTTGTACCTGGAGTTGTGTTTGCGGTAGCTTTAATCTGCACTTTTAATGGCCCGCCTTTAGCTTGGCATCTTACAGCTGCTTTAGTTGTTTTTGCCTACATTCTGACTAGTATGCCTTACGGAGTGCGCTCCATAACTGCTTCGCTAAGTCAGCTTAACCCATCTATTCAAGAAAGTTCTTTAATTTTGGGAGCACCCCCTGCGCTTACTTTTTTCAAGGTTACGGCCCCTTTAATTTGGCCCGGTATAGCTGCAGGTGGTGTCATGATTTTTATAGCCTGTATGCAGGAAGTGGCCGTTACTTTAATGACTTGCCCTCCGAAATGGCGTCCCGTGTCTACTTATATTTTTATGGAGATTCAGGAAGGCAATATCTTTAATGCTTCTGCTTACGGGATTATATTGTTTATTTTCATTTTGCTGCCTTACTCTTGGCAGGTTTGGCTTAGCAAAAGAAATGGTTCAGTAGGTATTTAAAATATTGGCCTAAAAAAGGCCCCGAAGCTTACAGTTTTACTGATATAGCTCTTCGGGGCCTTTTTTATAGGTATACTGTTAGTTTTATTCGTTTATATCGATTATGATTTTTAAGGAGTTTTGGGCCTGACGGGACAAGGCTACCGCTTCGTTTATTTTTTCCAGTGGAAAATGGTGCGTAATCATTTGCTGGGCTGTAGATATACCTTGATTGATCAACCAAAGAGCTTCTCGAGTTTCGGTGGGACCGCAGGAATAACTTGATATAAGATCAATCTCATCAAAATAGATCTTGTTCATATCTACAGATAGCATCGTGCCAGGTTTCGGGCCCATAAACAGCAGCACTCTTGAGGAGCGCCCTGCACATTCAACACCTTCCTGCATAGCTTCAGGATAAGTGGGGCAGACCATGACAATATCTGCTCCTTTATGGTCTGTGGCCTCAAATACTGCCTGGGGAAAAGACTCTTTAGTATAATCGACCACTCTATTAACACCTAGTTTAAGAGCATGCTCCATGCGAAAAGGAACTTTATCTGAAGCAATAATTTTTGACGCTCCCATATATTTGGCCAGTACTGCCATCATTTGGCCCATGACTCCTAGGCCCATTATAGCTACGCTGTCTCCGGGAATTAAACGAGCCCGTTTATAAGCTCTTACTACGCAGGCTAAAGGTTCAATTAGAGTGCCTTCGGCGTACGACATAGAGTCTGGCAGTACGAGCGTATCTTTGTCTAGGTTATTAGCCGGAACTAAACAATATTCTGCCGCTCCGCCGGGAATAAGTTTAGAGTTGCGCCAAGTTTGGCACATAACGAAATTTCCGTTTTGGCAATGGCGACATTTCATGCAGGGGGCATGGTGATGTATATAAACTCTATCGCCTATTTGAAATTTGCTGACCCCTTCACCTAGTTGCACTATTTCGCCGGTGGGTTCATGACCTATCACAATAGGGCATTTTTTATGTACATACCAGGGGGTTACATCGCCCATACATATGCCTAAAGCGTGTATCTTAACTAAAGCCTCTCCAGGACCTGGTTGAGGCACTGTCATTGTCTCCACACGTATGTCATTATAATCGTGAGCCATGGCTACGCGCATAGTTCGGGGAATTATCATATATATATCCTTTCATTCTCAACGGGATTAAGCCCGCTGTTTGACGTCAAGAACATAGAATTGGCACGGAACTTTTGCCTGATAATATTGAAGAACTTGTATTTTTTAGAATACAGCTCGATCTTTTATACCTGCCAGTATTTGGATCAGAGGCAATCAACCGCCCATAATAGTCAACTGGTCGTAATGAAGCCTACTTGTAGAAAAACTTAGAATAGGCGGCTGAGGATCGCTTGAACGCAGCATCAGTACAGAGCCTTTGGCCAAAGATGCAGCTGCCTGATCTACAAAATTGAGTTGATGAGCCGTGACTAATCCTTTAGTGAAACCGTATCCTTCGGTTAGCTTGCCTTTAGCTTCTTTTAGTTGCGAAATAGGGCCTGAAGTCAATCCTGGAAATTGAGCGTTGGCCTGTCTTCGGCGCTGATCGCTATTATCAGCGTAGAAAGTTTGTTTTATTAAGTTATGCTCATAGGCATATCGGCAGAAAGTCAATCCCTCTTCGTTGTCAGAAGCTATAAAAAGCATATCTTGGCTGGAGGGATTGAGTTTGCGCCAAGCTTCAGATGACGTCAATTGAGATTTGCACATAAAAATAAACCTAGAACATTAATAAAAACTACTGCTTGCAAAAAATGCTCTGATTGCCGTAGCTGTGCAGAACAATGCAAAAATTAGGCCTAAAATCAAGGAAATTTGGGAAAAACATTCCAAAAGAAAGAACCATGAGCCGTCTACATTAGAGAATGGATCGTTGCGGCAGACTTCCCACAGTTTTAGTTTATATCGGCAGATTGAGTACCAGACCGAAATAAAAAAGCCCCCTGCCATTCCTAAGGATAGACATAACAGCAAGTTATTATCGTCTCACTACCAAGGAAAATCGATGAGGACGCGGTTATTTTTAGCTGCTTCCCAAACTCTGCCTACATAAACTTCGTATTGCTCAACAAAACCTGCTATGGCCCGAGCTTTTTCTGTAGATTCCAATCCTGTTAGCTGCACCATTATTAGCATAGCTGGAGCTAGCCAATTTTCTGGACCGCTTTTTCGGCTTTCAGATATCACTTTGACCGCCCAGTCTATCTGCTTTAGATGGGTATAATCGTAAGAGCTAAGACATAAAACTGTCGAAAATTGCTTAGCGAATTCGGAAGATTCCGTCTCTTTAGCGCATTTTTTATATATGCAAGCAAAAGCAAATATAGTAAGTACGCGGCCTACAAGAGGCGGGTCGAAAGGACAAGAAAATCCCGCTTTCATGCAGCGCTGATTGATCGTTTCGTTGGTGCGTGGAGAGTAAACAAAACTGCGTATCAACGAAGAAACTATGGGCACAGCATGCAGATAATCTCGGACATTTATTTTTAACTTGTTATCAAATTGATTCAGTAGGCAGCTAGTTTCTGGCAAGTGAATCAGTCTGTCTTCTATCTGCAAACGGGATTTTTCTAAATCGGCCAGATAAGCTTGAACGGCTGGTGAATCCACAGAAAAAACCTCTATTTTTGACGGTGGTAATTTTTACATTCCGCTTCGAGTTTGCGGACGGGAAGGATAGCGAGGACGGCGATCTTGGCGGCGCGGGTTTCTAGTTTTGCTTAAAGTTCGATGATCGCGCGAAGAAGTTGGATGGACAGAAAACCATTGAGATTCCATAAAGGGATTGAGTCCTAAAAACTCTTCTTCTCCTATTGTTAAACGAATGGTGTTACTATTCACCGCTTCTACGGAATCTGCACTTACTACTAGGGCGCCTTCAACGCCGTCGGCCCGATCAACTACTAATTGGTACACTTGATAAGGTGGAGTGGCAGCGCTCAGAGCAAAACGAAAAGTACCTACTTTATCGTTCTCTTTGCTGTACACAGAGGCGCCCATCTGTAGATCTTGGGCGTTTATTTCATTTGTTGGCATAAAATAGATCCTTTCAGGCAACATAGAACAGACTCGACAATTCTGTTCTGCCTTGGCTCGTATAAAAAAACTTAAATAAAACTAAATTCTTATCACCGTTCATGCACAATAAAACTTACGAATCGATTTTATGAGGTTTATCTAAGTTTATTTTGTTCTCCTCACATGTATAAATCGCTATATTCCATTCTACAGGACGTTTGGGAAGGCCTTTTTCCAAGGGAGTCGAAGGTTAAAAAATGGTTCTTCGGGTTGTGTTTTTGCTCTTTCTGCATAAACTAGAGGCAGATATATGCAGTAGCGCGGTTCCGATTAGCTTTTAGTTCTAAATGTACGTATCGTCAGGCACGCGGAATTGTGAAGAAAGATTAAACACTTTAGGGGCAGTTCAGTTAGCTGCAGTTTACAGCTGCTGAGTTTGTTCCTATTATTGTGAGAGGCTTTCGCTGTAGGTGCGGAAGTTGTGCCAAAGTTTATGTTCTATTGCGCCTATTCCAGTTTAAGAAACTGCTTGGGCTGTTTAAGGCGCTGTTATTAGTTTGGAGGATTCAGTTGGGGATAAACATTGATGGAATGCTGTTGGAGCTGCTTACTAAAAATGGCTCCGACCTGTTTATTACTTCCGGCCATGCTCCTACTTTGCGGGTAAATGGTTTACTTCAGCCACTTGATATGCCAGAAAGTACTCCTCAAGAGGTTGAAAGTATCGTTCGTCGTTTTATTAGTGATGCCGATTTTGAACGTCTGGATGAAGAGCAGGATATCGACTATGCTTATGAAGCTCGCTTGCCAGGTTTTGGTGTGCGCCGCTTCCGCGGTTGCGCTTTTTACCAGCGTCTGGGTTTGAGTATAGTCTTGCGTACTATTCCTGTGCAGATCCCCACGCCCAATGAACTTTTGCTTCCCAAAGAAGTTATGAAGCTTATTGAGTTCCATCAAGGGCTGGTGTTGGTTACAGGGCCGACTGGTTCTGGAAAAACTACAACTTTGGCGGCCTTAGTTAATCACATTAATAATACGCGTCCTCTTCATGTTATAACGATCGAGGATCCTATTGAGTTTGTTTATCCAGTCAACAAATGCATGGTAGTACAGCGTCAAGTTGGTACTCATGTAGAATCTTTCAGTGCTGCTTTGCGTTCGGCTCTGCGCGAAGACCCAGACGTCATCTTAGTCGGTGAGTTGCGCGATTTAGATACTATTCAACTGGCTATTACGGCTGCAGAAACGGGCCACTTAGTTTTGGGAACTTTGCATACGCTTTCAGCAGCCCAGACTATTAACCGTGCAGTTAACGTATTTCCGCCTTCGCGCCAGGCACAAGTTCGTGTTATGTTAGCTGAATCTTTGCGCGGTGTACTTTCTCAACAGTTAATCCCGCGTATAGATGGAAACAGCCGTGTAGTAGCTACTGAGCTGATGATTTGTAACAGTGCTATTAGTACTTTGATTCGTGAAGCTAAACTGCATCAGATCAACTCCTCCATTCAAACTGGAGCGAAACAAGGTATGCGTTTGATGGACACCTCTTTGATGGAGTTAGTAGAGAGCCATCAGATCGATCCTCATGAGGCCTTGGATCGTGCTGTAGACAAGCAGACTTTTATACATGCGATAAGGAGCTACTTAGAGTAAGATGAGTGTCAGCCCAATTCTTGAAAGTTATCTGCAGGTCGTGCTCGATTACGGTGGTTCCGACCTTCACCTCGAAGCCGGCGCTCCGCCGGCGGTGCGTATCAACGGCGATATTAAATTCTTAGACGAGCCTCCTTTGGAGAGTACGCAAACAGAAGATATTCTTTTGCCTATCCTCTCCGAGCATTTGTCGCAGGAATTTCTCGATACTGGCAGCGTTGACTTCTCCTATGAAGTTGAAGGTATGGCCAGATTCCGCGTCAACTTCTTGCTGCAGAGCCGTGGTATGGGGGGCGTTTTCCGCGTTATTCCTAACCGTATTCCTACTTTTGACGATCTGAATTTGCCTCCAATTGTTAACAACATCGCTCATTTAAACAAAGGATTAGTATTGGTAACTGGTCCTACCGGTTCGGGAAAATCGACTACTCTGGCAGCGATTGTTAATCATATTAACCGCACCAGAAGAAAGCATATTATCACTCTCGAAGATCCTATCGAGTTTGTGCACAAGTCTGATAAATCTATGATTCAGCAGCGCGAAATTGGCACTCATGCTAGAAGTTTCAATCAAGCTTTGCGCGCCGCTTTGCGTGAATCTCCCGATATTATTCTGTTGGGTGAGATGCGCGATTTGGAGACAATTTCTGAAGCTATTCGTGCTGCAGAAACTGGCCACTTAGTATTCGGAACTCTGCATACTAATTCTGCCGCCAGAACCGTCGATCGTATTATCGATGTATTCCCGGCTGAGGAGCAGGAACAAATTCGTCAGATGCTTTCCCAGTCTTTGAAAGCCGTTATTTCTCAGCAGCTGCTGCGTACCCGCGATCGTCGAGGCCGTGTAGCTGTACAAGAGGTTATGTTAGTTAACTTCGGTATTGCCGGCTTAATTCGCGAAGCTAAATCTTCTATGATTCCCTCTTTTATACATATGGGTGCCGAAGAGGGCATGCAGTCGATGGATTCTCACTTAATTGAGCTTTGTAAGAGCGGATGGATCGATACGAAGACCGCTTTCGATCATTGTATCGATAGAGGTGTGCTTGTACGAGCTGGATTAGTTGATCCTGAAGAAGATGCCGTCACTTCTAATATCGATGTAGAAGAAATGTAAGTACTACTGAGTACCGCTAAAGCTGCATTCTGTAGCACTTATAAGTAAAATGGGCCCCCCGCTGTCAGCTGACAGCAGGGGGCCCATTTCATTAGGTGGCATTTTTAATAAGAAAAGTTGGATCCACCTATAAACTCGCGCAGTAGCGAATTAGAAGGAATATCATCGGGGAAGATGGGGACGAAAAGATCTAAGAAACGCAACAGCGGTTGGGCTCGCACTCGGGCTGGAGAATTGCGGGGAACTTCCAGAAGGTAGCGCCAAGCGAAGGTTTTGAGTATGGCCGTTTCGTAAACTAGCGCCGAATTGAACATGACGTCGCAATTTTCTTGGAATGGGAATATATTGCGCTGTTCGCCGCGGCGCACGCTGGGCCAGCGATCGATAGTGTCGGCTGCTGAAGTGCCGCGATAACGGCGGTCGCGTACAATTCGGCGCAGCAATCTGGCGTCTGAAGTGGGTATGCGAGTATGCTCATCAATAATTAGTTGAGTGAGAGCGCTCACAAATATGCGAAAGCGAGCCTTAGCAGGAACGGCGTCAGCAATAGCCGGATTCAGCCCGTGTATGCCTTCAATTAGTAAAATTTGATTGCTCTTTAGTTGCATAGGGGTGAACTTGCTAGCTGGAGCCCTTTTACCTGCCTCGAAATCATAGCGCGGCGTCATAACTTTGCCGCCATCAGCTAACGTTTGTAGATGCTCGGTGAGCAGCGGAATATCCAAACATTCTAAAGCTTCAAAATCGATATTTCCTTGGGCGTCAACGGGCCGATCTGAAATGTCGCGGTAGTAGTCATCGAGGCTTATGGTAACCGGATCGAGGCCGGCTACGCGCAGCTGCACCGATAAACGTTTCAAAAAAGTAGTTTTACCAGAAGAAGACGGACCAGCGATGCAAATTAAGCGCAATTTGTCTTTGTGGTTGGCAATTTGATCAGCAATTTGAATAATTTTTTTCTCATGCAAACCTTCTTGAAGGCGTATGATATCACTAATTCTGCCATTGAGCACCGCTTCGTTAAGATCGCCCACTGTGGCTACTCCTATCATTTTGTTCCAATTGCGGTTTTCTTTATAGGCAGAGAAAAGGCGCAAGTTTGATTTAGGAACTGGGGTAGGTTGTTTGCGGTTGAACTGGAGAAATATGCCTCGCTCATAAGGTAATATTCTTATATTGCGGCAGTATCGTGTAGAAGGAGCTATGGGGCCGTATTGGATAACATGAAAGTGGTTGAGGCTGGCAATGGGAACTTGCGAATAAGGCCAAGTTTCTAAAAGACGGATCATGGAACCGCTGCGGTCATTAAGTAAGACGCAGGCGGTCTCTACACTGTGAACTTTAGTGGTGAATTTTAGATCGGAAGCAATAGCTTCGCAAATAGCTTTGTCTATGTCTTCGGCTAATTTCACTAAGTTTATTTGGTCTGTACTTTCGTCTTCGATGCTGACTAGTTCGTAGTAGCATCCTTGATTGAAAGCCTGGCCCACTTGAAAATGATATTTTTTGAAGTGAACAGCCAAAATGTAGTCTAACAGAAGAGAACACGTGCGGTTGAAAATCTGTCGGCCTTCTCTGCTGTTGCGGAAGACGGGATAAAGATTGACTGGTACGTTCAGCGGAGTATTGAGGCCGACAACGTCATTGCTTATTAGGCCTCCTATAATATCCGGGTTCCTGTCAGCGTGCAGAGCCTCTCCCACAGTAGTTTTGGGAACTATACTCATTACTTCATTGTTGACAATAATGTTGATGTACTCTTCGGTCATTAGCATATCCTTGCAAATAAGATCTTCCTTAAGCAGGTAGGCTCAGTAAAAAGCCCAGCTCACGCCAATTCGACATGTACAGTATTAAAACCGTTTTTTAAGGAAAAAAGGTTGTTTTTTTCTAACTTATTGGGGAAATTTTTATGATTTTAGTTGCTCTTGTACCGCCTGAAGAACTTTTTCGGGGCTTATGGAGCGCAGACATCCCCCCGTCCGGCATAAACTGTTTTTGCCGTTATACGGACTGACGCAAGGGCTGCATATCCAATTATCGTAAACAATCTTTGTTTTATGGCCCAAGGGGGAGAAGAGGGCTGGTGTTTCCGGACCGTACAAGACTACACTGGGCAGATTCACTATGGAAGCCAGGTGAGCGGGGCCGCTATCGTTAGTTAAAAGTAATTTGCTGCGGTCGTACAAGGCCAGTAGCTGAGCTAGGCTTGTTTTGCCTGTGAAATCGTGTATGGGAGCTCCGACCATTTGAGATTTCAGCTTTAAGGCGCCTGGCTTTTCCGACGCAGTACCTGTAACCACAACTTGAAGCTGAGGACGCTCTATAAAGAGGCTGTGCAGTACGGCAGCATATTTTTCTAAAGGCCATTTGCGCAGTGGCAGCATATCTGAGCTATTCGGATTGACAATGATAATTTCACTGTTAGGTGAAACTCCGCTTTCTTCTAATAATGAATCTATATACTGTTTGTCTTCTTCACTAGAATGATATTTAAAATCGAATTCCAAGGGAACAGAGGGAGATAATGGCAGTACAGATGTTTGCTGAGGAAAAGGTTCTTGACTGGGATCAGCCCAAAGGGCACTAAAAAGAGTCAAATAAGCTTGGGAAGCATGTTGATGGCAATTATATTGAACCCTGTGAGTAAGTAAGTCGCCTCTGTAAAGATGGGGCATTGAGTAAGGATGCCAGCCTAGGCGGAAACCGCGCGGACAAGCTAGGAAAGAAAGCAAAGCAGAAGCTCGGGAAAAACCTTCGCAGTCGATAACCCCTCCCAAATTTATAGCGCGCAGTCTGCGCAAAACGTTTATTCCACTTTTTACTAAGTTAGTAAAATTGCTGGTATCGAGCGTCAACAGATTACTGTCAGGTACAACTTTTAAAGTACTGAGTAGCTCTGTAACGGGGGGAAAACCGACAAAATATAGCGGTGTATTGGGAAGACTTCGTTTTAGATAGTCTATAGCTGGTTGGGCTAAAACCATGGCCCCCATTTCTGAAAGATGAATTATAAGTATGGAGCGCTCTAGCTGTTCTTGGGTAAGTTTACTTCGCTTTATTGAACCGGAAGATAGGCGGGCAAGGGTGCACAGAGGAACGCCCACCCACTGATCCAAAATGCGCATGGTACTAATTTTCATGTAATAAAAAGACCTGTCAAATATAAAAAAATGCTCATCCGGTCTCCAGGTTGGAATGGGATGTTGACTATTTTTAAAGTTGGCGGCCTCTTCGTTGTCGCTTAGTTAGGATCATTTTTTTTCAGCAAAACAAAAAAGAGAGCTTATAAACCCTCTTAATTATGGTCGGAGTGCCCGGATTTGAACCGGGGGCCTCTAACGCCCCATGCTAGCGCTCTATCCAAGCTGAGCTACACCCCGATATAAAACTGTCTGCTTAGAAAAACAACCTTTCCCTTGCGCCCGAAGATAATAGCAGCTTACATATAAAAATGCAATAGTATAGAGCTAATTTTTACCAATATTATTAAATTTATTTCTCAGCAGATGAAGTATATGTTCTTATATCTTGTTGATCAGACTCTGTTTGATTGGCATTTGCTTGAATATACTCTGTCTGTTTAGTTGTAAAAGTAGTCTAATTTTAAGTATGGGTAGTTTTATAGTTCGTCTGGTGCGGGTTATTTTTTTCAGCAAAACAAAAAAGAGAGCCCAAACTCTCTTAATTGTGGTCGGAGTGCCCGGATTTGAACCGGGGGCCTCTAACGCCCCATGCTAGCGCTC
>JBJEGD010000039.1:0-23737 GCA_051874735.1 Candidatus Bruticola sp. | reverse complement strand
TATCCAAGCTGAGCTACACCCCGATATAAAGTTATCTACTACAGGAAAGAAGCTCTCCCTGGCGCCTAAGGATAATAGCAGTTCTTTAGCTTTAATGCAAGGGGATAACTAATATTTAAAAAAGATTCGTCTATAGAAAATTGTTTTCAATAGGAGCGGAAGGAAGAAAAAACAAAATGGACTTACCTGAGTCCTTTATTTATGTAAGGCTAATTTGCACCGGTTGCTACTAACAAAAACGGGTAGGGCTGCCGATATGTGCGACTTGAGGTTTTTTGCATGAAGAAAAATTTGGTTTCAATAATTCAAGCGGCCCGCGGTCTGATTCCGTGCGATTTGCTGCTGCGGGGAGCTAAATACTTAAATGTTTTTACTCGTGAGTTTGTCGAAGGGGATATCGCCGTTCATCAAGGGATAATTGTGGGATTCGGCTCCCATCCAGCCCATAAAATTGTAGACATAAGCGGCAAATATGTTGTGCCTGGCTTTATAGACGGTCATGTTCATTTAGAATCGTCTATGCTGACCCCCGATCAGTATGCTGCTGCAGTTCTTCCTAAAGGCACTACAGGGGTAGTAGCCGATCCCCATGAGTATGCTAACGTTGCTGGGATGGAGGCGATCCATTATTTAGAACGGGCTGCAGATATTTTGCCTTTTGATATATATATCAGTGTACCTTCTTGTGTGCCGGCTACTAATTTGGAGCATGCAGGCGCTTCTTTAAGTGCAGCTGATATAGCTGAAGTAAAAAATTCTCCGCATGTGGTCGGTTTGGGTGAAATGATGAATTATCCTGGTGTACTTAGCAGTGACCAGGAAGTGTTATCTAAACTTGCCGCTCTAGGAGAAGGAGCCCACATTGATGGTCACGCTCCGGGCTTAAGTAGTGGCGATTTGCAGGCCTATGTGGCTGCAGGTATAGGCACAGATCACGAATGTACTACTTTAGATGAAGCTGAAGAAAAATTAGCTTTGGGCATGCACATTATGATTCGTGAAGGCTCAGTCGCTCGCGATTTAGACGCCTTAATTCCTTTGGCAAAGGGTACCCGAGGGGATCACCTTTTAGAGCGTTTACTTTTAGTTACTGATGATCGAGAACCCGAAGATTTAAAAGCTGATGGTCATTTAGATTACCTTTGCCGTCAGGCTATTCAGCGAGGGGTTGATCCTGCTTACGCTTTTATTATGGCTTCTTGGGGAACGGCCCGCTGTTTTAATCTGCCTTATGTTGGAGCGATTGCTCCTGGGTATAGAGCTAATTTAGCTATTTTAGAAACTAATGATGAAAAATTTTCTCAAGGTTTTACAGTTAAGCAGGTTTATCGGGAGGGAATTCTGGTCGCTGAAAATGGAGTCTGTCTCCAAGATCTTCCTAGCATTCCTTTAAGAGCTTTGGCGCGCAATTCTGTCAATTTGGCTCCTGTTTCTGTCGATAAATTAAAAGTAGTTGTCCCTGAAGAAGGCCGGTACAAAGTTCATGTTATGGGAGTTAAAGCTGGTCTGATAGTTAGTGAGCACCTACAGTTAAACATGAGAGCCGAAGTTGGCAAGCGGCTAGGAGAGTCGATCTGCGAAATAAAAGCTGATCCGGAACACGATATTCTTAAAGTAGCCGTTTTAGAGCGCCATCACGCTTTGGGCAGCCTAGGTTTAGGGTTTGTGCGCGGTTTCGGTATTAAAGGAGGAGCTATAGCTTCTACGGTGGCTCATGACTCTCACAATTTAGTGGTAGTGGGTGATAATGATGAAGATATGCTCTTATGTATTAAAGAAATAGAAAAAATGGGCGGCGGTTTAATTGTAGTCGGCAGTGGAGAGGTTAAGGCAGCGTCCGCCTTGCCAGTTTGTGGTTTAGTTTCTGATAAAACTCTTGGGGAAGTTAGTGCCGCTGTCAGTAAACTTTATGAAGAGGCTGATAAACTTGGGTCAAAGCTTAAACGGCCGTTTATGAGTTTAGCTTTTATGACTCTGCCCGTTATTCCTCAGCTGAAGCTGAGCGACGTCGGTTTAATTGATACTGAGCAATTTAAGATTATCAATTTAGCCGAAAAAATTTGATAGAGGCTAAACCGTTTGTAACTATGAGATCCAATCATTCAGGAAAGTGGCAGCCTTAAGATTGGAGTTTTTCTTATTACAACCTTACAGAGGGGCTGATTGGCTACAAAGTTATTCTTTAGGCCAATCAGCCCCTTTTGTTTTTAGTCAGTTAAATAGGCTACTCCCACAGCTCCGGAACCGCAATGTATATTAATGGCACATCCAGTCTCCGTTTGAAAAACGGGAACGCGCAAATTCAGCTTGCTCAATTCCATACAAAGGGCAGATACTGCAGCATCGATATTGAACTTAGGATCGTTATCGTCTGCGCGCAGTTTGCGGCTGTAAGCTACTAAAATTCTGTGGATGTGGTGTTTTTCGCTTTCAATTTGTATTTTTTGAATAATCTCTTGGAGGGCGCGTTCCAAGTCGAAGGATCTGGCCACAGGGGAAATGGAGGTTTCGCCGCTGTAGCTAAAAATGTGGTAAGCCTTCATTAAGCGGCTTAGCTTCTGCCTAGGGGCCCGAAGTCTCCCTCCTCTGATCAGATATTGCAAGCTGGGTACGGTGAAGAACAAATGGGTTCTGTTGGATAAAGAATCCACATACGAAACTATTTCATTAATACTGGCAGTTGGGTTTTGATTAATAAAATCGGCTGTCTCTATAATTGAACAGCCTAGACCGACACTTATACTGTTGGAATTGACAACTTTTATGCGCCGATTTTCAGGATCGATACATTTTTGAGCTTGACGGGCGGCATTATAAGATCCTGATAAAAACGGCGAAGGGTGAATGGAGATAATCTCCTCATTCGGATACGCTTTATATATATTTATAAAATCTTGGGGAGAGGGATGAGCTGTAGATATATCTGGAGAGTCGTCGTTTTTCTTCAGCAGAAGTCCAGACAAAATTTCAGGAGTTATATTTTGCCCGTCTAAATAGCTTCGGCCGTAGACATGAATTAGCAAAGGTACAGCTGAGGCTTTTAGATTAGCCAGCAGTTTACAGTTTAAGTCGCAGGTTGAATCGGTGACAATTCGCATAATATAAAATAATTCACTCCGCGTAAACTAACATTTCAGAATCAGGCTGACCGCCGTAAAAAAGCTGAATTAGCAACTGGGGCCAATTCCCCATTAATTCTTCTATAGCCTCTTCGGCTGCATCGGTTGTGCATTCAAGTCCTGCGGCCAAGAGGAGGCGCTGGCCAGGAGGGCTGGGAAGAGATTCTATAAAAAGCTCAATAGCCTCACTGAGGCAGTTAGTTCGGCCGAGGCAGTCCCCATTTTTTTTAACAATTAAAATTGGATTACCTTCAAATTTTGCTTCATTACTTAAATTGCTGCTTTTGCTTATATCTCCCCAAATGAGGTTTGATAAGTTGTTAAAGCAACCGTTAAAATTCTTTGAAGTAAGTAGGGCTAAAAGTTGTATGGGGTTTTGTACTTTACATAATTGTAGCCAATCTGGACAATTTTGGCTCCAAATTGCTGGAGATGAGGTTAAAATTGCTCGATTACTTGGCTTAATAAAAAAATTGGGGTTGGCAAATAAGGTAGGTCTTAAACTATTTTGGTTTGTATCTGCCCATAGATAAGTTTTTTTTAACAGCTGCCAGTTAGGCGGATCATCATTTTGGTTAAAAGGTAATACAACGAACCCCCATCCGTCCTGAAAATATTCGTCAAAGCCATCTCCCCAGGGACAGACAAACGCGGTCTGTAGTTGCAGTTTTTCTCTTTGTGAGGATATAGGTTGGCTGATCATGGAAAATTTTTCTTCCTTTAGGCCAGGAGAGACTGCCGCAAGACTAGTTTGCGTCATATTGAATAGCCGATCGGAACATTGCTCATCTAAATTATCAGTTTTTTTACTGATAATTTTGCCGTAGTTGGTCAATAATTTTTCTACTAAATTAGGGGTATTAGTGTGCAGGTGAATTTTTAATAAATTCTGTCCTGAAGATATAATCACAGAATTGCCTAATTTCGCTAATTCTCGTTCTAAAACGGCTTTACTAGGGCAACTGCTATCTGTAAGCGTAAACTCGCTGCAGTATTTAAATAACAGAGGGGAAACTTTTGTTGCTAGTTTAAAACTGGCTGTAGAGGGAAGGAGGCCTATACGGTTATACCAATCGCAATCCGCATTATTAATGCGCAGCGGGCGCCCTTGAGCTACTAGGCTCATACCTTCAAAAAAACAGTAAAGTCCTAAAGCTCCGGCGTCGACTATTCCAGTTGTATATAGTACTTCAGGAACTGTTGGACTAGGCTGGCTGGTAAAGAATAAGCGTCCTTTTTCAGTTAGCCGAACTAAAAATTCTACTAAGTTTATGTGAGAATTTTCTTGGCAGAGTAATTCCGATTCTCGGCTGATAAGTCTAATAAAACTTAAAATAGTTCCTTCCCAGGGGGTTTGCAGAGAATTATAAGCTGTTTCAGAAGCTAAACTAAAAGCTGCAGATAATTCTGAAGGAGTAGCGGTAATTTTATCTTCTAAACCGCAGGCAAAACCGTGCAAAATTTGTGAAAATATTACCCCTGAATTTCCGTGGGCTTCCATTATAGCGCCACGAGCTGCTCTTTGGGCAGTTAAAGCGAGTGAAGCAGGGGCTTGTCCGCTCAGAAATTTTACCGCTCCGCGTGCTGTAAAAGACATATTGAAGCCGGTATCACGATCTGGTACTGGAAATATGTTTATCTCGTTAAGCAGTTGTTTATGCAGAGTCAGCCAGCGTCCCCCACCTAAAAATAACTTTTTAAGAAGTTTACCATCTAAAATATCTTTCAAGGCTGGTACTCCACTCTGTTTGATCCGGGGATGGGGTTCATTTTTCTTTATTATATAATTTCCTGCGCCTGTTGACAGAAGACTATTAAGCTTAGGACAGGTAGATAAAATCTCATTTATATCTAGTTTTATATAATCAAATATTGCTTAAAAAGGCAGGATATTCAAAAACTGACTCGACAATATCATTTTATGAATTTGAATTTTTTAAATGAGACTTCCGCTGTCGGTCTAGGAACTCTAGTACTGCTGTTAGTCTGCTCAATTGTTGTAGTTACTGTTGTTATAGAACGCCTTTATACGTATAAACAGAATATTATCAATTCTGCTTGGCTCCATCACTTTGTTTGTGAAACTCTCCGCTCCAGTGGAGTAAAAGAGGCCTATACGTTCGTACAAGGAATTGGCGGTATGCTGCCCCGAGTATTTGAGGCTGGTTTGGCTAGAGCGCATCTTAGCCAAGAAATGAGTGATGCAGCTATGGAAACTGCTATTGCTAGGGAAAGGCTGAAGCTAGAAAGCAACTTGCCCATTATTAGCACTATCGCAGTAATTGCTCCTTTTATCGGACTGTTTGGAACCGTAGTGGGTATTATGAATACTTTCGATTCCGTAGCGGCTAAAGGACAAGCTGGTGTTGCAGTAGTGTCTGCCGGTGTGGCTGAAGCTTTGGTTGCCACGGCAACTGGATTATTTGTAGCTATTACGGCTGTAGTTTTTTTCAATTACTTCAGAGCCCGTGTCAGTAATGTGGTGGCTGATATGAACGGAGCTGCTGCTCGTCTTTCTGAAATGCTCGAACTTATGCGTCAAGGCAAAGAGTTCCCCGAAGATTTGCTCGATTAAGTGGCGATGCCAGATCAGCCCCTTCTTAATAAATTGTTGTCCTTACGTATAGGGAGCTCAGTTTTATGGTTGGAAAATGGAAACATAAAGAAGAACACGGCAGTGGGTTTAGTGATATAAATGTCACTCCTCTGACTGATGTGCTGCTGGTGCTGCTGATTATCTTTTTGATAACCGGTACATCAATTACAGCTCCTTCTCACAATATTGAGCTGCCTGAAGTAATTACTCGCGAAAAAGCGGAAAATATAAGTATAGTTATTGATATCTCTGCTGATGGCTCAACTTACATAGGTAATGTTGAATGTCAAAAAAAAGAATTGCAGCCATTATTAAGGAAATTAGGAGAAGAAAAGCATACTAATAGGGTTATTATCAATGGCGATAAGAAAGCTGACTATCTTCATGTTATTACAGCCATGCATGAAGCCCGCCAGGCGGGGCTGACTGATATAGCCTTAGCTACTGCCAATGAGCAGAAGGCTGATAGCAAGAGTTCAGTCAAGATAAAGACTGTTAAGGTTACGGAGGCTGGTAAATAAGTGGCTAAAAAGCGCAAATTCAGGCTCTCCGACAGCGATCAGGCCGCTGTAATGGGCGACATAAATATTACTCCTCTGACCGATGTGCTTTTGGTCTTGCTGATTATCTTTTTAGTAACAGCTACTGCTGCGGCTCAGACAGCGTTTAATATGAACTTACCTTTAGGATCTGCTCAGGCTAATTTGAATGTCGTTAACGATACTGTAGTTATGAGTATAGATGATAAGAGTAATATTTATGTTCAGGAAGAAAAGAAGCCTGTGCCCCATACTTCGTTGGTTGCGCGTCTTAAGCTTTATCAAACGAAGAAAGGTACAGACAAAGCGGCTGTCAGAGCAGCCAGTAAAACTCCCTACGGCACGGTTATTATGGCCATAGATGCCGCTAAACAAGCTGGTTTGGATAAGGTAGTGCTAGTAGCTGAATAAAAAATTCCTTGTTTTATTACATTAAGAGCAGATAAGCTAAAGAGCTGAAGCTCTCGGGGGAAGAGAGTTTCAGCTCTTTAGCTTTTTAGTGACAATTGGCCGCAGAAGTACGCTGTAGAGCTGCGGCTAAATCGGAAAATTGCTCCAAAGTAAGCTCTTCCGGTCGGCTGTTACCTTCCAAACCGCTCAATTGGAATGATTCTTCCAAGTCTGCGTTCATAGAAGCTGCTATACCCTTTAACGATTTGCGCAAAGTTTTGCGCCGAACATTAAAAGCAGCTCTAGTAAGGGATAGAACTAGCTTTATAGGCGATTTTATTGGCGGCTGTCTGTAAATATTCAGAGACATAACACTAGAATCGACCTGAGGAGGAGGATTAAAAGAACCAGGTTTGACATGAAATAAGGTTTTAGCTTGCGCGTAGCAGCCCACAAAATAACTTAGAGCACTGCTGTTACGGCAGGCTAAGCTTTGAATTCTATCAGCCACTTCTTTTTGGATCATAATAATCATGCGATCTATAAAGGGGTGGCCTTCGACGAGCAACTTTTCAATAATAGGAGTAGTTATATAGTAAGGTAAGTTGGCTACAACCTTCCAGCGTCCGTTTTCCGGAAGTTCTTTGCGCAGTACTTCTTCTAAATTAAGTTTTAAAAAATCGTCGTTTATTACTTCCAAATTGGGCAGTTTAGGAAGTCGCTCGGCTAGCGATTTATCAACTTCTACAGCAGTGATGTGTCCAGCTTTGGAGGCCATTTCCAAAGTTATAGCCCCGCGCCCAGGGCCTATTTCCAAGACACGGTCTTCTTTATGTAAGTCGGCAGACTCAATAATTTTGGCAATAATATGGCGATCTATTAAGAAATGCTGACCTAGAGGGCGTCTAGACATGGATATCTTCTTTCATGATAAAAATCAATTGTAGGGCCTATATTGCCCTAAATTTTTGCTTTAAGCAAGAGTTTTTACTTCTACTATAGAACGATCGGGCAAATTTTTTGGTAATGTTCAGTTTCTTTTGGGCAGTTTGGGGGCCTTTCGTCAAGTTTTCTAACAGAACGCTGCTAAGCTGTTATATAGGTTTGGTTAATGAATAATGAGTGAAGCTCGTAATAATTCAAAAAATGGGTCTTCAGCGAAATCAGGGCAGCCGGTATTTCCCGGGGCTTATCGTCAGTCAGCTAGTCAAGTTGAAGAGCTCGATAAAAGCGGGAGCGCAGAAGTAGAGGAAGCTAAGGGATCCATCCGTGTTGATAATAATGAAATAGAGGGGCCTAATTTTAAGATGAGCCGTGCTGTGCCTTGGTATAAGAAAATTCCTAAATCCGGACGTTTTATATGCTTTTCTACTCTATACGTTTTAATTGGCTTGATTCTGTTGGTAGCTGGTTTATTCTATGTAGATACGGTGCAAAATGGGGCTGAAGGGGCGTCTGGTTTTATCTCTGAGGCACTCAGTTCGATAAGTGAGTACTCAGGCGAGCGAGCCTTTAAAGGCAGCGATCGCATGAATATTCTTTGTTTGGGCATTGACTATAACCGCGATTCGCGAGGTATAGCTTACACTAAAGGGGCCAGATCTGACACCATGTTTGTTGTCAGTATCGACGCTAAAGGTCAAACTTTAAATGTCGTATCTATTCCGCGTGATTGCTATGTCTATTTAGGTGACGATTACGGTTACGACAAGATCAACGCCGCTTATATGTACGGAGGTATAAAGCTCACCCGCAAAGTCGTTTCTGAATTTTTGGGAGTGCCTATTCACCATTATGTAATTATTAAAGTTAGCGGCGCTTCTCAGCTAGTTGATGCTCTGGGCGGTTTAGTGGTCGACGTCGAAAAAGATATGGACTACGATGACAATTGGGGCAATTTGCATATCCATCTTAAAGCCGGCGAGCAGCTTTTGCGTGGAGAACAGGCTGTGGGCTATGCCCGTTTCCGTATGGATGCCGAAAGCGATCGAGGGCGTATCCGCCGTCAACAGCAGGTTATGATGTCTGTTATTAAGCGTCTGAAGGACCCTATGGTAGTGTTGCGCCTCCAATCTATAGTTAAGGCTGTAAAACAGAATATTGAAACTGATTTCAGCTTATTGGATATGCTCGATTTAACTTACCTTTATAAAGATTTCGATCGCAAGCGTATGAAAACTGGGGTTATTGTCGGGGATGACAGCGATATTAACGGTGTTAGCTATATTATGCCTTACGCTCCTATGAACGAGAAGATCGTCTTAGAATTGCTGAAAGATCCCTCTTCTTTACAACGTGAAGATGTGCGAGTTGAAGTGCTTAATGGCAGCAGCGAAGAAGGGCTGGAAGGGCGCATCGCCGATTATTTGTCTCGCGAAGGTTTCCGCGTAGTTAATGTTGGCACCGCTAAAGAGCCTTGTGAAGTAACTACTATAGTTGACCATTTAGGCAGTGTGGCTATGCGCAACTGTTTGGAATCGCTGCTTTTAAGTTGTTATTACGAAGTTGACAAACTCCCTTATGACAAGCGTAAAGCCGATGTTACCGTTATTGTAGGCGAAGACAGAGTTAATTGCGGCCTTTACGATTCTGGCAATTCATATCGTAGGCCCAAAACGGAGAATCGTACTTATTATCAGGAGCCTTCATCTACTTACAATTATTATGAAGAAGCTAAAACTTATGAGTCTGGATCCTCCTCATCTGCCAATGAAAGTTATGATAACGGAGCCTATCCCCAGGTAAATAATGATGGTACGGTAACTAGTTCGGAACGTGAATTTGGTGCTCCGCCTGAAGCCTCTTCTAATGAGGCTCCCGCTCCGTCTGTCAACACTGAAAGTCCAAATTCTGAAGAGCCTGCCAATTGGGGAGCCTTGGAGGTGGAAGAAAATATTCCGGATGCAAGTTCGGAGTCGGCGAATGAAGATTACAGCATTCCTCTGCCTGAGGAGGTTGAAATGCCTTCCGATGTGCCTAATCCGGGGGCTGAAGCTGAATCTAGCAATTAAGGTTGTTTAGTTTTAATCTGAATACAAGCTGATATTAAAACTAACAAAAAATGGCCCGAATAGAATTTTTCTATTCGGGCCATTTTTTGTAAGCTGTAAAACAACTAGAAGCTAGAGCTTAAAGAAGCGGAGCTAATGGCAAAATTTTGGGCTAACTATCTACATTATTAGAACAATAAAAAGCCCAAAATTACGCAATTTTAAGTAAATCAGTATACAGGTTTGATATTAGTCTGAACTACTTAGTTTTATATAAGTTGAGACCTCGGTCGCTATAAATTACAAAGTAGCTACCGTCTTCAGCTAAACGGGTTTCACCAAAGCGCACAGTCTTATCGCCAAGATCGGCTGTAGGCTTAAGTTTCCAACCTGTATGTTCATCGGCATAATAGAACTTAGCCTGACCAACGCGGTTTTCTGTATCGGTACAGAGCAAGGTGCTGCCGTCGTTAGAAAGGAAAATATTTTTATAAGGGTAGGCAGTATCGTCGGCAATAATTGTTTTTTTCTGAGTTTTGGCGTCGTAAAGAGCCAGCTGGTAACGGTTATTGGACTTTTCAATAGTGTAGGCCATGCGATTAGCCGATCCCCAGAAAGATAAAAACTCTACAGCTTCATCGAACTGAGTAGGTTCTTTAAATGTGGGCGGATTCCAAATATAAAGCTTAAATTTTTTATCTTTTTTGTCTTGAGCAGCATAAAATGCACAGTCGACATCTGTAAATACGCCATTCCTGGGTTTAAGTTTAGCTTCATAAAGTTCCACGTCATGAACGCGGTCGAAAGCTAATACACCATTTTGAGTAGGATCAAAAGTGGCCGTGCAGTCAACATCGGCAAAGTCTTCGTCGTCGTAAAAATAGCCGTTGACAAACATTTTATTATTGACCATATGTATAACTTCTGGATGAGCGCGGAATCCTGGCTTACCACTCTCGTGCGCAAAGAGGGTTTTTACTTCGCCAGTTTCCATATTCAGCCGGGCGAAGGTGGCTCCAGAACGAGTAACTATTATTAATTCTTTTTGGTCCGGGGTCAGCATACTGTATTCTACATTAGTTACTGGAGCTCCGATGGGGATATGTCTAATTTTATCCTCTATGAATTTGCCATTGGATATGGGGATAATTACTACTTCACTGACATACCCTTGACGTGCTTTTTCTAAGTCAGGATTATTTTGGTGAATATAGATAAAATCGCCTTTGTGACTAAAGCTAGATAGACGAGCATGAGAATATTGTACTCCAATTTTGTTTTCTTTGAGCTTTTGATTATTTAAATGATCGTCTGCAAAAGCTTGGCCGACTGCTAAAGATAGTATAAAGGCGCTTGTAATTAAACTAACTGCAGTTTTATTGAACATATAAGCGTATCCTCCATTTAAGGAATAATTAAGCGGTAATAATAAACCGTATTTCAACACGAGCCTAAGATAAACTACACTTGGGGCATTCTTTTACCAATTGCAAAAAAACTCCTAGTTTTATCTTTAGTGTTAACCCAAAAAGAGAATGAGCACATTTAGCCAACATTCGTAACTATTTAGTCTCTAAAAATAGCGTATGTTAGTGTCTAACTGATATTTAAGTAGATAAAAAATAGCGCTCAACTAATTGAGGTTGGGCGCTATTTTTTATCAGGTTATAGCTAAATAAGCACTATTATTTAAAGTACTCATTCCAATGCCAGGCCAGTTCGGTCAGAGTTCTCACGCCTACGCCTGTAGGTCCAGCAGGGTAGTACTTCCACTCTTTGCTGCGCCAGGCCGGTCCGGCTATGTCCAGATGGGCCCAACTAGTATTTTCAGGTACAAACTCTTTAAGGAATAAGCCGGCGGTAATGGCTCCAGCCGTGGGGCCTCCCACGTTGCTTAAATCCGCAAAGGGAGTTTTGAGCATATCTTTGTATTCTAAAGGCAGAGGAAGTTTCCAATAAGATTCACCTTGGACTCCTCCAGCAAAAGTAATCGCATTTACCAAAGAGCGGTTGCTTCCCATAATACCGGTAAAAGATTCACCTAAAGCGCGCACGCAAGCGCCAGTTAAAGTGCAAATATCGATTATATGAGTAGCTCCCAGTTCGCCAGCCAAAATTAACCCGTCGGCTAAAACTAAACGCCCTTCTGCGTCGGTATTCTCAACGTGAACCGACTTGCCGTTTTTATAAACAATAATATCACCAGGACGCTGGGCTTTAGCATCAGGCATATTCTCTGCGCTGCAAACTATAGCCGTAACTTTAATATTGGGACGCAAAGTTCCCAAGGCACGCATAGTTGCTAATACCGCTGCTGCGCCGGCCATATCGCCCTTCATTTCGTGCATTCTCGAGGCTGGTTTTATACTGATACCACCGGAATCAAAAGTTAAGCCTTTGCCGACCATAACGAGGTGGGGTAATGGTTTGCTTTCTTCTTGATCTGCTTTAGCTGAGGGCGTATAGGTTATAGCAAACATGCAGGGAGGATACTGAGAACCGCTGCCTACTTTTATATGACCATTGAAACCTTCTTCTTTTAGTCTGGGCTCATCGTACTCGACAAAATCGTAACCAAATTCTTCAGCAATTTCTTTGCCCATAGCGCAGAGAGTTTGAGGGTTGATCACGTCGCCAGGTTCACAGCATATATTGCGTGCCATATTGACACAACTAGCTAAAACTAAGCCTTCATTCAAAGCTGCTTCAGCCGGTTGCTCTTCACTGACCGCAAAAGAAATAACCATCTGCTCAGAGGGATCTTTTTTCTCTTTTTTGTAGCGGTCGAAGGACCACATAGCCATACCGGCCGCTTCAGCAGCTTTACCTACGTATTGTAAACCTACAGGACTATTCAAAGCGAAGAGCACGCGGTAGCGATTAGTTTTAGAAGCGTATTTTACAGCTTCAGCTACGCATATTTTTACAATTTCAGCCGTACTGAATCCCTTATAGTCGCCGGTATAGCAAGCTAAGACTGCGCCTATATCTTCGCTGCAACTAGGCTCAAAAAACAAGTAGGAGCCGCTGCGTTTTCCTTCGTCGTACTGAGTTTTTAAGGCCTCTGCTTGAGCTTTGAGTTTTTCATCTTCTAACTCAAAAAATTTCTCATTTTTGTCTAAAATGAGTACCAGCAAATCTGCTTTCCACTCGCTGGGAGGATTGGCTATCGATTTTATTAACATGAAGCCTCCGCTTTGTGTCAAAATTGCGGCATCCCCAAAGGTGCCGACATAATAATGGTGAGGTACATTGTTCTTGGAAAAGCACATGCACAGCGGCAAACTTTTGGGAAATTAAGTAATTTTTCCTGCTGTTGCCGCTGGGCCTTTGTCTTAGTAAACTTTTTAGATATTGATATTAACTTAGTAAAGGGGATATTTGAGATGTGATGAAGTTATTAAACTCTGTTTAGGTGCGTTTCGGCCGTTTAAATTGAAATGTCTGTATAAATGTACCATCCGGAATGAGATTCTGTTTGAGAAAGCTCGCTGATTGTCCGGCTGCTTGTAAGAAAGAAGGTTGAGGAGGTTGGAGCAACGTCATGCTGAAGCGTAAGCTGCTCAGTTGGGGGCTATTGTGCACTGCGTCTAGTATTTTGTGGGGAGCTGCTTTAAGTGGCGTCTGCTACGCCATTGAGCCTGCTCAACCATTTGCGGAAGCTTATGCCGTATTTGTTGACAGACCTAATGATATTTTATTAGCTAAAAATCAGTCTGAGGACGCCGAGCTGTCAGGTAAAGATCGCAAAGAACGTAAAAATTATACTTCTAAAAAAAGAAGCAGCAAAAAAACATCAGATCGTCAAGATAGAAATACCCAGGTCGATTTTATTGAGTCGGAAGACGGATATTGGAATGCTAGAGGAAGCAACGCTCCTCAATTTGTTGATGGTGGCTCCATCAACTCGGTCATGTTTGAAAATCGTCCCGGACGTCGAGTTAAAGAAATACCATCAGGTCCTGTGCGCAGGAGCGATGTCGAAATTACTGGAGGTCAGTCGACTCAAATTACGGTCAACGGCCGTTCAGTGACGCTTGATAGGTCTAAAAAGAATGAGCCTGGCAGTCGTAAAAAGAACGAGCATGAGGGGCGTAGGAAGAAAAGATAGTTAGTTTTTATTTTGTGTAGTATATAGCAGATAATATTTGTCAGGGCAGGTCTATAATAGGGCCTGCCTGCTCTTTTAGGTGGTGATAATTAACATGGATGAAACTAGTGTAGCTGCTGGAGCTGGGGCGGCTGTTTTTCCTTGGCAGGCCTGTTTGTTGCAGCTTAGCGGAGGTACTATCGCTGGTATGGCTGTGGGCTACTCGCTTAAAGCGGCTCTGCGCAGTGCCCTTTTAGTATTAGGATCAGTACTGCTGTTATTAGCTCTTCTGTCTCATGCCGGATTTATAACGGTAAATTGGGGAGCTATTTGTTGCTCCATTGAAAATGGCACTAGAGCAGCTGGAGAGTTAGTTAGCGATTTGGGCTCTCAACTATCTTCTTCTATGGCCGGATTTGCTGCCGGAGCTATGGGCGGATGGAAAATGCATCGCTGAATGAGTTAGAGGCTAGTTAGTATTAATTTGTAAATTTTTTTTATATTTTTATCATTTTTATACTGCTATTTATCTAGATTCTTTCTTTAGAACAGCTTAATATAAAAATGGTTTAGTGGTGCTTCTGTCTAGGATAGTTAGCCCGCATCTATAATTTTTTTATCAAAGAGCTCGATTTACTTTTCAGTTTCGAGCGGCTGGGAGGACTGCCTTGAATCCTGAGCTAGTTAATTCCTTTCTCTTTATGCGCAAAGATCCCAAATTTATGATTAAATTGGGACTGCTTAGCGGAGCTATGTTCATACCTGTATTGGGTTGGATTTTGGCTCTAGGGTACTGTATCGCTATGTACCGCAACTGCATAGAGGGTAAAGATGACGATATGGTTCTGCCGGAATGGGAAGAATTCGGAAACTACGTTTTTAAAGGCGTATCTCTAGCGGCTGCTCTTCTTCTTTACGTTCTGGTGTTCACTGCTTTAGGGCTAGGGTTGTGCTTTATCTTTGGTATACCTGCCCTTATCGTCAATACTGTCGGAGGCAACGGAGCTTCTTTCTTTACCTCCATTATAGCTTTTTGCATAGTTTATTGTGTCTTGTTTTTGGCTACACTTACTTTCGGTATGGCTTTTGGTCTGTTTAGTGAAACTTTAGAAGTATCTAACTGCTTTAAAGTTATAGATGTTGTGCAGCGTGTATCAGGACTGGGAGGGGTTTACTATGCGTTCTGTGCTACCATAGCTGGTGGTTTAGCTTTTTCTGTAAGCTTCTTATGGTTTAACGGTTTCTTTTTATGGTTAGTGGCTTCAGTATTTCAAGCCTATTTAGCTGTGAGTGCTGTTTATGGCATGAGTAGTTTAGTCAATGATGCCTATCATCCTGAGCTGCATGATCCTACCGATATTCACATTGAACGCTCTGCCAATATGGAGCTCGACGCTTCTGACGATGAAGACGAATTTGGCCATGCCAAGAATGGCAAGCGTAGTGCATCGTACTGGGCTGGGCGTCGTCCTGATACCTCTTTAACTTGGTCTACCGATTCTGACAAGGCTGAGTAAGTTGTGGGGAAAAATAACTTATCTTGACGTCTCGTGCAGCTGCATGGTAAAATAAAAAACAGTCTAAAGGTAAAGTTCTGAGAGTTTAGACATAGTGAGTTTTTCTCTTGTTTTCTTTTCTCAGTTGCTCTGTTTATTCGGGGGTGTCCCGGTTTCGACGGGGAGATGCTTTGCCGTCAGCTGCGAGTCGAGTTGTCGAAAGCTCGTAAAAAAGTCGAAACTTTCAAATATTAACTGCCGAAGATAATTTGGCTCTCGCCGCCTAGTGCGGTGCGTCCGCTCACCTTCGTCGGCGGGGGTGTACCGGGCGTGAACCACGCCGTCTACCCATTTGCCGCTCGTCTCTTGGCTGCATAGGGGAAACACCAGAGGGTATGGTTTGCGGGAATCTAGCCTGGGAGAGTCCCGCAAAGCGAGAGTAAAACTTAGGATACGCTCGTAGAGGTTGGCGTGGAGGCCTCTTCGGACGCGGGTTCGATTCCCGCCACCTCCACCAAAATAGACATTGAAAGAGTAAATACTTTTTTAGCGGCATTTTTGCTGCAAGAGTGTGGCTCAAGTAATGTTGTAAGCCGATAAAGTCTGCCGAGGTCGTTGTGACCTCAGCGGACTTTTTTTCATTTTTTTTGCCTATTCTAAATATTTGCTTAATTTAAGTCTAAAAATTTTTGATAATTAAAAGTCTTATAAGCTGTGGACGTATAATATCGATAATATTTTGGCAGAAAAGGTTAATAATCTGAGGCGGTGTGGTGCGTTTCAAAATTCGCTATAGTTATTTTCATAGCACTTACATACTGAACGCCAAAATTTGAGTATAGCCTTGTTGGCTGAGGTGCTACACGCTACAGTTAAACATCTGGCCTAGTGAAGCAGAGCGCAAAGACAGCATTTTTTATAAAGGAGCTTAATTATGAACAAACAACAGCTTGCCAGTAAAATATGGGAATCCGCCAATAAAATGCGTTCCAAGATTGAAGCTAACGAATATAAAGACTATATCCTCGGTTTTATCTTCTATAAGTTTCTCTCTGATAAAGAAGTGGATTTCCTAAAAGGGGACGGATATGAAGAGGTTGACCTCCAGGAATGTGTGCATGAAGATAACGAGGAAGTAGTTAAGTACTGTCGCCAGACCTTGGGTTATTTTATTGACTACAATAATCTTTTTTCGACATGGCTAGATAAGGGCCATAGTTTTACCGTTGACAATGTAAGGACCGCCCTCTCGGCCTTCAATCGTTTAATTAGCGATACTCAGAAGAAGGTATTCAGCAAAATTTTTAATACCCTGGAAACCGGTCTGAGCAAACTCGGCGATAGCACTAGCAATCAGACAAAAGCTATACGCGATTTGATTCAGCTGATCAAGGATATTCCCACCGATGGCAGGCAAGATTACGATGTTTTAGGCTTCATTTACGAATATTTAATTAGCAACTTTGCAGCCAATGCCGGTAAGAAGGCCGGGGAATTCTATACTCCCCATGAAGTTTCTTTACTTATGTCTGAAATTGTGACCAACCACTTGAAGGATCGCGAGAGAATAGAAATATATGACCCTACGAGCGGTTCGGGCTCCCTGCTGATTACTATTGGTAAAAGCGCTGCCAAGTACCTGAATAACAAAGATAGCATTATGTATTATGCTCAGGAACTAAAGGAAAATACCTACAATTTAACCCGTATGAATTTAGTTATGCGCGGCATCAATCCGGCCAATATCTTCACTCGCTGCGGCGATACCCTGGAGCAGGACTGGCCTATGTACGATGAAGTTACCAAAGCTTATGAGCCATTATATTTAGATGCCGTAGTTTCTAACCCGCCCTATTCGCAGCACTGGGATCCTTCTCAAAAGGAATCAGACCCTCGTTATCGCTATGGTATGGCGCCCAAAGGGAAAGCTGACTATGCTTTTCTGCTTCATGACCTGTACCATTTAAAACCCGATGGCATTATGACTATTGTGCTTCCTCATGGCGTCTTGTTCCGTGGTGATTCTGTAGGAGGAGCTGATGGATTGGGTGAAGGCGAGGGGCGTATCCGCCGCAATTTGATCGAAAATAACAATATCGAAGCCATTATTGGACTGCCTGCCAATATTTTCTTTGGCACAGGTATCCCTACTATTATTATGGTGTTGCGCCAAAAACGCCAGGAATCGAATGTTCTGTTTATTGATGCTTCTAAGGGGTTCACTAAAGTTGGCAAGACTAACAAGCTAATGGCCTCTGATATTAAAAGAATTGTCGATGCGGTGGCTACCCGTCCTGAAAGTATAGAAAAATTTGCCAGACTAGTTTCCAAAGAAGAGATTCGCCGCAATGGGTATAATTTGAATATTCCTCGTTATATTGATTCGTCCGAAGCTACAGAAACTTGGGATATTTACGCGACCATGTTCGGCGGCCTTCCTAACCTTGAAATTGATTATTTACAACGGTATTGGTCTGCCTTCCCCCATCTGAGGAGCGTTCTCTTTGCTAGTAATGAAACTCCATATTCAACATTGGCAGTTGGAAATATCAAAGAAGCCATTGAAGGCAGTGCCGATGTACAAGCGTTCATTGCGGCGCATAAGTCAGCGTTGGTAGATTTTGATCAATATCTGGATGGCCAACTGATCGAAAAAATGATGGATTTGAATATCTCCAAGGCCGAGGACACTATTACCCAAAATATTTTTAACCGTGTGGCCTCGCTTCCTCTGATCGACAAGTACCAGGCCTATCAGCTCTTAGATGACAAATGGGCCACTATTTCTACCGATCTAGAAATTATCCAGACGGAAGGTTTCGCCGCCACCAAGCAGGTCTCCCCAAATATGGTCATCAAAAAGAAAGACAATAAGGAAGAAGAAGTGCAGAATGGCTGGGTAGGCCATGTCATTCCCTTTGAGCTGGTGCAGACTACGCTTCTGCGGGAAGATTATGAGGCACTTAAGGCCAAAGAAGCCAGATTAGATGAAATCGCCGCCGAGCTGACAGAAATTATCGATTCTATTGACGAGGGTGATCGCGGCGAATTCCTGAATGATGACAATACTGCCTTTGTACCCAAAGAATTTACTGCCAGACTTGCGGAAATTTATACCGATATCTCTTCTCCGGAACTTACTGCCCTGCAGGGGTATGTTAACTTGCTAGATGATAAAGCTGGCAAGGCGGTAAAACTGCAATATATCACTGAGCACGATGAAGTAAATTGGGCGTCTATAGATGGACAGGCCCCTTATGTAAAGGTCAAAGTTTTAGCCTATATTAAAGCGCTGCGTCAGATATATTCATTCCCGGAAGATTCCTTTGAAGCGAAGATGGTCTGTGCTGAAAAGCTGATGGCAGAGGAAAAAGCCATTAAAAAAGATGTCAAAGAGATGGTTTATGCGCTCCATATGAAAACTAAAGAAACCATCGAAGGGTTGAGTGATGAGCAAATTATTGAGCTCCTGCGCCTGAAATGGATTGTCCCGTTGTGCGCCTCTCTCCGCGCCATGCCGGAGGCAATTATTGACACACTGGAAAAGGCAGTACAGGCGTTAGCAGACAAGTACGCTGTAACCTATTTGGAATTGGGTGAACAGATTCATAAATCCGAACAAGTGCTTTCTTCCATGATCGACAACTTGACAGGAAGCGAATTCGACATGAAGGGATTGGCAGAATTCAAAGCCCTTCTTATGGGTGAGTAAAATGGTCAAAAAAAAGAATGTTCCGCAGGTTAGATTTTCAGGCCATTCCGACGAATGGGTTAAATACCAATTTGGTGACATTTTGGATAAATACGAAGATCCCGTTGCCACGCCTCATGATGGATATGAACGGCTTGGCGTCCGCAGTCATGTGAAAGGAACGTTTCACAGCTATGTTGCACCGGGATCTGAACTTGAAACGGCACAAATGCATCGTGTGGCAGCAGACAAACTGCTTTTCAACATTACTTTTGCATGGGAACATGCTGTTGCAATTACCGATGAAACTGATGCGGGGAAGCTGGTTTCACACAGATTTCCACAGTTCACATTTGTCCCAGAAATGGAACCGAAATTCTTTCGATATGTTGTTGCAGATGATAAGTTCAGATATCATTTGTGGCTTTCTTCCCCTGGCGGAGCTGGGCGAAATCGTGTTTTGAATATTCCCGAGATGTTGGAGTATCAAACATATTTGCCCCAAAAGGCAGAGCAAATTCAATTGGCGGATTGGTTTTCTAATTTAGATGCAGTGATAGTGCAGCATCAATCCAAACTTGAAAAACTGCAAAATCTCAAATCATCCATGCTGGATAAGATGTTCCCGAAAGATGGTGCAAATGTACCGGAAGTGCGCTTTAAAGAGTTTTATGGAGATTGGGAACAGCGTAAGTTGGGTGAAGTTTGTAACTCATTTGAGTATGGTTTGAATGCAGCAGCTAAAGAATTTGACGGAACACATAAATATATCCGTATTACAGATATAGACGATGATCGCAGAGTTTTTCTGGACTCGGACTTAACTTCTCCAGACTGTGACCTCTGTTCTGCTGAAAAATATAAGCTTCAAGACGGAGATATAGTATTTGCAAGAACAGGTGCAAGTGTTGGAAAAACCTTTATTTATAAGGCTTCAGACGGTTTGGTTTTCTATGCAGGTTTCTTGATTAGAGCAAAAATCAACGCGAATACTTATCCGGATTTTGTGTTCTATAATACTTTCACAAAGAAATATAAAAGGTTCATTTGTATTACTTCTCAGCGTTCAGGACAACCGGGAATAAATGCTCAAGAGTATTCTAGTTTTGAATTTTTATTGCCGTCATACGAGGAACAACAGAAAATAGGTTCCTATTTTCGCAACCTCGACCACCTTATCACCCTTCATCGGCGCGAGTTGGAAAAACTACAATCCGTCAAAAAAGCTCTGCTGGAAAAAATGTTTGTTTGAGCCAGGAGGCCAGCTATGGTATTTGAACAGGAAGCAGCCTTTGAAGCGGCTCTTATTAACTTGTTGACAGAAAAATATGGCTGGGAGTCAGAAATTCTGCGTTACAAAACGGAAGAGGAGCTGATCCAGAATTGGAAGCAGATCCTTTTTGAAAATAATCGAGATGTGGATCGGCTGAACGATGTTCCGCTGACTGACAGCGAAATGCAGCAAATTCTTGACCAAATTACCCGGCTGCGCACGCCGCTAAAACTCAACGGTTTTATTAATGGCAAGACCGTGGCTGTTAAGCGTGACAATCCCGAAGACAAACTTCACTTCGGTAAGGAAGTCAGCTTAAAAATTTACGACCGTCAGGAAATTGCCGCCGGCCAGAGCCGCTATCAGATTGCCGAACAGCCGGTTTTTAAGGCCAGAAACTCTATTTACCCTAACCGGCGGGGCGACTTTATACTGTTAATTAACGGTATGCCCCTAATTCATTGTGAACTAAAACGCAGCGGTGTCGATGTCAGCCAAGCCACCAATCAAATTGAAAAATACGCCCATGAGGGTGTTTTTACCGGTTTGTTCGCCCTAGTGCAAATTTTTATTGCCATGCAGCCGGATCAAACCGTTTATTTTGCCAACCCCGGCCCAGATGGAAAGTTCAACAAAGATTTTTACTTCCATTGGGCGGACGTCAACAACGAGCCCTTGAATAACTGGAAGGATGTTGCTCAGTATCTGCTTTCTATTCCTATGGCCCATCAACTGATCGGCTTTTATACTGTGGCTGATGATACTGACGGTATTTTAAAAGTTATGCGCAGCTATCAGTATTATGCGACTTCTAGTATTACTAGCCGCGTTGCTAAGCGCCGCTGGTCTGAGAAGGAGCAGCTGGGCGGCTATATCTGGCACACGACCGGTTCCGGAAAAACCCTGACTAGCTTTAAATCTGCACAGTTAATTGCTGTTTCTAAAGATGCCGACAAAGTTGTATTCCTGATGGACAGAATAGAACTTGGCACACAGTCTTTGTTGGAGTATCGCGGTTTTGCCGACGATTCAGATTCTGTACAATCCACAGAAAATACGGATATGCTCGTGGCCAAACTGCGGAGTAATGATCCAGCTAACACCTTAATTGTCACTTCAATTCAGAAAATGAGCCGTGTAAAAGAAGAAAACGGTTTCAAAGTTCGCGATATTGAACTAATTCAAAATAAACGGGTCGTATTTATTATAGATGAAGCTCATCGCGATGTCTTTGGCGGAATGTTGCTCAGTATTAAAACAACTTTTCCCAACGCTATGTTTTTTGGTTTTACCGGCACGCCAATCCACGATGAAAATCAGAAAAAAATGAGCACTACTTCCGATGTTTTCGGCAATGAACTGCACAGATACAGCATTGCTGATGGCATTCGAGATAAAAATGTCCTGGGCTTTGATCCCTACATGGTGTTAACATATAAAGATCGTGATCTTCGCCAAGCTGTTGCCCTGGAAAAAACTAAGGCCACTACTGAAGCAGAAGTGTTGGCAGATCCTAAAAAGAGAGAAATCTACCTGTATTATATGGATCACACCAAAGTGCCGATGGCTGGATCTATCCAGGCAGATGGTAACTCGGTGAAAGGTATTGAAGATTATCTGTCTGCGGCTCAGTATAAACGCGAGGAGCATCAATGCGCCGTAGTGGATGACATTTTAGCAAACTGGGCCACCCTCAGCCACGGTAACAAGTTTCACGCTATTTTGGCTACTAGCAGTATTCCGGAAGCTATACAGTATTACAAGCTGTTTAAAGCGAAGGGGCAGCTAAAGGTTACTGCTTTGTTCGATCCCAGTATCGATGAGAATGGAGACGGGCTTTTTAAAGAAGAAGGGATTGTGGAAATAATCGAAGATTACAATAGCAGATACGCTATGCAGTTCCAGATGGCTACTTATGCAGCCTTTAAAAAAGACATTTCCCACCGTCTGGCTCACAAAGAACAGTATAAAGGTATTGAACAAAAAACCGACCAGCAAATAAATTTGCTGATCGTTGTCGATCAGATGCTGACTGGTTTTGATTCTAAGTGGATCAACACGCTCTATTTAGATAAAATTTTAGATTACGAAAAGCTTATTCAGGCATTTTCCCGCACCAATCGTCTTTACGGTCCAGAGAAGCCCTTTGGCACGATTCGCTATTATCGCAAGCCGTATACAATGCAGCGGAATATTGAAGCAGCTTTTAAGCTTTATTCTGGTGATAAGCCTCGTGGTATATTTGCTGATAAGCTGGAAAATAATCTAGAAAAAATGAACCTGTTGTATGATGATATGGAGAGTATCTTCCGTTGTGCAGGCGTTGCTAATTTCGAGAGGCTACCAGATGATTACGCAGAGCGCGGACAATTCTCCAAACTGTTCAAACTGTTTAATAATTACCTTGAAGCGGCCAATATACAGGGCTTTATTTGGGATAAACTGTCCTATAAATTTAAGAATGATAACGGTAGCACGACCGTAAACCTGCATTTCAATAAAACTGCCTATTTAATTCTCGCTTTGCGTTATAAGGAATTGTTCTCTGGTGGTAACGGGGAAGCTGGTGCTAAGGATGTTCCCTATGAGATTGACTCCTACTTGACAGAAATTAATACCGGTGTGATTGATGCCAACTATATGAATTCCCGGTTTAAAAAGTACATTAAGGCCTTACAGGATAGAACGGAAACTGCCGCTGTACTCGATGAGCTTCACAAGTCGTTTGCAACGCTAACCCAAGAGGAACAGAAATACGCCAATACTTTATTAAAAGACATCCAGACTAATGATCTACAAGTTGACGAAGGAAAAACGTTCCGCGATTACCTTACAGAGTATATGACCATCGCTAAAGATAAACAGATCCACCGTTTTGCGACCGCCATCGGAGTTGATGAAACGATGTTGTGCAGTTTTATGCAGTCGAAAGTTACAGAAGCTAATATCAATGAGTTCGGAAAATTTGATAAATTGAAGTCAACTGTGAATCAGGAAAAAGCGAAAATTTTCCTTGAAGAGATTGAAGGTGAGCCTATCAGGAAATTCCTGATCAAGATGAAAATTGACAAAATATTGAGAAGGTTTATTTTAGAAGGCGGATTTGATATTGTGTTAGAGAAAAATGTGTAAATTTTGAGAGCCTTAAGGTAAATTCGAGGGTCGGTTTTATAAATGGCTGATGAATCTAATAAAAAAGTTAAGCGTGCCCAAGGATGTCTTATCGGTCAGCTGGCTGGAGATGCTCTCGGTAGCTTAGTTGAATTTATGCCACCGGAAGCTATCTGTCGCCGCTATCCAAATGGGGTGCGGGAGTTAACTGACGGTGGTGTATGGAATACTCTAGCCGGTCAACCTACAGACGATTCAGAAATGGCTTTAATGCTAGCCAGAATGCTAGTAGCTCGCCGCACTTATGAGCCTGAGGCTGCGCGTCATATTTACCAGTTTTGGCTCAATTCTGATCCTTTTGATTGTGGTATGACCGTAGCTGCTGGTCTTAGAGGAGTGCCAAACTATAACAGTCAAGCTAATGGAGCCATGATGCGTATTA
>JBJEGD010000038.1:0-32182 GCA_051874735.1 Candidatus Bruticola sp. | reverse complement strand
AAAATAATCTTGAAATCCAGCTCCAGCCTCAACAACACCGGCAACTTTATATGATGTTTGGCCGTGCTTAATGGTGTCACCCACAGACAGCCCCTCTGAAACGGCCAAACCTTTGCCCAAAACAACCTGACCGGGACGGAGATTAGTATCTCCATCAACCGTCTTCAACGCTGGCATAAAAACGCGCCACTTCAATGGATCGACGCCAAGGGCCATTATAACCCCTTTTTTGCCAGTCCACTGTCCCCTAATAATAGGACAGACATCAGCTACGTTGTCTATAGCTTCAATGCGCTTGATCCAGCCAGTATTAATAGTATCAGAAGTCAAACCGATAGTACCAACCGGACCCGTAGGCAAAGGAGCCGCTGTAACAGGAACGACATATACGTCTACAGCCCTTCCATCTAACTCCAGCGATACCCTCTGATACATACCTTCAGCTAGCGAAACCATCGCCACAAAAGTACCAACAGCCAGAAGAACGCCAACCAGAGTAAGAAGGCTGCGCTCACGCCTACGCCATACGTTGCGTATGGCCAGAGTGATAGCTACCATATCTGTCCCTTTCCTTAATTACCTAAAGACAAACCAACTTTTATTTCTCCCCTCCAAGAGCCAAACAACTACTGCACAGAAGGTCTGCGACGGCGAATAGCGGGCTCGTAGAATTCCTGCGAGCTGCTAACCGAAACAGGCTGAGGAGCGAAATTCACTTCTTCATTAGATTTGTTGAAACTAAAATCCTCACCAATTTCTGGCTCTTCATCTCTAGGCACAGGGAAACCAGTAGCGACAACTGTAATACGCACTTCGTTGTCTAAACTATCATCGGTCACAGAACCAAAAATAATGTTGGCATCAGGATCGACAGATTCGTAAACTATACTGGCCGCCGCCTGCAGCTCTTTCATTGTAAACTTTCTATTAGCGACTACGTTAAAGAGAACTCCGGTGGCTCCACTAATATTGCCTTCCCAAAGAGGACTATTAATAGCCTGGCGGGCAGCTTCTTCAGCACGATGTTCACCACTAGCTACACCTATACCTAAAAGAGCGGTACCAGCATCAGCCATAATAGTACGCACATCGGCGAAGTCTACATTCTGTTCACCGCAAGCATTAATAATTTCGGATATGCCTGCTACACCGCTGCGCAGCACATCGTTGGAAAGATTAAAAGCATCGTCGCGGCTGTCGTCGTTATCGATAACCTCGAGAATTTTATCATTCGGTACAACAATAATGGCATCTACATTCTTTTTCAGCAGATCGATGCCCTCTTCAGCCTTCCTCATACGTTGACGTCCTTCAAAAAGGAAGGGCTTAGTAACTATAGCAACAGTCAAAGCACCGGAATTTTTAGCCAAAGCCGCTACTACAGGAGCCGCTCCGGTACCGGTACCTCCGCCCATGCCGGCAGTAATAAAGACCATGTCAGCGCCTTCAATGGCTTTCCTAATTTCTTCGGTATTTTCTTCAACAGCTTTACTGCCAATCTCAGGACGAGCTCCCGCTCCTAAGCCGCGGGTAAGCTCTTTACCGATTTGAATGCGGACATCTGCGCCGCATTTGTTTAAGGACTGCTCATCAGTATTAATCGCAATAAATTCGACGCCTGACATGTCCCCATCGACCATGCTGTCTACAGCGTTGCATCCGCCGCCACCGACTCCAATAACTTTTATTGTGGCGCCATGTTCATCAAATTGCTCCATATCTTCTACAAACCCACTGCCCTGTACAGCAGTCCCACCCGCTTGAGGGTAAGAAGCGGAACTGATCAAAGGCTCTGAATTGGCATCAAACTCCAAACGCGAACCACTGCCCGCCTTCTTGGCTTTATCTCTTGTTGAATCCACTGCGTAAACCTCTTGCATAAAAAAATGAACAGCCGAACGCTATAAAGAACGGTTACAAAAATGCATCGCGCCCTTTTTTCTAAAAAAAGCGCTTTTTCCTCTAATGTTTACAGATATTTTTTGTCCATACCCAACCGGGTTGCTAGATCTCGGCAAAGTCAGCGCACATCTGCCCTCATATAATTTCGTGCTACTCGGCCTCTCTGTCCTTCTCCTTATATATCTTATTCCAAGTATCTAAAACTTTTACGGCAATAGGAGCGGCCACAGCCCCGCCGTATCCTCCCGATTTTTCTACAAAAGCAGCTACAACTAGCGGAGGAGCCTGCCAATCAGCACGGTAGCCGTAAGGTGCGTAGCCTACAAACCAACAGTGGTTTAATCCATGAGGATTGTCAGTAGTTGGCACGTTTTCTGCAGTTCCAGTTTTGCCTGCTACCCCAATAAGATCTCCCCCACTACTTACAGCTGTACCCTCAGTTACAGCTAAACGCATGCCATCTTTTATGTACTGAAAATAACTTTGCTTAATTGGCAGGCGCCGCGATGAAGAATGGTAGACAATTTCCGACGACTGTCCTTGGCTTCGCCCCTTAAGATGGCGCCGCTCCACCAAACGAGGAACTACAAAAATACCATCTGTTACTACAGCAGAAGTGGCCGCTGCCATTTGCAAAGGTGAAGCGGTGACAAATCCTTGTCCGATGGCAGCGTTGGCGTCGTCGCCAGGAAACCACTTTTCACCAAAGACTTTTTCCTTCCAGTCAGGGGTGGGGATACAGCCCTCCGATTCGCCTGGAAGATCGAGACCAGTTTTGTGCCCGAGTCCAAACGCTTCCGCATATTTGTGCAAGCGTTTTATACCCAATTTCGGTCCAATTTCGTAATAGACTGAGTCGCAAGAATAGCCCAGACATTCACGCAGATCGATAGAACCATGACCGCTGCGCACGAAACAATTAAATACCAGACCAGCCACATTATACTTTCCAGTGCAGTAAAAACGGGAAAAAGGAGTAATGATACCTTCATTCAGAGCGGCTGAAGTAGTAATAAGTTTAAAAGTTGAGCCTGGAGGATAAGCGCCATGAACCGCTCGATTGAGCAAAGGAGAGCAAGTATCATTTAGCAGAACATTAAATTTTTTATAGCTGATTCCGGCAGCAAACTCATTGGGATTATAGTGAGGCAAACTTACCAAGGCTCTAACATAACCGCTGTAAGGTTCCATAGCTACCACGGCGCCGCCTGAGCGTTCTCCGTTTTTGACCGCTAAATCGTCGAGTACTCTAGTCAATTCAGACTGAGCCTTACGCTGCAAATCGAGATCGATAGCACAGTAGATGTCATCGCCAGGAATAGCCGGTTCTTTTTCAGTGTCGCCCAAAAAGCGGCCTTTAGGATCTAACAAGGCAGAACGAAGGCCAGACCGACCATGCAAGACGTCTTCATAAGCTAGTTCTAAGCCATCTTTGCCTATCCACTCTCCAGGGATATAACCTTTGTGTTTTAGCTTAGCTAAACTTTCGCCATCTATCTCACCAACATAACCCAAAACATGAGCTGCCAGCTTATCGTGAGGATAGACCCTTTTAAATTTTACTTCAACTCTAAGTCCATCAACTTCGTCTTGAGCTTCAGCAAATCTCGCTAAAGATATAGGATCCAGACTATCAGAAATAACAATAGCCTCCCCCTCATTATCTTTAAGTTCAGCCAGCAATTCATCCTTGCGATACTGAGAAAGATGCAATATACTAGCGACCTTCTCAATTAGCTGCTCTGGATTCTTGTGCACATAAGGTATCATGCGCAAAGTAAAAACGGCCTCATTTCTCGCCATAATGCGGCCACGGCGATCGTAAATAATACCGCGCCCTGTCATAATGGGAGAATTTAGGCGCAAATTATCAGCAGAGCACTTAGCATAGTAATCAGCTTCAATGATCTGCATAAAAATTAAGCGCCCTGCTAAAATTAAGGCACAGCAGCAAGCAAAAATTACAAATATATGAAAATGACAGCTGCGCAAATCTTACTCGCAATCTAATTCAAGCGGAATAAAGGCATAGGTTCCCAAAATTTTATCGGCGATCCAGAGAGAAGGCCATATAAAAACGACATTCCATAGCATTGCTCTCCACAGCCAAGTTCTGAGAATGACTTGGTTGGGCAGATCGGCTCCCAGCATTGACAAAACAGTCAACTCAGCAGCGAACACTACCGTTGAAGCAGCTACAGTAAAAACGTAAATAAAGGAACGGTCGCTGTAGTTTTTGAGAAAAGCTCCTATAGCCCCCCCTAAAGATGCATAAACTAAGGCCAACCATGCAGCAGAACAATCGCTCAAAACTCCAGCCATAGCTCCACAAATAGCTCCGAATATAGCCCCCGGCTTCATACCGTAGCGCAAAGCCACAATTGACAGCCAAATTACAGTTAATTCCGGACGCGGCCAATTATAAGGAAGAGCAGATTCAATTAGCAGCCCTACAAACAATAAGGGCACAATCCAGACAACGGCTGAACTGAAACTTTTTATCACGGCTCGAGCTCCACTGCGCTGGGAATAGGTTCAATATCTTCAGATTCAGTTTCAGCGGTCGGTTCATCAGATGTGGAACCGTTCAATTCTTCTACTGTTATATAATGCCCCTCAGCAGACCGGCTTTCGTCATTAAGTTCAGAAATTTTTTCTGTTTTTTTCTCGACGTCAGAACTGCCGCTGCCATCAGAATCATAAGTAGGGGTTAACTCAGAAGCGTCATAATTGATAGCACTTTCCGAAGCAGTGGAAGTAGAGCCGGACTGCTTTGTGGTTTGATCTTCTGTTATCACAGCAGACGGGGGTTGCGTATTGCTTACTGCAGCCGAATTTTTATGTTGTTCAGACGCAGCTGTATTAGACCGTTTCAAAGGCGCGGGAAGAGTTTTTTCATTTTTCACCACCTCTGAACGGTTCTCATCTTCCGGAGATGTTAGAACAGAAGAATCGGAGTCTTCCCGCTCTGCTGATTCATATTGATTGCTAGCCCGCAAAGCAGCTTCAGCACTCTCTTGGGCAGCAGCCTTGGCTTCCTGCTCCGCCCTAGCGATAGCGTCTTTGAATATAGAAGGATCGGCAGATAATCTACCTTTTTTTATTAGAATCACTTCTCGCAAGCGAGGCAATTCAGCACTCAAGTTAACCAAAATATCTTGATACATAACTTCAGTACTTACATAGGATCGATCAACCCGTCCTACCGCCAAGCCGCCAGGATAGACGTCTCCAAGGCCAGACGTTACCACCAACTGGCCAGGCTTTACAGGTATATCGAAACGAACATACTTAATGATACTGCGCTTCATTTTGCTGACACGCATAATGCCGTAAACATCACTATCAGCTAAAGCTACGGGCACAGCTAAAGAGGAGCTACCTATTAAAGTAAGGGTACAGGATCTGCTGCCTACCTGAGCGACACGCCCCACCAATCCCTCAGGAGAAACAGCCACCATATCTTCAGTAACCCCGTCAACGCGTCCGCAGTCTAAGATAACTTTTTCATCCCAATTATTAGGATCGCGAGCAATAACGCGAGCGGCAATTTTTATATTACTGGGCAATTCCTCTTTTAACTTGAGCAGAGACTGCAAACGCAAATTCTTGACTTTATAAGCTAAAAGGTGGCTTCGTTCTGCGCGCAAAGATCTTACTTCTGATTCAAGTTCGTCATTGCTGCGACTCAAAGAAGCGAACTGAAAAAATCCGCGTCCCCAGTCATCAACTTGATTGAATAAAGCTGATATGGCTTTCTGCAAAGGCGAAAGAGCCATAACTGAGGTCTGAACACCGGTGCTTCCAATAACTACTTCCAGCACCAATCCAACCGCAACCAACAAAGCAAGCACTTTCATCCAATGTTTGAATTGCCGCATTTTTTGTTTTTCTCCCGCCTACACAACCGGCTTCACAAGTTTTATTATGAAACGCTTAAAACATCTTTACCAGAAATTATGCGTTTCGGCATTTTCTACCGATCTCATAATACGCGGATCATGATAGAGCTGTTCCAAGCCCAGCAGCGTGCATTCCTCCGGTTTCTCAGCAGATTGACAAAAGAATCCGGTTTTTTCTGATAGATATTGAGACAATCCCCTTAAACGGCTGCTTCCTCCGCATAGCATAATTCCAGTTTTCAAGACGTCACCGGCGAATCCAGGAGGAGTGATCTGGGTGACCCTCTGCACCATGTTGGCGATCTGCTCCAGCTTAGGCAGAAATATCTGCCGAATTTCTGCTGAAGTTACGGATATTTTTCTGGGATATCCCGTCTTCAAATCACGCCCCTTAATATCAAAAGTACAATCTAAACTTTCTGCAGAAGCACATCCACCGGCAATCTTTAATGCTTCAGCACTGTTAAAACCAACCAACAAATTTTGTTCACGGCAATAGTCGACTATAGCTTTATCGAAAGAAGAACCAGCCACAGGGATAACTTCAGCAGATACAACGGCGCCCATGCAAATTACAGCTGCCTGAGTAAGGTCGGCGCCTATATTGACAACCATACAAGCCTGAGTTTGCGTAACGGGAAGACCAGCTCCCAAAGCAGAAGCTAAAGGGGCGGATACCGCAGATACTCCTCTGGCTCCAGCCGATCGACAAAGATCGGATATAATGCGCACATCAGCTTCAGCTGCGCCTACAGGAACGGAGAGCAATATTCTGGGGCCGAATAACCCAAGTTGAGAGCAGCGACTCAAACAAAAGCAGAGCATCTCCAAAGCGCTGTCGTAACTGCAGACACGTCCTTCCTTTATAGGACTTTTCACAAACCTATTTTTACTAAGTTTTCCTTCTCTGCGCTTAGCTTCTTCCCCCATAGCTATCGATTTTTCAGTTTTCAAATCGTACACTAAACGAGTCGGTTCACGCCAACTGCTTTTGCCACACTCTACTACGCCTAAAGCATAACTGCCTAAATCGATCCCTAGATCGGGTGAAAATTTAGATACCAGATTATCAAAAAAATCTAACACGTTGATCTTACTTATCCATCAAACTGAAGCATCTTTTTCTGCCGCACCACCTCTGGCCCTGCATAAAAGCTTATTATCTAACTAGATGAATCTCTAAGCTCAAAAATACTGTATCCTAGAGCATTCGTCAAACTGTTAAGAACAGTTAAAGGTAGCCCCACTACGTTAAAGTAACAGCCTTCAATTCTTTCTACTAACAAAGATCCTAATTCCTGGATACCGTAAGCTCCGGCCTTATCTAGAGGACAGCCAGTATCTACGTAGGCTCTAATCTCTGCTCCAATATTGTCTCGAAATTTTACAGCTGTAACAGCACATGATTTCAAGCATTTTCCTGTAGGCAAAAGCTTAACAGCTATTCCAGTGACTACATGATGCCATCGTCCGGCCAAACCTTCGAGCATAGCCACAGCTTCTTCCGTAGAGCAAGGCTTTCCTAATACAGCCTGTCCACATACTACTACAGTATCAGCACCTATAATCAATACCTTATTATGATTTGAGGACTTTAATGACAAAGAAGCCGATTCCGCTTTAGCTAAAGCGGCGCTCTGCACTTGTTCTATAGCTCTAGCCAAACAGGCAGCTTCACAAGCAGCATGAAAACGCAGACATAAATTAGCGTAGGGCCCAGCAGAAGATGAAGCCACAACTACCGCTTCATTCTCAGAGCCTAATTCCTGCCCCCCTAACTGTCCTAGAACTCCACTGTATTGGGCATACAAAGAAAGCTCTGCACTCTCTGGCGAGCGTTTTTTTTCTTGCAGCTTATCTAGGACAGATCCGGCATGAAGGCAAGGAGGCTCAGCGTCATCAGCAGGTTTTTGAATAGAGAACTTAAGTCCTAACATAGACAACAACTCACGACGGCGCGGAGAAGCAGAGGCTAAAACGATCTGAGTTTTTTTTATTTCCAGCATATGGGGCGGATTATAACATGAAAACGAGTCTCTACGATACAATGTTGACCACAATCACTAAAAAGAAGGATATGATAATGAAAATAGTTACTAAAACTGGCGATAAAGGGCAGACCTCTCTTATTAACGGAGAACGCGTGCCAAAAGATTGTAAGCGCATTGAATTATGCGGCTGTCTTGATGAACTTGGAGCTTCTATAGGCCTATGCCTGAGCCTGAAACTGCCCGATCCTTTTGCCCAAGAACTGGAAGATATTCAACGAGATCTTTTCCGAGCAGCTGCCGATAGCGCTTCCCCCAATGGACAACCTCCTTTTTATCTTCAGGAAAATCACTTGAAACAGCTAGAAGACAGGTTAAAAATTCACCTGCACAATATACCTGAACAAAGACACTTTATTCTCTGCGGCGGCAGCCAAGCGGGAGCTTCTCTGCACTTAGCCCGCACTATTTGCAGACGTACTGAGAGAGCTTGTGTAGCTTTACACCGAGAAATAGAGGAGCGTGGCTTGCTCTATAATCTTACGATCCAAGTTTATCTTAATCGACTCAGCGACTACCTTTTCGCAGTTGCTCGTTTAGTAAATAAGCTTCAAAATTGCCCTGAAAAAAAGGTATAATCCTTTTTTTTGTTTTTTACCCTTGCTTTCAGGTTTATCGGCGTGATATAATGCCTCGGGTTTAGAAGCGAGTAGTTTTAGCAAGTTGAGCAAGGTTCATCTGCTCACTCCCCCTGGCGAATAAAGTTTCGTCTGCCTAATTTTTCACTAGAGTTTCTAAAAGTTTTTTTGGAGGATTTTCAAAGTGGCAAACATTAAAACTGCCAAAAAGATGATCTTGGTTCACGAGCGCCGCCGCAAGCGCAATGTCAGCGTAAAGACTCGTATTAAAAACGTTTTCAAGGCCGCCGAAGCTGCCGTCGAGAAAAAAGACAGCGTTGAAGTTCTCGCCAAGTCTTTGAGCACAGCTTCTTCCATTATCGATAAAGCCGTAGCTAAAGGTATCGTCCACAAAAATAAGGCTGCTCGCCGCAAATCTCGTTTGGCTCGCAAAATCAACGCCGCTCAGGCCTAATATTCGAAAGCATATTTTTACAAAAGCTCCGTTCCTTTACAAGGCGGAGTTTTTCCGTTTTAAATACTTGATCCTAAGCGGCAAAATTACTCGAAGCCTAATTGTTAAACATGCTGTCTGATATCATAAATATAGTAAACTCTATACTTCACAAAAAAGACAAGGCTATTTTAGCTATAGATGGCCGATGTGCTTCAGGGAAAACGACTCTAGCCTCTCAGCTGCATCAACACTTCAACAGTTGCATTTTCCATATTGATGATTTTTATGTGCCGTTGGAAGAACGCACAGCGGAAAATGAAAAGCTTCCGGGCGGCCACATTGACTACTACCGGTTTATAGAAGAAGTACTTAAGCCTTTGCAAGAAAAGCGTCCATTCGTTTACAAAATATACAGACACAACCCCTCTTCCAACTTCCAATTTTCTGCGACTATACTTCCACATAATCTCAGCATAGTAGAAGGCTCATATTCTTGCCACCCTGCTCTGCGCCACTTTTATGACTACACTTTATTTCTTTCCGTAAACGAACAAGTACAGCTAGAGCGTTTAAAACGTCGTGAAGATCCGGAACATCTGGCTAATTTTCTCCAATATTGGGTACCTCGTGAAGAGCACTACTTCCAAACCTACCGTATAGCTGAAATTTGCCATTTTTTCTGGGAAAATAACGTAACTAAGCCCATTAGCGAATAGTTTTCTATATCCAAAATTCGCCCCAAAAAATACAAACAGCCCTGCCATACACTTCTCTAAATAGGACGGCAGAGCTGTTTTATATTATCAGGAAACTAGTAGCGGTAATAATCAGGCTTATAAGGGCCTTCTACCGGCACTCCAAGATATTCAGCCTGATCGGGAGTCAGAGTAGTTAAGCTGACGCCTAACTTAGGCAGATGGAGACGAGCAACTTCTTCGTCGAGCTTTTTGGGTAAGCGATACACGCCTATAGGATACTTTTCGTAATTATTCCACAGCTCTATCTGTCCTAAGACCTGATTGGTAAAAGAGCATGACATCACAAAAGAAGGATGTCCCGTAGCGCAGCCGAGGTTTACTAAACGACCACGGGCCAAAACGATCAGATCGCGACCGCTAGGAAGATGGAAGACATCTACTTGAGGCTTTAAGCTGTATTCAGTAATGCCAGGGGTTGTTTCCAACCAGTGCATGTCGATTTCACAATCGAAGTGACCGATATTGCAGACAATGGCTTTATCTTTCATCTTCATCATATGACGATCGAGAATAATACCTTTGCAGCCAGTAGCAGTAACAAATATATCACCAATAGGCGCAACTTCATCCATGGTCATAACTTGATAACCTTCCATGGCAGCCTGCAAGGCACATATAGGATCAATTTCTGTAATAATAACTCTAGCGCCGAAACCGCGCATACTCTGCGCACAGCCTTTGCCCACATCGCCAAAACCGGCTACGACTACAACCTTACCGGCGACCATGACGTCGGTACCTCTCTTAATACCATCAGCCAAAGACTCGCGGCAGCCATACAGATTGTCAAACTTAGATTTAGTTACGGAATCGTTAACATTAATAGCTGGAGCTAAAAGCTTACCTTCACTGGCGCGCCTATAAAGATTATGCACGCCCGTAGTAGTTTCCTCAGTGATACCACGTATTTCTTTGAAAAGTTCAGGGAACTCCTCATGTACTAAATTGGTAAGATCACCGCCGTCATCCAAGATCATATTGGGGCCTAAGCCGCCTTCAAATTTTAAGCTTTGACGAATACACCAGTCATACTCTTCTAAAGTTTCACCCTTCCAAGCAAAAACGGGCACACCAGCAGCAGCTACAGCAGCAGCGGCATGATCTTGAGTACTGTAAATATTACATGAACTCCAGCGAACCTGAGCGCCTAAAGCGATACAAGTTTCAATTAAAACAGCTGTTTGGATAGTCATATGCAGACAGCCGGCAATACGAGCACCGCTCAAGGGCTTCTCATTAGCATAACGCTCGCGCAGAGCCATCAAGCCCGGCATCTCTACTTCAGAAAGAGCTATGTCCCGTCTTCCCCACTCAGCTAAACTCATATCCTTTACTTTGTAATCTAATGCAGATCCGCTCATATTAAAGAGTCCTCCATAAAATTAACGCCCAAGCGCCTATCAAAAATAACAAAAAATAATACTGCTGCTTCTCATTTCAGGCAAGTTCGTGTGCATTCTCTAAGACCAGCCTATTCCTGCTTAATTTGATAAAAAAACAACGAAGCCAGCCTTTCTATAATTAAAGCGGCCCAAGCTCCCCCCCAATCGACAAAGACATCGGATAAGCAGCCTACTCTGGACACTACAAAACTCTGATGCCATTCATCTAGACAAGCGCACAAAAATACGACTACTAGAGAATCTTTACTCTTCAGCCCATTCCAACGCCACAGAGCGCAGAGCACAGCATATTCTGCCACATGAGCAGCTTTACGCAGGCAAAAATGAAAAAATGACAGGTCAAATTGCGCAGAAACTTCAAATCCGCTCATGTGAGCCAATTTTAACAAACAGCTCATGAAGGCCCAGGAACGCTCACCGGAAGCGGAATCGGCAGAAGCAAAAAAAATGAGCGCCATCCACCCAAATAAGATTAATCTGCGCACTAGCCGTTTTTACAAACCAGTAGGATTATCGAAGAAGGCTGTTTCAAGCCCGAATTGATCCTCTACCTCAGCTTTTAAAGCCTTAACTCCAAAAGTTTCAGAATCGTAGTGACCTACACACGCGATATTAAGCCCGTACTCCTCGGCATCGTGAGTCATCGAATAACTAGTTTCTCCAGTTATATACAAATCTAGATGATGGCCAATACCCTTGTAGAGATATTCCCCCCCTCCTCCGCCACTACATACACCGATGCGTCTAATCTTGTCAGGACCTTGCCAGTAAGAAGCCAGCTGTCTGGGGAACAAAGCAGCCAATTTTTCCTGAGCCTCTTTTATAGAAATAGGCTCCTCCAAGTCGCAAAGCCAACCTACTTCTCCGAATTCGCCAGTCTTTTCCCAGCCTAAAGCGCTGAGAATTTGAGCATTATTGCCCAGTTGAGGATGGCGATCTAGAGGCAGATGAGAAACGAACAAACCTATATTGCGATCGAGCAGGTATTTGAGCCTTTTTTTGTTTACTCCCTCAACTTTGTTCCAACTAGGCCACATCATACCATGATGGACACAGATTAATTGACAATCCTGCAGAGCTTCGAAGGTAGAATAACAAGCATCGACAGCAAAGCCTACCTTTTTAAGTTCTTCAGCTCCCTCTACCTGAATACCATTGCTAGTGAAATCTGAGAATTCTTTAATTCTTAAAAGATCGCTGAGATAACGCACCAATTCAGAGGTTTTTACCATGTGTTTAAGCCACCATAAATCCTTTCTTATAAACAGAGCGAATCCAGTTGACACCGTAACTATAAGGCCAATCGCGCCAATTTAAAGTATTCAGCACAACGAAATCAGCTTGTTTACCTACAGATAAACTACCTACCCGATCGGCCATTTTCAACGAATAAGCCGCATTTATAGTAGCGGCGACAATAGCTTCAGCAGGAGTCATTTTTAAACGCAGCACTGCCAAAGATATAGCCATGGGCATAGACAAGCAGAAATTAGAGCCCGGGTTAAAATCGGTGGCTACGGCTACCGGCAAACCGAAATCGATCATATCTCTGCCTTTAGCGTATTTGCTTCCACCCAAAAAGAAAGAAGTGCCGGGAGTTAGTATAGGTATAATACCGCTATCTTTAAGGATAGGATAATCGTCAGCCTGCAAACTCTGCAGATGATCGCAAGAAGAAGCGCCTATAGCAGCGGCCATCTTAGCTCCTCCTAAATAACAAAACTCCTCAGCGTGAATCCTGGCCCCTAATCCACAAGCCATACCAGTTTCCAAAATTTGTTTGGACTGAGCGACGTCGAAAGCTCCGCGTTCGCAAAAGACATCAACCCAGTCGGCTAAGCCGTCTTCGCAGACTTGTGGAATCATTTCTTTGACTATTAGCTTTACATAATCATGAGCGTGATCAGCATATTCTTCTGGAACAGCATGAGCTCCTAAAAAAGTAACAGCCAAGTCGATGGGAAGTTCACGACCTAGCTTGCGCAAAATACGCAGTTCCCGCAGCTCCTCTCTGGTGGACAAACCGTAACCGCTTTTTGCTTCGATAGTAGTCGATCCGTGAGCCAGCATCATTTCTAAATTGCGTCTGGCGATATCTTCCAGTTCGCCATCACTAGCTTCAGACGAGGCTCTGACAGTGTTGGCTATGCCGCCACCTTTAGCATGGATTTCCTCGTAGGTAGCCCCTTGAGCCCGCATCAAATATTCATCTGATCGGGAACCTGCAAAAATAGGGTGAGTATGAGCATCAACGAACCCCGGCACTATGGTACAGTTGCAATAATCTAACAACGGTCCATGCCAGCGGCGCAGAAGATCCCGCGCTAAGCCAACTTCTGCAATCTTCCCGCCACAAATTGCAAAAGCCCCCTCTTCTATTTCGCCAGCGTCGTCCATATCTGCGCCGCATCGCGGCTGAGAGGCATCATCATCGTTGGCACAAGTTAAAACTTTGCCAGCTATGACTACGGAGTCAGCCTGATTCACAATAAAACCTCCATAAAAAATTTTTATGTATAGAAAATAATTCCAACTCGGACTTACTTAGCCCACAGCTGCTATTATATCTTGCCTAAATTCAGATTAGTCTGCAAATACTTGAAATTTTACCCAATCTGTCTACCCAAAGCTTCACGCAGTGACACCTATAAGCCTGCTATCACACACGATCAATCGTTTTATTAATTAAACCGTTTTCTACAACACGCTGCGGACTTAAGCCCTCCAACTGCAAATAATGAGCAGCACTCGTACAAAGACTCTGAAGAGGTAAACATCCGATAAGTTCGCTTTTTAAAACTTCTATTCCCCATTGCTCGGCCTTAGCTTTGACTAAATTGAAAACAGTGTCCAGAGATGTTACCTGAGGATTGGTCAAATTCATGGAAATTTGTACAGCCCCTTGTGAGGGAAGCTCCAAACCTAAAGCCTGTACATAAGGAAGACCGCCCGACGAAGCGCGGATTGCAGAAGCTATATGCTTGGCGGCGGCCAGATCTTGGCTTTTTAGCCAAACGTTAAACGCTATCAGAGGTCCCCGCGCCCCAAAGCAGGAGGCTCCTAACCGAGGGTGCAAATGCTTGGGCCCAATGTCTGGCCGCCGCTCCTCACTGTCTAGCCCTTCTATGTTTAAAGCCTCCCAACCGCCCCTTCTCAAGTAGGAGAGGGCTGCCCGCTGGGGACAGCGGGCAGCTTGTCCATACAAGTAAATAGGCAAACTGAAACGTTCTGCCACCGCTGAAGCGATTTGCACCGTTAACGCTACAGCCTCCGCCATAGAAGCAGACTGAAGCGGAACGAAGGGAACGACATCCACAGCCCCTATACGAGGATGAACTCCGTGATGCTCGTGCATATCTAAGAATGAAGAGGCTGTTTCAGTAAGGCGAAACACAACCTCTTGTAAACTTTCAGCCTCGCCTATACAAGTGAACACGGAGCGATTGTGGTCCCAATCAGCAGAATAATCTAGCAATCTGGCCCCGGAAACAGAGCGCACTGCTTCGGCAAAACGCTCAATAATTTCAGGTCTTCGTCCTTCTGAAATATTGGGAATACATTCGTATACGGCGCTCATAAATAAAATAGTCCTCAACTTAAAAATTTAAAAGCAGCACATAACTTTTTGTAGTTACAACAGCGACAATAAAAAAAGCCCCCTCTTCCGGATATAAAATCCCATAAAAACAGAGCAGGGCTACTTGTAATTAATTTTGTCCCAACTTATCGGCGAACTTTTTCAGCACCCCCATTAAGCGCAAACGCAGTCGCCCCAATACTTCCCGATCGGAATCTGGAGCTTCTTCCAAAGAGCAAGGATCTTCTGGTTCATTAGGAAGTACCAAAGAGCGATTAATCGTAAACTGAATCCAAGGAGTACCTGATCCATCTCGCTCGGCTCTATGACGCTTGAGTATGTATCCTCCAGAATAAGGATTGTTGAAAGAGACCAATTTTTGTCCCTCTTTCAACTCAATATCTCTGAACTCTTCGCTAAGTACTTCTGCTAATTTGTGAGCTGTGGCTGTGGGGCAAGAAATCAACTCCCCTTCGGCCTTTTCATCGCCCATGTTACCTATACAGAATACAGGGCGTATCCGACCAGGGTCAGGATCACGAGGCGCCCCAATAGGAGCCATAGAATGACAATCGATACCTAAACTAACGCCGCCACGTGAAGCAACACGCTCTAATATTTCATGATAATTGCGATGATATCTGTCTATAAGCCTGTTGATGTCTTCAGCTGTAGGCAGACAGTTCTCACGCCAAACTGGCCTATTGTACCGAGTAACTAAGCGTACAACGCCGTCATCTACCTTAGGCGGCTTTAAACTTGGATCTTGATCCATATCTATTACAGACCGGGCGACTTCAGCTTCTAAACGCCCCTGCATGAGCTCGCCAAAAGAGAATATTTCACGTGTCCAAGGATCAGAATCGAAGAATATGTCCGCAGAATTCAACGCCAAGCGCGCAGTTAGCTCACGAGGCAGAACGGTTCCGCCGTGAACTATAGTCAGTAAGAAAGGCAACCGAGCCACCACAACCACTCCTAACTTTCACATATCGGCATTCAAAGCCCCAAAAACAACTCTCTCTGTTTTTACACGAAGCAAGGGGACTCTCTGCAGCACTCTGCCCCCCCCCATAGATACCGAAAAAAGACTCTGCAGTGCCAACTGCACCTAAAGCAAATTAGAACTTTACCAGCCTAAAGGAGCTAATCTTGCCGGTGAAATACTCTGCAGACTCTAGCCTAGACTAAGAGTGCGGCATAACAATGCATCTTTCCCAAAATATTCTCTAAAACTATTGATTATCCCCCTTAACCACTAGTTAAAAACTCCCCTAGCGCTCCATAAAAGCTAGTAGCAGGAAGGAAGAAGCGCTAAGAGCAACCTACAGCCCAGTCATTATACTCTGCCTTATTTAAGGCAACTAACTTGAGGAGCTCGCGTATCTGACCGTTTTTCATCACCAATTTATATGTATCGGTTTCAATTTTGCTCTTCAAGAGGAGATTTTATTACATGTTTGATCCTCGCTATAGAAAATTGGCTCAAACGCTTGTAGGCCATTCATGCCGAGTAGAACCTGGCGACAACGTATTGGTAGAGGCTTCTGAAATTCCGATTTCTATGCTCACCATTCTGGCTGAAGAAATATGTCTGGCCGGCGGTGTGCCGATTATCAGCCTTCAAAACCAATCTATTATGCGCCAGCTTCTTCTGGATCCCGATCCAGACAAAGTCACCACTCGTTGTAAAGTTATGGGCTCCTTAGAACTAGAGCGCATGAAACATATGCAATGCTACATATCCTTACGCGGCATGAGCAATGCGGCAGCCCTGGCAGATACTCCGCCCCAAAATGTAGAAATATATCAAAAGTATTGGCAAAAACCGGTGCACCTAGAACAACGCGTCAAACATACTCGCTGGGTTGTCATGCGCTGGCCCAATCCAGCTATGGCTCAACTGGCTCTCATGTCAACAGAAGCTTTTGAAGATTATTTTTTCGAAGTATGCCTCGCCAACTACCAAGCTATGGAAATAGCTGTTCAGCCTTTGAAAGAACGTTTGCTGCGCACCGATAAAGTACGTCTGACTGGCCCAGGAACAGACCTCAGCTTCTCTATTAAAGACATTGGAGCTGTTCCTGACTTCGGACGGCGCAATATTCCTGATGGCGAATGCTACTCGGCGCCGCATCGCACTTCTGCAGAAGGTAAAATTACTTTTAATACTCCTTCTAATTTCCGCGGTGTGCGCATGGAGAATATCAGCCTTACTTTTCATGAAGGTAGAGTAGTTGAAGCCTCGTCATCTGACACAGAAAATTTAAAACGCATTCTTGATATAGACGAGGGAGCCCGTTATATAGGCGAATTTTCCTTAGGATTCAATCCTTTTGTAGACAAGCCTATAGGGGATACTCTCTTCGATGAAAAAATCAGAGGCAGTCTCCACTTAGCCTTAGGCAATTGCTATGAAGCAGCCAATAACGGCAATAAGTCATCTATTCACTGGGATCTAGTACTATGTCAAGAGAACGGTGGAGATGTATATTTTGATGATCATTTAGTTCGCCACAATGGCATTTTCGTAGAAGACGAGTTAAAGGGATTGAATCCGGAAGAACTTAAACGCTCCCTAACTTAAGGTTGCGCTTGTCTATCTGAAACGACTCAAAAAATCAACTATTATATGCAAACTGATCAGGTCTTTTCATCTAATGCGGTCAAAGGGCCTGGTCAGTTTTAAACCGAACTGCGGTAATCGAGGATAAAATTTTTCTCTACAAAAAACTTTTGAATAAGTGATGCTACTTCAGATCCATGGTCGATCTGAGGATTATGTCCTCCACAAGCCACAATTTTTAACCGAGCATTAGGAATGAGCTTTTGCATGCGCTTGCCCTGCTTTAAACTGAAAAGCGGATCGAAGGTGCCTAAAACAAGCAAAGTAGGCGCCACAATTTTGGGGTAGGCGTCCCAGCAGTTCCACTGAGAAAAAACGACTCTGGCTAAACAGCCGGCTAAATGTGAGTTTATGGCCACTAGCCAAGGGAAAAGACGGTGAACAGCATCAGCGCCGGCCCAACAATTTTCTAAAAAAAAGCGCACAGCCCCCTTTTCAAAGTTACCGCAAGTACTCATCAACACTAAACGCGCCACTTGCTCAGGATAATCTGAAGCATAACGAGCGCTTAAATAGCCGCCTAAAGAATGGCCGACCAAAAGAACTGGCGATGAGAAGTTCATATTTTTAAACCAAAGACAGATATCCTGATAGAATTCCTCTATGCTTTCAGTTTCGTACCAGGGCGTTCCACCGTGACCGCGCAGATTAGGCGCAACGATTCTGTAATGTGAAGAAAGTTTTTGATATTGATAACGAAAACTCCACCACGAACTGGCTGCCCCATGGATAAAGACAGCAGTCTGCCCTTGTCCCATTTCAAAAGTCAAAAGATAGCGTCCCGCACCGCAGTCAACTTTTCTATTGGTGAATTTTTCTCTCAATTGCTCAAAATTATCCAAATTATTATTAAGACAACCTAAAAAATTTTGTTAACCGATTAATTCCTAACCTCTTTGCTGTATCCTGCCCTCCCCAAAGTTAAGGCAGGGGGGGCACAAATAAACTGAGAATCAAGCACCCCTTATGCGCTTGGAGACAAAAACTTTTGCCCTGCTTCCACTGGCGGCAGCTTTGAATATTGCTGGAGGCGGATTGGCCTCGCTGCTAAAATTGCCTTTATACTTTGATTCGTTGGGCACAATATTGGCAGCCTGCTTGGGTGGACCGGTAGCGGGTGCAGCTACAGCTTTGCTAAGCAGCATAATAAATTCAGCTGCTAATAGCCCAGTATGGTTGTGTTTTCTGCCTCCCGCCCTGCTTATAGGTTTGACGGCTGGTTATCTCAGCAGGCAAGGTTTTATGCGCACCCCCTGGCTGTCCTCGTTTATGGGCCTAATTTTAGGTTTGATAGCAGCTATGGCCTCAGCTCCGATTGCCGCCTACCTGCTGCACGGCAGCAGCGGCGGCGGTACAGATTTAATAGTGGCAGCTTTTCGCTTAGCAGGTTTAAGCACTGTTCATGCCTGCTTTGCTCAAAGTCTTACGATAGATCCTGCTGATAAAATTATCTGCTGTCTTTTAGCTCAAGCTTTTTTAGCAGCTATGCCCCTGCGTCTACGAGGCAGCTTTCAAAATGGCGCTTCATTGGAAGAAATCGAACCGTCTTATAGTCTATCTACTCCCAGTCAAAAACTATCAAACCAATTTTACGCTCAAACGGTTCCCCAATATTCTCCAGAAAATTTGAGTTTTTATCAAAAAGGCTCCGGATTTTTGCACCAAAGAACGGCTGATACAAAATGGCTGTTATTTCTGACAGCTTCCGCAGCGGCGTTTTGCTTTCCCCTAACTGTCAAGATAAATTCTGCGTCCGAATCGCCCCAATATTTACTGCTGGCTTATTTACCAACTGAGGCTTTGCTACTCTGGATACTCAGTTTAACAGGAGGTATAGTTCTAGTCTTCAGCCGAGCTCTCTTGTGGACGGCCTTGCCTATTTCTGTTTCTATGATCGTGCTTAACGGCTTATTGGGCTCAACCGACACTATGTTCACTATTTCAAGTACATGGAGCTTGAATTGGTCTATGCAGTCGGCCAGCCAAGCTGCCCAAACGGCCTTACGCATAATTATAATTTGCGAAGCTGCTCTACTCTTGTTATTGACAACTAGTCCGGAGGAGTTACTGCGCAGTTTAGAGAGTAAAGGTATACCAGGAAAATTGGCTTATGCGATTTTGTCGACTATAAACTCCGCTCCGCGCCTGCTTAATAGAGCTAAAAAAATTATAGAAATTCAAGCTGCCAGAGCTATGCCCTGGGGAGGCTCAATTACTCAGCGACTGAACCGACTGCGGATGCTGCTGACTCCCTTAGTACTAACTTACACTTACGAAGCAGAACAAACAGCTTTAGCTTTGGAATCGAGGGGGCTTGGCTCAACTAACCGACGAACCAGCTTAAAAGTGCAACCAGTTTCACTACTGGACAAAATTGTCCAATATGTGCTGATTTTATGTCTAATCTTAATATTGGCGCGAGCTGCTTTTAATTTATATTTATCAGCTGTGAATTATGCTTGAATTAAACAATTTATCTTTTACACACAAATATGCACGAAGCAGTGCTTTACATCGAATTAGCTTTACTGCAGAAGCCGGCCAGATGATAGCTTTAATCGGCGCTTCCAGCTCAGGGAAAAGTACGCTGCTGCAAGCGATAGCCGGATTTATTCCTTATTTGGTCAAGGGCCGACTTACCGGCAGTATCAAACTGCATGGCCGCAACCACACCAATTTAAATTTAAAAGAACGTTTAAAAACGGTTGGATATGTATCAGCTAATCCTCGCAGTCAGCTGTCTGGGATATGTTCCAGCGTCACAGAAGAAGCAGCTTGGAGCTTAGAAAATTTAGGACTGCCGCCCAAAGAAATAGCTGAACGTACAGAAAGGACTCTCAGAGAGTTTTCCCTCCTCGATTTAGCTGACCGTTCCCCGCTATCCCTCTCCAGCGGTCAGCAGCAGCGCCTTATTTTAGCCTCTATTTTAGTTTTGGAACCAGATATTTTACTGCTTGATGAACCGTCGGCTTTTTTAGACGAACAAGAACGGCTCAGTTTATTAAACTATGTTCTTAATATAGCTTCTACCGCCAATCGCATTGTAATTTGGAGTTCCTCAAATATAGAAGAAGTCTGCAGCTTTTCACGCTGGCTTGAACTTGATAAAGGTCGACTAATTTACGATGGGCCACCGCGTCAGCACTTCCCATCTGGAAGTCTATCAACTCCCTGGACAAGAATCATACGCAGTTTAGATTTATCTTACAATCCTTCTAAACTGCCCTTTACTAAAGACGGAGCTGTAAATTTTTTACAGAAACAAGCAGAATGTACTGTTTCGTACTCTCAACAAGAGGCTAACCCAATTGCTCCTCATGATGAACGCTCTGCCCTTTCGTCCTTCACCATAGATTTAAAAGATATTTCTTTTGCCTACAATTCTAAAGAGCCTGTTCTTAACAATATAAACTTAACTTTAGAAACTCCTGACTGCACAGCCATATACGGAGCGAACGGATCTGGGAAAACAACTTTAGCCAAAATGCTCAACGGTATGCTGCGCCCTCAGCGAGGTTCGGTATCTATCAACGGTCAAGACATAAGCAGCCAACCTACCTGGAGTCTGGCAGCGCAAGTAGGATTTGTTTTTCATAACAGCCGTGAACAAATCTTTACTTCCAGCGTGTGGTCTGAAACGGCTTTCGGCCCACAAAATTTGGGTCTCACCCCAACAGAAATAAACGAACGCTGTCAAGAAGCTTTAGAATTAACTAAGTTAACACCCTGGAAAGATGTTCATCCTTATGAATTAAGCAATTCTCAGCTGCGCCTACTATCTATAGCTGGAGTTTTGGCTATGCGCCCCCAAGCAGTCATTATGGACGAACCAAACGCAGCTCTCGATGAAGAAAGCTGGCAGATACTTACACAAATTTTCCATTATCTGCGTTATACAAGACCAACCTTGACATTATTAATCACCCATAATATCGATCTCATAAGCGAACAATGTCAAAAAATTATTTTACTAGATAAAGGGCGTCTCCAAGATTTTGGTAAAACAGAAGAAGTGCTGAGGCGTCACAGTAACCTGCCGCGTCCTAGCGTTTTTCAACTAGGCCAAGCTTTACATCTAAATCCTGTGCCTCTAAAAATCTGCCAATTAAAAAAGCTGCTTCCAGTTTGCTTGGAGCTGAAGCGAGCCGCAGAATAAACTATTGCAGGATAAACGCCGCAATCTTCAAAAATTACCCTGATTATTTTATATGCTCTCATGGAGGAGATATTTATGTGCTGGGCTTCAACCCTTCTGGCCGTTCCCGCTCTTACAGTTTTAGCTCTTGAATTTATCGCTTCATCTCGCGCCGACGCTGTCGTCAGAGCAGCAGCAGAGCAAGTTGACAATATGCGTGTTGAATATACAGACGCACACCACGCCCGCCTGCGTTTTTCTTTTCCTTTTCAAAACTCAGGCACCCAGCAGGGGTTAGTTATCGATGCTCATGCCCATCTTCAGCCGATTGGATTGCGTTACTCCGATCTGCATCCTATTGTAAGTTTAATAAATCCTGAAGCTCCACGGGTTGATGGTTATTGGGAAGCCGTTATTATTAAGCCCGGCAAAAAGCTTAATGTTGAAGTTGAAATTTGGCTAACTGCCCGCGATGTACGCAAAGCTGTGGCCGACTTAGGAGAGTTCCGCGTCGATATTAACTACAAATACTATTGCCGCACCCCTATGAAATACCGCCGCCAAGTTATTACTCTCAATGCGGCTGAATTTAAAGAAGTTCCAGTCGAGCCCAGCGCTCCCGTCAGCGTTAAGCCTCCTAAAAAAGAAATTGCTCCAGATGCTCCAGCTGTGCCCATCCCTACCCGCATGCTTATGCCTGGCGACGACATAGTCGAAGTTGTAAAAAAATATACAGCTGAAGTAGCTAAACCAGGCGATATTATTGCTTTAGCTGAAAGTCCTGTAGCTATTATGCAAGGACGTGTAGCTTACTGCGAAGATATTAAACCGCGCTATTTAGCCCGTCGTTTAAATCTGTTCTTCGACATGAATTCTTCGCTCTCTTCGGTTTATTCTTTAGAAATGGCCTTCCGAGAAGTAGGAACCTGGAAGATTCTTTACGGTATGCTGCGCGGCTTGATCGGTAAATTTATAGGCCGTTCTGGTGAATTTTATCGAGTCACGGGAAGAATGGTCGCTGCCATCGATGATTGCACTGGCACGCTGCCTCCTTTCGACAAACATGTCGTACTGGCGCCAGCCTATCCTCAAAAAGTCTGCCAGGAAATAAAAGAGGCTACCGGTTTCGATGTAACTATTGTCGATGCGAACGACCTCGGCAAAGTCGATGTTTTAGCTATAACCGATTCCAACCGAACGGGTGAAGTTGTAGAAGCCTTGAAACCTAATCCTCAAGGCAATGCCGGAGAGATGACGCCCTTAGTAGTCATTAGAGACCGCCGTCAAGCTCAGACTGTCAATCCAAACAGAACTGAACCAATGGCCCCCTCAGAAGCTCCGGCGCCGACAACACAGCCTGAGGCGCAGTAATATATGAAATAAAATCGAACATTTATTAAACACCAAGAAAAAAACGCAGAGCTTGAGGATTTCTTTCAGGCTCTGCTTTTTTTGTGCTTATTTTGACCACAAGTTACTCATTTTATGAAGCGCAGGCAGAGCAAACTCAATTCAAAAAGGGCAATAATCGGACCGGCCACAACTAAACAGGTAAAAGCATCAGGAGTGGGAGTTATGACAGCGGTTAAAACTAATATAACAAAGTAGGAGACGCGTCTGGCCTTGGCTAAGCGATCGTAAGAAATGATTCCCACCTTAACAGCGCCGATTAAAAATACCGGAATTTCAAAGACACACCCACAAATCAGCAGCAAACCTGAAGCAAAGCCCACAACTTCTCCGATAGTCCAGAGAGCCACAATACCTTTAGTTTGAAAGCTCAAAAAAAAGCGCCACATAACGGGCAGTGCCACAAACCAAGCGAACACTAAGCCGACGCAGAAAAGTACTAGACAAACTGGAGTCAAGCTAAAAAGTAGACGCCGCTCACGTCGGGTTAGAGCCGGATTTACAAAAGCTGCTATGTGATAGAGAATCACAGGAAGAACAGCAACTAACCCCAAAGCCATAGATAACTTAATGAAAGCCATAAAAGCTTCCGTCGGTCCGGTATAGACAAAAGTAAAAGCAGAACCGCCTAATTCCCGAACTTTTTGTAAAATCAAATCGGCATAAGCGTAAGCAAGACAGCTGGCAACAGTCCAAGCTGCTAAACAATAAAAAATACGGCGGCGCAACTCTTCTAAATGACCGCTTAAACTTAGAGAAACTTCTTTATCGATTATATCCCCTTCCGTATCGATATTATCAATATTTGGTACCGTTTCAACAGCCTCCGATACCTTATTGTCCCTAAGCTCTACATTTTTCTGCTCTTGAGACTGTTCATAATTCATCATTTTTCCTTAGAATTGTCTAAATCAGCTGAACTATGTCCTTGATCGTATCCTTCTTTAAATTCTTGACCAACTGAGTGCAAGTTGCTGATAATTTTTCGTCCTAGCCTGCCTATGTATTTGGGACCAAAAAGCAAAACGGCCGCTGCTAAAATTATCAGCCATTCTCCCAAACCTAACCCAAACATAATGATCACAACTCCTCAACGAAACAAAGCCTTTAAATTCCCAAAAAATTGGATTCAGCGCTACAAATTGAAATCTAGCTGAGCTGATTCACTTTTAGACTTGCGACTCTGCTCCATGCGCTTAAGTAAAGCTGCAGCCCTCTGCAGCAAAGGCTTAGGCATGCCTGCCAATTTAGCTACGTATATACCATAGCTGCGATCAGCTCCTCCCGGAACTATTTTATGCAGAAATACTACTTCATCAGTCAATTCTTTGACGGCTACCCGGAAATTTCGGCATCCCTTTAAAGTGCGTCCCAATTTTGTAAGTTCATGGAAATGAGTAGCGAACAAAGTTAAAGGCTTGGGGCCATCATGAAGATACTCCACTACAGCCTGCGCTATAGCCAAACCGTCAAAGGTACTAGTACCGCGTCCAATCTCGTCCAAAACGACTAACGATTTAGACGTAGAATTGTTAACTATATTGGCAGTCTCACTCATTTCAACCATAAAAGTAGACTGGCCTAAGTGTAAATCGTCGCTAGCTCCAACTCTGGTAAAAATACGATCAAAAATAGAAAGCACAGCCTTTTGTGCAGGCACAAATGACCCCATTTGGGCAAGAACTGCAATTTGAGCAGTCTGACGCAGCCACGTAGACTTCCCACTCATATTGGGACCAGTTAGAATGATAATCGGCTTCTCTGAGGTCAAACGGCAATCATTAGGTACAAATTCTCCTAAAGTCTGCTCTACTACAGGATGGCGCCCCTGGATAATTTCAGCGCAAGGCTCCAAAGATATTTCTGGACGCACCCAACCTCGAGAGGAAGCTGTCTGAGCAAACGAAGTATAAATATCAAGTTCAGCCAAAGTTTTAGCCAAACGGCGCAAAGATGGAGTCCGTTGGGCTGCAGCGGAGCGCACCTCTTGGAAAAGACTGTATTCCAGTTTTTTGATTTGCTCTTGAGCTCCCAGAACTTTTACTTCATATTCCTTAAGCTCGGGAATAATATAACGCTCGCTATTAACCAAAGTCTGTTTGCGGGTATAATGCATCGGCACCATCTTAGAATTAGCCTTAGTCACTTCTATGTAATACCCAAATACAGAGGTATAACCAACCTTTAAATTTTTTATACCGGTGCTTTCTCGCTCCCTTTCTTCGAGGCGGCTGAGCCACTCTTTGCCGTTAGAATAGAGTTGGCGCAATTCGTCAAGTTGCTCATTATAACCGGAGCGAATAATACCTCCATCTTTCAAAGCCAGTGGGGCATCGGGGTTTATAGCTTTTTCCAAGAGCTGACTCAATTCCGCAAATTCCGGAGCGTCAGCAGACAAATTATCAACTATATAAGCAAACGCTTGGGAAGGCAGCCTTTTTATCAGTTCTATAAAACTGGGAACTTCAGCTAAGGAAGAACCTATAGCTAGCAGTTCTCTAGCATTGAAAGTCCCGTAAGATACCCGCGCTAACAGACGCTCTATATCGGCTATCCCCTTTAGATGGTTTCTTAATTCGCTTCTGATTTCAAATTGGGAGACGAGAATCTCACAACGATCGTGGCGCAAGCTAATTTCCGCCACATTACAAAGGGGACGAAGGATCCATTCTTTCAGTTTTCTAGCCCCCATAGAAGTACAAGTTTCATCTATAGCCCCTAATAAACTCCCCCGCCGTTCTCTTCCCAATAATGTTTCTGTAAGTTCTAAATTACGTCGGGTAGTTTGATCAAGAATTAAATTATTTTGATCAACCAATAAACGGGGTAATTCCAACGTAATAGTATGATTCAAGGCTATATTGTGAATATAGTCGAGCATACAAGCCAAAGAAGCTATAGCTGACTCATGTTCAGCAAAACCCAACCCAGATAAACTAGCCAGTTTAAATTCTCGCTTAAGCCGTTCTTCACAAACTTGAGCAGAAAAGGAAAAAACCTTGGGCACAAAACTCAGATAGCGCATCTGGATTTTTAATAGTTCTAACAAACGCTCTGTAGATTCTGAGGCCGATTGCTTAGCATAAACCAATTCCGAAGGATGAAAACGCAACACTTCTTCGGCGATTTGCTCAATATCTGTTGAAAGGAATTCACTGCCACAAAAATCACCTGTGCCGACGTCAGCAGCAGAAAAACCGGTGTATCCATTTTTGCCAAAAACTAAGCAAACTATATAGTTATGATCTTTTTCATCAAGACTTTGAGTGTCTAAGATAGTCCCTGCAGTAACTATGCGAGTAACTTCTCTAGGTACTATTCCCCGACATTCTGAAGGCACAGCCATTTGATCAGCGACTGCCACGCGGTGCCCTTTAGCTACTAGAGTGCGTAAATATCCCTCTAAAGTATGTAGCGGTATACCAGCCATAGGAATTTTACGACCCGCTCCGCCATCTTTAGCAGTCAGTACGATCTCACCATCTTTAGCGAAAATTTCCGCCCCTGGACCGTAAGTTTCGTAAAAATCTCCGCACTGCATAAGTACTAAACAATCGGGATTAGCCTCACAAAGACTAAAATACTGCTGAAATAGCGGGGTCAGCTTTTCTTTGTCCTCTATATACATAATTTTTAAGACAACTCTATATCTTTCAAAAATTTATTGTTAGCCAGTTATACAACATTTTGAAACTGTAAAGCAAAACAATTTCCTTCCCTACAAACTTCAAAGCCATGATAACGACATTAGTGCCCTAGCCATACAAACATAAGATGAATATTCACACCAGTTATTTCACCATATGATAAGCACAGTATTTTTCAGACAAAAAAAAACCAACCCTTGAGAACAGGTTAGTTTTTTAAGATAAATAATAAGCATCAGCTCAGACTAATCTTCGTCTTCGTCCCAATCCTCTTCATCGTCTTCGCTATCTTCATCATCCCAATCGTCGTCGTCTTCATCGTCCCAGCTTAAATCATCGTCTTCATCTTCCCAGCTGTCTTCACCGTCTTCATCATCCCAATCATCATCATCGTCCCATTCGTCTTCCTCGAGGTCTTCATCTAAATCTTCGTCTTCTTCCCACTCATCATAATCTCTCCGTCTGGCACCATATCGAGTATCTGCGTCTTTCAACCACATAATTTTATTCTCTCCTTAAAATAAAAAAATGAAAAAAACACGACTGCAGGTTCATGCAGCCTGGTTAAAACTTTATAACTTCAGATTCTTTTTTTAAGGTAATTAAGTGAGTATGTCAAGACATACAGACATATTATACGGTCAGTAAATTAAAGTTTAGGCTTAATATGGCAAAATTTTTTACTCGAGTTCAAATTTAGCTAACTTAAGGCCCTTCCCAAACTGACCAAACAGGAAGAGCATGATGCGGATAGAAGCTGCTGCACCATTATGAAGAAGCGTCCCGTACCAACTGAAGAACTACTATTTAAAGCTGACCACCTGAATAACCGAGGCCAATTTTTAGCCGAACGAGCCCAGTCTGCTCCAGCTCGATGCTACGCCGCAGCTCCTCAAGATAGAGCCCTGTGCATGATAGGGGGCAAGAAACGCGGTGCGCGTCAAGCTTGGTTACGTCAAGTTTTAATTCCGGGACCAGATCGGTGTGAGCCCGTCTGTCCTCACTTCGGATTTTGCGGCGGATGCGCCTTACAACACATAAATTATCAGCGTCAAGCCTCCTTGAAAGCGGCCCCTTTGGAAGAGGCACTGCGCAATCTAGAAAATCAGGTGCGTATATTCCCCGTTCAGGAGGCTCCTACCCCTTGGTATTACCGCAGTAAAATAGAGCTCAGCTTTATTAATGACCAGCTTGGCTTTAATATACGCGGCCTTTTTCAAAAAGTAGTCGATGTAGATGAATGCTTTATAGGACCGCCTTGCAATAGAGACATTATTAAAATTGTCCGCCGCTGGCAAAAGAGACATAACTTCCCCGGCTGGGATCCCAAAACCAATACTGGTTTTTTGCGCTATTTAGTCATCAGATTCAGTTTCCACACCGGTCAGTTTTTGACGGCCTTAATAACCTCATCTCCAACAGAATATTCTCTTGACTCTCCCTCTAATCCACTGCAGGAATTGGCCAACGAACTTATGAGTCTAGATAAGGCAGCCGGCGTTATCCATGTTATCAATGACGCCATCAGTCCTACTGCTTCAGGACAAACTGAATATTTGTTAGCTGGTCAATCAGAAATAAAAGAGAAAGTGAATAACTTGGAGTTTTCTTTAGGTTGGCGTTCTTTTTTCCAATCAAATCCTCCGGCTTATGCAAAAATGCTGCTCACAGCCCGCCGCTGGGTTGGACCTCAGCAAAAAATTTTAGATTTATACTGCGGAGTGGGCAGCATAGGTTTATCTTTAGAAGGCAATTTAATCGGCGTAGAATCGGTACCGCAAGCTATAGAACATGCCAAAAGAAATGCAAAAAAAATAGGGCGCCAAGCTGAATTTTATTGTACTAATTCAGAAGACTGGCCCAGTTTGGACTGCAGCCTGCTCATTTTAGATCCGCCACGCAGCGGTTGTCATCCCAAAATGATTACAAGAGTCGTTGAAGAAGGGCCAGAAACGCTTCTATATATTTCATGCAACTGCAGCCGTTTTATAGAAGAATACAATGTTCTGCGCCAAGCATATCGCTTAGTACAAGCTCAGCTTTACGACTTCTTCCCTCACACTCCCCATATAGAAACTCTCATGCTTCTCAAAAAAAGGTAAGCTTGTTATACCGAACTCAGGTACGGCAAATTACAGAATTTTTTAAGCCTGTTTTTTTCCAAGTTCTGGCCGCTTGTGTATTTTTTCATACAGGCGGCACATTTCTTGAGGAATATCGTCGCTTTCTATATCAACTGTGCGTCCGTGTTCTAAGGCGTATTCATAGTACCAACATTTGAACTTGAGGACATCAAGTACCTGAGTCATTTTAGCTATTTCTTCTTCCACAACAGCTTTACGGCAGCGGAATAACTCCAAACGCAAAGCAAAAGTTTCACTTCCTTGATGACACCACTCGATAAATAACTTTATATCTTTAATACTTAAACCAGACTTTTTTAAGCATTCAATTATTCTCAAAGTATCAATTTCTCGATCTGTAAAACAGCGAATACCAGACTTGCGATGCAAAGTGGGAAACAGTCCTTCTTTATCATAAAAACGCAAAGTAGAAATCGGCAAAGAGAATTCTTCGGCAACTTGACCTATTGTATATGTGCTCATTGTTTGACTCGACAAAATTGTTTCAAGCGAAATATCTTGACCTAAAGTTAACTTTATATTTTAAAATGTATCGTACTTAAGTAAACAAAAATGTCAAATCAACTTAACGGAGTACCACGCAGTGTCAAAAAACATTTTACTTATAAGTACCAGTTTAAGACAAAATAGTAACTCAGATGCTTTAGCAGAGTCCTTTGCAGACGGAGCTAGAGCGGTCGGCCACCAAACAGAAAAAATTAGTTTGCGTGGTAAACAAATAGCCTTCTGTAAAGGGTGTTTAGCTTGTCAAAAACTCCATAAATGTATCATTAACGATGACGCCATACTCATAGTAGAAAAAATGCGTCAGGCAGATATTATTGTCTTTGCTACTCCTATTTACTACTATGAAATGTGCGGTCAGATGAAGACTTTACTCGATAGAGCCAATGCCCTCTATACTTCGGACTACTCATTCCGCTCTATTTATTTGCTTAGCACTGCTGCAGATACAAATAATAGTGCTCCGAAAAGAGCAATTAGCGGCTTGCAAGGGTGGATTGAATGCTTCGATAAAGCGGAATTAACTGATAGTATATTTGCCGGAGGAGTTGGAGAAATAGGCGATATTCAAGGCCACCGAGCCCTGCAACAAGCTTATAATTTGGGACAATCTGTAAAATAAAGGAGACTGATCGTGTTAGGAGACTTTACTTATTGCAATAGTACTAAACTGTATTTTGGTGAGCATTCCATAGATCATTTAGCTGCTGAATTGAATCGATACGGTAATAACGTTGTACTAGTTTACGGTTCAGGTTCCATCAAAAAAAACGGTATTTATGAAGCAATTATCAACATACTGCAAAAGTGCGGTAAAAACATAGCCGAAATTGCTCAAGTTTTACCCAACCCTACCACAGCCAAACTTTACGAAGGCATTCAAATTGCTCGCGCGCATCAAGCCGATTTTATTTTAGCTGTAGGTGGCGGCTCAGTCTGCGACTACTCTAAAGCGCTCTCCGTATCAGTCCACTGCACTGACGATCCTTGGGAAAGATACTTTGTGCGTTTTGAGGAGCCCAACTGCCCGATACTACCTGTAGGCTGTGTACTGACCATGGCTGGCACCGGTTCAGAAATGAATGGCGGCTCAGTAATTACCAACCAAGAAAAAAAATTAAAAGTAGGCCGAGTTTTTGATACGGAAAAATGTGCTCCCCGCTTTTCTATTTTAAATCCACGCTTTACTATGACCCTGCCCCATTACCAAATGACAGCCGGCATTTACGATATTTTTAATCATATATGCGAACAGTATTTCTCCGGCACAGATGACAACACTAGCGACTATATAAGTGAAGGTCTAATGCTCTCACTTATAAACTCCAGCCGCGTTGCTAATAAAGATCCGCAAAATTATGAAGCACGTAGCAACATTATGTGGACGGCCACCTGGGCTCTCAACACTCTTATTTCAAGGGGTAAGAGCACAGATTGGATGGTTCACAATTTGGGTCATGCCGTCAGCGCTTACACTAACGCCACTCACGGCATGACTTTAGCCGCAGTCTCTCTGCCATATTATCGTCATATTATGCCTTATGGTTTAGCCAAATTTAAGCGCTTTGCCATTAATGTATGGAAAGTTCCTACTGAGAACCGAAGCGATGAAGAAATAGCTAAAGCCGGTCTGGAAAGAATGAAATCTTGGATGGATGAATTAAAATTAGCTTCTAATATTACCGAATTGGGAGCGAACGAAGATATGATCGAACATATAGCCGATGCGGTGTTCATTTTAGAAGGCGGTTATAAAAAGCTGACCCGCAGTGATGTTGTCAGCATCTTAAAGAACAGTTTGTAATTTCATTTTGCTTCTAACTCAATATTGAGCGTATTACACCGTAAGGTCTAAAACGCTCAATATTTTTTATTTCAATAAAAAATTGACTTAGTAAACAAAATAATTAAGCGTAATACATTTTTGATATAGGTAAATCGAGTGGATAGCAAAAATCGCCGAGTTTAGTCTTAATTTTCAGAGAAAACTAAATTTTTCAAATAAAAAACTACAAATATCGCAAGTTCTATAATAATTTAGTCTAGTCACAATCAACAAGCAGTATAGCCCTCTCCAATATACTTCAAACACAGGTTAAGCTGGGTAAAATAGACCTAAATTTGCATAGGTAAAAAGCATTTTTTAGTAGAAAACGAAGAATAATATCAAAAGAAAATGTGACGAAAGGATCTGACTGACGTGACAAATGACTGTCCGCTTAAACGTTTGACCAACCATTGGAACCGCTGGTGGTCGATCCGACCTTTATTTAAGTCCTCACTTCTAGTGCGCCGCATAGTAGGTGAAGAAGATACACGAGTTAATGCTATTAACCTTTTAGAGCTTAAACCAGGGCAACGTGTTCTAGATTTAAGTTGCGGGTTAGGCGCCAATCTGCGTTATCTGCATAGCTCTGGTGCAGAAATTGTAGCTGTCGATGAGGATTCGGAAAATGTTGAAGCGGCTCGCACAGAGATCCGTGCCAACCATTTCATGAATATAAAAGCTATGAGCTTACAAGACGCAGAAAGCAATTTAGAAGAGGGCAGCTTCGATGCAATACTCTGCACAGGCACTTTTACCAGCAGTTCCTATCCTTACAAAGCTTTATACAATGCTTGTCGTTGGTTAAAACCTGGCGGGCTGATTGCTGCCGCAGATTATGTAAATAACGGACGATTCGAAGAGCAGCTGCTTTTTGCTCCTTTTATCTTGTCTACCTATATGATAGCTAACAGCTCTCCTAATAACGCGTGGCCTTTAGGATTAGCTAGTTTTTGCGACATACTCTTCTGCGAAGATATGCAAGGCGGTATGGTTAAATTAATTTTGGCCCGTAAAAGCCCTAACAAAACGATAGCTCCTCCCCCTAAACGCGTGGAAATTCCCGTTTGCAAGCCCCGTAAATCACGCCCCTACAATTGTCCTAATCTTTCAATAGCTATTTCTTCTCTTTTAAACGACGCTCGCCAAGTAGTTAAAGAGTGGCAAGTCAGACAACAGCAAGCACATTTGCAAGCAGCTAAGGAAAAAAAAAGGGCTGAAGCCTTTATAAGAGCTAAAGCCAAGGCCGAAGAAGAAGCCAGAATTAAGGCGGAAGCGGAAGCTAAA
>JBJEGD010000037.1:0-6757 GCA_051874735.1 Candidatus Bruticola sp. | reverse complement strand
AACGTGTATTTTTGGTTAATTATGGGAATAGGCTGCTGTTTATTGGGGCAGTTGGGCGATTTATTTGAGTCTTCCTTGAAAAGAGACGCCAACTGCAAAGATTCTGGTGCGATTATTCCTGGCCATGGAGGATTGCTCGATCGTTTTGATTCTTACCTTTTTGCCTCCCTTTTTGCTTATATGTGGCTGACTATTTGTTTGTCTTTACCTTTTCTCGATACTTTTTTCAGCATATAAAGATTTATCAGTATAAACACATCTTTTTTTTGACGTAGGAGCTGTCTAATGATTAAAAATGTATCTTTATTGGGGTCTACCGGTTCTATAGGCACTCAGACTCTCGATGTTATTGAAGCTTTCCCCGATCGCTTTAGAGTCAGCGTTTTGGCTGCTAATCGATCTTGGAAACTTCTTGCGGAACAGGCTCTCAAGTTCCGTCCTCAAGTGGTGGCTTTGGGAGATAAAACTTATCTTCCCCAATTGCAAGAAGCTCTCAACGATACAGGTATAAAAATTTTGGTCGGCGAGGAAGGGGTTATCGAAGCAGCAGCTCTGAACAATGCCGATATTGTGCTGTCTGCTTTAGTAGGGGTCGCTGGTTTAAAACCTACTGTCGCCGCTTTGGAAGTGGGCAAACCTATAGCTTTGGCTAATAAAGAAACTTTAGTAGTAGGCGGCAGCATAGTTACTAAATTGGCAAAATCAAAGGGAGTGCCTCTTCTGCCTGTAGATTCTGAACACTCAGCCATATTTCAATGCTTGCACGGTCAGCCAGAAAAGTCGTTGAAGCGTATTCTATTGACAGCTTCTGGCGGTCCTTTCCGCACTAAACCTAAAGAAGAGTTAGCTTCTATGACCGCTGCTGAGGCTTTGAAACATCCTACTTGGAGTATGGGAGCCAAAATAACTATCGATTCCGCTAGTTTAATGAATAAAGGCTTTGAAGTTCTGGAAGCTATGCATCTTTTCCAGTGCAGTATGGAGCAGATTGAGGTTTGGGTACACCCTCAGAGTATCGTTCACTCTATGGTGGAATTTATAGACGGATCTATTTTAGCTCAGGTTGGATTGCCTGATATGCGTACACCTATTCAGTACGCTTTGGGGTGGCCGGAGCGTTTGCCCAAGGCTTGGGAAAATATGCAGATTAGTCAGTGTCGCAACCTCACCTTTGAAGAGCCGCGTTTAGATGATTTTCCTTGTTTGCAATATGCTTTCGAGGCCGGCAGAGTAGGAGGCACTTTGCCTTGTGTAGTCAATGCCGCTAATGAGGTCGCTGTGGCTGCTTTCCTTAAAGGCCAAATTTTCTTTACAGCCATTCCTGAAACGATTAGAGCTTGCATGGATACTCATCAAGTTGTTGCGCAGCCAACCCTGGAAATTTTGGATCGCGTCGATAATGAGACTCGCTTATATGCCCGCAAATTTATAGAAGCAAAGTATGAAAATAAATAAATTTAGGAGCTTAAGATAGGCTGACGAAGCTCTTCTTTAATGAGAATTTTTGCGGAGGTTTTAATGGCTGTTATCCAGTGGATAATACATAACTTGCCTAGCCTGATAGCCGTTTGTGTCGCATTCGGCTTTATCATTACTATTCACGAGCTGGGCCATTTTATTATGGCGCGTCGCGTTGGCATTCGTTGCCCGCGCTTTTGTTTGGGCTTCGGTCCACGCCTATTTTCTTTCAATTACCGCGGTACTGAATTTAGCATTTGTTTACTGCCTTTAGGCGGTTATGTAATGATGTTGGGAGAAGACCCTGAAAATGATGAAGAGCAGACTGAGTTCAAAATGGTCTCTCAGTATCTGACTGAAGATGCTTTGCCAGGTACTCCCAGTGAATTGGCCGACTCGTTGGAAAAGATGATCTCCGAAGATCCTCAAAAGGTGCCGGAAGAGGAAAAAGCTGCGTTCTATTCTGTAGTTGGCCATATTCGTTATTTGCCCAAACGTGTTTATACTACTATTCGCGAGCTGGAAGGCAATTTTAACGATAAGAGCGTGTGGGCTCGTATGGCGGTTGTCTTGGGCGGCGTAACTATGAACTTTATTTCAGCCTTAATAATGTTCTGGATTATTGGCGCTTGTTACGGTATGGCTGAACTTAGTCCTAGCAGTTTGCCGATAGTTATGAAAGTTTTTGATAACTCACCGGCCGCTGTAGCTGGTTTGAAATACGGTGACAAAATTGAAAGCATCAATCATCATCCTGTAGTTTCCGGCGTTGATATGGTGCGCTTAATTGGTAAATATCCGGTTCAATCTGTTCCTATGGAAGTAACGCGTGGTCAAGAAAAACTGACCATGACAATTGTCCCCAATCTAACTATGGCTGGAGTCAACTTCAAAGCTGTTAAAGGTGGAGGAGTTGAAGTGATCTCTATCAATCCTTTTGGTAACGATGATCCGACAGCCCAGTTTAAAGAAGGTGACATCGTAACAGCTGTAAATGGCCGTAATATTGCTGACTTAAGTAGCATGCAAAGTATTCTGCGTCAGATCAGCAGTCAGAAAGATAAGAATTCTAAAGGTAATTTAAACAAGATTAAGGCTGAGTTTTCGCTCAAGGATGGGCGAACTTTGGCTATGGAAATGTTTGCCGAAGAGTTCGCTCCTGTTGGCAAAATAGGCATTATGCCTGCCCAGGTGACAGAATTTAAATTCAATAACACCACCACCAATCAGATTAAAAGCGTTGCTGAAGGTAGTTTAGCTGCTCAGAACGGCTTTAAAGAAGGCGATTATCTCTTTTTGATTAACGGTGCTCGTGTTACTAATCAGGAATCTTGTAGCGAAATTTTGAGCAAACTTGCCCAAGGTAGCGAGCCCTTAGCTTTTGATATTATGCGAGGCAGTGAGCACGTTCGTTTACAGCTAAACGGAAAAGTATCAGATCCTTCTCAGTTGGGGATAACTTTTCAGCCTATAACATTTGCCACTACGTTTAAACACTCGTTTGTTTTAATCGGACGTTTGATTATAGCTCCAGTTATTATTGTTAAACAGATGGTAGATAAAGTTCTCAGTCCAGAATTAGTAAAGTCTTCCATGTCTGGTCCTTTGGGTATTATGCAGATGATTTTTGAACTTTCTAATGAAGGTTTGGGAAAATTTCTATATATTGTTGCTTTAATCAACGCCGCGGTAGGGGCATTTAACGTTATACCTTTCCCTGCTTTGGATGGAGCTCGTTTTGTGGTGCTGTTGATCGGCGGCCTTAGAGGCAAAGAAGTAGACCCAGCCAAAGAAGCTTGGGTGCATCAGATCGGTCTTTACCTGTTGCTAGGTTTTGTGATACTGGTGACTTATATCGATATTATGCGTTTGTGGGCTGGCGTACCTCTAACCAATTAATGGTTGGAGCGTGAAAAAATAGTAAAAGTGGCCCTGCAGAATTACTTCTGCAGAGCCACTTTTGTTTATTAGCTTACAATAGGCCAAACTACTATTTAAATGTGAAATCAACTGGTAAAATATGCCGCTATGCCGTGATCTTTTAGCTTAGTTTCCGTCAAATATTTTCTGGCTTAAGTTGTGCTGCTATTTTTGTTTTTATAGGTTAGCTTTCGTGTTTTATTTATTGGCTAAATTTATACATAGATGTAGTGATCCTAAATAAAAATAGAGGGCCCAACTAAGTTCAAGCGAAACTCACAAAATATGTCTTTTGCTATAGTTACTGCTTGTACATGCTTTAATATGTTTTTAGGCCTGCTGTCCCTTTATCTGGCTGTTATCGGTCAGCCTTTTTGGGCTTGTTTGGCTCTTCTAGCTTCTGTTTGTTTTGACGCTTGCGATGGCTTTTTGGCAAGGAAATGGAATGTTGCTAGTGAATTTGGGGCTCAGCTCGACTCTTTAGCTGACTTTGCCAGTTTTTGTTTAGCTGGAGGTACTTTGGCTTATTCTTGGATAGCTGCTTCTTTGTCGGCAAATTACAGTCTAGCAGCCTACAGCAGCGATTACAGCAGCGGGTTATATGGCGTCATTAAGGCCGTCTGCAACGGAGGCTGGCAGCAGGGAGGGGGATTCGAACCTTTGAGCGGCACCTTTAGTTATGCTGTTCTTGTGGTGGCGTTTGTTTACATTTGCTTAGGTGGTATGCGCTTGGCGCGTTACAATGCCAACACCGATTCGATTTGCCCTCCTAGTTTTTTTGAAGGCATGCCTACTACTGGAGCTGCAGCAATTTTGTCCATGTTCTGCTTAGCAGATTTTACAGCTACATCTTCCTGTCGTTTTTCTAGTTGGTCATTTATTATGATCACAACTCTCATTTTTGCTTTTTTAATGGTTTGCCGACTTCCTTACCCAAAATTAACGAAAATGAGTTGGTTACCCAAATGGACTTTTATAGTCCCTATCATTGTCGCCCTTGTAAGTCTGCCTCTTTCGGTATATTTATTCTGTGGGCTTTACCTTATAAGTGGTCCCATATTCTTCTTTATCAACAAAAAAAAGCTGACAAACACACAAGCAAGCTAAAAATAGCAAAGGGGTAGAACCATGAGTATCGTTAATAATTTTATTTATAACGGTGTAGGCTTCGTAAATAAATTTAAGTTTTTTACTGTTTGTACTGCGCTAGCCTTCAGTTTATGTTTGCCTTCAGATGTATTTGCTGCGGAAACGGTTGGGAGTAGTTCGCCCGCAGCCCAAGCTAAGGTGACGCAATCACAGAATAGTACTGAACACGCTGTCAATGACGAGTTTAAGCAGGTTGTTCAGCTGATCCATGAGGGCAAGTTTGAAGAAGCGATTTCTCCATTAACTAAGCTGGCCGAGTCTGGATATGCTGATGCTCAGCAACTTTTAGCCCAATGCTATTACAAAGGTGAAGGTGTAGAGTGCAATATGAGCAAAGCGCTCTTCTGGTTAAAAAAGGCAGCTGAACAGGGGCGTAGTGACGCTGAGTACAAAGTAGGATGTATTTTTGACCAGGATAAGGTTGGTCCTCGCAATCCGAAAGAGGCTATGCTTTGGTACGAGCGCAGCGCCAAACAAGGTCATGTGGCCGCTCAGCTTATGGCTGGTTTACATTATATGAATGGTGATGGAGTAGAACGCAGTCCGGAAACAGCTGTGCAGTATTATGTCAAGGCCGCCGATAAGGGGCATCCTTTCGCTCAGTTTTTGCTAGGCGATTGCTATGTCTATGGCCATGGGGTGACCAAAGATGCGGTTAAAGCCATCGGGTATTACACTAAAGCAGCTGAAAACGGTTACATAGATGCTCAAATTAAGTTGGGTATTGTTTACAATACCGGTCTAGAAGATTTGCAGCCCGATTTAGAAAAAGCCGCATATTGGCTAACTAAGGCTGCTGAACGTGGAGTACCTGATGCTAAGTTCCTTTTAGGTGTAAGCTATCAGCATGGAAGAGGAGTGAAAGCAGATGGATCTAAGGCCCTTGAACTGTACAAAGAGGCTGCAGCTAGCGGCTCTCCTATTTCTGGTAGAGCTTTGCGTTGTATAGCATTATGCCTATATAAAGGTGTGGGCACGGAGGCAAATGCGGCTGAAGCTGTGACTTATTTGCGCCAGGCTGCAGATTATGACGATAAAGTTGCCCAATCATGTTTAGCTTATTGTCTTTTGAATGGTATCGGCGTTGAAAAAGACGCCGAAGAAGCTGCCGATTGGTTAAAAGAGTCTGGTTTTGATAAGCCTCTTGATCCCGCTAAAGCTAATTGAAGCTTAACTACACTTGAATTTTTGCTCCGATTGTTGGATAATTGCACCTTAGTTGGCAGGTATTCAGCTTATGTTGTTCAAAACTTGCCACAAGCATTGTTGTTATGAAATGTATGCGCCTAATCTGCAGAGTGCTTGCTGATTAAGGCGGGTTTGTTTCGAGAGGAAACGTAAGTTTCAGCTCGCACAATCAGAATACTGAGTAACAAACGGAAATTATACTCGGCTGAGCGGGAGTGATGCATGCGATTAGAAAACAGTTGCTTCGCTTCCTGTCTGCGTCGAGGGTTTTGTAACTGCAAGTTACGAAATAATTTGTTCCATTTACCCTGGTCCGCTTGTGCTGTCGTAAGCGCAATTTTATAAACTAGATTGGATCACTTGGGTTCAGGAGGTTTTCCTAGTTATGACTACTTTTAAGAAACTAGCTGCTTTATTTGTGATTGGCGCCGCCGCTTTTACTCTGTCTGCTTGCGCTGCTAAAACTGAGGCTCCAGCCGCTCCCGAAGCTGGCGCTCCCGCTGCTACTGAGGCCGCTCCTGCCGAAGGCGCTCCTGCTGAGGCTGCTCCTGCCGAAGGTGCTCCCGCTGAGGCCGCTCCTGCTGAAGGTGCTCCCGCTGAGGCCGCTCCCGCTGAAGGTGCTCCCGCTGAGGCCGCTCCCGCTGAAGGTGCTCCCGCTGAGGCCGCTCCCGCCGAAGGTGCTCCCGCTGAGGCCGCTCCCGCTGAAACAGCCAAGTAATTAATTTCTTTTCCTTTGTATCAGGTATGCGCCTATAGTGTACGTTTGTGTACTATGGGCGTTTTTTCTTGTTCCTTTAAGTTTTGATGCTACGTATTGCCGTATTTATATAGTTTAAGCTACGAAAATATAAAGAGTATTTTAATAAGCTCAATGATCGATTTCAGAATAGCCTCAGTTTTTTCTTATTCTTGGCTCTCAGGCTTTTGGCGTACGTTTCTAAACCTAATTTTTTTTATTTAAGTACTTGACAACTGACAAGCTGAGCGGTAATATACTCGAGCAGTCGCGATGAGGCGACGCAGAAAGTTTTGACAACAGTAG
>JBJEGD010000036.1:0-6803 GCA_051874735.1 Candidatus Bruticola sp. | reverse complement strand
GTAAGTACATCTTCAAGCTGACTTTCAACACTGCCTTTCAGGCAATGCTGGGGCCAAGAAGAGAACTCCAAACTGTCCTCGCGATGTGAATCGCAAGTAAAAATCAAATGGCGTACCCCTTTAGACGAGGCTTTCTCCAAATTATGAGCTATATTAGGAATTATAGCCGCCATTTGAGGAGAACTCATTACTCCTTGAGAACAGAAACCTTTTACTGCATCGACGGTGATGCAAGCAACATTTTCAGTTCCACCAGCCCCCTCGATTATATCATCCCAGTTTAAAGATACTTTTTTACTCTGCTGGGTAAAATCGTACAAATACTGTAAATAAGGGCGATGTTCTTTCAAAAATTCTTCAAAATTCATTAGAAAGTAACTCCTTTTTTGGTGACCCTGCAAGTCAGCTTGTTGTATTATACTCAAAATTATCTTTATTTTCAGGAACTTAATAAATTGAATCAGATAAGCAGCCCACATTATACCCAACGCAGAGCCTTCGGAATTTACTGCCGTCCTGATTCTCCCGACGCCGATTCAGCTTTAGAAAAAGCTAAAAATTTTCTGGGTGTTCACAACATAGATACTATAACCCTAAAAGACATACTTAATGGACAAAACGCTGAAGTAATGTTGGCGTTTGGAGGCGACGGCAGTCTACTACATGCAGCTCGACTCGTGGCCCAGAAACAAATCCCCGTTTTGGGCGTCAATTTTGGACGCATAGGCTATTTATGTTCCGTCAGTTCAGAACAGCTGGAGGGAACACTTTACCGTTTAATTAATAAAAATTATGATCTAGAAGATCATACTATGCTATCATGCCAAGTTTACGAACAAGATCAGATCGTCTGGGAATCACAAGCACTAAATGAAGTGCTAATAGGCGGCTGCAATAGAACTGTATGCTTGGAAGTATTTATCGATGGAGTTAAGTTTGCCGTTATTCGCGGTGATGGACTAATTCTCTCTACTAAAACAGGTTCAACTGCCTATTCATTCAGTGCAGGCGGGCCAGTGCTCTTAGTTGACAATGTTTTATGTCTGGTAGCTTCAAATGCCGTTTTTTCTTCTTCTATCCGCTCTCTAGTACTATCAGCCGATACGGTAGTGCGTATAAAAAACTTGACCTTTCCCGCTAAACCATATGTAGTAGCTGACGGTCAAATAGACTGTACTATCAACAAAGACACTATTGTAGAACTAAAAAAATCAGAGCTTAAATCAAAATTTATTACTTTTGGCAATACTTCGCCTATTCAGGATCTGCACCGCAGTTTTCAAGAACTTATGATGAGAGCTTTTTAATTATTTGTACATACAATTATTTTTTTAACGAATAGAAAACATAATTGTCTTAAATAAAAATTCGTTCCTGCGGTTGATACAGTTAGGCAGGACAGGATATTAAGTGCAGATAAATAAACGGGAAATTTCGTGAATAAAAAAGTACATAGTAATTGATACTGACCGATTTCTGCAAATGAAAATTATTCATTTAGAAAATTTATGTCTTTTATCACTAATTCAGTTTTAAAATTTTACAACAAGCCAAGGTAACTCTTATGTCTGCTACTAATATTTTGCGTCAAACGGCTGAAGAAACGTACGCTTCAGAAATACAGGCCCTTATAGCCGCCGAAACGGATCCAGTGCCCTGCGGTTGGCAAATGTCTCCTCGATCTGTACTTACTTATATTCTAGGCCATAAAAAAGTCAAAGGCGTAACTATCACTCCTAAGTATATGGGGTCAAAACGTCTTATTGAAATAGCTATCGCTACATTGGTAACTGATCGAGCCCTTTTGCTGATAGGTGAACCGGGTACAGCTAAATCTTGGCTTAGTGAACATTTAGCGGCAGCTATAAACGGAGATTCCAAAAAGGTAATCCAAGGCACTGCTGGTACCACTGAAGAGCAGATACGTTATTCTTGGAATTACGCTATGCTCATATCGCGTGGACCTAGTATAGAAGCACTCATAAAAACACCTATTTATCAAGCTTTAGAAACGGGCAGCATCGCTAGGATAGAAGAAATTTCTCGCTGTGCTAGTGAAGTTCAGGATTCTTTAATATCTATTTTATCGGAAAAACGTTTAAGTATACCTGAAATCAACTTAGAGGTGCCAGCTAAACGAGGCTTTTCTCTTATTGCTACCGCCAATACACGTGATAAAGGCGTCAATGAAATGTCAGCCGCTCTCAAGCGACGCTTTAACATTATAGTTTTGCCCTCTCCTGCCGATGTAGAGACTGAAATAGAAATTGTAAAGACACGCGTAGCTCAAATGGCCCAAAATTTAGCTCTTCAAGCACAACAACCCGACGTCAATATTGTCAAACACATTGTAACAATCTTTAGAGAGCTTCGTTCCGGCAGCACTTTAGAAGGAGATCAGAAGTTAAAAAGCCCTAGTGGAGTATTATCTACTGCTGAAGCTATTTCTATGCTAACTAACTCTATGGCTTTAGCCGCTAACTTTGGTAACGGTACTATTAGTCATGATGACTTAGCTGCGGCCCTTCAAGGAGTAATTGTGAAAGACGAAGTTAAAGATCAGAACGCTTGGGTGGAATATTTAGAAAACGTTATGAAAAAACGCGTCGGCTGGACTTCTCTTTACAAAGCTTGCCGGAACCTGAATTAAAGCATGAGCGCTCCGCATTTTTTTGGTATACGCCATCTTTCCCCAACAGCAGCTTTTCATGTACACACCTTATTAGATCAGTTGAAGCCTGAGCTTGTTTTAATTGAAGGCCCAAGCGATCTCAATAAACAAATGGCCTGGCTCTGCCATACTGAGACAGTTTATCCTGTTGCTATTTTAGCTTATACAAAGAGTCAGCCCGTCCATTCGATTCTTTATCCTTTCGCTATATACTCTCCAGAAGTTCAAGCTATTTTATGGGCTCACAAACGTGGAATTGCCTGCCGCTTTATGGATCTACCTTCATCTGTTTTCTTAGCCCTAGGAGAGCCTAAAACTACCCCAAATTCGTCAAATAATGAAGATAATGATAAATTACCTCTCAACACAGAGCAGGCCTTGTACCGTCTAGAGCAGATTAGCGGCGAAGATCATGATTCTTTTTGGGAACGAAATTATGAGCACATAGCTGATGCGCAACAGTACGCTCAAGCTACAGCGGCTTTTGGGAGGGAATTGCGGTCTTCAGTAAACGACAGTTCAGTTAGGAAAGCCGAAATAATTATACGTGAATCTTACATGAAACGCATAATTGCGGAGGCTATTAGCGAAGGTTATAATCCCGAGAGAATATTTTGTGTATGCGGGGCTTTCCATATAGAAGGTCTGCTTCAGATTGCTCCCATGAGCGATCAAGAGTTATCTTCCTTACCCACAGTAGAAAGTGCCGCAGCTCTTATGCCCTATTCTTACTACCGCCTTTCTGACTGTTCAGGCTACGGAGCCGGCAACAGAGCTCCGCATTATTTTCATCTATTGTGGCAGGCCCTTAATGGTACGGGACTGCAAAACTTACCCTATACTTATTTTGCTTCTTTAGTCGCTTCTCACCGCAAATTCGGCAACAATGTATCCTCTGCAGAACTAATCGAGGCTGTCCGTTTAGCTCAGACATTAGCTTTTATGCGCGGCAGCAACTGCCCGTGCATGTCAGATCTGCGCGACGCAGCAATAACCAGTTTTGGTCACGGCAAATTTTCAGAACTAGCTTTGGCTTTTGCCGATGTAGAAATCGGCACAACTATCGGATTTTTACCAGAAGGCGGAGGACGAACTAGTATCCAAGATGATTTTTACCGCCAATTGCAAGATCTAAAACTGGAACGTTTCCGCACTGCTGAAACTCAGCCCCTCAATTTAGATCTGCGCGAAAATTTAAAAGTGAAGTCAAAATCATCAGCTTTTCTTGATTTGCGCCGTTCTTTCTTTTTGCATCGTCTGCGTATATTATCTATACCTTTTGCTTCTATATCTTCTAAAAAGCAAGATCAGGCTAACTGGGGAGAATATTGGCAGCTGCGCTGGACGCCCGATGCAGAAATCGAACTGGCCGAAGCTTCTTTATTAGGAGATACTATTGAAAAGGCAGCTGTCAAAGTTTTAAGTGAATTAGCTTCAAAAAGTTCCTCTATTGCCGATACTGCTAAATTGCTCCAAGAAGCTTTTTGGGGAGGTCTTCCTGAAGCTTTTAAACACGTTTTATCAATTTTACAAGGATTATCTATAGAAGCAGCTACCGTTGAGACTGTAGCTAAAACTGCTGAAAATCTATCTCTGATCTTGCGTTATGGAAACTTGCGTCAATTTAACTCCGAAGCTGTGACGCCTATAATTGAGCAACTCTATCTAAAAGCTTGTTTAATTATGGAAGAATCCTGCTCTACTGACCTCTTTGAACCAATTATGTCAGCTATGGAACAAATAAATCGACTTCAGCTTATCCATCATTTCTTGAATGCTGATATGTGGATAAACTTACTGAAACGTATTTCCCTTAGCAGTAAACTAAACGCCTGCCTTGCTGGCTTTGCCATGGCCCTGCTTTTAGAACGCGGCATAGCAGAAGAATCAGTTCTCGAGTGTGAAGTGGCTAAACGTCTGTCTCCAGGAATGGAAGCAGAACTGGGAGCAGGATGGTTTGAAGGTTTAGCTGCTAAAAATCGACCAGCTTTAATTATGCGCTTAAGCTTATGGAAAGCCCTCGATAAATATATAACTCAACTAGATGATCGCAATTTCCGACGCGCTTTAGTTTTTCTGCGCCGTACCTTTTCACGTTTTTCTGCTCAAGAGAAAAATGATATTGCCGAACATCTGGGAGAACTTTGGAATTTAGCTAAAGCTGCAGCTGAGTTGCGCCGAGAACCAGACGAACAATCAAAGCAGCTTCTCCAAGAACTGGAAGAATTTGATTTCAGCGATATTTAAGGAATACCCGATTTATGGAATCAGAACAACAAGAAAAATTGATACGCTGGAGACTACTTTTAGGTTCAGAAAGCGAAGCTGAATTGAACAGTTTGGGTAAAGAACCGTTCAATCAAGAACAATTTATGCTAGATCAAGCTTTAGCGTCTATTTATGGAATAGAAGGAGAAATTATCCCAGATGGAACGGCTAAAAGTCAGTCTCTTCCTCGTTTAGTCCGTTGGCTAGGTGATATTCGCTCTTTGTTCGACAAAGAAACGGTCGCCATCATACAGCGCGATGCCGTGGAGCGTAAAGGACTAAAGCACCTTTTAACTGAGCCGGAACTACTTGAAAACTTACAAGCAGATATAAATATAGCTTCGACTATTTTAATGCTGAAAGATCAAATTCCGGCAAAATCAAAAGAAGCGGTTCGTTCTTATATTAGAAGAATTGTTGAACAGATTAGTAAACTTTTTGCTGATAATCTGCATCGAGCGGTTGCCGCCGCGGTCAATAGGAAGATCCATTCCCCCTTGTCTTCATCTGCTATTGATTTTGCTTATACAATTAAGCGCAGTCTTAAAAACTTTAATACTGAACTGGGCACTATTATACCAGAAAGAGTCTATTTTTTTGAACGGTTAAAACGAAGCAACCGCTGGCAAATAATTTTAGATATAGATCAAAGCGGTTCTATGGGTTCTTCCATTATATATTCTTCAATTATGGCCTGTATTTTAGCGTCTATACCCTCACTGCAAACGAACGTAGTAGCTTTTGATACTAATGTTCTCGATTTAACATCATTATGCAGTGATCCAGTAGATTTACTTTTTGGTTTTCAAATGGGAGGCGGCACTAATATAGCTAAATCTTTGGCTTATTGCCGAACGCTAATACATCAACCAGATAAAACGCTGTTATTTTTGATATCTGATTTAGAAGAAGGTGGTAATCGCGCTTCTTTGCTGCAGTATTTAGAAGATATGAAAGCTTCAGGAGTAAATGTAGTAGTATTGCTGGCTATAGCAGATGGCGGTGCCCCCTATTACAATGCAGCGACGGCGCAAAAGATTGCCAATTATTCCATTCCTTGCTTTGCCTGTGCTCCGGAACGACTTCCAGAATTGTTGGAAAGAGCTATCAAAAAACAAGATCTTTCTGTGTTCCAGATGAAAGGAAAAACTTAAAAATATTATGGCTTTAATAAATGAAGAGTTAATTCATTCATTAGCACCTTCTGTTGCGGCAGTCAGAAATGGGCTGCAGTTGTCCCAATTAGGCAAATTCTCCAATCGCTGCTGCACTGAAGATAAAAATATTTATTGGGCAGATTGTACTGGCAGCGGTTCAAGCATTTACCGAACTTCTGTAGATTTCACAGATAATCAAAATCCCACCTGCCGCTGCTCTTGTCCTAGTCGACAGTTTCCCTGTAAACATGCTTTAGGACTACTTTTTGATATCGTCTCGAACAAAATTTTTACTTTATCTTCAATTCCTCCAGATTTGCTGGAAAAACTTCAGAAAAGCAAAAAACAGAGAATTTCTTCCTCTAGAAAGACTAAATTGGTTTCTTCTAAATCGGACGATTTAGCTCAAAAAAAGAAGATTGCCAAGCAGTTAGAGGGCTGTGAATTAGCCGAAAAAATGATTGGCGAGTTATTAAATTCAGGATTTACATCTTTAACGGGAACGATTTCAAATACTTATAAAGATACAGCTAAAAATTTTAGTAACTATTATCTGCCCGGAATTCAAACTTCCTTTTTGCGTTTGGCTTGGGCCATAGAACACTTACAGAGTGAATCTTCGACTGACAACTCATTAAAATCTAAAATTTTATATAACGCATAAAATGGTTTGCGAGAATCTTAAGATGGTTTGCGAGAATTTTTAG
>JBJEGD010000035.1:65487-99295 GCA_051874735.1 Candidatus Bruticola sp. | reverse complement strand
CTAAAAATTCTCGCAAACCATCTTAAGATTCTCGCAAACCATTTTATGCGTTATAACAGAACCTCCTAAATTATAAAAAATCCGCTATACTATTTTATCACTATAATTTTATCTTTCGTAAACACAATAAAATTGTTTATTTTTTTCTTAGAATCATGTTCTCAAATAAATATCAGCAAAAACTTTTTTTCTGTCTGACTGCCGTACAATTAGCCGTCTTAACTACTGCCTTAATCTTAAGCTATTATTTTGACATCGAGCTGATCAACAAGTTTAACTCTATCAGCGGTTGGATTGGCGGAGCTGTTGGCGGCTTCTGTTTTGCTGGGTCTTCCAAATGGATCCTCAATAAACTAGCCGAACATAAAAACCAAACAGTTCAAAACTATTTGTATTTAACCGGCTCAATATTTCAGCACTTTACAATTGCACAATGTCTTTTTTTAGCGATATTGTCTGGATTTTGTGAAGAGCTGCTCTTCAGAGGCACGCTACTACCCCTGATGGGCCTCCTGCTTTCGTCAACTATTTTCGGCTTGCTTCACTATGCCTCAAAGCAAATGTGGTTTTGGCCATTTTTAGCTTTCTGCTTGGGCATATTTCTAGGAGCAGTATCTCTCCAAACTAATAGCCTATCTTTTGCCGTCAGTTTTCATTTTATGAACAATTTTTGCTCTTTCCACCATATAAAAAAATGGGCGTCCTTAAACCTAAGGACGCCGCTAACAGAAAATAGCGATTATCTAACTTCTACTCCCCCAGGAAGCTTATAAAGGCTCTGATTTCTTACCCCTAAGAGAATATGCTGAACCTTAGCAATAGAATCTGAATCAATTTGAAATGAAGAAGCTAAACGTTCGGCAGTACTCTCTAAAGTCAGACACATACGACACTTTTGATCGGTAGCAATTACTTCTTTAGTGTCAGCAGCTATCAGCTCAGCAGAGAACTCCGCCACACTTTCCTCCCTAACAGAATCAGCTTGCTTGGCCTTAACAACTCTAGTGTATAAATAGCCTAAAGTTTCGTACAAAATACGATTTTCAGCGCTTAAATGCAAAGCCATACAAAAACGGAAATCTAAGAAAGGAACCCATTCATTACTTTCTACGTTAAGCACCTCGCAAATACCAAGATCGACAGCCTCTCCATCAGCCAATTTATAAGGACTGCGGCAGATAACAGGTAGAGTACTCGATTCAAAATCGCCAGTTCGAGCGGGAGGAGGAATCAGAGAGGCTAATTTTATAAAGAAAGGGTCCGATCCTGGAGCTAGTTTATAGCCGCTTGTTAAATCGAAGATATCAAGATCCTGCAGCGCAATTTCATTTTGAGAAGTTTGTTCATAACCGGGCAGATAGTTGAGAAAACTATCAAAAATATTCATACCGTAATCTTTACTACTGAGGGGAAGATTGCGACCGCTTAAAAAACTGCGCCAAGCAGCCACAAGCTTTTGACGCTGAGTGTTGGCGAAATTTGGCGGCAGAATAATGTAAGAATGGACTCCGGAGGAAGATTCTCGCTGAAAGGCCCCATTAACTTTGATTATATACTTGCTTAAAAGCTTAATTTTAGGCTTCTCACCGCGAATATTAGCTAAAGCTGGCGCCTCAATAAGCTTATCCTGAGGGCTTTTATCAGGATCATCAAGCCAACTGTTGACATTAGCAGCGATTTCTTCGGCAGATTCTAAATCGGCGGCATCGGAGTTTTCAGCTCTATCCCACCCTTCCACTTGAGCTTCTGCAGGTATGTGCACTGTCAAAGCTAAAGAGAGCCTAGCCAAAGCATGAGCAGCAACCTCTTCTAGATATTTATCATTCAAAAGAGAACGAAGTTTAGCAGCTGAAGTTTCAAAGCTATCTTTATCAGATACAAACAGATTGCTGGCCAAAAAGTAGCAGGCTGCCTTGCGGACTTTTCCAGTTCCTCCATCAATCAGTTTGAACAGCTCTTTCTGAATTAAAGAACGCATCAGTGACGGATTCCATAAAAGGTACTGTGAATTAAGAATTGCCCCAGGACAGCTCAAAATATTACCAAGCACGATCATAGCAGCCACTTTGGCAAAACTCTCGATATGACAAGCAGCAGTCAAAGCCGGAGATAATTTGAGATCGCCATGCAATTTGTGATCTTTTGGGCCTAATAATATGCCCAAACGCCAGCAAACTGATGAACTGACAGCCCCGCCTAAAGTAGCAGCCAATTCAGTTGAGCGGATTTGACGTCTCAGTACATTGAGAACTTTCTGATCTTGAGCCGCGGAAACTAAATTGGAATCTTCTGTAAGAGCAGCCCAAGCTCCTAAACAGCACAGATCTAAACGGCTTGTAGTCTTCTTTTCAAAACTATCTAGACCAGCCAAGGTATCAATGCTGCTCTCTAATATACGACTAGCGAAACTTTTGAATAGGGGGAACTCTACAATTCTGCCGTTAAACTTTAGACTGCTATCATCAGCTTGCAGAATATCATCCACTTTTTCAACACTGTCAATAAAGCGGTAACACACATTCCCTTGAGCATCAACATATTCGGCAGCTATTTTCGTTTTGCCAATCAGTTGCTCCGCGGTACAGTTTAATAGGCGTCCTACCACGCGATTATTAAAGCGGCAAACTTTATAACCATCTATAAATCCGTAGCGCCCGACCACAGAAAAGGGCAATTCACCAACCTGCTTAGCACTGAAGACGGACCAGCGCAACGCTCCTCCCTCTTCACAGAAACGAGTTAAAATTGGTATGCCTTTCTGCAAAAAGAAAGCCATATCTAAAGTGCTTACGCGATAGATAATAGGAATATCAACAATTATTATACCAGTAAACGTATAATCGGTAGCGCACAGATCCTGCAGTTCTTTACTATCTTTGACATATAAAATTTTAAAAGCGTCTTGACGAGAATCTATAAATAAAGCTAAAGCACCATGCTTCGATATAGACAGTAATTTATTGAAGTCATACAAAATACTGTCGTACGTTTTTCCTTTTAAACTAAAACTAGTTAAATTTAAACCGAAAACTTGTCCCACAGCCATAGTGGCATAAAGAGAATGTTCACTCAAGTAAGTTTCAGGTAAAAACTGTTCTATTAAATCTTCATCAATAATATGTGCTTCCAAATCGACAAAAAGACAAAGAGCCGAAATAGTATCCGGAGCAATTTTTTTACCATTAGCCTCCAACAAAGAACAGAGAGCGCAGCGGCGAGAGGCTAGTCCTTCATCATTGTCGGGCACTACTTTGAGCAGTTTGCGCAAAGCGGAAACGGAAGTTTTACGATCGCCATCTTCTACGATATCGCAAATAGTAGAACGGAAAGTGCGTCCTTTACCGGTAGAATTCAAAAATAGACAAGCCTGCCGTATTTTCTCATCAGTTATATCTTCAGGAGCTATTTCATTAAAGAAAGCCACTGCTGCCTCGACAGCCGCCGCACTAATCTGCACAATCTGCTGTTTAGCTAAACAATGACGCAGAGAATCGGTCGTGATGCTCCCTAAAAATATATCGGCGATAATGCAGACAGCTCTCATGACTGGTGCACCAACAGAACGACCAGACGATTTAATCCGCAACTCAGCTTCACTAACCTCGCCTTGCAAAAGTTCCTCATGCTCGGCGAATTGCTCTTTTATGAAGTTTACTACATTAAATACAGAATAATCGGAACAACGGCGTATAAAACCGTGCATACAACTGATTACAGTACGTTTTTGATCGATAATACTGTGCAAAATAGAAACCATTTCCTCTAAGGAGGGGATCTCTATGTGCTCCCTATTTTCCTTAAAGTTGATCTCCTGCATGCCTTTAATGGCGCAATTACCATCTATTTCTATCAAATAGCGTACACAGTTAGCACCGAAAGCAGCTCGAATGTCGATGCCCCAACGTCCACCGCATCCCTTCATAGAAACAGCCTTCTTTACCGTATATTCCTGAGTAAAATCGGTTTTCTCAGCTGCAGGAATAAAAGTTACGGTAAAATAAGGGCCAAATTTATAGACATAGGCCTCTCCTCCCTCACGCTTACGTCTGGACAGCTCGGGAGCAGATATTGCAATTGGACCGTCAACCTGAAAAACAGGAACTCGATTCTGTCCTAGAGCAAAAGAGACGACATCATCTTCACGAAAGACACAGAAGCCGGCTTCCGCAGCGGTATACTCTGTAAGGGGTGGATGGTCTGCCGACTCAATATTTTCTTTGCGAAAAATGTTTTTTATAACTCGAAACATTGCAAATTCCGGCCTTTCGCTGATAAATAAGACTGCCTAATAGATGTTTATTCTGATAGTATAAAAGAAAAGTAAGTGTAATCTGACCGAAACTGTGGAGACTATTTATTGGGGGAGTTAGCCTTTAGCGCTTAACAGAGGCTCCGAATGAGAGCGCGCATGGTAAGAGGATCGGGCTAATGGCGATGATTCTACGTACTTGAAACCACGTTTCAATCCTTCTTGACGGTAAAAATTAAACTCTTCCGGAGTTCGGTATCTCAACACAGGCACATTCCTTAAGCTGGGGCGCAAATACTGTCCAATAGTTAAAATATCTGTACCAACAGACCGCAGATCATCCATAACCTGCAGAACTTCACGATGACTTTCTCCCAAACCGACCATTAAACCTGATTTCGTAAGGCAAGTGGCCGGAAGATGTTCTCTGGCGTATTTAAGTATGCTGAGACAACGTTCATAATTTCCTCGAGAGCGCACGCGAGGATAAAGCCGAGCTACGGTTTCTACGTTGTGATTAAGTACCTGAGGCTCAGCTTGCAAGACCGTTTGCAACGATGACAAATTGCCGCCGAAGTCAGGGATCAGCACTTCAACTTTAGTTTCAGGCGAAGCAACCCGCACGGCTCGAATAACTTCGGCAAAGCAGGCAGCTCCTCCATCGGACAGATCGTCACGAGTGACAGACGTAATTACAAGATACTTAATATTCAATTGAGCAGCTGCTTCGGCCAAACGTTCAGCCTCATGCTCTTCTAAAGGTAAAGGCTTTCCTTTATTGACTGCACAATAAGCGCATCCTCTAGTACAGATGCTACCCAAAATCATGAAAGTTGCTGTTCCGCAGCTCCAGCACTCAGAAATATTGGGGCATCGAGCTTCCTGACAGACAGTATGCAAAGTCTGCTTCTTAAGAGTCGTACTGACATGTCCGTAAGAGTTATTAGTGTACATGCGCACTTTAAGCCACTCAGGCTTAGGCGGATTATTTTTCCATCCTTCAGAACCATACTCTGGAATTGTAAGCTCTTCTTCCGCCATAAAATTGGCCTCAATACTTTTGAGTTGCGTATCTTGGTCTGTCAAAACAGGATAACCTCCCTTATCAGCCTTTACTTCATGTAAAATTAAAGACGCCTACCGCGGCGAGCGGGAGCAGGGATAAAATTTATAGGAGCTCCCAAGGCATGATGTGCAGCCTCAGCCACCGCCTCCGACAGACTCGGATGAGGGTGAACAGCAGTGGCTATGTCTTCTAAGCACGCTCCCTGCTGCAAAGCTAGTACACCTTCAGCTATAAGATCGCAGGCATGCTCGCCTATAATATGGACTCCCAGCACTTTATGTTTTTCAGCACAAGCGATAATTTTCACAAACCCTTCAGTGTGTCCGCTGATATTCGCTTTACCCAAAGCTGCCATAGGGAATTTTCCTATAGCCAACTTGTATCCCTGAGCCTCAGCTTGCTCCTGAGTTAGGCCTACACTGGCGACTTCGGGCCGACAATAAGTAGCGGAAGGGCAGAAATTATAGTTCAGAGGCTGCACATCAAGACCGGCCATATGTTCAACAGCTAAAATAGCCTCAGCTGCGGCCATATGAGCCAATTTTGGAGCAGGCACAATATCTCCTACAGCATATATATAAGGTACTGAAGTGCGCATAAAATTATCAATCTTAACAAAACCGCTGCAATCCAGCTCCACTCCAGCTTCTTCCAAACCTATTCCCAATACATTGGGACGACGTCCTACGGCAGCCAAAAGATACTGACCTTCCAACATAAACTGACCATCGACTTCAGGAAGGCCTTGCCCAAAAATGCGCACTCCGCCTTCATTAGGCTCGCATTTTTCGATATTAACACCAGTAAAAATTTTTAATCCTGCTTTGCTGTACAAACGTTTAATTTCGGCGGAAATTTCTTTATCTTCAGCAGGAAGCAAACGATCAGCTAATTCAACAACGCTAACTCGCGTCCCTAAAGAGGAAAATATAGAGGCGAACTCCATGCCGACGGCGCCCGATCCCACCACAATCAAAGATTCAGGAATTTTAGTGAGATTCAAAATGTGATCAGAAGTCAAAATGCGCTCTCCGTCCACAGGAAAGACTTTGGGTACGGCCACAGAGGATCCCGTAGCCAAAATTAGACGATCGAAAGTGATTCTTTCCTCTCCAGCTTCAAGTTCATTATCCTTTAATAATCGTCCTCGAGCATTTATTACTTTTACTCCCCGGCGTTTCATAAGAGAATCTACACCCATAGCTAAACGACGCACCACACTGTTTTTACGTGCTTGCACAGCTTCCAGGTTCAGCTGGGGAGGCTCAATCAGCAAACCGAAATCGGCCCCATTTTTAGCTTCTTGAAAACGGCAAGCTGTTTCTACTAATGCCTTAGTAGGTATACAACCTCGGTTAAGGCAGGTTCCACCCAAATTTTTATCCTGCTCTACCAGAGTCACTTCAAATCCTAAAAGAGCAGCCCTTACGGCAGCAGTATATCCGCCAGGGCCTCCTCCTAAAATACAAAGACGCATTTTTTAGCCTCCCTCTAAAAAGATAAACTAAACGTTAATTTCCTTGTTATCTAAAGGAGAATCCGGACGAACTACCGGAGCTCCGCAAGCGGGACAACGCAAAACTCCCATTTCAATGCTGCAGTCTTCCGACCAAAAAGGCAAAGCACACTCTTTGTAAATGTAGGCTTCACAGAATTCATTGCTACAGAAAACTACAAAAGGATTTCCTTGAACATTCAATTTTTGTGTTACATAGCGTCCACTACTAATGCGGCGGGATTTCCTTTCGTAACTACGCAGCACCAAATGCGGCTTACCATCTTCAGAGGGCATAGTTTTCTCCTTTGTTTCTATTGCATATGTTATGCGAGCTGACTCTTAGAGCGCACAAAATTGCTTCGATTAAATTTTAGCCATAAATTCTTCTATTTCATCTACTTCATCGGGCATGCCAGGAGTAAGCAACTCGCTACCTTCGATGGTAACCATATAATCACGCTCAACACGAATACCACGAACTTCAGTAAAACAAGGTTCCAATTTGTCCATATCAATATAGCGCCTGCTCAAATCGGCGTAGCTACTGTGATTAATAAGCTCTCTTATAAAGTAAAGTCCAGGTTCAATAGTGCAAACCATGCCACTTTGCAGATCTCTGTTTAGGCGCAGGCTCTTCCAACCTAAAAGTTGACTGCGCTTTCTTCCGGGTGCATACCCGGCCAAATCTCCCAGATCTTCCATATCATGAACGTCTAGGCCCATAAGATGGCCAATACCATGAGGCATAAACATGGAAACTACATTATTTTCCAGGTATTCTTCAGGGGTACCGCCTTTAATAATGCCTAAATCAGACAACCCAACAGCAAAACTTTCTAAAGCTAACTTGTGAATATCAGCATAATTGACACCCGCCTTCAATGCTCCGGCACAGCGACGGTGCGTATATAGAACTAAATTGTAAATTTGCGCTTGAAGAGGACTAAAGCGACCACCCACGGGCCACGTATTAGTAATATCACCGGCCCAACCGTGCTTATTTTCCGCACCAAAGTCGACTAAAAGCAAGCGATTTTTTACCAACGGAGCGCCCAATTTAATTTGATGTAGGCGTTCTCCAGATGTACTGATAATTGGATTAAACGACAATGAACCGCCAACTTTATTAACTACATTGAGCATAGCAGCCGCGATGTCGTATTCATTTTCAGCTTTCGGCAGGGCCCTTAAACCGGCCAAGTGGGCCTGAACAGTAAGAGCACAGGCGTCTTTCAGTTCCGAATGGGCTTCTTCATCAGCACTCAGACGCAGTTTTATCACTGCTTCGGCCAGTTTTTTATCTAGTTCCATTGCCAAACTTGGTTGGCGTCCTGTCAACCTCTCAAAAGCCATATTTTGCTCAGAATCGGGCAAAGGTAACATAGCAAGCTTGTTTCTATCTATGGTAGATAAAAATGAAGCTAATTCGTCGGTACATCTGATCTGACACTGACTACGCCGAGCGGCTTCTTCAGGACTTTCTCCTGGCCCACTCCAAATAATGTCATCGAGGTTCGTCGGAGGTAAAAAAAGCCAAGCTTCCCCCTCATGAAGCAAAAAATAACTTCCCGGAGCGGACCAACCGGCGAAGTAAAGAAAATGACTGGAGGGTCTAAACGGATAAGTATTGTCAGGATAATTGCGACACTGAGTGTTTCCACTGCTCAGGAGAACGCTACAGCCAGGCAGCTCGGCCGCCAAGGCCTGATGACGACAATGTAAAGTCAATCTAAAAAATGCCCTTTCCAACTCAATGGTGTCCTTGCTTTTCTAGAAATTAACTTTTTTTTCCCGCCCCTACCGCTTTTGGTTTGTTCAGCTAAAACCTATAGAAAGAAAAAAAGAATCAACATTCTATCAAAAGGGAACAATAATTAAAAGGAAAAATGGGCTTAGACAATTTCTACTTATATAGAAAAATCATTGAACCTTTGCCTTTTTGTTCTTTTTCTATAAGAAGACAAATGAAAACGGCGCAGATAAATAGGTGCCTAAGCCACTGTTTTTTATTCTGAAATGATAGTTTTATTTTCAGTTATATTAAACAGCGGTAAACAAAGATCCGAATAGGAGAACGTTGCAAAAACGTGACAAAAAATGAGAATCTAAAAACGAAGGCCGGAGCAGAAACTGGCGCAGAACAAATGGCAGACGCAGTTCATCTCTCCTCTTCTTTAGCTGAAACTGACAGTCAAGAGCAGGAAAAAGCTCAGCCAACTACTGCTGAGCATACTGCTGAAGACAGCTCACCGGACAAGCAAGATGACGAATCGGCCGTTATTCCCCCTCTAAAAGATGGCGAAGATCCGGAGCACTACTGGTTCCGCCATATTTACCGAGGTCCAGGAGTTCCTCAGCTAACTTTCAGAGCCGTAATTATGGGAGCTCTGATAGGCGGCGTTATGTCCCTATCCAACCTATATGTTGGTTTAAAAACTGGTTGGGGATTGGGTGTAGCCATTACAGCCTGCATCCTTTCCTATTCGGTTTGGACAACACTTCACTCTATTTTCCCTAAAATTTTCAAAACGCAGATGAGCATACTAGAGAATAATTGTATGCAATCATGCGCCTCTTCCGCTGGTTATTCCACAGGCGGAACTATGGTCTCAGCTATTGCAGCTTACTTAATTTTGACCGGCACCCATATGAGCTGGGGAGTCTTAACCATCTGGACTTTCTTCTTGGCTGCCTTAGGAGTCTTTATGGCTATACCCATGAAGCGTCAGATGATTAATATTGAGCAACTGAAGTTCCCCTCTGGTATTGCTTGCGCTGAAACTTTGCGCAGCCTCCACTCACACGGGGCTGAAGCTATGCGAAAAGCCAAAGCTTTAGGTATAGCTGGCTTGGTCGGCGGTTTGCTAGCTATCTTGCGCGACGCCTGGCAATGGATTCCCAGTCAAATTGCTTTACCTGGCGCTATCCGCGGCTGTTCGCTGAAAAGCCTAACCTTCAGCTTTGATATGAGCGGCGTGATGATTGCGGCCGGCGCCTTAGTTGGCTGGCGCGTCTCCTGGTCAATGCTCTTGGGTGGCATCATCTGCTATGCAGTCTTGGCTCCCTGGATGACCAGTATTGGAGCTATCAACAGTGCGGACTTAGCTGAAAGCGGCTATCGCACCATAGTAGGCTGGAGCACTTGGACGGGAGCAGCCATTATGGTGGCTTCAGGTTTGACCATGTTCTTTATGGAGTGGAAAACTATGGCCCGAGCCTTCAGCGGCTTAGCTCACCTGTTCGGCAAAAAAGAAGATAAAGAGCACGATCCCCTGGAAGATATAGAAGTACCGAACTCGTGGTTTATATTAGGCACTTTAGTTTCAGGCCTAGGCTGTATTTTAGTGCTCCATTTTATATTCCACACTACTTGGTGGATGGGGTTAGTAGCTGTTATCGCAACTTTCTTCTTAGCGTTAGTAGCCTGCCGCGCTACTGGTGAATCGGACATAACTCCAGTAGGAGCAATGGGTAAAATTACCCAGCTTACTTTCGGTTTTTTGGCTCCTTCAAATGTCACTACCAACTTGATGACCGCAGGCTTAACTGCCGGCGCCGCCGGAGCTTCAGCCGATCTGCTTACTGACTTGAAAAGCGGCTATGTTCTAGGAGCGAATCCGAGACAGCAATTTTTAGCCCAATTTAGCGGTATCTTTGCCGGAACATTAATAGTTGTTCCTGCTTTTTATTTAATTGTACCCGACGCCTCAGTATTAGGCGGAGACCAATGGCCAGCCCCTAGCGCTCAAGTTTGGGCTAAAGTAGCAGAACTTTTGAAAAATGGCTTCAGCGCCCTTCACCCAACAGCTCAATTAGGCATGCTCATTGGCTGCTTAATCGGCATAGCCATTCCTCTACTGGAAAAATATCTACCAGAGAAATACCGCAAATTCATTCCTTCAGCTACTGGATTGGGATTATCTATGGTTATTCCATTTTACAATTCTCTCTCTATGTTCATCGGCGCCTGCCTGGCTTCTTATTTGGAGAAGAAGCACAAGCAGATTTCCGACGACTATGTAGTACCGGTCGCTTCAGGTATTATTGCCGGTGAATCGTTGATAGGCGTAGCCATAGCTCTAAAGATGGCTTTGCCTGGATTAATCAAGAGTATTATTCCAAGTAAGTATTAAATTACAGCAGCCATCTGCAAGAATGGATTTACTTAATTTAAAGGGCCGCCCTTCTTAGTTATAATAACTGGAAGGGCGGCCCTTTAAATTTGCATGGATGGCTTACATCTGAAACTTTTTACTAATTGGCAGATGCAAACATTAAAAACAGAGAAAATATAATAAACAAAGCTGCCGCACAACCGCAACCACCAATAAAGATACCTAAAAGTATATTTTTACCAGCTGACTTATCTTTAGTTTTTTCTTGCTCAGTAGCATAACCCTCTGAAGCGGCAGCCCTAACAGCAGAAGAGCGAGGCGCAACCGTATGGGCGTCAGCATTAGCAACCGAAGCACTAACTTGAGACGCTTTATTAACATTAGCCTTTCCGCCAACTGGCGAAGCATTAGAAGCAGAAAAAGATCCACTAGTAGCTTGCTTTTCAGCAGAAACCTCCTTAAAGACTACTGGAGAGTCCACGCGCGAAGAAAAAGGTCCGCCGGGAGCCTTCTTCTCAGCAGGAGCAGCACTAAAAGCAACTGGACGCTCAGTGTTAGAAGAGAAAGGAGCGGCGGTAACTCCTCCCCCTTCATGTCTTTGCTGAGCAGAAAAAAGCGTGCGCCCAGATGGAACTTCAGACGGCGATTTAGGTATGTCTTTACCGCTCAATGGAGCAGTTACCTTGCTAGAAGAAACGGCAGAATTATTAGGAAGGACCAATTCTAAGCGCTTATTGCGGTTGGGAGACGCTGCTGAATTATTCTGATTGGCAGACAAGGATAAAGAAGCTGTCTTCTTTGGTAACTCACTAGCTTTAATATCATCCTTGGCTAAACTAACAACTTGATTGCGGGAAGCATCGGATGGCTTAGAGTTAATTACAGAAGAAGATTTATCCAAAGCCCGCGTCTGCTTCGCCCCTCCTGCAGCATAATTTTCTTGGGATCTAGCCACGGTCTGCACAAAACCGAAGCTGGAGACAGATTGACGGGGCTGTTCTTTGGACAGAGGGGCGCCGCACTCCATGCAAAAGCGCGTTTCCTCTGAGCATTCAGCTTGACAAGCCGGGCACCTTAGCACTTAAAATTTCCTCCTGATAACTGCAGCAGCAGAACTCATCTGAAAGACCAACAACAAACTTAGCCGAAAATAGGGCTTAACGTCCGCTAGTTCCTGAAACTTTGTTTTTATTTTCTTTATACCAACTGCCAAAACCGTAGTCGTCCATATATTGGAGCATTTTCTGAGGCGGCACAGTTTGTTCTTTAAGCCAACTTCCGTAAATGGGGTTAGGCAATAAGAAAAAAGTATTGCCCAATTTAGAAGTATACATTTTTACCTGTTCATTGCGCTCTTTTAAAATTTCTCGGTTATTATCTAACTCAGAATGTACGAAAACAGGCATGTCGTAGAGATTATCGCCAAACCAACCGATAACTTCATATTGAGTACGCACCTCTACACGGCGACCCGATTTATCACTGTAATTTGCAGTGATATTTTTGCCCAAAATACTGGAGGCAGAAATTTGCAGGTCTTCAACTATTTTCTTAGCTCCTGCTTTATCGCGCTTTTTGTCACGCAAGATTAAACAATTATCCAAATTTGGAGTATTCAATCCCAAATTGATTAAAGCTTTCAAAGTCGCAGAGCGCAGAGACTCATCACGATTAGTTAAATAAATAGGTGTAATACCCAGCTTCTGGCATTCCAATAAAAAATTGACAGCGCCCGGAACTTCACGGCAAACGGCGGGAACTTCTCCCTGACACTGACACCAAGCACTCCACAACTCTTCGTTATAAGGTATATTATTAATTAAGCACCAAGCCTCTATACCGCTATTGTCAATTACAGTTTCATCCACATCTAAAACAATAGCCAAAGGCTTGTAAATATGAAGAATAGAACCATCGGACTGGCGGTAGTAAACTTCCTGACACAGCTTACCATTTACATTAACGTAACTACCGCAGCGTATTTTATCGCGGATCGCTTGAGAGGCCATATTGTAAGTTTGATAACACAACCCCTTATATTCGGCTGAAGTTTGCAACCAAGATATAGAAGCAGTCAGAGGAGTAAGGCGGGCAGCCGGATCTTTAGATTCTTCGCCTTTAATGGCAGTAGCCGGAGCTTTAGCCAAAAAAGTGGACAAGTAAGCGGTAGTATCTTCAGCCTTAGCAGCGGAAGGCATAATACTAACAGTGCACAGGGCTAAGGATAGGATCAGTTTTCCAGCGAATTTATACATAAATGTAAATTATTACCTCCGACTTCTTTTAAAGAGCTTATAAATAGCTTATTTGCCAACAAGCAAATTCTCGCGAACTTTTTTCATATCTGCAGTACTGACCCCGCAACTATGCAGAAAAGGTTCAATACCACCGGCTTTATCAATATTTTTGAATACTACTCGCAGCCAGTCAGCTTCCACCTTCAAGCCTTTGCTGCTTCGTTGAGAAGCTAAATAATCGTCCATTATAATAGGACGCGGCACCCTCAGCAGTTCAAGAACTAAAGCAGTTAGAATACCAGTGCGGTCTTTGCCGGCAGAACAATGAAAAAGCACAGGATAGCTGTCTTTTTTTGCCAAAACTTTGAAAAATTGACTTATAGAAGAGTAGTTCTGCTTCTTAAGATAGGAGGCATAGGCCTCGCCGCCTCGTCCGCTGGTACAAACCATAGGCAGATTATAAATTTTCTTAACGCTACCGGCAAAACTAGGTTTATCTCTTCCTTCAGAGGTTATTTCTTTAGGGGTGCGCAGTTCAATAACCGAGACAATACCTTTATCTTTCAAAATTTCGACATCGGAATCGTTTATGTAACAGAGAGCCCCTGAGCGGTAAATAACTCCCTCTTTGACATATTTACCGTCTGCAGCAGGCAAACCGCCTAATTCTCTAGTGTTGCGTGTACCATGCAGTACTACTTTGCGCTCTTTTTCTGAAAGTTTAGGCTTAAGTTTGGCTGATGATTTTTTTTCCTGCGCCTTAGATTTGCTCTTAGACTTTTTCTTAGCCGCCTCATTCTGCTTGCCAGACGGCTTAGCGGCCCAATAGCAGTTTTCGCCCGCACTCTCCGCTACAAGCAGAGAACCTGCAGCAGCCGCTCCTTCTTGAGTTGCACTTCTTTCTAAATGTTCGGAGAAAGCCCACGCTGAAACTGACAAAGAAGCAGCCAATATAAAAGTTAGCAGCCAGCGACCTTTCATTATAACAAACTTCCTAACAACTAATTTCCCTCTAAAATTCGCTTTTAAACAGCGTTATCCCCTTCTAAGCACAAATATAGACATAGTTTATGCACTAACAAACATGTCATATGCCATAACAATGAAAAAATTATTGTCCTTTACAACTACCTTATACCAAATATGTAGTATTTTATTTTTAAATCATATATGTATATTGCGTTATACATTTAAATACATAACAAGCCTTAAAGGAACTTTTCCCCCTAATTAGAAAATTTCCCTTATGAGTACCCTCCTGATCAAAAATGCTGCTATGGTTGCCACTTTCGATGACAACATGAGGCGCATTAAAAATTGTGACATATTGGTAAAAGGCAATCGTATTGCCGAAATAGGCCCTAAACTTGAAACAGCCCAACCAGATAAGGTGATAGATGCTTCCGGCATGCTGGTTATGCCTGGCATGATTAACTGCCACCATCATCTTTATCAGACTTTAACCCGCAATATTCCCCGCGTTCAAGAAGCTGAACTTTTCCCTTGGTTGGTCAACCTGTATGAACTTTGGCGCGAGCTAACTCCTGAAGCTTTATATTGGTCAACTATGACTGGTTTAGGTGAATTGCTTTTAACCGGATGCACTACTAGTACTGACCATTTCTATTTGTTCCCCAACCATTGTCCAGACAACCTTTTTGATCAACAGATCAAAGCTGCCCAGAAAGTAGGTATTCGTTTTCATCCTACACGTGGCTCTATGTCTAGAGGAAAAGATCAAGGCGGTCTGCCTCCCAGCAGCGTAGTCCAAAAAGAAGATAAAATTTTAGCTGACTGTGAACGCGTCATAAAAGAGTATCACGATCCAGATCCTCTGGCCATGATTAAAGTTGCCTTAGCTCCGTGTTCACCTTTCTCAGTTACTCCAGAACTGCTCTCGGAAACGGTTAAGCTAGCTAGAAAGTACAAAGTGCGCTGCCATACTCACGTAGCTGAAACTAAAGATGAAGACGCCTATTGTCTCAACATGTATGGAAAACGCCCCTACGACTTTATGGAAAGTGTAGGCTGGGTAGGTGATGACATCTGGTTTGCTCATTGCTGCTATTTAAACGAAGATGAAATTAAGAGGGCAGCAGAGACGGGCACCGGCGTTTCCCACTGTCCGGCTTCTAATATGCGCTTAGCTTCTGGTGTAGCTCGGGTTCCTTCTATGGTGGAACATAATGTAGCTGTCGGTTTGGGCGTCGATGGCAGCGCCTCCAATGACTCCTCAGATATGCTCGGTGAAGTGCGCAACTGCATGCTGGTGCAGCGCCTGCACTTTGGTGTAGATGCCATGCCCGCCGAAAGAGCTCTCACTTTAGCAACTCGCGGAGGCGCCCGAGTTTTAGGTTACAAGGAGCTGGGCAAGCTTGAGGTAGGCGCCGGTGCAGATATTATCGGTATTTCCCTCAACAAACTCGGGTATGCAGGTGCTCTTTCCGATCCAGTAGCTGCAGTAGTATTCTGCGGAGACAGCCACATTGTCGATTTCTCTGTGGTTAATGGACGTCAAGTGGTTAAAGATAGTAAGCTGTGCTTAATCGATGAAATGGAAATTTTCCATGAAGCCAACCGCTGGTCGAACTACATGATAGAGAAAGCCTTAAAAGAAACGGGTATAGACATGCGTTCTAAAGAAGGCCCTGGCATGGAAGCGCCTCGTCCATCCATGGAAAAGAAGTAGTTAAATATAATCTTTAATCTACTTAAAGAACATAAAAAGCAGCCGAATTAAAAAAATTGCGGCTGCTTTTTTAACGCTCTTTATACATAATACGGAATTGGTATCAATATCTAAGAAGTTGCCCCCAAGACGAAAATACTCGCTCAAATAAAATAGGCCCGGCCTAAACCGCGCCTATTTGTACTCACAGTCCGCTATCAGCATCTGTCTGCCTAGAGCGGAGCTCGCTTGATTTGAAGTGGTAAACTAATCTTTGACGGTGTAATCGGCATCGACTACTTCTTCATCGCCATCAGTCTTGCCACCTTGAGGTGCCTCTTGACCAGCGGCACCAGCTCCGGCCTGGCCAGCAGCACCGGACTGATAGAGGCTCTCACCAATCTTCTGAGCGGTCTGGGCCAACTCGTCAGTAGCTTTCTTAAGCTCATCGCGATCCAAAGGCTCAGCGGAAGAAGCCTTCTTAACTCTCTCCATAGCTTTTTCGATAGGATCTTTTACTGAAGCTGGAACCTTATCACCAGCGTCACGCAATGCCTTCTCAATCTGATAAACCAGACTGTCAGCCTTATGACGCAGCTCTACCTCTTCACGTTTCTTTTTGTCCTCGCTGGCATGAGCATCGGCATCTTTTACCATACGGTCAACTTCTTCTTTTGACAAGTTCGTAGAAGCAGTAATCTTAATGTTCTGGCTCTTACCGGTGCCCTTGTCTATAGCACTGACGTTGATAATACCGTTAGCATCAATCTCGAAGGAAACTTCGATCTGAGGTACCCCTCTGGGTGCCGGCGGAATATCGGTAAGGGAGAAGCGGCCTAAAGTCTTGTTATCGCGGACGAATTCACGCTCGCCCTGCAACACGTGGATTTCCACCTGAGTCTGCATATCAGCAGCTGTAGAAAATACTTCACTCTTCTTGCAAGGGATAGCAGTGTTGCGCTCAATCAGCTTAGTCATCACACCACCCAAAGTCTCAATACCGAGGGACAGAGGAGTTACATCGACTAAGACTACATCTTTGACTTCGCCAGTAATCACAGCACCTTGAATAGCAGCGCCCAAAGCTACGCACTCATCGGGGTTAATATCTTTGGAAGGCTCTTTGCCGAAGAATTTGCGGACAAACTCGACAACCTGAGGCATACGGGTGGAGCCACCAACCAACAGCACACGGTCGATATCGCTCTTCTTCAAACCGGAATCTTCCAAAGCCTTACGGCAAGGAATCTCGCATCTTTCCAGCAAGTCAGCCGTCAAAGCCTCGAACTGAGCACGGGTCAAATTCATATCTAAGTGCTTAGGGCCACTGGCATCAGCTGTAATGAAGGGTTGGTTAATATTGACTGTCAGCATCTGGGACAGTTCAATCTTAGCTTTCTCAGCAGCGTCTTTAATACGCTGAGCGGCCATCTTGTCTTGGCGCAGATCGATACCGTGCTCTTTTTTGAAGTCTTCAGCGATCTTATCTACGATACGCATATCCCAGTCGTCGCCGCCCAACTTAGTATCACCGTTGGTAGCTTTAACTTCGAAAACGCCGTCTCCGATTTCCAAAATAGACACATCGAAGGTGCCGCCTCCTAAGTCGAAGACTACAACCTTCATATCGCCTTCGCCTTTATCGAGGCCATAAGCCAAAGCGGCAGCCGTAGGCTCGTTAATAATTCTCTTTACATCTAAACCGGCGATAATACCAGCATTCTTAGTAGCTTGACGCTGCGAGTCGTTGAAATAAGCGGGAACGGTAATAACGGCCTCTTTTACGGGCTCACCCAAATAAGCCTCAGCGTCAGTCTTCAGCTTCTGCAGAATCATAGCAGAAATTTCTTCGGGAGAATATTTCTTACCATCAATCTCCACACGATGATTGCTGCCCATATGACGCTTAATGGAGGAGACAGTGCCATGAGGATTACTTACAGCTTGACGCTTAGCCAATTCACCGACCAAGCGCTCACCAGTCTTAGAGAAACCTACCACGGACGGGGTAGTACGATTACCTTCAGCATTGGCAATAACTGTAGGCTTACCGTTTTCCATAAAAGCAATTACTGAGTTAGTAGTTCCTAAATCTATACCGACAACTTTAGACATAAAACTTATCCTCCTCATCCGCCCTCCCCCCATCTTGGGGGCGGATGCTAAACTTCTTTTCTCTCGCTGATAATGTACTACTTCCGATATAAGAAATATGCTTGCTGAGTGTTAGAGTAATATTAGAATTTTTGACACGATATACAAAAAATAAATAGGTCCCAGCCGAACAGACACCCGCCTCAGTTGCGTTAAGTTACAATTCGCGCTACTACCAACGCAACAGCGCTGTTTCAATTGAAGCCCCAGGCCCCATAGTGATAATAGTAGCTAGATCTCCGGGCTGAGCTATCGCTTCATCGCTCAAACGCTTTAAGGCCCAAAGCACCGAACAGGATGATATGTTGCCGTACTCAGCTAAAATACTAATCGTATGGCGCAAATCGTAATCAGACAGCCCCAAATTCATTTTTATGCTGTCGATAACTTTTTTGCCGCCAGAATGAACCAGCCACCATGAGATATCGCGCTTTTTAAGATTATGACGTTCCCATAGGCGCCGCACTGGTTTATGAGCATTTTGCCCTAAGAAATAAGGAATGTCCTTATCAAGGAAAAAAGATAGACGTCCCTGCTGGTGTTCGAAACGCATAGTATGCTGAGCTTCAGTAACTATCTGACTTTCAAAATCGAGCACCTCTGGCAAATTAGGATTGACTGGGGCCTCTTTAAAACGGCTGCCCGTAAGAATTAAAGCGACACAAGCATCGCCGAATAGGGAGTTAACTACAGCCGTCACCATCTTTTCATCGACGACATAAGCTGCCGAACAATTTTCGATACAGACTAAAGCCGCCGTTTTGTCAGGGTAAACACGCAGAAAATTGGTCAAAGGCTGTAAAGCATTCATAGCGGCATTACATCCCATACCCACAATATCGAGGCGGAATATATCTTCCGCTAGTCCAAGCTCCTTAGTTAAAAGAGCACTGGCTCCGGGACAAAGAAAGCCAGTAGAAGTGACACAAGCTATATAATCTAACTTATCCGGAGCGAGACCAGCCTGATGCAAAGCCTGACGCAGAGCTTCTGAGCCTAAATTTAGCACTCCCTGACGATGCCTGGCAGCTAAAATATCGGGATCTTCACTTTGTACGGGCAGAGCGTTACTCTTACTCCGAATAAGTTCTTCTAAAACAGGCAAAGTTAAATGGCGCTTCTCAATATGGCTATTAGAGAAAAGTGCTTGAATTTTGCGATTATTGACGCCAAAGTATTGGGCTAATTCTGCTTGGGTATAAGAAGTTGGCGGCACAGCCGTACCGATAGAAGCTATTCTTGGGTTATCCATTTTTACCGTTTTCCTAACTTTTGAGCCTGTCTCTCATATAAAAAAGCTTGAGAAGCACTTTCTAAAGCAGCTTGAGTATCAGAGTCACCTCCGCTGCCCACAGCTGCATTGCAGGCCATCTTAGCCAAGCGCAAAGCGCAATAATCGAGAGCCGCAACTCGCTGAACAATCGTTTCAGCCAAATTTGCTGCTTCCTGGTTGTTAGCAGCAAAGTACTGAGCTAGGCCGCAGTTTTTTGCCGATTGCCCGCTGAGCAAGCGGCCAGTCAGCACCATATCTTTAGCCGTACTTAGACCGACTAGCTGCACTAAACGACCGATACCGCCTGCAGCCGGCATAAGGCCTAAGGACAATTCAGGAAATGACAAACTCGCCTCAGCAGAAACGATACGCAAATCGCAAGCTAGAGCCATTTCTACCCCTCCCCCTCGTGCAGCTCCACAAATTAAAGCCACAGTTACTCCGGGCCAATTATATAGTTCAGCCCATACCTGACGGACGTACAACTCAAAAGCGTCTTCTCCCGACCTGGTCTGCAGCTCATTTTTGTCAGCTCCAGCGCAAAAAAAACGAGGCGACTCAGACTCTATCAAAAGAGCCTTCATTTTCTGACGGTGCCACATCTGCAGCACCCGCTCAAATTCTTCGAGCATCTGCTGATTATAAGCATTCGCTTTGCTAGTGCGTCTTAAGACGATTTTTCCCCAATCAGAATATTCGAATGCTCTAATGAAGGAAAGCCCTAGCGTAACTTCTGAATAAGGACTCACTTACGCTCCTCCGCCGTCCCCATCGGCGCCTCAACGTTTGCGCTCAGTTTTTGTATACAGGCTTGGGCAGAGCTAATCCCAATCATATCTAGAAACGGTCGCCAGGCTGGTCCTGAAGGATAACAAATGAACTTACGCTCTCTTCCCTTCCAGAAAAAACTAAGTTTATAAGACCAAAGTGCTATACCACCCTGACGCAGAGCACGTCTGGCTCTATATTTAACATCGCCGGCCACCGGACATCCTAAATGGGAAAACTGAGCGCGAATCTGATGATGGCGCCCCGTTTCCAACCTTATCTCTAGCAGGGTACGTGTTTTGCCCACCGCTAAAATTTTATAGTGCAGCCGAGCGACTTTAGCCCCTGCAGTACCGGCTTCGACTACTTTTGAGAGGTTGGTGCATCCGTACTTAAGTAGATAATTTTCCAAAAAGGCAGAAGTTTTTAACCGTTGGCTGCCATTTTCGGCCAAAACTAGGTAAGTTTTTTCGATCTGCCCAGTCTGAAGCAACTTATTCACCTGCGCCGCGGCAGCTGGCGTTTTGGCTAGCAGCATAAGCCCTCCAGCGGGACGATCGAGACGATTGATCACACAAGCTTGCTTCCAATACTGTTGGGCCCAATCTAAAAGAGAAAACGCCCGGCTGGGATCCGGCTGAGCAGGCAGACCTGTCGGCTTGACAACCACAACCAAGGCGCTATCTTCAAAAGCAATTACAGGCTGAACAAACGGCAAAAAAAATTATTCCTCTCTTAAGGAACGTACCGAAGTGACGCCCTGACGGATTTCATCTACCAAGGCCTGACGTCTGGCAATAGGTATTTCTAAATGAGCAGCCAGAAGTTCTATCAAATTCTTTTCACTGCCAGCTAAAACACCGTCTACCATGGCCATAGTAGCAGCAATCTGCAGAATTTCTTCACGTTTGGCCTGATCTATACTGTCGATATCAAAATCGAGCGGTTCAGTCGGAGGAGCAGCCATCATTTGAGCGATTTCATCCATTTCTTCTTTGGTACAGCCCAACTCTGCTACAACACCACCCAAGAATTCCCGCTCATACTCCTCAATAACTCCATCGGCCCACATCATGTGAATTAAACTCTTTACCAAAGCATTTGTCTTGGCATCCATTCTAGCGAAACCTCCAGTATATAATTATCCCGCTGTAAAAGCGAATACAACGAAACAACTGTTCCGAACTAGTTCTTAATAAAAGGGCCTCTTCCTCTAAAGCGCTATCCTCAAAAACAAGTTGATCAATATAAGAGGGTAGCCTAACCAAATTGAAATTATGTAAAATTAAATAAATAACAAAGGAGAATTTGCGCATCATGGCTCAGACTGTTCTTGCACATAAATCAATAGGCAGAATGATAGCCGCACTTATGCTGGTATTACTTTTTATACCTGTTTCAGCTTGGGCTGGAAAACCAACTATTTCCGGAACAATTAAAAGCTACAATCCTGGAGGAAGACGTCTACAATTACAGCGCGATGACGGAGTCGTTAAAACCATAATTATGCGCCCTGGCTGCCAATTTATGGTTAATGGCAACAAAACTTCATGTAACTCTTTTCGTCCTCAAATGAGAGTCTGCGTGCGTATCTGCGGTTCAGTAGTTGGCGATCCTCTAGAATGCGATTTAATAGCCGACTACATGTCGTCTAAAAATGTAGTAGCCCGTCACGCAGGTACTCCCAACCCAACCACAGTAGGCGGATTTGCCGGTACAGCCGGACCAGCGGCAACTCTTACCAGCGTCTTTTCCAATGCTAATAACGCTACCCCCAACGTCATGGGCCCATTAGGTATAGGCGGCAATTTTCCAGGTTCAAATAATACAGCGGCCCCCACTGCAGGGAATCCTGCTTTGGCTGCTCAGGGTGCAATTCCAGCTACACAAACATCTCCGCAAAATAATCCAGGAGCTCCCAATCAAAATCCTTTAATCGGCGGAGCTAATCCCTATGCCAATAATCCCTATTCTTTGGGAAATCAAGCGGAATTTAACAGCACTGCAGCCCTTATAAGTGGCAGCGATGATAAAGATAAAGACGAGAAAAATAATTTTATGCCCGCTCCCGGCGGTCCTTTTTCTATGCAGTTGGTAAATTTTAACGGAAGAGTCATGAATGCAGACGCTCGCACGCGCAGCCTCACCATTATGCCAGATGGTCAGAGTCAACCTATTCAAGTTACCATTCACCAAATGATCAGTCCAGTCAATACTTCAGGACAGAATGTAGATATAGCTAATATTCAACCGGGAATGGCCGTATCTGTGCAGGGCATGGCCAATACTGCAGGTATAATAGAAGCCAGAAAGGTTGTTGTAGCTTTCTAAAATTATTCTTGAAAATATACATTAAGGATTTTTAACCTGTATTAAATATGGAACCTGATAATAATAGAAATAAATACCAGATCGTAATTTACATTCTGGGCCTTTTAATTTTAGTTGGCTTATTGTGCTGGTTCTTAGGCCAAATCCATATGATCATCAATATTTTGGTGGTCTCTATTTTGGTAACTTACTTAATCTCACCTGGAGTAAGCTGGCTACACCAGAAAGGCATACCGAAGACGGCGGCTATAGCTATCGTTTATATAGTTTTAATAGCCCTCATATCATTTTTCGTAGCCTATTTGCTGCCTATAGTCAAGCTGGAATTTCATCGCTTAATTAGCAATATGAGCACTATGTCGGCCAACTTGAGCCAAATGACCTCAAAATGGTGTCTCTATATACAGAGCTGGCTGCCATCTTCTCTTAAACCGATAGTCAACCCCGAAAAGCTCAGCCCCAGCCATCTCGTTCACTTTATGCAAAACAACAGCCCTAGCCTGGTCAAAAGTTCTATGCCCGGCTTCCTGTCCGGTATGCGCAGCATGGCTAGCATCATGGGCGGAGCTATTTTGGTGCCTCTGCTGGTCTTCTATATTTTAATAGACGCTGGCGTGTACAAAGAAAGTTTTGTCGGCTGTTTGCCCAAGAAATGGCGTCCAGGAGCTGTCGATTTACTTAGACGCATAGACTATGTTTTAGGAAAATTTATCTGCGGTCAACTGATTGTCTGCATTACCATCGGCTTCTTTGTCGGTCTATCCTTGTGGATTATGGGTATAGACTACGCTGTCTTAATCGGTGTGTTTTCCGGTATTATCGACATTATTCCTTACGTAGGTGTAGCGATAAGCTACATTCCAGCTTTTATCATCGCTCTTCTGAATAAAGGTCCTTTATTTGCGATCTTTACGATAATTGTGCTTCAGGCCGTTCATTGGCTGGAAGGGCATATTATTGTTCCTGCTGTTATCGGACGTTCTGTAAAACTGCCTCCCCTCACCGTTATGGTAGCCTTAATTGCCGGAGCTGAATTAGGAGGTATTATGGGCATGTTGGTAGCGATCCCACTAGCAGCTATTGCCCGAGTTATTATAGAATTCTATGTGGAAAAGAACCCCGCTTTTGGCCCCCTTACTGAGGAAGATATGCGTCAGCCGGATACGCCCTACCCTCCTGAAGAAAACGGCACCGTGTCAGCGACCGAATCTGTTAAGCAAATTGTCAACAAAGTACATGGCAAAGTTCAAGGTAGTAAACGGCTCGTTAACAAGCTGCGCAATTATGGCCATACAAATCAGAAAAACAAGACAATAACCCAACAGGGCGCCCCCTCTCCTACTTCAGATTCATCTGAAAGTTCCAAGCAGCAACCCTCTAAAGACAAATAGACCTATTGCTTGGTGAACTTTAATAGCGATAGGCGACTGCCAAAAAATTTAAGGCAGGAGCACTTTTATTAGTGGGCGAAGGCGGGAGACCTGTTTTCTGGCGTCACTTGTGCAGAGCGTTCTCCAGAACAGATACAATACAAGACGAGACTGCTTTATTAGCAGATCCCCGCCGCCTAACAATACAAGGAGATATCAACATGGCAGAGACCAAAGAAGTTAATGCTGTAATTGCCGCAGCTATCAATGCTGATCCCGAAGAAAAAGACTGCGTTTGCTGGGTTAAAGCGTGATTTCCGGCCAATTAAGGCCAGTCTTTAAGTTAACCGAGTCCTGCAATCTCGCCTGTAAGTACTGCTGTCAAGACGGGAAGCTGGGCTCTGGTTATTTTATGGACCGAGCCACCTTAGAAAAATCACTCGAAGCTGTAGCCCAAAACACTCAAGGGTCTATCCATCTTCTCTGGTTCGGCGGCGAGCCTACTTTATACGGCGTAAAGCGCTTTACAGAAGCCCTGGAGTTAGTCGACCGCTATTTTGCAGGACGCTCCGTTTACCACGGTCTGCAGACTAATGGAACCCTTATAAATGAAGAATGGGCGCAGCTATTGTCCGACCGCAATTTTGCGGTGACAGTAAGTTTAGACGGACCGCCCGAAATTCACAACAACCAAAGAGTATATCGGGCCGGAACCCGAGCCGGGCAAGGCAGCTTTGAAGAAGTTTGGAGAGGTATATCCTGTCTGCGGGCTGTCGGTATAAATCCGCGAGTTTCAGCAGTACTCACTCCGGCGGGTTTGCCCTACCCAGAAAAAATGGTTAATTGGTTTGAAGCACAGGGCTTCAAAGAGATGGATTTCGTTCCCTCTACCCGTTACCATCAAGGTCATTTTGAAGTAGAAATCAGCGGCCAAGAGTATAAACAATTTATTATGCGCGTGCTAGATCGCTGGCTCGCTTTAAATAACCCTAATTTCAGAGTGCGCATTCTTTCTGAAATTTCTCGTAAACTAGCCGGTCATACTCCTCACTACTGCAAATTGCAGGGAAAATGCTCCCATTTTGTCGGTTTTGCCCACAATGGCGACGTCTATCCCTGTGATGAATTTTCTGGCATGAAAGAATTCTGCTTGGGCAATATTCATCAAAATACTTTAAAAGAACTGATGACTTCGCCTAAAGCTATAGAATTCTTCAGGCGTTGGGCTCAAATTCCCGTCAACTGCCGCAGCTGTAAATGGTTCCATTTCTGCCGAGGCGGCTGTGCTTGGGAGCGACAGCTGAGCGGCAACCCTGAACAGCAAACTATTATGTGTGAAGCTATGAAAGCCATTTTAGAAAGGCTCAGTGCAGAAATACCAGGAAGTGCAGAACGCTGGAAAGCTGAAGACAAGTAAGCCTCTTTCTAAAATAGTTTGTATAAACTGAACAAAAATAAATACGGTCTCCAGCTCTGTACAGAGCGGGAGACCGTATTTATTAGTCATCTATATAAGTAACAATTACTCACCATCAGCCGCGAGATCGGCACCCTCATCAGACGAGACCGGCTCTGTTACATCGACAGTTACAGATTTTTCTTCTTTTCCAATGTAGTCATTCTTGACAATGACCTTCAAATCAGTGCTGCCAACAGAACGGCCAGTCAATTCAGTGCCCCAAACATTTAAAGAGGCTACTTCAGGTTTAGAAGAGGTAATGATATACTCACTGTAATTACCCAGCTCGTAAGTTTCCGTACTACCGTTTACTGCAAAAATAGCACCTACTTCAATATTGCTGGTTTCTCCAACATATAAAGGATACGGCCTAATATTGAGAGACAATCCTTTGAAAGATCCGTCAACTACGGTTACTTTGCAGGTAGCCTGATGAGCCTTATTCTCTGAAGTAAATGAAGCAATCACGGAAGCGGCAGTTTCTTCTTCTCCTTGACAAGCTTTGGGGAAAATAGAACCGTAACTGGCTAAAACACGCTCAGTATTAGAAGAAGTCCAGTTGCTTTGAAAGCTGACGTCGCTATCAACACCATCGGACCAATGGGCTATAGCCGGGCATTTGTAAGAAGGAAGCCCCAAAGGTAAAGTAATTTCCTCAACATTAAAAGTGACTGATTCCACAGAGGCGTCCGTCACTTCTAACGCGACGGTATCTGACAATCCGTTAAAAGAAGCACTAATTTCGGAGGTACCGGCAGTTAAGGTGTAAAATTTACCGTCGCCTAAAGTGACCTCGTTGCCGTCATCCCCTCTTTTAGTCAAGGAAGCTACTTCAGTATTACTGCTCTTCCAAGAGCACATGCTAGTAAACAACTGAGGATAGACTAAAGAACTTTCAGAATCTTTAAACAAGGCTAAAGCGTAGAAAACAGCATCATCGCCGGTATGAATGCGCATGTCATTCTGAGCGATTTTTAAGCCTACTAAGTTATCCAGTTCATCGAGATAGTTCCAGTTGGGATTAGTTACTTCATAAACTTCGCCAATTTTTAAACTTACCGGCTGGCTGTAATAAGCCACCGCCTTACCATCACTATCGTAATAAGTCATACCTATAGAGACAGATTCGACGGGAACAGCCTGCAGCAGAACTTGATGCGCCTTCACCAATTGAGCTGGACCGAAAGTACGGACTCCCTGACTGTTGTAGCAGTAGTAAACGACACTATGAATATCAGGACCTAAAGCACGAGCAGAAGCAGCTATTTTGCCTGAAGAAATTTCATGAGTTACCAGAATGGAAGCGCGCGAAGGATTGCCCAATTCATCATCATCAGAGCAGCCGCTTAACACAGCGCACAAGCTGAGCACACACAGAAATGCGATAAAAATTCTGAACGTTTTCTTAAGTTTCAGAAAATACTGCATAAAAAATCCTTTCTATAAAAATAAGGAAGCGAAACAACTAATAACCTGCCATCAAAAGCAGCTCTCCTCTGTGCCGCTTGAATAAATAGACAATTAAAACAAAGAAAGGGCAGCCGCAAGCTCACAGCGGAAGCGACTACCCAATCGCGTAGCATATTAACTACAAGCTATTATGCACCTTCGCCAGCAGTAACCTGTACAGTGAAAGGATCGGTGCTGACAACAAAATTTTTCGTTCTATCGCTGTAAACAGCAGACAGACTGACGGAAGTACCTTCTTCTTCTTTATCAAGAATCAGAACAAGTCCGTCTCCAGTTTCATTTTTAATAAAAGTAGGTGAACTCAAAGCCATGGTGCTTACCGGAGTCAGCAGTTTGATTCTACGATATCCCTCTGCGGGAAGACTACTGCTCGAAGTAGCCACTTCACCTGCATCGGTAGAAACTAAGAAGTAACTATCTATCGTACCGCTAGTTCCACTACCGGCCGGTATGCTCTCATCCATATCAATTTTGATTTTGGAAACAGCGGGTAAAGAGTGCAGCGTAACTTGATCTTTATTGCTACCGAATTCAGCAGAAACAACAATGTCTTTTAAAGAAGTAGCCTGAGAAGTTACTAATAAACGCCCTTCGGCATCTTGAGTGTAAGTAACATCTGCATCTGAAGACAAATTCCACCGCACATACTTGCTAGCAGCAGCTGTAAAGCTGGGACCTTTAGTGCCGACATAACTGCCTACAGCTTCAAATGAAGTTGTATAGAAAGGAACATCCGACAACCCCACACCCTCAACCAGCACCGATTCCAGGCCGAAATCGTACTCGGGAACGACTACATACACATCCTTATCGCCGGAAATTTTGACTTCTTTTAATGTAGCATCGCTCACATAGACAACTGTAGATTTAGATGCAATCCCTAAAGCAGCTAAATCCTCTAAAGAAACAGTAACCGTCTGCTGACCGTACTCAACAGCATAGTAGTAACCAGGGGTCGACGATTCAGAAGAAGACTTAGCTGTAACTTTAGCGGCTTCTTCACCTTCACCTTCGGCATTGCCATTATCGACTATTGCCTCGCCAATAGCAGGGGGAGCGACATTAAGAACATAGCCTTTATAGCTGTCCTCTTCCAAATATGTAGGCTGATCGGCGTGAGACTTATGCAAATCGTAGGAAGCGAAAGCACTGAGATCAAAAGCCACATGGCGTCCCAAGCCATTGGTGTAGGAAAGAATAGGCTTTACCCAGATGTGACCGCCTTTGTTGACGCATGGAGCGGAGGTCATGATATCAAAATTCATGGTCTCAGCTTTAATACCGGCAGCTATGAGCTCGCTGTTCATGTAATCGGGCTCTTCAACCACAGCCGATGAAGCTCCATTGGCGTCCTTGGTCCAGTTCAATTCGTCAACACCAATACCGACAGGATTTCCCTCATTATTGAAATACATCACCGAAACTTTGGTGGCTTCAATGGGCACCTGCTCAATGGTTGTAGTACGTTCTACCGGTTCACCAACAGCAGTTTCTTCCTCATCAGCGTCACTAATAGAAACTTCAGCCGTATAAACAAAAGCGTCGTCGTTACTAAAAGTATAGTAGGCTTTTACAGCACCGGCAGGAAGTTCAGCAGCCTTGGCCACAGCCTTAGTATAATTGTAAGTAACTGTGCCTCGGTTCAGCGCAAAAGGATCGGGATTAGAAGTATCATCGCTGCATCCGGCAGCAGTAAAGCAAAGAGCCAAACTAGCAGCTGCAAAAGCAGCGAATCCGTATAGATTCTTATGGGCGAATTGAGCCATGTTCTTTTTATTCCTCTCAAATATATAAAGAGTCCAGCTGCGCTGATAAAAACGCGCAAATATACTCAAATACTCTCCGCTTTTATAATCTAGAAACTGCGAAAGGCTGGAGCTGCCTGACTAGCTCATTGCAGACAGCTGATTCTGCAGCACATAGCATTATATACGTTATTCAGCTTACTTTCCCGAAACCTGCCTCCCCTCCTGCCTGGGCAGAAAATAAGCCTTACACAGACTCACTATCAGTAAGCAGTCATACCTTACCATTTATGGCACCTTTAACAGTTAATTTACCACTACTCCAACTTAAGCCCAAACTTTAAAAATAGGACATAAGAAAGCAGCTGCCCTTCCCAAGAAGAATTCACTATTTCGAGAGAGAGCAACTGCTCGGAAATAACCTGTCAAGCGACCTACACTAGCGGCAGCTCGGCAGCCTGACACACTATTTTTACATAGTTTACTTACGGCTCAAAACAACCGGATCAAAAGCTGGAGTTGTAGGCTTTGCTAAATCGAGCGCAACAGGAGCCACAGGAGATTCATTAAACTGAAAGCCGTAACCGTTAGCTCCCTGTTCTAATTGTTTGTAATAGTTAAGATTAAGATCGGAGATAGGGGCTACATCGGGATATTCTCCAGCACCTATTAAACTTTCAGGAACATCAATAGGAGCACTGAAGAAAGCACCATCTAAAGCACAAATTTGACCTTTAACTAAAATCCTATTGTACTGTATAATTTCAGAGAATTTCAGATCTAACATCAAGAAATTGCCGTAATAGGTGACGTCTTGGAAACGCAAGCGAGATTTAACTTTTGACGCAGACAAACGAATGTCAGTACCACAAGCACTTTCATCGTTGTAGTTATAGGACGCACAGACATTATAAGTTTCTATATCGTCAGACATATTGCGGATTTTTAAAGTTTGATCCTCAATGAAGGCGTGGATATCAGCCTCACCATATTCCACAGGGTTATCCGGATCCGTTACCCTAGTAATTGCCAGTGAAAGTTTATCACTTGCCGTAATATCAACGGGAACTTCTGGAACAGGCCCTTTTCCATCGATATTAGTATAGGCGTCAATTACAACTTTAAACTTCATATCGTTAACCGCAGCTGCAAAGCGGTTAAAGTCTTTCTCCTCTAATTTTCGATAGCTGTTGATATAATCTTTGTCTCTCATGTAAACATAGTCTTTACCGAAAGTATCTTGATCACCATCAGATTGAAGTATAACGTACTGATTAGTAGCTTCCATCGACCCAGATTCATATAAAGGAGAAATTTCCGGATTAAAACTAATAAAAGAAATTTTGGCAGGAACTTGATCGGTTGCATAAATTTCTTCGAGTATAGAGGCTTTAATAGAGCCAACTGAAGCAGAGATCGCTTCTTTTTCAATATGTCCGTACCCTATGACACTGTAAGCTCCAGGAAGTTTACTAGCAGATGGAGCAAAAACATTTTCATCTATGCCGCTGAAAGTAGCAAAAGGAGTTATATCGACGGGCAATTCCTCTCCCTCAGGAAGAATATTGAGGGAGAACTGTACGTCACTATTAAGAGGCAAAAAATCTTTGTCAGTTGAAAGTCCAACAATATAATCGTTGCCCAAATTGGTTACGACTGGAGAACCTACAGTAGCATTTTGCTCGTGCCAATTCAGCTCATTTACACCTACAGCTACTAAGTTGCCATCTTTATCAAAATAAGCGGCTGTAACTTTTGTCGAATTAGGATCAACGTTTTCTACTACTAAATCGTAATCAGTATCTTCGGAACCGTGCTCCAATTTGTAGCTATCTGTAATGTCGCAAAAAGCGACTTTGTCACGCAATCCTACAAAAGAAAACTTAACAGAAGTTATAGAGGGTTCGATCTCCTGTCTGGCATTGGCGACAGTCTCTGCCAACAGCTTATAATTAAAAGTAACTGAATTTACGATGCGAGGGAGACCGTCTAAAGGATTAGGCTCGACAGAACCGCCGTCACCGCAGCCGGATACTAATAAACTTAGCCCTAAAGCGGCAGCAGTAAAAGCAGCAAAACGGAATGTATTCTTTTTAATCATAAATAAACGGAAAAGCCCACCTTTCTTTTGATATAACGCGATTTACGCTAATTAAATAAATTTCGGATATTTTCCTTTCAGCGTACAGGCAACAAAAAAAGCTCCTCGGCTGATTTATTTTGACATAAAACAGCCGAAGGAGCCTCAACTAATGAATAATAGCTAAACTAAATTAAGGTACAACTATAATAATTCCCTCCGCTATAACCTCAGATGGTACAAAGGTAGGAGCATTTTCTATAGCCTCTAAATCTAAGGTGCTATTGTGAACATCTTCCGAGCCATCGTAATCAAATGTGTAGTCATTGGCCCCTTTCTCATTCTGAACGAAGGTCATATGCTCGCTGTCTATAGGTTTAGCCGCAGGATAAGCATCGGCCGCAATAATACTCTCGCTAACGGCAATAGGCTGAGATTGGAATAATCTACTAAAAGTCAAACAACCGTAAAGTGCGAGATTGACCGTTACCTTATCGTTATCAAGAATATTTATATTAGGAGCATAAGTAATACCCTCTGGAGTGATTGCGCAAAGCTGCAATGAAGGCTGACCATCGGCAGCTTCTACCTCTAAAGAATCGGTAGGGGCATCTTCACCCTCACCATAGACAGCTTCAACGCGGTAAGAGTTGACCTTACCAAGTTCATAGTTCAAACCCTTGAGTTGCAGTACACCTAAGTCGTCTATTTGCAACAGAGAAGCATCGCCATCTTCATTTCCGGGGATAATGTTCAACTTCAAATTGCTGTCATTTTCAGCAAGCAAATCGATATTCTGAGGCTGAGGCCCTTTGCCATCTTCGTTAGTGTAAACTGCCGGTACTTGAAGAGGAACACTATTGACAGCAGCTACTAAAGAAACTTCTTTAAATTCGGTGTCTTCAACTTTATACAAATCAACAAAATTTAAACCGAATGAGCCGTTGACAACTTTGCCTTCACTGTCTTTATCGGGAGCATACAGAAGCTCAATTTTATTTCTGTCGTAAATAGAGCAGGGAGTATCACCGTCGGGAACGACTTCTAAAGCGGCTACAGTCTGATCAGTTGCATAAATAGGATTTTCGAGAGCGTACTTCTCGCCGCCAATTTCAGCGTAAGCATCACTGACAGTGCCGTACTTAATGCCAGTGTAAGTAATGCCCATCTCAGATTCATAATAAGGTTTGAGAGTTTCGGCATCGATGCCCTTAATATCAGCAAAAGCTGTCAAGTTAAGATCTTTTTCCTCGTCGCCTTCACCGATAGTTCCAGCTACTACTAAATTAGTTTCACCGTTGAGAGCAACCACATGATTAGAGGCTAATAACTCAACTTCTTTAACTTCAGCAACTTCAGGTTCAGTCACTTCGACAGTGTTGGAAGTTCCAAAAGAGATATCGTTCTGACCAGCAGCCACTAACTTGCCATCTTTATCGTAATAAGAAGCGACAACGTGAGTAGCATAGGTGCTTACATTGTTGACGGTCACAGTCTCAGCAGTATCTTTATCGCCGTGAACAAAAGTGTGGACATAAGAAGCATTCGTTTCCGGACCGCTTACGAAACGGGCGCCACCCTCTTTAAGACCGTAGAAGGCATACTTTACGGTGACAATTTCAGCCTGCACATCGGTAGCTTTAGCAGCAGAAGCGGCTAAAACATTGTAATTAAAAGTTACTTTGCCGTATTTGGCATTTAAATCGTTGGGAGTAGTAGAGCCACTGTCACCGCAGCCTGATACTAATAAGCTTACTCCCAAAGCAGCAGCCGTAAAGGCAACAAAACGAAACGTATTCTTTTTAATCATAGGAAAATACGGCAGACTCCTTTTTTCTTATAAAGTGAAGCTCTACTTAAGTAAATTTTAGTCTATTCCTTCTCAGTATGTGGACAACAAAAAAGCCCCCCAGCTGATTTATTTTACCATAAAACAGCTGGGGGACCGCTAGCTAGCGAATGGCAACTAACTTAAGTTATAATTCAGCAAAAGTAACTTCAGTTGGCTTAAAGGTAGGCGCTTTATCTATAGCTTCTAAGTCTAAAGTGCAACCTTCGGTAACTTCACTGGAACCATCGTAGCTAAAGGTGTAGCCGTTAGCTCCTTCTTCATCCTGAACGAAGGTCATATACTCGCTGTCTATAGGTTTAGCAGCAGGATAAGCATCGGCCGCGATAATGCTCTCGCTAATGGCAATAGGCTGAGATTGGAAGAATTCACCAAAAGCCAAACGGCCATAAAGCATGAGATTAGCCTTAAACTCTGCACCTTTATTAGCAACTAACTCAGTAGTATAAACAATACCCTCTGAGGTGCTCTCGCAAAGCTGCAATGAAGGCTGACCATCGATAGCCTCTACATCTAAGGAATCGGTAGGAGCGTCTTCACCCTCACCATAGACAGCTTCAACGCGGTAAGAGTCGATATTGCCCAGATCATTGCTCAGACCATTGATCTGCAGTACACCTAAGTCGTCTATTTGCAACAGAGAAGCATCGCCCTCTTCATTACCGGGGATAATGTTCAACTTCAAATTGCTGTCGTTTTCAGCAAGCAAATCGATATTCTGAGGCTGAGGCCCTTTGCCATCTTCATTAGTGTAAACTGCCGGTACTTGAAGAGGAACACTATTGACAGCAGCTACTAAAGAAACTTCTTTAAATTCGGTGTCTTCAACTTTATACAAATCAACAAAATTTAAACCGAATGAGCCGTTGACAACTTTGCCTTCACTGTCTTTATCGGGAGCATACAGAAGCTCAATTTTATTTCTGTCGTAAATAGAGCAGGGAGTATCACCGTCGGGAACGACTTCTAAAGCGGCTACAGTCTGATCAGTTGCATAAATAGGATTTTCGAGAGCGTACTTCTCGCCGCCAATTTCAGCGTAAGCATCACTGACAGTGCCGTACTTAATGCCAGTGTAAGTAATGCCCATCTCAGATTCATAATAAGGCTGGAGAGTCGCGGCATCGATGCCCTTAATGTCAGCAAAAGCTGTCAAGTTAAGATCTTTTTCCTCGTCGCCTTCACCGATAGTCCCAGCTACTACTAAATTAGTTTCGCCATTAAGAGCTACCACATGATTAGAGGCTAATAACTCAACACCTTTAACTTCGGCAACTTCAGGTTCAGCCACTTCAGCGCTATTAGAAGTACCAAAGGAAAGATCGTTTTGACCGGCAGCCACTAACTTGCCATCTTTATCGTAATAAGAAGCGACAACATGGGTAGCGTAAGTGCTTACATTGTTGACGGTCACAGTCTCGGCAGTATCTTTATCGCCGTGAACAAAAGTGTGGACATAAGAAGCATTCGTTTCCG
>JBJEGD010000035.1:0-65387 GCA_051874735.1 Candidatus Bruticola sp. | reverse complement strand
CTCCCAAAGCAGCAGCCGTAAAGGCAACAAAACGAAACGTATTCTTTTTAATCATGAACAGCAAACAATTCCTTTCGAAGTAGAAGAACAACCGTTCTCCTTAAAATTTTAATATAAAAAATAGCGTCACTGGCGATAGCTTCATCAATACCTTTTGCAATTCCTCTATTACTGCGGAAAAATGCAGCTGCCGACAAAATGAACAAAAAAAAAAGAAGCAACAAACGACACTGTTTGCTGCTTCCTTACTATCGGTATCTGACTATTGAAGTCCAGAATACCAGCTTAATAAACTAAAGTTATTCTCCCTGCTTAAGTACAGAAGCACTGAAAGCGGGCTTGGTCTCTTCAGCTAATTCGAGATCGAAGGTGTCATCAGCCGGAATAGCTTTTACTTCTAAAGTGTAACCATTCTTGCCACCGTCAACTTGTTTGTATAAAGTGACATAGTCTTCGGCACCAACCAAAGCCTTGACATCGGGATAAGCATCGGCAGCGATCACTGTCTCGGGGACATCAATAGGAGCACTAGTTAAATCATCAATGAAGACCTTGCCCATGACTGTGAAGTCATAAGTTCCTACCTCAGTAATTTCGGGAACGAACTCAGATTCGGAAGCGAAAGCCAGATTAGACTTAGGAGCAGCAGCGCTGATCATAAGTTCGCCTACGATCTCTTCACTGTCGTTGTAAGAGGCGGTAGCCCGATACAAATCTGAGCCTGTTTCAGAAACGATACCGCTGAGCTCAACAGTCTTATCTTTAATGGTAGCTTTACTCTCGACCTCAGGAGTGTTGGGAGCAATCGCGATTTTTACATTAGGATCATCGGTAATATCGACACCGCCAGCTATAACAGGCTGAGGACCTTTGCCATCTTCGTTGGTATACTCGAGAGCAGCAACCTTCAAGGCCATCTTGTTGAAGGGTACTACAGAGGATATACCATCAGAGTTTTTCAAAGTGATTTTTTCTAAACCGAAAGACACAGTGTCGTCTGCGGCATAGAACATACATACAGAATTCTCGGCTGCAGTCTGACCTTCGGTGACGGTAATCTCGGTATCAGCGGGCAACAAACCGATCTTGCTGGGAGTCTGATCGGTTACATAGATATCGGCATCTAAATTGACTTTAACACCGGCAATTTCGGCATAAGCTTCGGTACTCTTAACAATGCCGTACTCTACGCCGCAGTATTCGCCATAAGTACCACCGATAACTGGGGCCAAAACTTTGCTGTCGATGCCATTAAAGGTAGCGAAGTCAGTTACATCAATAGCCTCGCCAGCGTAATCAGAAGGAACGACAACCACACTAAATTCAGTGGTATCGTTAGGAGCGATCACGTGCTCGCTAGCACTGAAGTCGAAAGTAGGATCTTCGCCAAGCATAATAATTTGGGGATCAGTTACAGTAGCGACTTTATCAACCCAGTTAAGCTTATCTACGCCTACAGCAAGCAAATTGCCGTCAGCATCGTAGTAAGCGGCAGTTACGGTCTGAATATCACTATCAACGTTGTAAATAGACAGATCTAACTCTTTATCTGTGTCTTTGTGTTCAAAGCTGTAATTTTTGGTCAGTTCGCCATCGAAAGAATACTGCACGCTAGCGATGGAAGCATCGACATCGGCGCGGGCAGCGGCTTTAGCCAATACATTGTAATTATAAATAACAGTACCCAGACGGCCGTTTAAGGGGTTAGGAGTAGTTGAGCCGCCATCACCGCAACCTGAAACTAATAAGCCTAATCCTAAAGCTGCAGCAGTAAAAGCAGCGAAGCGAAACGTGTTCTTTTTAGTCATGACTAACAAAAAAATACCTTTCGAAACAAAATAATTGATGTTCTTCTCAGAATTTTTATTCAAAGCAGCTCCTTCTATGGGCACATTCACCCGCACTGCTTTTGTGAAACATTCAACCCCTGCTATCCCTAATCCTTTATTACCCGAAATTAAACATGCAGAAATCCTTTTACATGCGCATAAAAAAAGCTCCCCCACGTATTTTAGTATAAAAATAAGGACAATTTGACCTAGCTAAATTATTTCACTTCCCAGCGCAAAATTTTTATAGAACCATTGGCGCGGCTAACTACAGAATGCAAACGAACGCGCCCAGGCGAAGAGAGCACTTCGGCATCTACACTAAAAGTGTTACTTTTTACACATAAATAATCTTGAATTCTAAATAACAAGTCGGCATCCATGCCTGTCACATTGCGTAATTCATCAGTAGTTTTAAACGGGGCAGAGCGACGCTTCGAATCTATTTCATCAACTAAAACCTGGCTCATACTCTCATCGAGAGCCATCAGCACTTCTTTAGGAGCAGTATTGATATTAATTTTACCTGAAGAATCGACGGTAACCCACTCACTCCAATCTGTAACAACAGTTCCACCCTGAGTTTGAGCCTCTGGCACCTCAAGTTTATAAGTTTTGTCTTCTTGGTTATCTTCAGACTGCTGATCTGAACCAAATTTTTCAAAAGCAGTATGGCCTAAATTATCGGCAGAACTGGAAGAATTAGCGGCAGTATTATCAGCAGATAGTGATGTTTTCAATTCAGAACTAGTCAATCCAGAAGAAGCCCCCATAATACTTTGCAAGCTACTCTGAGCTCTGGCTGAAGCGTAAGCCGGACGTTCTTGCCAGCCTGGCAAAGCTAAAATTTCCTGTAGAGCATCAGCTGGTGAATCTTTGATAACAAGTTTTTCATAGTCGCTGCCCTCGCCTCCCCGGCTGCGCCTCTGAGCGTCGCTGTCAACCCAATCTAAAAAGCGGTCTTTAGCTTCTTCGCCACAGCCTAAACCACCATTCTCGAACAAACGTATTAAAGCATTCTCTAGGTATTCGCAACTATTGGGAGCTTTCTGCATAGCACTCAGAGGGAATTTGCTTTCCTCGTCGACAATGCTGATGATAACCTTCTTACCTTCCCACTCTACTACTACTGAACCAGCAGCCCACATATCGTTGAGACTGTCCGTATCTCCAGTATCAGACTGAAGCAGTTCGAACCCCATTTCTACAGCTGAGCGAGCTACTTGATAGTTGTTTTCCCTGGCAGAGGTGTAGTTGATAAGATTTTGAGCATCGACGCCAACTTCACTCATCTTGGCAGCAATAACTAAAGCTACTAAAATTGCCCCCAACACAGCCATTAAAACCATAACACATATTCCCTACCAACGTGCGGAAGACACGACCGGACCAGTTATAAAGACTAAAGGATCGCCCTGCTTAAGTTCAAAGGTAATCTCTACCCAACGCGGCACCCCTTCTCCAGTCCAGTCCTGCTGCCAAACTTCTAAATCATCGGATAAGCGCACTTCTAAACCAATAATTTCCGAACTGATTTTCTGCCAAGGAGCGTTGTTGTCATCGCTATCTTCATGTAATCCAAGAGGATCTGCCCAAGGATACTGGCGGTAAGCTAAATAAAAATGGCTCCCCTGAGAGCTGCCTTCCAGCAAACTGGCAGGGGTAAAAATCTGCAATTTATCTTCCTGAACTGTTAAAGGCGAAGAAACTGAAAAACTGCTCCCTATTTTATTGACAACTTTATAACCGACTTCAGCCGTTCCGCTGCTATTTTCCAATTTAGCAGGGAAATAAGTGGTTTTAAATATTAACACATCCTGACCGCTCTGTCCCAAATTTTTGGCGTAAAGAGACGAATTTTGCAAAGTAGCAGGATTAGTATTGCTAGAAGGAGGCTCAACCGAAGCTCCCTCCGGAACACGATCGTAAAGGCAGCGCAACTGCCACCGCAACTGCTCAGCTGTGTCAATGACAGTTTTACGCCTTTGAAAAGACTCTTCAGAGCGGCGCACAGTAGTATTCATCTGAATAGTCATGTAGGATATAATTGTGTAGACCATAGCTGTCAGTCCCACCGCCAGCATAACTTCCAGCAAAGTAAACCCCCGGCGGCAGCGGGCTCTTGAATAGTCGATATATCGTAGACAACTTTTCGTCATAATAACAGCATAGCGGAAAATGACTCCTGATTATAAAGAATCGGAGCTGCTGGAAGAATACTTTGAACTGACTTGGCGCAAACGATAAGCTCTGACTTCTGCGCTGCAACCGGGACGACTATCGCTAGATTTGCTTATAATCTGATCTATGCGCGGGTCAGATGGAACGGAACCAACTGTAACGGTGTATTCTATTTCGTTGACAGAATCGGTCTCCCCCTCATTTCGCTTAGCCATGCTTTTTTCTAACCCCACTGAAGCAGCGATCAAATTGCGATAAAATGGCTCTAAGCGGGCCACACGATGTACATGGCGGCAGAATCCTCCGATAATACTGCCAAAGACCATAGATACTAAAGCTAAGGCCACCAGTACTTCCAAAAGAGAAAAGGCTGAGCTTTTTTGCCTACGCCTCCACCTGCGAAGAAGACAATTCAAAGCACTTCACCTACGTAAACCTAACTAAAGCGCTTACTGCGCACTTTCTTAGGGGCTTCGTCTGCAGGGAAGCGAACCTTATCGCGACAAACGGCCGCAGCAGTAACAACTTCTTGGCCAGTCATATCGAGCTTGTAGTAATTGATAAGATACATCCAGCCGGCGTCTCGGCGGACTCGCCCAGCGATTTCGCTGACATCGACAAAAGCCATGCGAGCTACAGCCAGAGATAAAGCTTGGTCAGAGAACGACAAACCTAAAGAATTAAGTACGTTGCGCTCTTGATCAGTCTCTTTATAATAAAGGCTCATTAGCCAACCGACCGCCTGCAGTTCAGCCCCCTCTAAGCAACCGAATTCATACTTCTTGTCCAAAGTTTGAGGGTAAGAGGATCGGCGCAGACTGGAAAGTGTAGCGTAATTTTCACCTTCGGTAAGAGCAGCATAAATAGGAGCTAAAGGTCCATCAGTAAAAATACGGGAATCGATACTGAACATAGCAGCTACGTCGCCCCACTCCACAACTTCACCGGTGCGCACCGATAAAATGGTGTCTATGGGAAACGGTTTGTACTTAGACAGCACCCCGGCGATAACCCAATCGCCTACTTTCAGCGATCGTCCGGCAGGCAGGCGCAGCGTATCTTCATCGAGGTCATTGACGTTTTCTAGGGCCAGTCTAATATTAGCAATATCGCTTTTGCTCAGTTGAAAACGAGCAATAGACACAGGATCGGGCACAGTAGCTGCAAAGGATGGCAAATGTAAACGGCTAGCCAACCCCGAGCGCACATCAGGCGTAAAGTGCAAATACTCTGGAGTATTAGTTCCACTCTGAGTGTTCATTACTTTTATAACCGGCTTAGGCAACGAAGCAGGATCGATACCGACCAAGCGGGCCACCTCATCCCAGCGGTTAGTACGCCTCTTCTCCAGCACTTCATTGAGCGATGCCCCTGCATCCATAAGAGACAAAGCGGCTACGGCGTCGCTGTAAGTGTAGCCGGCCATAAACATTTCTTCGGGGACACGCACTGGAATATCGTAAGCAGAAGCAAACCAGCGGGCGGCCAGACGCATCTCAGCTAAAGCCTGAGCTGACTGGTTTTCAATCTGACTTTTCTTCGCCCGGTTTTCCTTGTGGCCTGACTTAGAAGAGTAATCGTACTTTTTTACTTTGCCTGCAGCGGCCAAACAATTAGCCTCTAGCTCAGAATGAGGCTCTGCCCAAACAGGAGCGAACAAACAAAAACTTAAACTAGCTGCAGCAGACAAGCTGAGAGCTGCTTTATAGAACTTACCCATAGGTTGTAGGTAATTTGTCTTTAAGGAGACGGCTCCTGCTTAGCGAAAGTGGAAGTTTGCATCAGCCTCAATCATCCTCTAAAGTATCTGAAAATAATGATGAACTACAAATCGTAAACGATACTCCCCGTTTGCCCCTGCCTTTTATATTCGATATTGACAAACGGCATTTCACTTAAACTCAACACTGAATTAAAGAGTTCTTCACTGCTCAAAACCGTTTTGTTATTAATTCTGGTTACTACATCGCCATCGCGCAATCCCAAACGGTTGAGCAAATTATCCTCTTTTAAAAATTTAACTTTAACGCCCAAACCGCTGACATCAGGCTGAACTCTAACTTCAGCGATAATAGCAGCTCCGCGCTGCAAATATTTCTCAATCTCCGCTCTGGTAGGACGCAAAGGCGTAGGACTAGATACAGGAATTTTGACGTTAGCTTTAGCGGAGCTCTCTGAAGAGTACAAATTATCTAAATTTTGATTGTCGTGCGGACGTTTTTCCTCAGCAAAATTGTAAACATCTATCTTGTTAGGCAGAGGGGCTGTCGACGGTATATCCAGATTGTTTTTATTAGACACCTTATCTACAGGCGAACTAACAGACAACTTATCGGGAGTAAATGATGTTCTAGCCGTACTGTTGGGAGGATTCGGCGGAGGTACTTGACCGGGATCCGGCAAAACGGGATGGCCATTTTTGAAACCTCCTGTATCAACAGGTGAAGCAGCGGAGGTACTGCCAGAAGAGCTCAACTCTAAAGCGAAGCTGCGTTCCCCATCTTTGATCAGCACCCGATCGGAAAGAATTTTACTTACAGTATATCGTCCTACGCTCTGACCTTCCGATTTTGTGTAAGATACCCCATTGTAATCGATAACAGCAATACTCGCTCCGCTGCCCAGCATAATACCGGAAAGCTTCAGATCAGCCGCAACTGCAGCAGACTGTAAGTTAACAGAGCTATTTTCCTCCTGGCCCCATCCCCTTAGTTCAGGATCTGAAGTTTCGTACTGAGAATTATCTGCCGATAGATCAGAATCGTCTTCCCTTTCTTTTCGCTCTTCTTTATCCCAATCTTTGGAGCGGTCTTCCTCTTCTAAACGAGCTTTCTCATCAGCAGACAGTTCTTCGCTGCTGTTTTGACGGCGCAAGAATAAACTAGCCCGACGCTTAGCTCTGGCTGGGGAATAAAAATTGTCCTCATCACTGCCTACAGCCATTAAATTAACCGGTTCTGGCTTAACTTGACTGCCGTAATCGGTTAAATTGCTGAAGCAAGATGCTCCCAGCCAGATCCCACCTCCTATAAATATCGTCAAAATAACTACAGCTACAGGCGAAATATTATTGTCATTGTAATTATCTAGTTCTGCCATATAATTATTTGTCATGTCCTCACAGTTAACCGCTATAGGCGAATTGAATACTTATAGCAGTAAAACTGTCGCAGTATAAAAATATTAAATCATGCTCGGCTAGTGGAGGCAGACCTATTTATCAGCAGGTGTCGAAACCTGATTAGACACAGGAGAAAGAAGCTTCACTAGGCGCAAAATGTTGCACCCTTCAGTGTAGCGATATGTCATTTGATCGGTTAATTTCTTAACTAAGAAGATACCCAGACCTCCGCAGCGCCGATCGATATAGCTGAGTTCTACATTGGGCTCGGCCACAGCCGTAGGATCGTAAGGATGGCCATTATCTATAAAATGAAGAACTAGTTGATAAGGATAAGCCTGAATTTCCGCTCTAATTGTAACTTGGACAGCTTCAGTTCTTCCTGCGCCGGCATAGCTAACTATGTTGGTAAAAATATCGTCGGCCGCCGTATCCATAGCACTTTTTATCTGCGACAAAGAGCTAGAATCTAGTTTAGCTGTATCCAGCAACTCGTTTATGAAGCTGAGTACCTTTTCTAAATTTTCATGTTCAGCTGACACGCAGAGGAAACGAGCTTGAGGAGCTCGTCCGTAATACTCCAAAGCCATCATAGTTATGTCATCTTCTAAGGTCGCTCCCTGGATAAATTTTTCTAACTCGCCATGCACTAAATTAATTAGGGAAGCAGGATCGTAATTGTCACAAGCTTGCCTATTTAAAACGATTTCTAAACCGCCCAAACCGAACATCTCACCTTTTTTGTTGACGGCCTCAGTGACCCCATCCGTGTAAAGAAAGACCCGGTCTCCATCCTCTAAAAACCAACTTTCAGCGGTATAACTGAGATTATCGATACCACCTAAAACCATACCGGAGCCAATCTTAACAGCCTCCCAAATACCGCTGCGGCGACGCAGCAAAGGCCGACAGTGACCGGCATTGACGAAGCGGAATTCTCCCGTTTTGATATTTATAGTAGCTGCAAAAGCAGTTACGAACATACAAGTGCTATTATTCTCACATAAAGAGAAATTGACACTTTCCATGCAGTGTTCCAAAGTATCGCCAGAAAGGATGGCATCGTGCAGAGCCGTTTTGGCAGTCATCATCATTAGAGCTGCGGGGATGCCATGTTCAGAGACGTCGGCAATAATAACACAGTACAGATTGTCATTAATGCGGAAGTAATCATAGAAATCGCCGCCTACCTCCTGAGCGGGAGAGGTTCTAGCGCAAAGATTGAGCTCTTTCAGCTCCGGATAAGTAGGGAAAAATTTGGGCAGACAAGACAACTGGATAGTGCGGGCTAAGTTCATTTGCTCGGCGTCGTAAGCCAGCTGGTTTTCCATAAGTTGCTTGAGTGCTTCCACCGTAGAGTTAATTCCCTGACTGAGCACACAAAACTCAGGATAACTGTTTTCATTGACTTTCTCTTCCAGGTCGCCGGCCTCTATTTTAGCCAAAGAATCGTTAATATGCTCCAATCCGTCTAAGATTACAGTTTTAACTATACGAGAAGTGCTGAAAAATATAGCGGTCAAAATTATCAGAAAACCGCTCAGCATAACCTGCAGAATAGTGCGCCTGGTCGCGTAAACTTCTGAAGCCGGCATAAAGGGAACTATTATATAGCCGTACTGGGTGGTGTAAAAAGTACAATAGCTTGTCGTACCGCGACGGGCAGTTCTAATTAACTGACCAGCTTTAAAATTACTGAAATTAAATCCTGGATAAATTTCAGCGAATGGAGTACCGATAAATTCTTTATTTATACTGTTAACTATCACACCGTTTTGAGAAACGACGTCGACCCCTCCATGTTCTCCGAGAGGCAGACTGCCTGTAACTAATTCATGTTCAGCCACATTGTAAGTGTTCTTAAAACTAGCGGCATTAAACCCTAAACGCAGAACTCGTCCCTGACGCTTTAATTCACTGTAAAAAAGCAGCAAATCGCGATTATGGCTGTCAGTTACATAATCAACAGGGTGATAACTGCCCATGCTAGTAACAAAAGCACTAAAATCTGGGTTGCTGTCTTTTAGAGGCGCAGGCCTGTCAGCCTGCACGGGAGCTCCGTCTAACTCTTGGTCTGTGCTTACCAATATCTGCCATTGTAAACCATCGATAATATCGATGCGGCTGATACCTAAACTGCTGCGCAATCCTTCCAAAGCGGTGCGGTTTTTCTCGATGCCTGGAAAAGAATTGACCACTTCAGTTACGGTCTCTAAAGAAGTGAGCACCGTATGCATCATTCCTGATCTGGTATCGTAAGCTCTCTTATCGCTGGTAGCTAAGGCCCGCGAGGTGTCTTTACCGGCTTCATTAAAGAGCTTGCTAACATGCAGACGGCAGTTTTTATCGACAAGATTGAGAGACAGCCAGGAAACAATAAATGCGGCTAGAGCCACTACAATAAGAAGTTTTTTGCGAATGGCGGTACGCATAATTTTTTAAGGGGGGAAAACATTAAGACAGAAAAGATAAAAGTCAAAAATAAGCTTCTAATTATCTATTGAACTTGCAGTATTTTCGAGAATCCGGAGATATCAAAAATTTCTTTAACTACCTCGTTGGCATTGACCACTGCCACTTCCACACCAGGTCCCAACTTTTTCTTAGCCATTAGCAGCACGCGCAGACCGGCACTAGAAATGTAATCGACTCCAGAAAAATCGAAAGTTAGACGCCGACATGAGCCTATAACTTCCTGCACCACACTCTCAACTTCAGAAGCAGAGTTATTACCGAAGCGTCCGTTCAAGATTAAGGTTGTTTCGTTACCCCCGGCTTCAGGCCTAGGCGTATTTTTAACAGTTATTTCCATAATGTATCAAATCCTCGCACAACAAAAGCTGCAGCCGACAAGTATATCCGCCGACGTTTTTTTCTCTTTGGACTAGGGCAAAACCTCCGCAGGTTCGAGCCTATAACAAAGGCTGGGCTTAACCATTTCTACCATATTTTAACAAAACTTCCAATTATGTTCATTGACTTATTGAGCCGCGCTTCCTAATATATCTTTGCAAAGCGAAATAAAGTATCTTTGACTGCGAGTGCTCTTAAAGCCGTATGCAAAAAAAGATCTGGTGAGCCTGGTAGATCTTTTTAACTGTACGCACACAAAGGGCGCTTGAGTCTTCACAGGCAGCTCGTTAGTCTTTCTGGCCTTTGGTCTAGTTTATACGGGAGCTGCTTGGTTTTTTGGCAATCAATTATTAATTATAGCATAGTGAATTTTAGGTGTTTATGCTGCGGTGCGTAAAATTGCGCTGCGCCGTTCTCTTGGAGGGTAATTATTATGAACGAGATCAATTTGGCTGGGATGCATACCGTCCGCTCTACGGGTGGCTTGGCCTACAGTCAAGCAGCTTCTGCCCCACGCACATCTCCCTCCGTTAATCTAGAACCAGAGCAACTCGATCAAGTAAATATAGGCGTAGAGCTCACCTACTCCGATGCTTCTGAATCTGTGTCACTTACCTCTGAGGATAAAGCGACTGATCCCTTAACCAACGATTCTTTTAAATCTACCAGTACTTCAGCCAAACATGGTCTAACCGACAGTGAATTCAACGGTTTTTTAATTGCTGACGCTTCTTCAGCAACAGTAAGCGGTTCTAACCAAGCTAGCGAACTTTCTGTTTCCAGCTTGGGGACTATCGCCTTGATAGACGATCTTAGTCATCCTGACGATATCGAAATGCAGACCTCAGCGGCCCAAGCGGCGGCGGCTGTAGGAGACTCTTCAACAAATCAGATAAACGGGTTAGGGATGTTCGCTAACGGTCCTTCTACCATGAACTTCGGTATTTATAATACCGACGGATTGCGCATTATTTAATGTTAAGGCTGAGTTTGACAGTCAGCTGAGAAGAAATAACCTGCTTGTAAGTTCTACAAGTTGTTAAAATGAATTGAGAGGCAGAGCCTGGCTGGGGGGTATGTCTCTCTTTTATTTTGCTCCAATTTTCGTATATATTACCTATAAATTGTTATCAATAAATTATACAGATTGATTTCAAATTACCAGTAGAAGGGGCTTATCCGTGGACAGACAAGAAATTATCAGCCTAATAAAATCTCAGATTCAGTTTAGAACTGGTTTAGGATTCGATGTACATCAGCTCATTCAAGGACGTCCTCTAATTTTAGGAGGAGTAAACATTCCCTATGAATTGGGACTTTTGGGCCACTCCGACGCCGACGTCCTAGTTCACGCGGTTATGGATGCTATTTTAGGTGCCGCCAAACTGGCCGACATAGGCGTTCATTTTCCAGATACCGATGAACGCTGGAAAGGTGCTGATTCATTAAAATTGGCTACAGCTGTCTCAGACTTAGTTAGAAAATCCGGTTATGAAATAGTCAATATCGATTCTATTATCGTTGCTCAAAAGCCCAAGATGGCGCCTTATTTTCAACAAATGGCTCAAAATATTGCCAAGGCTTTAGGGATAGAAGCAGAGCAAGTAAGTGTCAAAGCCACAACTACTGAAAAGATGGGATTCTGCGGCAGCGGAGAGGGCATGGCCGCTTTAGCTTCAGCCCTGCTGCGCCGTCAAATTTAGAAAAGTCTGATTGAGAGGACAGAGCTTACCTGGCCACAGACAGGCCGAATGGACACTGCTTATTTACTTTGTCTTGGTCAAAAAAAGGGAATACAGATTAAGCGGAACAATTCTTCAGAGTTAAAAAGAGCACTGATGTAAGGAGAGCTGAATCTGATGGCTATCGATCAGGAAAAACTTATTGAAGCATTAAACGAAAGTGATCCAGGCACTCAGTGGTTTGCAGATATTAAGCTGCAAACTGTGCGCAAAGTAAGTCTAAAGGATCCTCAGAGTATTGAAAAATTCAAACGTGATTTTATGGCCGACAATCAGCGTTTTGTAAAAATTCCTAAACGCAATTCTGAAGAACGTTATGCCGAGCTGCAGGGCTTCATCAAAATTGTAGCCGATAAAGCTTTAGCCTCAAAATTAACTGATGCTCTGTCCAGTCCAACCCCATTCCGGGAATTCAGACTTCTTTTGGAGCGCAAGGCTAAAGAAAAACGCCAGCTAGAAGCTTATCTAAAAAGCTGTTCACAAAAGCGTTTGAATAACTTTCTCAAAACCAACCATTTAGGATAAGTTGTCCTAATACTTAGGAGACAGTAACTTTAACCAACAGGAGAAAATTACTTATGAAACTTTACTATTTTGGTCATTCTACTTTCGCTTTAGAAAATAATCAACATCAAGCTATCATTATCGATCCCTTTATCAGCGGTAATCCCCATATGAAAGGGAAAAGCCTTCCTGGAGGTCTGACCTTTGCCCATATTCTGCTTACTCACGGACATGGCGATCACAGCGGCGACGCTGAATCATTGGCTAAGCTGCACGGTGCAGAAGTTGTCGCTCCTTTTGAATTAGCCAGCCTTCTGGGGAGCAAAGGCATTTCCGCTTTCCCTTGTGCACTGGGTGGCAAGCTAACCTTCCCTTGGGGATGGGTACGTCTGGTGCCAGCTACCCATAGTTCATCTTATGAAGGCAAATTCGCCGGCCCATCCGTAGGCCTTATTGTTAACATTGACGGCGTAACTATTTATCACTCCGGCGATACTGGCTTATTCGGAGACATGGAATTGATCGGTCGCCGCTATAAACCAGACTTAGCCCTTCTGCCTATCGGCGGCACCTTCACCATGGATATAGAAGAAGCGGTAGAAGCTGTAAAAATGATCAAGCCGAGAACCGTTATTCCCATGCATTTCAACACTTTCCCTGTAATCCAGGCCGATCCCCAAGTCTTCAAACAACTCGTTGAAAAAGAGACAGAAACTCAGGTTACTATTATGGCCGCTGGCGAAGTTCGCGAATTCAATAAATAATTAATATCTATCAGCAGCCTCCTTAGCTTCTGCCGAGCCGGGGAGGCTTTTATTTCTTTTAGACAAAACGATGAAACGCAATTATTTTCTTTGCAGCTTAACTACAGTTGCTTTCGGATTGATTCTCTGGAACGCTACTCCCTTTTGGGAAGCTCAAGCGGCGGCACCGACTCATAAGCCTGCTGCAGCTTTAACTGACGACAATAAAGAATCGATCAGCCTTCCTTTAAACTCCGATGAAGGTTTGTTCAACAGCCTTGAATCGATTCGCCATTCAGTCTTTCAACAAAAGTTAAGATTAGTTTTTAATACGAAGGAAGAACCTGTTTTCCAATATTGGCTAGAGAAGCAGGGACAATGCCTTGTAATCGAACTGATAAATACTCGGCAGAATAAAGTCAAGCCAGATAGTGCCCCTAAAAGCCAAGCTATAAAAAATTGGCAAATAAACTGGCCTAACTTTAATCGATTCCGATTTACTATTAATTTTGCTTCGGCCATACAAAGCAGCAATATAGCTTTTTTCAAGTTAAAAGAGCCTCACCGTTTAGTGGCAGATATAAATACCGTTCCCCGAAACTTACCTAGCTCTTATAAAATTTCTCCTGGTATTACTTGGAGCCGCCGATTTATTAAAGATCCAACTTTTGGCACTCTACTTTGGAATCAACTTCTTTTTGATCGTTCCGATCCTCATATAAGCGTTGATGTCGCTCTTGCCAAAAACAATCCTAATAAAACGGCAGTGCTCAGTGAAATTGTCGCACAGGAAGACGGAGCTATTGCCGGTATAAACGGTGGTTTCTTTAATATGCCCAACGGCGGCCTACTGGGTTTGGTAGTCAAAGATGGCAACATAATTTCTCCTCACGTAGGCCGCCGCCCAGCCCGCAGCGTTATAGTCTTTCCTAAAGACGGTGATCCCTTTATTGAACGCCTGAAAGTCGTCAATGGTAAAGTAGTGCGACTGAATAATCAGCCAGTTCCATCTCTGCGTATGGCTCTGGGAGCAGGCCCTACCCTACTGAAAAACGGAGAAGTATGTATTACTGCCGATGCCGAGGCTCTCGGACCTAAAGGCAACGATATTACTAGGGCCTGCGGGCGGAGCGTAATTGCCTTTAACAAAGACAAAATGATGCTGGCCAGCCTCTCCGGTATTCGCGACAGTCATAGTCAGGGCTGGAAGCTGCCGACCATAGCGAAATACTTGCAAAAAAAAGGCATGACTGAAGCGTTAAACCTGGACGGTGGAGGCTCTACTGGCATGTCTGTAGGAAGTCATATTGTCGGTAATGGACCTCAAGCAGGAACTTATCAGCGTCCTATAGGCAACGCCCTGGTAATAAAAGACAGTCGAGGCACAGCCTATCCAGCTTTAATAAAAGTAGAATTGCCAGAACAGTTGCCCAACGATGGCCGAAGTCAAGGTTCAGCCTCTATTCTAGCATTAAATTCTAAAGGGAACCCTGTTCCTGATGGTACAGAAATTGAACTTTACGGCCTAGGCCTCAGCTGTCCACCGATGGTCACAACCAAGAATGGAAGGGCTGAATTCTCTGTACAATCTTTGCGCTATCTGGGTACTGGAGGATTAACAGCTTGCAGCCTTTTTTCGAAAGGCACGGCTAGTCTGCGTTTGCTTGGCGGCTCTCCCCATAAAATTATTGCTCGTCTCACTAATTATCAAAAACAAGCTAAAAAAGAACTTCCTGAGCGCTCCGCTGAACAGCCTTATACTGAATCAAGCGGCAGGAAAATCACCCCTTCGCCTATACTGGCAGACACTGAGCCAGACTGGTCTGAAGTGCCTAAACCTCAAGAACCGCTGAAAAATATACTGGACTTACCAGAAACTGAAAATCCGCCAATAATAGTTTTACCCCCTCAGCCTCCTGCTGAACAAACGATACCAACTCAGCTTAAACATAAGCTTACTCTGTGCGTCATAGTCGAAGACGAATACAGTTGTGCCCTGCCCGGCTCTGCAGTGACAATTGAAGACAGTCAGGGGCGACAACTTTTTAAAGGCACGACTGACCGAAGTGGTTCACTGTGTTTAAACTTAGAAACAGAGGCGGACAATGAACGCCTTTTTATAAAAAGTCCCAAACTTAAGACACTCACCTTAGAGTTGACCGACCAACCTACTTTTAGCAAATAGCTATATTGCTGCTACGTTGCGATATAGTCCCCCATCCTCCCAAGTCTATCAACAAGATAGACTTGGGAGGATGGGGGATAAAATAAAGCCTTTGCACTATAAAAAGCAGGTAAAAACCCAATATATAGGCAATTTCCAATGGTAATGTTTTTGTTTCTGAGGAGAGAAAATAAAAATGGACATAAGCATTATCGGCTGCGGATATGTCGGTCTAGTCACCGGCGCCTGCTTGGCGGAGCTGGGCCACAAAATTATAGCTGTAGACAACGATCAAGATAAATTAGCCCGTCTGCAGCGTCAGGAATGTCCTATTTACGAACCAGGTTTAGCCCAACTGATAAAGCTCTATACTTCTGAAGGCAAACTGCGTTTTACCTCCAGCATTGCTGAAGCCACCAAACAGAGCCAAATCATTTTTATATGCGTAAATACCCCTCCTTTGCCCGACGGCGGCGCCGATTTATCTTTTGTGGAGGCGGTTTCTAAAGAAATAGCCCTCAACATCGATAGTTACAAATTAGTTGTAGAAAAAAGCACGGTGCCGGTAAGAACCGGAGAGTGGGTCAAACGAACTATCAGCAGCTATGCCGCCCCAAACGTAGAGTTCGATGTCGCTTCTAATCCAGAATTTTTACGTGAGGGTACTGCCATACACGATTTTCTTCACCCCGATCGAGTCGTAATAGGCGTCTCTTCTCAGCGCGCTTCCTCTTTGTTGGTGGAACTGTACGAGCCCTTAAACGCTCCGCTGCTCATAACTGACATTAATTCGGCTGAACTAATCAAACACTCCGCCAACGCTTTTCTGGCTGTAAAAATATCTTTTATCAATTCTGTAGCTCAAATATGCCAGCGTTCAGGAGCTGACATAAAAAAGGTAGCTAAAGGCATAGGTCTAGATCATCGTATAGGCATGACTTCCATGGAAGCCGGAATAGGATACGGAGGCATGTGTCTACCCAAAGATGTAGCGGCTTATATACGCATTGCCAAAGATTTAGGCTGCGGATTTGAAATGTTAGAAGCGGCAGCCAAAGTTAACGATTGCCAACGCAACTGGGCGGTTGAACAGCTGAAACAGCGTATCCCAAAGTTAAAAAACGTGCGAGTAGCGATTTGGGGTCTTTCCTTTAAACCTCACACTGACGATCTGCGCTTCGCCCCAGCTGTAGATATAGTCAATAATCTGCTCAAAGAGGGGGCTGAAATTCGCTGTTACGATCCAGCTGCCATGGACAAAGCCGCTAAGCTTCTGCCCCAAGCTTCCATGTGTTCATGTGCTGCTGAAGCTTGCCGAGAAGCTCAGGCCCTAATTATTTGCACTGAGTGGCCTCAGTTTAAAACGGCCGATTTATTGGAAATTCACCAACTTATGAAAGTACCTTTAGTTATAGACGGACGCAATATTTTTGAACCTAAGCGTATGGCTGAGCACAATTTCCAATACTGCAGTGTAGGACGCAGCTAAAATACGGAAGCAGCGGCTTGGGGTTCAGGGGCAGCCGCTGCTCACTATCAATTTAGCCAGCTTACAATAAATCGTTAGTAATACCTAAATCTTCTAAACAGCTGACCATATGGGCTGGTAAAGCCTCGGTAAAATCGATATATTCATCGCGTCGGGCTTGCAAACCGCCACGCAAATCGAGGAAATCGTTGTCATCATAACGTTTGCGACGCAGTTCGTGGCGACATTGATAAATATAAGAAGCCATTTCACGCTCAAAGTTGATAATTTCCTGTACATCATCAGAAGCAGCTTCAGCTGCAGCTTCCTGTCGACAAAATTCTTCCAATTCATTAAGTCCTTCTTCAGCTATAGCCTTTATCTCATAAGTTTCGGGCAATTCAAGAAACCAGCGTTCTCGATCTTGTCTCAAGACAATTTCTACGGCCTGAGAGCGCATTTCCTTAACCATATCAGCTAGCTCTGTATAGATTCTATCTACAACTAAACGCCTCTTATTTTCTCTGAGAAAATCCAGCAGCTTCTCTTTCCAAACGGACACAAATTTATCGCGCTCCTCATCCTGCTTTTCTATAAGTAAAAGGCGCTGTTGGTTTTCCCACTTAGTGCGCAAAATTTTTAATTCAGGAGTTTCATAACCGTCAATAAGTTCAGGCTGGCCGTTGCTGTCAAATACTAACTCAACGGTGCCGTTGGGCAGCTCATGACTTTTAAAACAATGCTCATCATAAAAATTGGCCTTCAAATCGGCTAGGCGAAAACTTAAATCCTGACTCATGCGCCGACGATTTTCGTAATAATCGCTCTGCATTTGCATAACTGCTTCATGGCTGTATTCTGGAGCAACAAAAGAATTGAGAGCCTCAGCTAACTGAGTTTTGGCCTCCCAAGATCCGTCTTCCTCAAAATCTGCATCGATTTCGTTTTGCCCCGACGACAAAAGTTTATTTAATTCGTCACGCAAAGACACCAAACTCTGCTGCTGGATAAGGCTGATATCGCGCCTCTGATTCTTTGAGCTTGCTAAATTTATTAAAGAACCTACACCTAAAGACTGCCAAAACATGATAACCACCTGAACATACAAAAACTTCATCAGCCTAATTGAAGCTGCTCTATTAAGGGCAAAATTAGCAAAAAAGCTATTTTTTTTCAACTAAACTTTTATTCATAATTAACAAAATACACAGTTTATCTAAAAAGATAAAAAAAAATAGAGTTAAGAAGGAATTACGTCGATCCTGGCGCATACAGTGGGACTGTGAGAACTCCCAACCTTTTGGGGAAAAATTTTGGCCTGCCCCGGATCTTCAGATGTGCAGACGCGAAAATATTCCTGGGTTCGGGCAGGGTAAGAAAGATTTTAGGCGAAATTGCCAGCACAATCTTAGGTCTCAGACTAGAGATCGCCCGCCGCAGTTGGCTGTGTAGCCGTTGCGGTTGAGTTCTTAATCAAGGAGGTGAAAAACGAAATGAAGGCTCTCCGTAATTTAGCTTGCACCGCGTTCATGGCGGCCGTAATCTGTGCTTCAGCTGGTGTCGCAACAGCGGAAACAGACGTCCAGGCTAACCACCAGATGGCTCCTGGCGTGTGGTATACTACTTGGATGGGTCCCGAGAACTTGGAGTTCGGTACTCCTGACGCCGGCGTAACCTGGCAGAAGGACTTCACCGGCGAGGTCGTGTACGTAGATGGTAAGTACATGAGCGTCGATATCGACGGTTCTGAAGATGACATTGCCAACTTCTATCTGTATGATAACCTGACTCAGTACACTCCTTCCTTAGACGCTATCCGCGTCGGTTCCAAGATCGAAGTCCGCGCTGACAATCGCAACCGCGTTCGTTCAGCCCGTACGATCCCGTTCTACCAGTGGTTGGAGAACCAGTCTGAGAAGTAATCTACTTCTTAATTCTGGATTTTAGAACAACAGCCTCGTGGAATTGTTCCCTGGGGCTGTTTTTTTGTGGCAAGAGAGAAAAGGACATGATAAAACCTACCCCTTTAAGCGGTTTTCCTGAATGGCTTCCCGGTCAGCAGCTTGCTGAACAGCGCATTATCGATACTATACGCAGCGTTTATGAACTGCATGGTTTTTCCCGCTTAGAGACCAGTGCTGTGGAACGCGTCTCTATCTTGGCAGCCAAAGGGGAGATCAACAAGGAAATTTACGGTTTAGGACGGTTGCAGGGTACTCCAGGGCGCTGGGAAATGGCTCTGCACTTTGACTTAACTGTACCTTTAGCCCGTTATGTGGCTCAAAACAGCGGAACTGTCAATTTTCCTTTTAAGCGCTGGCAAATTCAAAAGGTCTGGCGGGGAGAACGGCCGCAAGAAGGCAGATTCCGCGAGTTTTATCAGGCAGATATCGACGTTATCGGTGACGGCGAACTTCCTATGAGCTTCGATGCAGAGTTACCTGCAGTAATTCATGAAGTTTTCCAAAAATTGGGCATACGCGCCCAAATAAATATTAATAACCGCAAAGTGCTGTTAGGTTACTATACCAGTTTAGGTTTAGACGAAGCTAAAAGCACTGAGGTGCTGCGCGAAGTCGACAAGCTCGATAAAATTGGTATTGATAAAGTAAAAGAGTCTCTTCTCAAACTCGGTCTAGACGAGCAGACTGCTGACAAATGTTTGTCTTTATGCTCTATAAAAGGGAACCCCCAAGAAGTTTTGGCTAAAGCTAAAGCTCTAGAAACAGATAATGAAACTTTTCATCTCGGTTTACAGGAGCTAGCCTTTATTGCAGATGAGTTGTCTTATATAAGTAGCGATAACCTTATCTTCAATTTGGGTATTGTACGCGGTCTCGATTATTATACAGGCACTATTTATGAAACTATGCTGCCAGATTATCCTAGTTTAGGAAGCATCTGTTCCGGCGGACGCTATGAGAATCTGGCTTCTGAATTTATTAATAGAAAGCTCCCTGGCGTGGGCATAAGTATCGGCTTAAGTCGGCTTATATCACATTTATTTGCCCAGAACGCCCTCGACTGCTCTCGTCAAACCCCTACTCAAGTACTTATTAGTTGGCCCAGTCCAGAACTGCGCCCAGCCTGCCGCAGCATCGCCTATATTTTACGCAGCCACGGCATACCGACAGAAATTTTCCATGAAACTGCAGCTTTAAAGAAGCAAATACGCTATGCTGACCGTAAGGGTATTCCTTTTATGTTATTTCCTCATCAATATACTGACGATCAGCAGTTAGTAGAAGTTAAGAACCTGCAGACTGGTGAACAAGTGCAATTACCTCTACTTAACTGGATTGAAAGCTATCTCAAAAAATAAGAGAGCGTTTTTTTACACTCTCTATCAGCCTGCAGAGGCTGTCACTGAAGCCATTGAGGGCAACAGGACAGCCTCTGTATTTTTAATTTTTCATATCAGTTCGCCAAAACTTCAGCTGAGCGGCTCCCCATAACAATACGGCTAAACTAGCCAAAAGGCAGCCAGCGGCTAAATAATAAGTCCTTACAGCTACTTCGGAATAAATAAATACTATTCCCAAACAGATAACCCAAACACCATACCAACGCACAAAGCTTACTTTCTCACCAAATCCGAGCCAGCCAATTAACAAAACCAACACATAGCCGAAACTAAGCAAGGGATAAAGAAAGCTAATGGGCACCTTAGTTAGCAATATCAGCCACAAAACGGTAGAAAGGACATAGATACACAAACCGCAGAAAATTTTCGCACTTAAACAAAGCAAACAAGCCCTGGACATAGCCATTATAAGGGAAGAGCACGCTTGCTCCTTCAAAGTACAGCAAGCTTGAGACAGCTCCTTAACTCTAGCTTTATTTATTTCCATGTTCATACCAGCTTTTAGCAGAATTTGACCTATAACTCCCATCGGTATAGTTAGCGCTATCAACAAAACGGGCTTGTCAAAATCAACCGCTGCCTCTGTATTTCCTCCAGTTCCCCAAATTACAGCTGCAGCTGAGGCTAACAGACCTAAAGCAACTATGAGACTGCGATCCATAAAAGCCTTTTCGGAATAAACGGCTACAATTCCCAAAGAAATCAGTAAAACTCCCAACCAACGCAGCCAGGACACATACTCTCCAAAAATTAACCATCCCATAAGCAGAATAGCTACATAGCCTATACTGATCATAGGATAAGCGAAACTTAAATCAACTTTACTTAAAATAGTCAACCAGCATACGGCTGATAGAGCATAAGCGACCATACCGATAAAAATCAGAGGCTGAAGTAAAAGTACGATACTGTGCCACAACAAAACGAAAATATTGGCTAAATTACCCTGCAATAAAGAAACAGCTTCGCTGCCTAAAAAGGCAACTAGCTGTTGAGCAGCGGCTGTGTCCATACCCAGCTTAAAGAAATACTGTCCTAGTAAACTTAAAATACTGAATGCAATAATCAGCTTTATGGGCTTAGCTTCTACAACAGGTGAAGATTGAGCTTGTTCTTTTACATTAATCATATGTTCTTTGTACTCATCAAAAAAATATAAACTACCAAATAGCCGAATTTAGCGTTGATACATGAGAATCCGATTTTTTCTTAATATCAAGATCATTTTTGTTAATTTGCTTTTTAAGCACTACTCCTCGGCAGCAACGACCGTTAACACGCACTCGCAGAGGAGAATCTAGGCGAATATGTTTAACCCCATCAGCTTCCTGCCAAACAGCCTGAGAATTGAGCCAATTTAAGTCGATATAATCGGGCATAATTTTATCAGTGCACTGAACTTCCGACTCTTCGCGACACTCCCCCGATCGACGTACTTTGCTAAAAATCTGCCCCCTTCCCTTGAAGCAGAGATTCATATAGCATATGTGCATAGCTGCCAACTCATGAAAAAAATGGGACCCCATCGAAGGCTCAACAAAACGGTCTCCATAAGGAAGTTCTACAATAACTTCAGCACCCATTATCTGGCTAATTTGCACGGGTATACCTAAATTAGGATCGAGCGATCCCCAGCGTCCCGGTCCAATCAACATGTAAGGGCGTTTTTCTTTAATAAGAGCGCTGTTAAAACGGGCGACCCTAGCAGCTGCCAGTCTAGCCTCCCGCGCCGATAAATTGCAGCCTGAAACGTAAATTATATCGCAAATGTCGTCTATGGCCCCGTGTCCAAGCGAATCGCTAGTACAGAGCACATCATCTTTGTTGTAACCGCAAGCACGAACCTCTTCCCCAACTGAAAGGCGCGTCAAAGGACGAATTTGCAAAATATATAAAGTAGGCACATCCTCCTTAGCCTCATCAGGATCACTCTGCTCTGAACATAGAAAATCGCTGCCGCTAGTTAAGTTAGACTTAAGCTCCACGGCGAATTCCAACTCTACCGGGCAGCCAATAGCTACGGTAAAACGTTCTAAAAGTTCATCAAGACACTTGGCCAAAGGAATACGACCAGACTGCAATATATCGCTAAAAGTTACAGCCCTGGGACCTACATACTCTAAAGAATCGCGCCAAGTGCCGCTTTCGACAGAAAATACGGAAGCTACAGGAGCTAAAGTGCCATCATTCTCAGCTTGTTTTAAACTAAGCTTGACTAAACCGCTGGGATTCTCATAAGTAGATCCGTCCAGCTCAATAGCATAGAAATCCCGCTGCGAGTAATTCAAGTAGCGATCTTGATAATAAAGATGAGGCAAGATCTTGGGCCACTTCGGAGAGAAGCGCATACAGCTACCGCCATCAGCTACAGTATTTCCCAAACCAACAGCCATAGCAGCTATACCATCATCGATATGTTGAGGCCCCATAGGATAGTAATTAACAGACATAGCCACGCCAGAAAAATTAGGATAAAAATAACGACCATGTACTGAACCGACCGTTTCCTGTAAAACAACGGCCATTTTTTCCTCAACTCCTAAATACTGAGCATTGGCTAAATAAGCTCTAGCTTTAGAAGCGACTGCTGACATATAAACGCGCTTGACCGCCTGGCAAATTAACTCAAAACGTTTGGATGAATTTTCATGGTTATCAGGAACCATATAAGTGGCGTAAATTCCGGCACAAGATTGATTTTGGGAATCTTCCAACAAACTGGAGGAGCGCACCGCCAACGGACCATGCAGCAAAGAAGCCGCCTCACGCAATTCATTAAATATTTCTTGAGGCAACTTGGCCTTAAGGTAAATATCCACAAGCTGCTCATCGGTATACCGGCGGTGCTCATCGACGCTAAAATTATTTAGTTCCATAAAACGATCGTACGCATCGACACCCAAAACCAAAGTGCGAGGGATAGTTACTTTCAAGTTCGGCCAATCGGTAATAAAGTTTTCTTTAGCTAACAAAGAATTAATAAAAGCTATGCCGCGTCCCTTACCTCCAATTGAGCCTTTGCCAACACGAAAAAAATTATGGCTCGAATTATTACTGCGATGGACAGAGAAATCAGCTACAACACCTTGACGCTCTTCTCTGGCGGAGTCCTGCAGCACACCAATTAAACGCCGACGCATTTCTTCTGGGGATTCTCCATCTTCCATCTTCATATGTTCAACAGCATTGGCTAAATTGAAATAATTGCGGGCCCGCAACCAAATACTAAAGTGATTGTTAACCGCATGGTAGCAAAAAGAAAGCAAATCTACGGTATGAAGAATGCTCTCTAACTCGTAAGTGTCGCGGGCCCTGGCGACCTCCGTCCGATCGGGCATACGAAAAACGAAATTACCAAAGCCCAAACTCTCTTCTAAAAACAGATGAAGAGCGGAGCGAAAAGTTTTAGGATTTTTGCTGGCAAAATGCCAGCCTTTATTTCTGGCATTTAGTTCGTTAGAAGAGTCTGAAGACTGCAATAGGATAGGCAGATTAGGCTTGCATTCTGAACAATAAGCAGCCAATTTGATGCCGGCAGATCCATCTTGGTGCCCTTTTACGCGAAAACTGACATCACTAATCAGAGCCAAAACGTAAGGCTTATACTTGTCAAACAGAGCTTGGGCAGATTCATAATCGGAAGCTAGCAAAATTTTCGGACGGGCCAACATGCGCAGAGTACGCTGGGTAGAGTTAACCCCCTCACCCGATAGAGAGCGGCTCTGCTCAAAAAGCTCGTCATATAAATGAGGCAGAAATATGGAATAATCTGCCACTGTATCTTCTACTGTAATTATGACTTGCACACCGATCGAAGAAGTGTCTCGCTCGGCATTAAATTGGTCTTCTACCTGATTGAACATGGCTGAAATTAAACTTAAATCGCCTGTCCAAAGATAAACCCCAGCCAGCCACTTCGGCAGTTTTTCCCAACCTAAGCCATGTAGGCACGAAAGATCGAGGATAAGCAGCACAATGGGAATAGAAGGATATAACTTGCGAATGCGCAGCAGAAAACCGGTATGGATCATAGTCGCATCGCGCACAGCTATCACAATCAAATCTACGCGGTGACTATCTAAGATTTCTATAGCCCGCTCCGATGAGCAGGCATGACTAATACGCGGAACTCCTACCATAAAAAATTCGGAATAACGATAAAAAAGGCGTTCCGCTAGCTGATTTTCGGTTTCTAAAATAAAAGCGTCGTATTCGGAAGAGACAAAGAGCACCTCACGCACTCTGTAGGAGGCTAACTCGTAGAATTTACCCATAGAATGCACAAGAAAAAGGCTCCTTTTGATAAGTTAGAAGTACTTTAAAAGCAGAGAGACTCAGTCAGTCATTAGGCTAAACGATCCCCTGATCTACCATGGCGTCGGCAACCTTCACAAAACCAGCAACATTCGCTCCGCGTACATAATTAACGAAATTAGTACCACTGCGGCCGTAACAAACACACGCTTCATGAATAGCGTGCATAATGCAACGCAAGCGCTGATCTATTTCATCGGTACTCCAGCTCTCATGAGAAGCATTTTGCGACATTTCCAAACCTGACGTAGCCACTCCACCTGCGTTTACAGCTTTGCTCGGCCCAAAAAGAATTTTATGGCGCAAGAACTCAGAGACCGCCTCGGGCATACAAGGCATATCAGCGGCCTCAGCCACAGCGGTAACTCCGTTACTAATCAAAGTTTGGGCATCTTCTAAAAAAATCTCATTTTGAGTAGCAGCCGGAATAGCTACATCGCAGGGAATATTCCAGGGAGTACCTCCCTCAATATATTCGGCAGTGCTAAATTCATCGACATATTCACGTATGCGGCCTCGTCGCAAATTTTTCAGTTCCATAATCCAGTCCAGCTTATCTTCATCGATGCCTTCAGGATCATAAATCATGCCCGACGAGTCAGACATAGTCAGCACTTTAGCTCCCATAGCGATAGCTTTTTTAGCAGCAAATTGAGCTACATTTCCCGATCCGGAAAGAACTATGCGCTTTCCTTCAAGACTCTCCCGGCGTCTATTCAACATGTTTTCAATAAAATAAATGACACCGAAACCAGTAGCTTCCGGACGGAGCATGGAGCCTCCCCAACCTAAACCTTTATTAGTGAGAGCTCCGGAAAACTGACCTGACAATTTTTTATACATGCCAAATAAATAGCCGATTTCACGTCCGCTGACTCCAAGCCCACTAGTGGCGACGTCGACAGTAGGACCGATATGACGGAACAGCTCAGCCATAAAGGATTGGCAGAAACGCATGACTTCCATATCAGATTTTCCCTTGGGATCGAAATCAGCTCCCCCTTTAGCTCCACCTAAAGGTAGACACGTCAGCGCGTTGCGAAAGACCTGCTCAAAAGCCAAAAATTTTATGATACTTAAGTTTACGCTGGGATGGAAGCGCAAGCCACCTTGAAAAGGGCCTATAGCGCCACACATTTCTACGCGGTAGCCACGATTAATTTGCACATTGCCTAAGTCGTCTATCCAGGGTACGCGAAAAATAATTACCCTTTCCGGTTCAACCAAACGCTCCAATACTTTCATGCGTCTGTAAACAGAATTAGCTTCAACTACAGGCACTACTGAAGAAAAAACTTCACGCACGGCCTGCAAGAACTCAGGTTCGCCAGGATTGCGCACTGCAACTTGGCCCATAATTAAATCTAAGGTTGTCGTTCGCATGTCCATAAAAAGATAGCTCCGTTCGCCGATCGTCAAAAAAACGGTTAGTTTGCGACTTTTCGCCTTGTATAGGTGGCCTCCCTCCAAACTATTATGGCAAAGCTAATCAGCAAAGGGAGGCCAATTAAAATGTCGAATTTTCTGGGACTTTTCGATTTTTTTTGGAGTGTGCTGTTTTAAGTGAGCAATCATGCCATTGCTTTATATGCCCCTCTTTCGGGACGAACTATAGAGCTCGATCGTGTGCCGGATCCGGTCTTTGCCGGGAAGATGGTAGGCGATGGCGTAGCTATAGACCCAACTTCAGAAATTTTGCTGGCTCCCTGCTCCGGAGTAGTCAAGCAGATCCACCCTTCTTGCCACGCTCTTACTTTAGAAACTCCCTCAGGTTTAGAAATACTGATGCATATCGGTCTAGATACTGTAGCTCTAAAGAGCGAAGGCTTCACTCCTAAAGTAAAAATAGGTGATTCTGTAGAGAAAGGACAGGAATTAATCGCTTTCGATGCCGCCCTTATTGCAGAAAAAGCACGCAGTTTAATAACTTTAATGCTGATCACCAATACAGAGGCAATCGCTAGTCTACAAGTCAGCGGCGGTGCTAAAAGAGCGGGACAAGATCAAATTCTCAGTGCTGTCCTAGCCGTAAAAGAGAATGATAAAGAAGTAACTTCCGGCATCAGTCAAATGTCCGAGCCGATTGTAGTACCTAATCCACAAGGGCTGCACGCTCGCCCAGCAGCCGTCTTAGCGGCTTTGGCTAAAAAATTCAAGTCTAACCTGCAACTTGTCCGGGGCGAACAGTTTGCTAACTGTAAAAGTGTAGTAGCTCTTATGAGTTTGCAAGTGTTGCACAATGAGGTGGTGCGCTTCCGAGCCTGCGGCGAAGACGCTCAAGAGGCCCTGAAAGCTCTTAGTGAAGCACTCTCAAGCGGTTTAGGAGAAACTGCCGGTGCCCCTAGCGTAACTTCAGTTTCCAGCAGCCTTAATTTAAGTGCTCAGCCTATGATTGTACCAGGTCCTTTAAGTCCGGCTCAACCGAACCCTCGGACTCCTGATACAGAAAACTTACTGCACGCCGTTTCTGCCTCTCCAGGTTTGGCCGTAGGTCAAATTTATCAAATGCTCCGGGCTGAATATGAGGTTCCGGAAGAAGGGCAAGGCCCCCAAAAAGAGCTAGAGAAACTACACGAAGCTATCAAGCGCAGCCATTTTGAACTTGAGCAGTTAGAAGCCGGCTTGAAAGCTAAGGCCGATCCTAACAAGGCAGCTATTTTTGCCGCTCATCGTGAGTTACTCAACGACCCCGATCTAATAGAGCAAGCTGAAGCCGGCATTAATAAAGGGAAAAGTGCCGCCTACAGCTGGAAGCAAGCTTACACTAGCCAGGCCGAACGTTTGGCCCAGCTCAGCCACCAGTTAATGGCAGCCAGAGCTGTAGACTTGCGCGATATAGGTGAAAGAGTGCTGCGCTTCCTCGCCGGTAAGTCTCAAATTGTTCATAATTTCCCAGAAAATACCATACTTATAGCTGAAGATCTGACCCCTTCTGACACCGCAGCTCTAGATCGCTCAAAAGTAGTAGGTTTCTGCACAGTACTGGGTGGCTCAACGTCACATGCCGCTATTTTAGCTAGGTCGTTAGATTTACCCGCCTTAGCAGGAATTTCTGCCCATGCCCTTTCCATCGCCAACGGTACGAAGGCTGTTTTAAATGCTACTAAAGGAACTTTAGAGCTCAATCCTAGTCAGGCTGAATATGAGACGGCCAAAGAAAAGCTGAAGTTCCAACAGCAGCATAGGCGTGTACTGCTCTCAAAAGCTCAAGAACCAGCCGTTACTTCCGACGGACGACGTGTAGAAGTAGCAGCTAACGTAGGTTCAGTTGCTGATACAGAACAAGCGGTCAGAATGGGAGCAGACGGAGTTGGCTTACTGCGCAGCGAGTTTCTCTTCTTAGCCCGCACAACTCCGCCCACTGAAGATGAACAAGCAGAAATTTACAGCCAAGCAGCTAAAATTTTGGGAGGAAGTTCCTCACTGATAATCCGCACCCTCGACGTCGGCGGTGACAAACCGTTGCCCTACCTGCCTATTCAACAGGAAGCGAATCCATTCTTAGGAGAGAGAGGTCTGCGCGTTTCTCTACTTAGGCCCGATCTGCTGCGCACTCAATTTAGAGCGATTCTCAGAGCAGCCGGATTTGCTAAAGTTCAAATTATACTTCCTATGGTGACAACTATAGGAGAATACCGCCAAGCTAGAGCTATTTTTGACGAAGAATGTCGCAATTTAGAAGTAAAAGTGCCTTTAGGGATTATGATTGAAGTACCTGCGGCAGCTCTAATGGCGGACACTCTGGCTAAAGAGGTAGACTTCTTCTCTATAGGCACCAACGATTTAACCCAATACACCACGGCTATTGATCGAGGTCATCCTCAGCTGGCTCGCCTCACAGACAGCCTCCATCCCTCCGTATTGCGTCTCATAAAAATAACGGCCGACGGAGCTCACAAATATAACCGCAAGGTTGGCATATGTGGAGGCATTGCCGGCGATCTGCAAGCAGCGGCCATACTGGTCGGCTTAGGAGCAGACGAACTAAGTGTAGCAGCTCCAGTCATTCCCGCCATCAAAGATAGAATTCGCCAAGTCAGCATGGAAGAGTGTCGCCAACTGGCCGCTCAGGCTTTGGCCTGTGAAAGCTCGGAAGATGTGCGCAAATTACAGGAGGATATTGAGCGGTGAATTTTTTTAAACAAGCTTTCGGCGTAATGCAGCAAATCGGCAAAGCCCTGATGCTACCGGTAGCCGTGCTGCCGGTAGCCGGTATTCTACTCGGCATAGGCGCCTCCAAATACGGATGGATGCCGAACAACTTAGATGTAGTGTTAAAGAGCGGCGTCAATATTTTCACCCAAGGCTGGCCTACGATTATGGCCTTAGCTGTGGCCCTATTGAAAATTATGGGCGAGTCAGGCCAGGTCATTTTTAGTAATCTACCCTTAATTTTCGCTATTGGCGTAGCTTTAGGACTTACTAAAAACGACGGTGTTTCTGCTTTGGCAGCTGTTGTAGGCTATATGGTTATGAACGCCACTATGGGTGTTATGGCCACGATTCGAGGTCTCGACATTTTAAAATACTGCCCTGACTGCGGAGGACTGCTCAGCCAAGAATCAGTACTGACGACCTCTTCGATAATGGGCATAAAAAGTGTTGATACCGGCGTTTTTGGCGGTATTGTCATCGGCATTATTACGGCCTATCTGTTCAACAAATATTACCGTATTTCATTGCCTCCCTATTTAGGTTTCTTTGCTGGCAAACGTTTTGTACCCATCGTCACAGCTTTTGCCGCTATTTTAACTGGTATTGCACTCAGCTTTATATGGCCTCCGATAGGCGCTTTTATTACGATGGCTGGAAACTGGGCGGCCAATGAAAATCCTTCGCTGGCAGCCACAATTTACGGCATAGTTGAAAGATCGCTACTCCCCTTTGGTCTGCATCACGCTTGGAACGCTCCTTTCTTCTTCCAAATGGGAAGCTTCACAACCCCCGATGGCAACATTGTCCAGGGTGATATTACCCGCTTCTTTAACGGTGATCCGACAGCAGGAATTTTAGGTGGCGGTTTCCTCTTCAAAATGTGGGGACTGCCAGCGGCAGCTATAGCCATCTGGCACAGTGCTAAACCCGAAAATAAGGTTCAAGTAGGCGGTATTATGATGTCAGCCGCTTTGACTTCTTTTCTGACAGGTATTACTGAGCCTATTGAATTTTCTTTTCTGTTCGTAGCTCCGGCTTTATACGCCATACATGCGGTATTAGTAGGCACAGCTTTTTATGTGATGAACGCTGTAGGCGCCCACATGGGCTTTACCTTCTCTCAAGGCTGTATTGATTACTTGCTCTACTTCCACAACGATACTAACCCCAGTTGCGTTCTCTGGCTGGGACCGATTTACGCTTTAATTTACTACATTGTTTTCCGTAAGGCGATTGAATTTTTCAACTTCAAAACTCCCGGCCGCGAAGATCAAGTTCAAGATACAGCCGCCAACGGAGGCAGCACTCCGCTAGCGGCCCAAGTACTCCAAGCCCTAGGAGGACAAGCCAATTTAGTAAGTTTAGACGCCTGTATTACCAGACTTCGCGTCGGTTTAAAAGACATAAATGCCGCAAAACCTGAAGCTTTAAAAACCTTAGGAGCGGCCGGAGTAGTGGTAGTAGGTAATAACCTGCAAGCTATTTTCGGTACTTTATCCGAGAACTTAAAGTCGGATATTGAAGAATATATTAAAAGCGGCGGTTCAGATAGTTTAACCGCGCTGCCTACTTCAGCTCCTACCGCCCCAACTGTCGATGTTCCCGTAGAAGTCAGCGAAGAGATACGCCAAAAAGCAGCCAAGTTTGCTTCTCTAGTTGGAGGAGTAGATAATTTAGATAATATCCATCTGACTTCTTTAACCAGAGTCGTTTTCCAAGCCAAAGATGTATCCAAAATAGATCCAGATTTGGTTGTAGCTCAGGGCTTTAATCTGATGAGCTTGTCTCAAGGCAAGTTCCATTTAGTCTGCGATCTGCAGGAAGCAGCCGCAGTAAATCAAGCTCTGCTTGAAGCTCAAAAATAAAATCTAGTACTCACTAGTAAAAAGCCCCTTGCCTTTAAGATATAATCTTAGAGGCAGGGGCTTTTTTAGATAGATATTAAAATAGAATGTTATAAACTAGTCTGATCAGAAATAACTGGCGAGGGACGCACTTCCTGCGGTTCGCCGACAGAAGGCGTCGATTCTCCTGCGGAAAGAGTCGAGCCTCCCTCTGATGCGGCAGGCGCCTTCTCAAAATAGCTACCTTTTGAGGAATCGGACGTATCATCTGAACCGGGCACAAAATTATCAATTTTACGCAATAATTTTTCAATTTGCGCAGACTGCAGACGGTAATTATGAGCAGTATCCTTTAAAGCCTGTTGTGTAGAAGGTTCCTGAATAATATAGCGAAGGTCTTCTGCTATCTGAGCGTAGCTATCTAATTTGCGTGAAGCTTTATGCAAACGTTCCGTCAATTCAGGCGAACACTTGTCAGTCATTTTAGTTTCAGCCTGCTGACTTAAAATTTTAAAGCGTTCCGTCTCCTGCAGAGCGACTTCACTTAAGCGGCGCAACTGCTGATCGTACTGGCCTACCCGACTGTTGAGTAGACGGCTCTGCTCCTTAAACGACGAAGACGCCTTCTGTAAGCTTGCTCCCGCCTGACTGAGCTGCTTATCTAGGCGATCTAACTGCATAGCTATAGCTTGTTCTTCAGCATCGAGCTTAGTGTGGATTGATTCCATCTGGTGGTGTGCTCCCTTGCTGACTAAACGCAATTCATTGCTGAAAAAGCGCATATTGGAAGCTAAATCTAAAATTTTGCGCGAGAAATCACCAGACGTCATCATACGACGCAAATCTAAAGTCTTCTCATTGAGCTCACTAAAAGGAGATCCAGACATAGAACCGCTGTACGAAGAAACGGGAGAAGAACGTAAGCGTACACGACTACCGTTTTCCAAACACTTTTCAGATAAACCCGGACTAATTTCTAGCCACAGCAAACTGCTTGAAACTTCTAAAATATTGGCAGAACTATCTTCCGGAATTTTGACAGTGAAATCGGTAGCGATAGTAACGGCAATATGCGCATCATCGCCAAACAGCTTGCGTTCTTCATCAGTACAAAAATCTATTTCTTTGACATAACCGATATCCACACCGGCCATTTTTACATCATAATTAAGTTCCAAGCCCGGAGTTTCATTGAAAATAAGCGTATAATTGTTAGAAAAAATGCTGCTATCTCGAGTTTCGCTGCTAGGCGCAAAGATAAAAAGCAAAATTACTAACAGTACAAGCACTGCCCCTATTTTCGATTCCTTGCTCAAATTAAGCCTCTCCTCGCTGGATAAGATTGCCCCTGGACTACTTGGCTTCTCTCCAAGCCAGAGCCACTAATTCTTTGATATCAAACAATGGCTGTTCATCTTGTTTTGGCTCACCGGAAATATTTTCCTGGCCGCTCTTAGCCAGACAAGCTAAAAATTCGATATTGCCAGCTGGTCCTTTTATAGGTGAAAAGGTAAGATCCAAAATGCGCAGTCCTATAAACTGACAGAACGCTGTAAATTTGCTCAAAACCTGTTCATGAACCTCAGGACGGCGCACTACGCCTCCTTTAATATTCTTAGGACCAGCTTCAAATTGGGGCTTAATCAAACAGACAATACGACCGGAAGCTGATAAAAGCTCTTTAGCTGCAGGCAAAACTAATTCTAAAGAGATAAAGGACAGATCCATAGTGATCAAATCGAGCGGTTCCGCAAACATATCGGAGGTGAGATAGCGAGCGTTAGTGCGATCCATAACTACTACTCGGCTATCCTGAACCAGTTTATAATCTAGCAGACCTTTGCCGACATCGACAGCATAAACTTTAGCGACACCCCCCTTCAACAGACAATCAGTAAAACCACCCGTAGAAGCCCCTAAATCGGCTACAACTAACCCTTCGGGTGATATAGAAAAAGTCTGTAGGGCTTTTTCGAGCTTGAAACCGCCTCGACTGGAAAAAGGCAAGCCGCGTCCTTGCACAGTAATTTCAGCATTTTCATCAACTAAATAACCAGCTTTATCGCGACGAACTCCATTAATAAAAATTTGGCCAGTCATCAATAGAGATTTAGCCTTTTCTCTAGTAGGAGCCAAGGCTCTCTCAACCAGCAACAAATCTAGGCGTATTTTAGCACTTTTCATGGCAAAAGCCTTTCATTTTCTTAACATCTGGTACTGCCCAAGTTTACAAGAGACCACCAGACAATCTATTCAATAAAAAAGGCCTGGCATAATCCGGGCCTTAAGCTATGCAGACGACTAACAGGGAAGAGTAGTACTTTAAATTAAACCAAAAAATTAGACTCCTTCTGTATTAGCTTCATGCGCTTTAGAAGTATCATCGTCGGCAGAAATATTTTGCCGCGATTTAACCTCTAAGGAAGCCAAATGCGCCGAACCAGCCTGAAAATGCACCCTGGCAAAGCGCAGGCAAAGCGGACTCAGAAAATAGACTAGCACTCCTTGCATAATTAGCGTAACTACTAAACTTATACCTAAAACCCAAATATGTTGTCTAATTTCCTGTTCTAAATTAGCAGGATCAGCTAAAAAAATAAGATAAGACGTAGATTCGCGCTTTTTTCCGCTGGCTAATTCTGCTACAGAAGCCTGCCAATTTTTCCCAGCCAACTTAACACGAGAGCTAGTAATTTCAAATTTAGGACTACCGCTGCCCGCTCCATATATAACTTGGCGCGGATTCCAATATTTTATCATCTTATCCAATTCGGCGGCTATAGTAGGAGTAGGACGGGAACCTGAACGTTTATCGTAAGCAGAAAGAACCTTTCCCTGCGAAACCAGAACCAGCAGTCCGGGGAGCATATTTTGGCTCCACTTAGCTAAGGCTTTGTCGTCGATACGCTCAGCTAAGATTAAAGCTCCTGACTTTTTTTCATCTTTGCCCTTCGTTAAAGGAACAGCTACTGCACTAAACAAGGGAGCAGACGGAGAATCGTAAAGGCGCAGACAACCCTTACCGGCCTCATTAAACTTAAACACCGGCTCAAGAAAATCGGCGTCTAGTTTATCCAAGTGTTTGGGAACTATAAGATCTTCTGTCCCGTCTTTCTTGTCAGCTTCTTCTTTACTAAAGTCAGCTTCAGCAGGGCTAATCAAGTTTTTTTCTTTAATAGCCGGACGTTCAACAAAAAAACAAACTTTGCCGTTGGCGTCGACAATAGCTGCGGCATCTTTAGATAAATTAGCTAGCTCAGTTGTGCATTCGCTGCTAAGTTTTCGTAAATCTTGATCGGATAATTGATTAAAACTTTGCTGGAGATTAGGTTTATTTCTATAGCGATCGAAACGAGCATCCGCGGCTACAGATTCTGCCTGTCCGACAGAGGCATCGAAATCGCGGGTGGCCACAAACCCAAAAGCTTTAATACACTGCACTAAAGCAGCGGCAATTTTTTCCTCTCCCTTAATTTTAGCAAAGTAAATAACAGAGCTGGCGACTATACTGAAAGAGAAAAGATAAACCGCAGTTACCATAACCACAGAACGCCAGCGGAAACCGCCGATCAAGCGCTTTAGTCTACTTTTGATTTCAGCACTACTCGTAAATGTATTCATCCGGGCCAGCCTAAATTGAAAATATAAGCGGCGGCCCTCTACTATTTGCTTACAGTCTCAGTCCGAGAGCCTATTTCAGACCGCAAAAACACAAGAACTGCTTCCTCCCGGCGGGCATATTTAGAAGTAAAAAACAATATATAAGTCTGATAACCAGATCGCCCGCACAGCCTCCTTTTGCTGCTGAACCGCATCGCTTTTCTGCGCATTCTAGCTTATGCCGCCTATTCCTGCAGTCGCTTGACAAGCTGTCAGCTACAGTGAACTACTAGTTTTAAACTCAATTAAAGTGTATAAAAGGGGGAAAGCCTTTTTACTTGAAAGCACGGCAGCAGCAGCAAGAAATCCCAGGGGTGAAGGAATAAAGTGAGTCTTACTACATCTCCGCGCTTCGAAGAAAAAGATCTCCAATATTATTTGGGGGCCCTGCGCAGCAGCCGCCCATTTGCTGAATATTCTCAATCTGCTAACGATGAAGCGCCCAAATTTCGTGGCGCCCTACTTATATCACAAACTTATATCGGTTCTCCGGATAGCTTAGGCGAAGAACTGCTCAACAACATAATTTTGGGTTTAAACAGTCTACCTGAACTGCCCAGATACCTTATTTTTATGCACGAAGCGGTGCGTTTATGCACTGAAAATTCGAAAGTTCTACCCGTACTGCAGCTACTGCAAAAGAGAGGATGTTCTCTGCGCATCTGCGAGCATTCAGCGCAGAAATTATCTTTAAGCGAAAAAATAAAAGTAGGTCATCAGGTCTCTACCCGCCTGATCTTAGAAATTTGCTTAAAGTCTGAAAAGGTTATACGCTTCTGAATATGATCCAATTATCACTTATTGTTCCAACTTATAATGAAAAAGAGACTCTGCCAGTTTTAGCAGAAAGAGTATTCGATATTTTAGACCAGAGCCAAATTAGCGGAGAGTTGATTGTTGTTGACGACAACTCTCCCGATGGCACAGGCGATTTGGCACTTGCCTTAAACGACCGATATCAAAACCGCATCCATGTCATAAAAAGGAGTGGCAAACTGGGACTCTCTTCAGCGGTTATAGCTGGGTGGCAAGCAGGAAAGGGCCAAATTCTAGGAGTTATCGACTCCGACTTATCGCATGACCCCAGCATACTGCCCCACATGGTTTATTCAATTAACAACGGAGGAGCCGACATAGCTCTGGGCAGCCGCTACATTAAGGGAGGCGGAGTGCGGAATTGGCCTTGGTACAGAGTTATTACTTCGCTTACGGCGGCCGCTTTAGGACGCCTTATATGTCCAGCTAACGATGTAACTAGCGGCTATATGCTCATGCGGCGCCAGGTTATTGAAGGAGTAAACCTTAATCCGATAGGCTTTAAAATAAACTTAGAGGTTATGGTTAAGGGAAATTACCAAACTATTACTGAGGTTCCCTTTACGTTTGAAGATAGACTGGCCGGGAAAAGCAAATTTAATGGTAGCGAAATTGTCAACTATCTAAAACATTTGGCGTCGCTCTTTGTTTTTTATATAAAAAATCGTCCTCAGCATAAACGCATTCCCTATACGCCTTTTCCTCAGTCTTGAGCCTCATGCGGAACGAAAGATATTACTATGCAATCTTTCATCTTTCAGAACTACTGCGCAGCTGCATTGAAAGTACTAAACCAGGCTTTAAACTTTTGATAATTAAAGGAAGCTGTTTATGGAAGAGAATTGGCTGAACGAAGACTATGTCCGTTACTACAACGAAAATTACACTACTGAAGATGAATATTTCCAGCAATGCCTGCAGCTGCTGGAATTGAACTCCAACGATTCCTTCATCGATTTTGGCTGCGGCAACGGGGATATGCTCCGTTTGGCAGCGCCACGAGCCCAAAAAGTATTCGGATTAGATATATCAGGTTTGCAAATTGATCTAGCGGCGGCTAATTTGCGAATGTTTGACAACACAGAATTAATACGAGCACCTTTCACCGAATATTTTCCGCAACCGAATATTTTCACTAAAGGTTTTTCTCGCAAAGCTCTGCATCATCTTACAGATCGGGAAAAAGCTGTTTTCATGTCTAATGTAGGAGCAGCCTTCCGCTCCGGTGCTCTGCTATACATTGAAGACGGAATCTTTTTCAGTTTTGAGCGGGAACAACTGAGCGAGAACTGGGAAAAGCTCAAAGAAGACGCCGCCACATATTACGATACCTCCTGGCCGACAAAAGAACACGACGTCATGAACAGTTTCCTTAACGAATTTCCTTGCGGCCTTGAATACTGGCGGAAGTGCTTAGATAAAGCTGGATTTGTCATAATTAATATAATGCCTAAATGTTCCTTTTACGGAGGCATAATGGCCCAAAAACGGTAAGAGCTAAGTTCATAAAGAAAGGACATAGTGGTAGCAGTAGCTGGCAGGTTGTTGCACCTATTCTTTGCTTGTGTAACAATATGGTCGATATTCATAAGCAGAGTTTTTTCACATAAGCGCCTCATTCACATTATAAGTCAGTAATCGAATATATCTAATATTTTAACCACCAGTCCTTGATGAATAGGTGTCTATACAGATCGAAACTTCAGCTTAGGCAACTTTCTGATTTGCCTATAATATTACACAAAATACAGTATCAATTTTTAAGTGAGACTCAAGATAATGGAAGAAAGCGTTAAATTATTTGCTCCCGGATCTTTAGGAACATGCTGGTACGGTAAATACCACTACCTGGAACCTTGGATAGGCTGCCAACACAACTGCCCTTACTGCTACGCCAAATCACGCACAGCCGTTAACTGCACTTTAAAAAAATTGAATACCGAGTTTGCTAATCCCGCCTTACTTTATCCGGAAGACGAACTGATGCGCCGCATTTACGAAGAAAGTAACTCAGGCGACATAAATATCCTGAAGTTGTCGCGATATACTGATATCTTTACTCCTAAATTTGTAGCTAGCGGCCTAAGTTTAGAAATTTTGAAAATTCTATGCTCTTCTAAAATTAAGCGCATTATCATTACCACTAAGGGACTGCCTGACAAGGAAATTATTAAGCTCATTACCAGCTATCCGGAAAAATTTTCCTATAACGCAGCTTTTAGCCCTTCTGTAATGCTTAATCCGAATCCGTTAGCCAAGTTAAGCAGCGGACTGCAGCCTCTACAAACTCGTTTGGAAGCAGCCAGTGAAATTAATCGCTCTAAATGTCTGACCACAATTCATCTCGATCCGTTTATAGCGCAAATCGATGATCGCGATGAAGCGCTGTATCCATTTCTCGATCTGTTAGAGACATACAATTTAAAACGCATCATGTGGTCTTATTTACTCTTCTCTCCCGGCATTATGGACAACATGCGCCAAGCTTTAAGCTCGGAAACTTTGCAAGATATTCTTTCACGCTACAACTTCGATACTGGCCGCCGCATTCTGCCAGGTCAGAATGACACAGATTCTTTCGCTCAGAAAAACGAGGTCGCTTTAGCTTCAGTTGATAAAGTAGCTAGATCCCTTATGCAGCGCTCTTTCAAATTTGTGCTCTGCTCTCTTAAGAGTATAAAGGGTCTCGATCTGAACAAATACCCACGTCAAATGCTATGCGACGGTAAATTCTATGCCTAAATTATTTCTGCCCAATGCTGAAAGCGTTATGCCACCGAGCGAAGGCGGCTTCGCCAATTTTTTTAAGCGCAAAACTCTCAAAGTTTTTCCCCGTTTTATCTGTTCACTAAAACCGGGAGACATTTTAGTAACCCCCACTGACATAGATTATGCTTTCCAAAAGTACTTATGCTCACTACTAGAGCTGGGGAGACCAGAAGAGACTATTATAAAAGTACAAATGGCTCCTAGCTGCCTGTTGACTGACAGTTTGAAAGCAGATCTTCAGGCTTGGGCCACCATTAAAGAGCGCTGCCCAAAAGACAATTGGGAGATAGAACCTTATATTCAAACGGAATCGATTTTAGAGCTAGGACGCGAACTTGGTCTGCCAGTCAGAGGCACCGACAAGCAAAATATCGCTTTAGGTTTAATTGAAAACCTAAACAGCAAAGACTTCTGCAAAGCTTTAGCTATTGGAGCTGGCTGCCAAGTTCCCTTAGGCATGTGTGCCGATTCTTACGAAAGTCTAGATAGAGCGATTTGCAAGGTTGCCAATGAAACATTTAACCACCCAGCCGATACTGAACCTAAACTTATGTTGCGCAAAGTACAATCGGCCGGCGGAGCTGGCAATTTGGCAGGTCCCCCCCAATATCTGCGTTCTCGCATTAAACATTGGTACGGAGGCGGCCGAGTTCTGGTAGAACCTTATATAAACTTTGAAACTGTATGTGGTTCTCTGAACTTTATTGACAATGAAGGCAGCCACTTTATCGGCTTAGACAGTCAAGTTTTTGATCAAGACGGCGGCTGGTGCGGCTTCGACTCTCCGGCGATCCTGGCTGAAACTTCAGAAGATAGTACTTTAAAACGACTGCATAGCAATATAGATAGTCTAGGGAGGGCGATAAGCGCCACTGGAGCCAGAGGCTATCTAAATATGGACTGGGGCCTCACGCGCAACTCATCGGGTGAACTTACGCCCATGTTTTTAGAGTGCAATTTCCGTCACAACGGGCTGGGCTACGTACTTGAAGTAGCTAAACAACTGTGCGGAGACGAATGGAAAAAACTTTATATAAGTTCCCGAGAAAAGATAAGTACTTCACTTAATAATACCGATCAGCTGCTGTCAAAGTTGAGTTCCTTAACTTGCGAAGGCACTCCCCTTCTTCTGCGCAAAAAAGGAGACAGATGCGGACTGCTCGTAACTTCTCCGCCGGCCTGCGGCCACACAGCTTTAGCCGCTCTGGGCCCTAACAAGCGATATGTAGAGTCAGCGCTAACTATGGCCGCAGCAGCTATACAGTAGACGTACAAATCTTATTTTATAAAAAGTTAGGGAACAAAATGGAAAGAGTCGTTGTCGTCCTTGCTTTTATTTTAATTTTCGCTTTCAATTCAATCGACAACGCCATTTCTCCAATGGCGGACACAATTGGTCAAAGCTTTCAAGTACAAGCGCATACGGTGCTGCTCTTTATATCGTTTTGTACCGGCGGCACGGTGGCAGGACTACTTTTCGGCCCTTCGCTAGTTTCAGCTTTTAAATCGAGTCGCCTACTCTTTTGGTGCACCTTGCTCCTGTCTGTCACTCAAATAGCTTTCGCCTGCTCTTCTTCTTTTGAAATGGGGCTAGTTTTGCGCACCCTCTCCGGATTAGGAGCAGGCTTTACCGCTTCAGTGATGTGGAGTTTGACCTTCCACGGAGTTTCTAAAGCTTACTTTCCCGCTATGATTGCGGTTCTTATGTCAGCCCGTCCTCTGGCGACCGCGCTGGGAGTACCTTTAGCTGGCCTTTTAACATCGGAATTTAATTGGCGCTTACCTATTTTTATTATTGCCGCGCTTACTGCTGTCAGCGGCTTGGCTTTAGCTTGGTTTTATCCTTCCCCCCCTGCAGACCTAGGCAAAGAAGCAGCCGCAAATCGGCCTACTGCCGAAGACTCAGAGCGAGTCTCAACCGATTCCAATATTAAGGCCTCAACTTCACCCTTATGCAGCCGACTTACTTTGAGCAGTTTCGGTTCAATAGGTCGAGCTGTTATTGAACCGTATATAAAAGCCTTGTCCGTCCCCCATGCAGTTACCTACTATCTAGGCTCCTTAATAAATCGCATGGCCTATTTTGGCTTCTACTCTCTTTGTGGTCTTTGGTTTCCATTTCACTATAAGCTCGATATAAAAGAAGTTAGTTTAGCGCTGTTTATTATTGGACTAGCTGACTGCATTATTAATTTTTTTACTAACAGCATTATAAAACGCTTCGGACACCGCTCGACTTTTTTGGTAAGTATAATCTTTTCGCTCTTTTTGTTGCCTGTGTTCATTTACGGACAGCTAAATGTGCAGGTTGCTGTAGGCGCTATAGCCGTCTTCATGACCTTGGATAGGATTTACTCTATGGCTCTAGTCATAAGTGTACCCGATATGTTCCCCAGTATAGGAGATAAAACGGCTTTCGGTTCTTTAAATACTTTTACTGCTTGGGGGGCGATGAGCGTTATTGCGGCTCTGCAGGGCTTTTTTACTCAACGCTGGGGTATGACCTTTATGGAAAGTTTGTTAATTTTATGTTTTGCCGTAGGCGGCGCTATGATCACCTATATACAGTGGAAAACGGTCTTTCATAAAGAAGTATTGGACTGCAACAAACAAGATTAAAACTTATTCTATGCCATTTTTATGAAAACAAAATGCAAACGCAACGCTTATACAGCGCAGACATAAAACATATATGTACAGCGGAGGAAGCAGGCGCTTGCGATAGAAAATTCATAAGCTGCCGTTAAGTGCGTTTTTGAGAGTACTGCTTTGCCCAGAATTATTTCAAGACCAAGTTTTATCTCTCCGGATAAGAATGGCGCCAGGCGGTTTATTCAAATTTTTCTACTGCGAAATTTTTAGTTTTTTATAAAATCGGAGTGCGATATTATGGGATTCATTGAGTGGCTTTTCGACCCCAACGAGCGAGAACTGAATAAGATCCGCAAGGTCGTCAAGAAAATAAACAGCTTTGAAGATAAAATGAAGAGCTGTTCAGATGAGGAGCTTCGCGCTCTTACTGATGAATTTCGCAAACGCTTAAAAGAGAAAGAAACTCTCGACGACATTTTGCCCGAAGCTTTCGCGGCTGTGCGCGAAGCTTCCAAACGCACCTTAGGTCTGCGCCATTACGACGTCCAAATGATCGGCGGTATTGTACTCCATCAGGGACGCATTGCCGAAATGAAAACGGGCGAAGGTAAAACCTTGGTAGCTACTAGCCCCGTATACCTCAATTCCCTGACTGGGCGTGGAGTACATGTCGTTACAGTCAACGATTATTTAGCCAAACGCGACGGTCGCTGGATGGCTCCTATTTATCATTTTTTGGGCCTGTCTGTAGGTATTATTAATCACGATACAGCTTATTTATACGATCCGGAAATTGAAACAGGCGATGAGAGCACTGAACATCTCCGTCCCGTTCCGCGCCGTCAAGCCTATGAAGCCGACATTACCTACGGCACCAACAATGAGTACGGTTTCGACTATCTGCGCGACAATATGGTTATGGACTTGGATCAGCGCGTGCAGCGCGAGTTAAACTTTGCTATAGTAGACGAAGTCGACTCTATTCTAATCGACGAAGCTCGTACTCCTTTAATTATTTCTGGTCGCGGCACCGGCGCAACCAATATGTACGGACGCTATGCGCAAGTAGCTCGCGAACTTAAAAAAGATGTCCATTACACCGTAGAGGAGAAGTCAAAAACCGCTCCCTTAACAGAAGAAGGCGTGGCTAAAGTTGAGCAGCTGTTGGGGCTGCGCAACCTCTTCGATCCGGATAACATGGAAACAGCTCATTTTATAGACAACGCTCTCCGAGCCAAAGAGTGCTACCGCAACGACATAGAATATGTCATAAAAGGCGGTGAAATTGTCATAGTTGATGAGTTTACTGGTCGTTTAATGTTCGGACGCCGCTATTCCGACGGCCTGCACCAAGCTATCGAAGCTAAAGAAGGCGTCAAAGTACGTCAAGAGGATCAAACTTTAGCCACGATTACTTTCCAGAATTATTTTAAACTTTATGGTAAACTGGCAGGCATGACGGGCACCGCTCTGACTGAAGAGCGGGAATTCCGCGAAATTTACGATCTCGACGTAGTGGTTATTCCGACTAATGTTAAGGTTGCCCGCATAGACTTGCCCGATCAGGTTTATAAAAATGAAAAGTATAAATTTAAAGCTGTTTGCGCAGATATAGCTGAACGCCATGCCAAAGGGCAGCCTATCTTGGTAGGTACACGCTCTATTGAAAAATCAGAAGAGCTCAGCCAGCTGCTCACCAAGATGGGCATTAAGCACAATGTTCTCAACGCCAAATATCACGAAAAAGAGGCTCACATTATTGCTCAGGCCGGACGTCTGGGAGCGGTCACTATCGCTACCAACATGGCCGGACGAGGAGTAGATATTAAGTTGGGAGGCGATCCCCCCAACGCAGAAGAAGAAGCTAAAGTACGCGAGGCCGGAGGCCTTTACATTTTAGGCACAGAGCGCCATGAATCGCGCCGCATTGACAATCAGCTGCGCGGCCGTGCCGGACGTCAAGGAGATCCGGGAGCTTCACGTTTTTACGTGGCTCTCGACGACGAACTTATGCGCTTGTTTGCCAGCGACCGCATCCGCAGTCTGATGGACTCTCTCGGCCTAGAAGATGAAGTTATTGAGAACGTATTAATTACTCGAGGCATAGAAAATGCTCAGACAAAAGTAGAGAGCCACCATTTCGAGATCCGCAAAAACGTTCTGAAATACGACGACACTATGAACGAGCAGCGGCGCGTCATTTATGCGGACCGCGACAAGATATTGGAAGGTAAAGGACTGCGCAGCACTATATACGGATTCATTGAAGATGCCGTCAGTGATATAGTTGATATGCATATGCATGAAAGCGTCAGACCTGAAGATTGGGATTTCGACGGCCTGATGGTAACTTTGCATGAGCAGCTGACTTTGCCTGAAGGTGTCACTAAAGCCGATTTAGGTGGCAAACTTATTAACGAGATTAAGAAAACTATAGTAGGATGGCTGCGCCAGGTTTACGACAAAAAAGTTGCAACTTTAGGCGATGCTTTAATGAGCGATTTGGAACGCTTTACCTTACTTAAAGTAACCGATGAGAAATGGATTGAGCATTTAAGCAATATTGAATTGTTGCGTGAAGGCATCCATTTGCGCGGCTACGGTCAAAAAGATCCTCAAGTAGAGTTTATTCGCGAAGCTTCTGAAGAGTTCGACAGCCTTAAACGCCGCCTGCGCGACGACACTCTGCATTATCTCTTCCGCGTTGAAGTGCGCGAACCTGAACAGATAGAGCAAAAAGAAACTATGCGTATTACCGCCACCAACAGAGACAACGAACTTCCTCAGGAGCCCATTAAACGCACTGGAGCCAAACTTGGGCGCAACGATCCCTGCTGGTGCGGCAGCGGTAAGAAATGGAAGAAGTGCCATTATCCTGAAGAGAGATAAAACAGTAGGTACTGTACAATCTTTCTTGCAAACGTTACGAGCTATTAAGCCCGTTTAGCTCGAGCCCTGAGCTTGGCGGCGGGCTTAGCTGTTAAATTGCTCCCTATTTTTTGGAAAGGAAACAAACTTCGTTATGCTGTCCCAGTTTGCTGAACCTTTAAGCGAAGCCCGCGCCCGCGTAGAACGCATGCGCGACTATCTTTGACTTGGATAATTCCGAACGCAAAATTCAAGAAATTGAGGCTCAGTTCGGCTCTGGTCAGGTGTGGGAGGACAACGAAACGGTCCGCCGACTGACTCAAGAGCTCAATCAGTACAAAACTATCGTACAGCAATGGCAGGAGCTTAGCGAGTCTTTAGAAGAAGCTGAAGTTGTTGCCGATTTGGCCTCTCCCGACAATCAGGAAGAGATAGATGAAGCTCAGCATTTTTACAATGAGCTTATGCATCGTTTAGAGAGAGCGGAAACTATATCTTTATTGAATGGTCCTTACGACAGAGCTTCAGCTATTGTAACTTTACACGCCGGTGCCGGCGGTGTAGATGCCCAAGATTGGACAGAAATGCTACTGCGCATGTACATGCGATGGGCCGAGACAGAAGGATACAAAGTAACTTTAGCGGAGTATTCACCAGCCGAAGAAGATGGCATACACTCAGCTAGCCTGATTGTCGAGGGCTTCTTCCCCTTCGGTATGCTCAGTTCTGAACATGGCGTCCACCGCTTGGTGCGCATTTCTCCTTACGATGCAGCCCATCGCCGCCATACTTCTTTTGCCAAAGTAGAAGTAATTCCGGAGTTGGCAGAAGAAGCCGATATAGAGTTGCGTCCCGAAGACTTAAAAATAGACACTTATCGTTCTCAAGGAGCTGGCGGTCAGCACGTTAACAAAACGGAATCGGCAGTGCGCATTACTCACATTCCCACTGGAACTGTGGCTGCTTGTCAAAACGAGCGTTCCCAACACTCTAACAAAGAAACGGCGCTGCGTATGCTCAAATCTAAACTTTTAGAGCTCAAACGCGAACAGCGTCAAGATACGCTAGATAATGTAAAAGGTGAAAACCGCGAAGCTGCCTGGGCCAATCAAATACGCAACTACGTAGTCCATCCTTACACCATGGTAAAAGATAGGCGCACGGGCTTCGAAAATGCCGATGTTAATGGCGTTTTAAAGGGCGATTTAGACGGTTTCATGCACAGCTGGCTTCAAGCCCGAGCTCGCTTAGGGCGCGACCCTCAAACCAGCGACGCTTCCTAACCTTTCAATTAACTTTAAGGATAATAATGAAACTCACTATTTTAGGCACTGGTAATGCCGGTGTAACTTCATGCTTCAATACCTGCTTCGTTTTAAGTAAAGGTTCAGAGCATATGCTTGTCGACGGCGGCGGAGGCAACAGCCTTTTTCAACAGCTGAAAAAGGCTCAGCTGAAATGGCAGGACTTGCGCACTATTTTTGTTACTCACAAACATCTCGATCATATTTTGGGCATACTCTGGCTAATCCGCTTTATTTGCCAGGGACTAAACCGGGGACAGTATACCGGTCAGGCTTCTATTTACGGAGGGAAAGATACGATCGATACTCTGCGAGCTTTATCTGCTCAGCTCTTCACTCCGAAAGAGACTAAACATATAGATAAAAACCTCCATTTTATAGAGATATCTGACGGCCAATGCCTCAATCTTTTAGACAGTCAAGTTCGTTTTTTCGATATCTATTCTAAGAAAGCAGAGCAGTTTGGCTTCACTATAGATTTAGAAAAAGGCGGTCATTTAACTTGCTGCGGCGATGAACCTTGCAGTGAAAACGGAAGGAAATATGCTCAAAACAGCAAGTGGATGCTCCATGAGGCTTTCTGTTTAGATAGTCAAAGCGATATATTCAAACCGCACCAAAAGCACCATTCTACAGTTAAAGAGGCCTGCCAGTTAGCAGAGAGCTTAAGAGCGAAAAATTTAATTCTTTATCATACAGAAGATAGAAACATAAGTCAGCGAAAGAGCTTATACTTGGCAGAAGGCCTCCGCTATTTTAGCGGTCATCTTTTTGTACCCAACGATTTAGAATCTTTTGAGCTTTAACTAAATTATAGGGAGAGATTACGGCTGTTCCGGGCACGGTTGGGTTAAAATTTTTGCCTGTTTTTCTCTTGAATAGATAAAAGAGCTGCTTTTTTCTTAAAAAATTAGCTCTTATTGAAGGGGAACCAGAATAAGAGAAGAAGTTAAGCCGCGTCAAAGTTATTTGAGTTGTTTTTTTAGCAGATATAGTCTGCTTTTAGCGAGCTTCCGGCAGGAAGTGAAGCTCCTCTGCCGGTAGTGTCACATGTTCCGGTAAGTAGTATGCGCTGCTTCAAGGTTGTAAAAGATCAGTTTAAGGAAACTTTGGATAGCTTAATCTGAACTTAAGGGCGAGCAGGCAGGCGTACGGAAACTCCGGAGTTTTTTCTACTACTAATATATACATAAAAAATATAAGGAGATCATGCAATGAATTTACGCATGAAAACTACGGTTGCTGCCGCAGTATTTACACTCGGTCTAGCCGCCCCTGCGTTCGCCGCTCCTTTGTTCCCGGATGTTCCCGAGAATCACTGGGCCCGCGATGCCGTGGCCACTTTGGCTGCTAAAGGTATTGTCGAAGGTTATCCCGATGGAACCTTCAAAGGTGACAGAAACGCTACTCGTTGGGAAGTTGCCATGATGGTTGCCCGTCTGCTTGGCCAGATGGAGCAGGAGCATGCTACTTTCGCTACCAAGGCTGAACTCGCTGAGCTCCAGAAATTGGTAGACGCTCTCCGCAGCGAATTAGACGCCCTCGGCGCCCGCGTTGGCACTTTGGAAGACAAGGTCGACAAGCTCGATCTGCGCGTCTCTGAGCTCGAGAGAATTACCTTCTACGGCTCCCTCGAAGCCCGCGTAACCGCTCAGTCTTTCAGCAACGACAACGACGGTATCCAGAGCACCAACACCGGTGGTGTTGGCGGCTTCAGCTACAATGACCTCGTTGGTACTGCCGACGGCACCCAACTGATGCCTCAGTTCGGCGGCGTCCTGCCCGTGGCTGACTACCGCAACGGCGTAGGCCTGACCAACGGCACTGGCTTCACCATGAAGGGCATCCTCGGTATGCGCATTCGCGTTTCCGATGATATTGACGCCGGCGCAGAGTTTGCTGCTTACACTTCTGCTGGTAACAGCATGGTTGACTCCCTCTGGGGCGTCTCCGCTCCTTACCTCTGCAACCAGTTCGGTGGTTCCAGCTCCGTTAACAGCTTGAACAACAGCCCCTACACCCGCATGGTGTTGGACAACTTCTGGGTAATTCACAATCCTTCCGGCATTAAGTTGACCTTAGGTGCTTACAGCGAAGATAACATGGACAACATCCTCTTCGCCGGTCAGAAGAACCTCGCCGCTTTCGGTCCTGACTATCTCGATCGCTTCGGCTTCAACTTAAGCGGTAGCCACGCTTTCGAAGCTGGCGTGCTGCGTTGGGAACTTTTAGGCTCCCGTATCTCCACCTTCGGTGGTGCTTACGACGGTGATCGTAGACTTTACAGCTACGACACCGATATCATCGGCGGCGACATCGCTTTCGAGTTCGGCGGCGGCCAGGTTAAAGTCAACTTCATGCGTGCTGCTAACGAAGCTGCCAATGGAACTAACTTAGCCATCGGTTTGATCAACGATGCCAACCTAACTTACGGTTCTGCTGCTTTGCCTCAGACCAATTTGCAGTGGGTCAACCCCTCCGGTTATTATGTAGGTAGCGGTCTCGAGTTCGGTGGCGTCACTTCTGACAATCGTCCCATTGCTTGGAACACCTTGGCTGACAGAGGCATCGGTACTTTCGGTCCTCAGAGCATGTTCGGCTATGGCATCAGCGCCAACTACAAGTGGGATATCGGTGAGTCCGGCAACGAAATTTACGCTGCTGGTGAGTATGCTCGCACCGAGTACAAGTCCAACAAAGATTCCGACTACACCTCCGATGGTAACGCCTTCCGTGTAGAAGTCGGCGCTAACCTCTTAGAGGGCGACCTCGACCTGAGCTTAGCTTACGTCTCCGTCGATCCTAATTACGATCCTTTCGTAAACATGAACCCCTACATCAACGGCATTGACAACTACGGTCGTTACAGCGTGTTCAATTTAATGAATACCAACTACTACAACGACATGTGGTCTCTGCATGACACTGAAGTGTATCCTCACAACCGTGAAGGCATCCGCTTCAATGGTCAGTGGCGCTTCGATGATCGTCACGGTTTAGTATGGGCCAAAGCCTCCTTCTTGAACCAGAAGGACAGCAGCCTTTACGACGTACGTGAGCAGGCTACCGGTGTTGCCGGTGCCCCCACCAACACTATTCTCGGCTTCGCCCCCGGCTTTATGGATCCCGTGTTCTATGGTTATGCCGCTCCCGAAGTTTATGGTGCTCAGAGTGGCGACTCCTTCGACGCCAACCTCAATCCTCTCGAGGATCACAAGGGCAAACAGACCCAGTATGGCATCGGTGCCAGCTACAAGTGGGACAATCCTCGTTTGAAACTCGACCTCGGTTACAACCGCAACGAGTTCAAGCGTGACAGCGATCTGGCTGTAGCCCAGGGCGGAAGCCAGAACTATGTCAAGCTAAACAACGACAACTTCCACATTGGTTTAGGTTGGGAGGCCAACGATCAGTGGACCATTCGCGCCGGTTGCGACATGGTTAACATGAACGGTCACTGGGATCCCACTGGTGCTTACAACCAGTTCGCCGCTTCTGTCAATTCCATTGATTTCAAGAACATCGACGTCCAGCAGACCATTCCTTTCATCGGTTTCGACTGTGACCTAAGTGCCAACACTCAGTGGAACATGGACTTCCGTTACTACGATACCAAGGATAAGGTTGACGCCAGCACCTTCGCCAACTTCCGCGAAGACGGCAGCGCCCAGACCATTGGTGACACCAGCCATGGTTACACCAACCATCCTTTCAGCTGGTACGGTTGGCAGGTTACCACTCAGTTCAAAGTTAAGTTCTAATTCTTCTGAAACTAGAAAAGCTTAACTAGTTGAAGAGAGGCCCCCGCTTGATACAAGCGGGGGCCCTTTTATTTGTACGTTAAAAATTTTATCTTAAGCCTGGAAAATAGCCGCAGTTTGGGAGATAAATAAAAAAGAATAAAACAAAACAAATCGGCTTTGTTGCGGTTTAAGGGGCTAATATACTAGAATCAAGCTGAATTAAGTAAAATATATTAGAGGTGAAAATGTGCATCAATTATAAAAAAGTTATGTCTTTTTGGCTGTTCTTCACTGCCGTGATTATGATAGGATTATATGCCTCTCCAGTCACGGCTAAAGACAAAAAGCCGCGCGAACCTAACTTATATGGAACCGTAGTTACCTCCCGAGCCGTCAGCAGTTCTATTGAGCTACCCTACGATCCCTTAGATGGCTGCGAAGTTACCATCCAAGAAACTAAGCAAAAATCAGTTACCGATTCTCATGGCCTTTTTTACTTTACTACTAAACCAGGCAAATATACACTGTTAGTACAAAAAGCCGGAGTGGGCTCTGTTACTAAAAGTGTGACTGTCCCTAAAGGCGAAGTTGAAAAAGCCATGGTTACGATAGTCCTCAATCCAGGCATGACCCCGGGCAGTACTATGGCTAACGGAGTACAAGGTATGCGTACTCCTGTCAATCCTGGCACAGCTTATGTATGCTTAGCAATGAAAGCCGGCCAAGGAGCTCCGGCTGGAAGCAGCACTTCTTATAACGCTCCTATGACCACGACCCAATCTTATGCACAAATGATGCTCTTAGGCCAAGGCAATCCTTTTGGAGCAGCCAACACCACTGCTCAGAATGCCCAAATGCCGACGATGCCATTTACTAGCACTCAAAGTGCCATGAGTTTCAATCAAGGTTCCACAATAAATTCTAGTCCTAACTCCTTGATGATATTGAATGGCGACTCTCCCGGCAATCCTTCCTTTAAAGAGCTCAGCTGCCAGCCCTTCTGGGCAGCTTTCAACGCTTCAGGCACTCGACTTTATATCAGCACTTCTGACCGCATGATCCAAGTGTACGATATTCCCAATGAAAATGCTTTACTCACTTCTATTGCTGCCGGCGGCATTGTTACAGATCTGCGCATGGCTCAGAACGGCAACCATATTATAGCTACTATTATGAGCGCTTCTCCTAATGTTATGCTTATTGATCCAACCAGTAACGCCCCTCAACGCTCTATTGTGCTCCCCCGCATGCGAACTGGAGAAGCTGGCCAACCTAGAGCCGCCGTTATCAACCGTGAAGGAACTCGCCTGTTCGTAGCCATGGGCACAACCTCTTCAGGCGAACTTTTATCTATCGACTTATCGACAGGTATTCCTGAAAAAGCCATTCCTGTGGGTGCTAATCCCTGCGGCATGGAACTTTCACCTGACGGTCGCTTCCTCTATATAGCTAACTCCGGTTCAGGAGATCTTTCCGTAGTCGACGCTTGGACTTTTCAAGAAATGGGGCGAGTACGAGTAGGCGTAAGCCCTCAGCGTGTAGCTATAACTCCTGACGGATCTAAAGTATTCGTTACTAACAAAGGCTCTGACAACGTTACAATTCTCAACGGCCAAAATCAATCACCTATAGCTACAGTACCTGTCGGCAAAGGACCTGTAGGCATAGCTTGTGCTTCCGATGGAAGCAAAGTGTTTATTACCTGCACAGGCAGCAGTACTGTCAGCATTCTTGACGGACGCACTGGAGGCGTACTTAACACTAGCTCTCCTATGCCTCAATCTACTCCTTGGGGTGTAACCGTTTGCCCGTAATAAACGAAAAATAATAAGCTCAGTTCCGGCTACGGAGCTGAGCTTATTTTATTATGTAAACCTAAGAGAATTAAGTTAAATAACCTATTCAGCTTTTAAGCAAGGCAAAGGCTCATTAAAAGTTGATTCATACCGGTTTTTAAATTCTTCCATAGTAAAGTTATAATTTTGGGTGCCAGTATGTTCAACTGCATAGGCGCCACAAACACTGCCTAACTGGGCTGAAACTCGCCAAGACTGTCCATTAATCAGACCATAAATTAAACCACCGCGAAAAGCATCACCCGCTCCGGTAGGATCAACAGCTTCCACTTTTACAGGGGCGATATGTATAACTTCACCTTTATCAGTATAAACGATGCTGCCATCTCCGCCTTTGGTAACCACAATTACTTCTACAAATTTATTTAATTGGGCTTGAGTTAATCCAGTTTTACTCAAAAAGAGCGAAAACTCGTAATCGTTGACAATTAAAGCTTTGGCTCCTTTTACATCAGTAAGCAGCTGCTCTCCAGAAAAAGCGATTACCTGGAAAGACGGATCGTAGACGAAAGGTATACCAGCTTGTCTGGCTTCTTCACAATGCTGATTCATGGCCTGAGGATCGTCAGGTGATATAATCGCCAACTTGGTGACAGGAGTAGCGAACTTGCTCAAATTGAGATTGCGGGCTTGAGACATAGCTCCCACACTGACAAAAGTCAACTGGTTATCACACTTGTCGGCGCAGACAGTACATGTAGCTGTCAATTCGTTATCGTAAACGGCTATACAAGAGGTATCAACTCCCCTATTTTCCAGATAATAGCGATACTGTTCAAAGTCGTTTCCGGCAGAAGCTACAATGCGGGGATGCTCACCAAGCATAGCTAAGGCGTTAGCGATGTTGCCAGCGCAGCCGCCGCGTTCTTTACGAGCTCGCTCAGTCAAGAACGATAAATTGATGGCATCTAAACGATCTGGCAGAATATGATCTTTAAACAGTCCGGAATAGCGCATAATAAAGTCAAAAGCCAAAGAACCGGCTACCAAAACACTGCCAGTCGTCTCAAATTTATTCTGAGCAGCGACCATTATACAAAAAACCTCGCACAACAAACTAGCTTCTACTCGGGTGCAAACTCCCAAAAAGCGAAAAGGCAACTTCTTCTTTTCGAATGCCCGACTTTTTTACCTCCTTATAAGATCCGACTTTTATTCAGATTAGCATAAAAAAAAGCCGTAGGCACAAAATAGTTCCCCGGCTTTTTCAGTTCAAGAAATGAGGTCAAATCTCCATAGAAGGAGCGAAATCGTTATCGTCCATTTTGAACCCGGAATCGTCTCCCTCTTCACCGTAATAGGTGATGTCGTCATCTATATAGCCTTCATTATCGGGAGGAGCCACCTTAGGAGAAGCCTCTTTTGGGGTAGGAGCAGTTTTGGTTACAGCCTTATTTTGAGACTTAGATGTGCTCTTACTAGTAGAAGCTGCTTTGCCTTTATTTTTAACCGACGACTTTTTAGCCGACGATTCTGACTTTAACATTTCCGAACGCAGGCCACCCTTACTTGCAGTCTCTTTCCTATCATTGCGCCGTTTGACCTCAGGAGCAGCGGCGCCACTTTCTGCAGAAGGTTCCTTAATTTTTGATTCAGTCGATACAGGTGTTTGCACAGGAGGCTCATTTCCGCCCAAATCATCACCTGAACGCAAATTTATGCGATCGGCGATAAACAAGAGAAACAAAGATATAGCAGCCACCACGATAATGCCGCTTAAAATTGTATACTTGCCCCCTCCTTTAAACCAGCTGATAAATCCATGACCATAGCCCCGCTCCTGCTGGCTCTCTTCCACAAGCTTGGCGTAAGTTTCCGCTGGACTTAAATGAGCAGAAGTCCCCTCAGAATTACCATCCGATTCAGAATAAGAAGCGCCCCCTCCATTTAACAAATTATTCTGGTTAGACTGGATAAAGTTGCGGCGGGAAGCAGAGATGACGTCGCTTAAACTTCCTTCGTTGCGACTAGCTAGGTCTAAGTTGGTAGCATAACCAGAAAAGGTGGAAGAACTAACGTTTTGAGCGGTATTATCCGAATTAAAACTATTAGCCTGCGCTCCCAGTCCGCCGGCCTGACTGCCGAACACATTAGTTCGTGCTCCCAAACCACCAGTTTGGCCAAAAGAGTTACTCTGTCCAGGGAGGCTGCCAGTCTGACTAAAACTGTTATTCTGCGCCCCTATCCCTCCAGTTTGGCTACCAAATACATTAGTTTGTGCTCCGAAACCGCCTGGATAGCCGAAATTACCGCCCGGCGCCCCCTGAGGATAAGGATTCTGACCAGGCATAGCTCCGTTTCTTAAATTGGTACTACCGAAAGCAGGAGTTCCCTGATATCCGCCTCTGCCATAATCGTTGTAAGCTCCTTGCCCCTGAAAGGAAGCGTTTCCTAAATTTGTATTGCCGAAACTGGCTACTTGTCTCTGGAAATCGCCTCCGTAACCACCTTGACGCGGAACGTTGCTATTGTTTACCCCAGTATTGTAATTGGGAGGTACACTATTAAAAGGGCTGCGGTTCACCCCAGTTCCGTCTCCGTAGCCTTGAGCATTTAAACTAGGAGGGGTATCGTATCGTTTTGGTGCGGAGGCTTTTGGGGTAGAAGAGTTTTTAGCGCCTCTGTAGGGACTTAAATTCGTACCGCGACGCATAGCCAAAGCGCTGGGGCGACGGTGAACAACAGTGGCAGGATCTAAATGATCGCCGTTCAGAGCATTGTCAAATTTCAACCCCAAGCGGCTGCCTCCATCAGCAGAACCGGAACCTCCATTTTGATTATTTCCATAATTTGAGCTGTTCAAAACTCCCTCGCCATCAATTCTAAAATATTGATCTGAATGCTTTATTTCGTGGATATATGCTTACAATTTTAACTCGTATTCAATAGTAACTAACTATATGCCTTTAGGACACACTAATAGGCGACGCTAAAGGCGCATTACCGGCGGTTTACGTTTAGCAGGACGAACCTCTTTAAGCCTCTGCAGCAGAGAACGTCCTTCACTACCTGAAGAATTTTCACTACAGAACTCGTCAAGTTGTTCAGATAAACTGGCCAGATGTTCTGTTTCGGTTTCAGAACTATTTTCCGCATTCAATTCAACTTGAGATTCTGTTTCATCTTTCTTTAAAACCTTCCGGCCTTTAACCACAGGCAAAGGCAGCACACTGTTTTTAGAAGCAGAAGCGACTAAATCGGGAGCACTGACCGGCTCAGTATATACAGAGATAGTGCCAGTTCCCCGATCGGGCGCCTCAAGCCTACTAGGAGTCTTGACCGTACCTAAAGAGCTCTTAGAAACAGCCGATTCAGCAGCTGCGCGCCTGTATCCAGAACCAGGTATATAAGGCTTAAGTTCTGAAAGAGGAGAGCGCGTCCTTAATTCTGTTTGGCGGGCAGATTTCGCTACAGAAGAAGCAGGCAAAGCCTGAAGTTCCGGCCTATCCTGTTCGCTTTCACTCCTTTCCGAAGCGAAGTGACGTCCTGGTATATACGGCTGCAAGACTTGAGCATTTTTAGGCTCAGCAGCTGCCGATTCTGCTAAACTAAAGTTAGTATCTATTTCCTCTTTATCAGAAAGATTACCCCGTTTCACCTCAACTAAACTAGTTTTAGCTTCAACTGAATAAGGTTCCGGCGGCAGAATTGAGCCGCCATCGTCTGAAACTGCCAATTCACTTTCTGCATAATCAGTCAACGGATGAACTGCAGCTTCCTCCCAAGAGTCTTTACCGACTTCAGTTTCTTTCGCATCCGCACTCAGTCCGTCACCCACCTCAAAACAGACTGACATGGCTTTATCGAGAGCGGATATGCCGTCAGAGTCCTCTTCATTCAGCCCAGGGGCCAAAAGAGTTATACCGAACAATCTGTTGCTGTTAAATTCACTCTGCTTAATAAAGTTTTCTGGCGAAGAAAAATTTCCGTCGGACTTTTCTCCCTGAAGATTTCCTTTACTGCGCTCTGCCTCAAGACGAGCATTAATTTTAGCCCGCAAGCCACTAACTTTGGGATGAGTAATTTGACTAGTGCCGTTATGATCTTTAGACACAGAACTGCTAGCGGAAGAAGACTTACAAGCGCCGTCTGTTAAACGGGGCTTGCTCCAGCCATCATCGAAGTTGTAAGTTCCACCCTGTTCCATAGCCAAATCTCCGCTAATTAAAAAGAACTAAACGAAAATATTCCCCAAAATACAGTTATATTCTCCGCAGAGCTGTTTCAGAACGCACAAACTGCCGCTATTACAACGCCATTCTGGTTTAGCGACTCGACAGTTCCAATATAAAAATATTGAATAGCACCTGACCAATTTATATTTTACTACAATATAAAGTTAAAAAAAATAGGTCACACCCCAACAGCAAAACCTCCATACATTCCTTCCTGTTCTATAATGCCTTAAAAAACAGGATAAAGATGCAGTATATGAGAAGATATGCGAATTGTTCAATCTTCATACAGGCAGTAAACAGAGAGGATATAGTATGATTTTAGTTGGTAACGGCAGACTGATTACTCGTGATAACGGCAATTTTTTTGAAAATGGCGCTGTCGCCATTGAAGGGAATTTAATAAAAGAAGTGGGCGACTTCGCTGCTCTCAAAGTAAAATACAGTGAAGCCCAATTTATTGATGCTAAGGGCGGAGTTATTATGCCCGGTCTCATCAATACCCACAATCATATTTATAGTGCCTTTGCCCGAGGCCTCTCTCTCAGCAATTACAATCCTAAAAATTTCAACGATATATTAGAAGGTATGTGGTGGAGAATTGACCGCAAGCTTACTTTAGAGAATGATCTGCTTTCGGCCTATGCTGTCTTTGCTGACTGCATCAAGAACGGCGTCACTACCATATTCGATCATCACGCCAGCTATGGGGATATTCCTTACAGTCTCGATCAAATTGTCAAACCGGCCAAAGAACTGGGCGTACGCGCTTGCGTTTGCTACGAAGTTTCCGACCGCGACGGCCAACAGAAAATGGAAGAGGCCGTTTTTGAAAATGAGCGCATGATCAACGAAGCAGCTCAAGACGATTCCGATATGATTCACGCCATGATGGGCTTGCACGCTGCTTTCACTTTAAGCGATAAAACTTTAGCCCTATGCGCCGATCACAAGGGACGTGAAGCTGGTTATCACATTCATGTGGCTGAAGGTCCTTCAGATGTCAGCGATTCCCTGCACAAATACGGCAAGCGTATTGTAGAACGCCTTTTCGAACAAAATATTTTGGGAGAAAACACGTTAGCTATCCATTGCGTGCACGTCAGCCCGGCGGAAATGCAACTGCTCAAAGAGACAAATACTATGGTCGTTCACAATCCAGAATCGAACATGGGTAATGCCGTAGGCTGCGGCCCTGTCATACGCCTGTTTAAGGAAGGTATTACTTTAGGATTGGGCACCGACGGTTACACTAACGATATGCTAGAAAGTTATAAAGTAGGTAATATTATTCACAAACATCATTTGGGCGATCCTACCGTAGCCTGGACAGAGATTCCCACTATGCTATTTGAGAATAATGCCAAAATTGCTTCCAGATTCTTCCGCAAACCTTTAGGAGTGCTTAAAGAAGGTGCCTATGCCGACGTGATAGTAACCGATTACGATCCTCTCACTCCTATGAACAGCAGCAACTGTAACGGCCACATTCTTTTCGGTATGAATGGTCGCTCTGTTACTCACACTATCTGCAACGGTAAAGTATTAATGGACGATCGCAAAATATTGGTAACCGATGAAGCAGAGCTGATGAAACGCTGCCGAGCCAGTGCCGCTGAGCTTTGGAAAACTGTCAATGCCTAAAACTTTATTAATATAAATAAGTCATTTCCTAAGGAGTTCTTTACATGTCAGATAGAATGACGCCCTTCGCTTTCGCTCCCCTTATGGAACGTATATTAAATGAGTACGCTCAAAAAGGGACTGTTTTTTCCCTCAACCATCCTTTTAAACCTGTAGCTAATAAAAAATTGGAAATTTTTGGCGAGTGCTTAGAAACTCCCTTCGGCCCAGCAGCCGGTCCCCACACTCAATTAAGTCAAAATATTATTGCCGCCTACTTTGCCGGCTGCCGCTTTTTTGAACTAAAAACCGTACAAACTTTAGACGGAGAAGATCTGCCAGTAGCTAAACCCTGCATCGCCGCTAATGATGAATGCTACAACGTAGAATGGTCAACAGAACTGCGAGTTCAGGAAGCTTTCGGCGAATATGTAAAAGCCTGGTGGGCCCTCAAGCTTCTCAGTGCTCAATACGGCTGGGGCGATCCGAACGGTTTTATATTTAATATGAGCGTAGGATACGATTTTAAAGGCATATCTTCGCCTAAAATCGACAGCTTTATTGAAGGTTTAAAAGACGCTTCCCAGACTGAAGTTTGGCAAGAATGTCGCCAATGGGCCTTAGATAATCTGCGCCGTCTACCAAAACTGAATAAAGATTACATTGAACAGATAAATCCTCATATCTGCCGCTCTATTACTCTGTCCACTCTGCACGGGTGTCCGCCTCAGGAAATTGAGAAAATAGCAACTTATCTTATCGAAGTAAAGAAGCTCAATACCTTCGTAAAATGTAATCCCACTCTGCTGGGCTATGAATTTGCTCGACGCACTTTAGATAAAATGGGCTTCGATTATATCGAATTCGACGATCATCACTTCAAAGCTGACTTGCAGTGGTCTGATGCGGTGCCTATGTTCAGCCGTCTACTCAAATTAGCTCAACATCACGGCGTCAGCTTCGGTTTAAAATTAACTAATACATTCCCTGTGGACATTGCCCACCAAGAGCTTCCCGGCAATGAAATGTATATGAGCGGCCGTTCCCTCTATCCTCTCACCATGGAGTTGGCCAAACGCATTAGCCAAACTTTTGATGGCAATATGCGCATCTCATACTCTGGAGGCGCCGATGCGGCTAACATTGTGCCTTTATTTAAAGCCAATATTTGGCCCATAACTTTGGCTACAACTTTGCTCAAACCGGGCGGTTATCAGCGCTGCACCCAAATTGCCGAAAAGTTATCCCAAGAAGACTACAAGCCCTTCGACTGCGTTAAAGTGGGAGTAGTCACTGCTTTAGCTGAAGACGCCCGCACCTGCGCCCATAACTTTAAGGCTTTAAAACCGCTGCCTTCACGCAAAATCAATGCTAAAGTTCCTCGCTTTAACTGTTTTATCTCTCCCTGCAGTCAAGGATGTCCCATTCATCAGGATATTCCCGAATATGTAAGTTTAGTTGGACAAGGACGGAATTTAGAAGCTTTGCGCCTGATCACGGCCAAAAATCCCTTGCCCTTCATTACTGGAACAATCTGTCCCCACAACTGTCAAACGAAGTGCACGCGCAACTTCTACGAAGACTCTGTGCATATTCGTCAAGCGAAATTGCAGGCAGCCCGTTTAGGTATCGATGAACTAATTAAGGAGCTGAAAGAGGAAAGAGCCGCTCTCATTCCTGCCGCAGATGGACCTAGAGTAGCTATAGTTGGCGGAGGACCAGCTGGCATGGCTGCAGCCTTCTTCTTAGCCCGCCAAAATTGCCGCGTGACTATATTTGAAAAGAGCTCCCAGTTGGGAGGCATTGTGGCTTGGGTAATCCCCGAATTCCGCATATCTAAATGCGCTATAAAACGCGATATCGAATTGCTCCAAACTATGGGATGCGAAATTAAGCTCAACACGGCGGCTCCTTCACTGGCTGAGTTAAAGAAAGCTGGATTCAGCAAAGTTATTTACGCTGTCGGTGCTTATAAGCCTGGCCAACTGCGCTTAACTGAAGGTAAAGCTCTTAACGTTATCGACTTCCTGCGCCAGGCTAAAGCTGGTGAAATTAAGGATATAGGCGAAAATGTCATAATAGTCGGCGGAGGCAATACGGCTATGGATGCCGCCCGCGCTGCTAAGAGACTGAAAGGCGTAAAGAAAGTCACGTTAGTGTACCGCCGTACCCGCCGTTATATGCCGGCTGATGAAGAAGAGCTTATCATGGCCTTGGAAGATGGCGTTGAATTTGCAGAACTTTTAGCGCCCAAATCTTGGCTTAACGGACAGCTCATTTGCCGCAAGGTCGTTTTAGGGCCGGCAGACGACTCAGGACGCCGCTCTCCCGTGGAAACTGAAGAGGAAATAGCCTTAGCTTGCGATACTTTGATAGCTTCTATAGGTGAAAAAGTAGAAGGCAGTTTCTTCCAGGCTCAAGGATTAGAACTGAATGAGCGCTCCACAGTAGCTTTACATGACGACCTTAGTTCTATATCAGACGCCGACGTTTACGTAATCGGCGATGCGAAGAAAGGACCGGCTACAGTAGTAGAGGCTATTGCTGACGCTGCTAACGCTGCTCAAGCCATCGCGGGTTCTTTTACTTATTCTATACCTGAAACGGCTAAAGTACGCGTCGAGGAAATTTATGCCAAGCATGGTTTAATGGTTCCTTACATCCAGGCCGCCCAGGAGAAAGAGCGCTGTCTCGCCTGTGGAACAGTCTGCACTAACTGCGTCCAGGCCTGTCCCAACCGCGCTTATCAGGCTATTGAAGTAGATGGTATGCCTATGCCGGTGATTTTGCATATCGATCAAATGTGCAACTACTGTGGCAACTGCACCGCCTTCTGCCCTTACAACAGCGATCCGTTCCGTGAAAAGCTCAGTCTCTTTGCCACTCTTAAAGAATTCCAGGAGAGCGATCTCCCCGGATTCTTCCGAGTAACCAAGAATGTTTATCATATTCGCTTAGCAGAACCGGGTAGCGAAAGGAAAATTGTTTTAGGACAAGATAAAGTTTGCGCTGATTTTGCCAAGCTCTTAGCCACTTTAGAAGAAAAGTATCTCTGGCTTTTCTAAAAATACCATATCGAAAGTAAAGCCCAGTTTAGTTTATTCAATTAACAGCAATATACTGCTAACCGGGCCATCATAATAGTTGAGGCTGTCTATTTCTCTATCTTTAGATACTTGGACAGCCTCAAATTTTTAATACAGGGAGGCGCTAAATAAGTTGTTAGACAAAGAAAATGAAGAAGCGGCAGTACTATCACCGTACTCACACCACTACTGGGAAACAAAAACAACAGACGGACAACTTCAGTGCCAGCTCTGTCCGCGTCAGTGCATCTTATCTCCAGAACAAAGGGGTTTTTGTTTTATACGCCATCATATAAATGGCCATATAATTAATACTTCTTTTGCTAAGACTACTGGAGCCGCTATCGATCCTATAGAGAAAAAACCTCTTTATCATTTTCTGCCTCAAAGCCGCGTTCTTTCTTTCGGTACTTTAGGCTGCAATATGGGCTGCCGCTTTTGCCAAAATTCACATATTACTAAAAATTGTCATAATAATTTAAGTTTGTCGCTTCCCCCGCAGAAAGTCGGCTTAGCAGCCTTAAATTATAGTTGCAGCAGCGTGGCTTTCACTTACAACGATCCCATAATTTGGGCAGATTACGCTATAGAAAGCGCCAAAGTTTGCCACTCTTTAGGTTTGCAAACTATTGCCGTGACCGCCGGCTATATTAAGGCTAAAGCCCGCATAGAATTTTTTTCTTATATGGATGCCGCCAATATCGATTTAAAATCTATACGGCCCCAATTCTACAAAAATTATTGTCAAGTCGACATTGAGCCAATTTTAGACACAATTATTTATGTAAAAGAACATACAAAATGCTGGTTGGAACTCACTAACCTCATTATCCCCGACCTTAACGATTCAGAGCAAGATCTCAAAGATTTAAGCCGATGGATTGTCAAAGAATTAGGTCCTGACGTACCTATCCATTTTAGTGCTTTCCATCCCGCTTACTTAATGAAGGATAAAGCCAAGACAAATTTAACGTCCTTGCTTAAAGCTAGAGATATTGCTTTAGAATCCGGTTTGCACTACGTTTATACTGGAAATATTGCTCATCCGGCCAGTCAGTCTACCTACTGTATAAAATGCGGTCGACTTTTAATTGAGCGCTTGCTCAATCTGATTGAATTTAAAGACCTCAATTTAGAAAAAGGCTGCTGCCAAGGCTGCGGTGCACCGCTGCCAGGCAGATTTATATAAAAAAACGGCCCAAGTAGCAGTGAAGGCTTATTATAGCCATTTTCCCTCTTGGGCCGGACATTATATCTAATATAGAGCAGACTCTATAGGCCAACCTCAATATGACAGCCAGTCTATTTGCTGCTGCCAAAATGACGTTCCGAAAAAGGTATCTTGCGGCTTTCTAAAAGAGCTACCTTCCACGCGCCCTCCTCTTTATGGAACTCCAAATACTTCATTTTATCTGAATTGACAACTTCAGCATAATCTCCGTCAACTTTGACAACAGTACCATGTTTGCCAACTTTAACATCATAATAATAGCTCGCTAAGTCCCGACAGAGAGCTGACATTTTATCAACATACGAAGTATCATGACTATCATTCAATTTTTGTTCAATCTGCAAAGCTAAAGCCATGGGAGATTCGGTGCTTTTTTTCTCCATCACAGTCATTATGGCTAATTCTAGAGCCGCTAGGCGGCGACTTTCTTTGGACAAGTGCTGCCAAATATCGGGGCTGCTGCCCTGACACATTTCCATAACACTACTGTACTCTGCAGCAATTTCATCCTGTCCTCCGCTAAGAGCGACGCCGCTACAAGCTGAGACAAAACAGCACAGCACAGATAAAATAAATAGCAAAAGGCATTTTTTCCACATAGAATAAGCCTCCTTCACTTAAATAGCCTAATCCTGATCGTCAGAATCGACAGCGTTATCCATAGCTCCAAGTTCATCCGCCAGATCTAGTTTCCACTGCCCATTTTCTTTAACCATAGTAAATAACTCAGCGCTACCGCCGCCTACCGATATTCTAACAATATTGCCTTTTAATACCGCTTGATAATCAACTTGTGCCAGTGCCTCTACAGGTAAAGATTGACGGACTTCAGACCAACAAGCTTTAGAAGCTTCGCTGTTGGGATCAGCTAATTCGTGTTTTATAAGTTCTCTTAACTGTTGGCGGGAGATACTCTGCTCCTTCATCATAGATTGCACTCTAGAATCGTTAATAGCCTGTTCAACAGATATATCTAAGATTAACCCCTGAGTTCTAGCTGAAAATAAATTCCAAGCCCGGCCGTCCTGATTTTGCAGATATTTTATAAAAGTTTTGAAACTTTGCAGAGCGGCAGCTTCATCAGCTCCGGATGCTTGAGCAACTGGAGCGGTCAGCAATAAAACTAAAGAGAAAAGCAAGCTAGCCACTAAAGATGAGACAGTTTTTTTGTTTACCATAAGTTTTTACTCCCGTTTATTTTATTAAAACTGACACGCATTTATCTCTTTTTCTGCTGCTATCTCCATTTTTAGAAGAAAAAAATCTAATATGTTAGATATTTTGCTAAGCTGCAGAATAACTTATAGGATAACCGAGAACCCAGCAAATATTTTTAAGGCTGTTAAATTTGATTTATCTAATATAAAAAATAAACTACTGTACAAAACAGTGTATTTATCAATTTAATTTATACAGCTACAACTGGACGAAGAAAAATTGCACCTAATTATTTTGGTTCCAATTCGGAATGAATGAGATCAACCTTCCACTGCTGTTCTTGGCGAACCAAAATGAAAGTGCGTTCTCCTATTTTAACGACCTCTTTGTCGGCGTTGCCATCAAAAGACAAACGGCGGAAGTCTACTTGATACTGAAGTTCCCCAAAAATTCCTATAAAATAGGTTTCCCAAAAGACTTTTGCTACTTTATTATCAGGATCTTCAAAAATTGTTTTCATCTTGTCCTGAAGCTCAACCTCAGAACTATCCTTATCGTGGGGATTATTCTTAAGCCAAACGTCGACCATAGTTTGTATGATAAACTGCTGGCTCTCACGGTTAATAACTTTCCAAGCTTCGGCTGAGCGTCGGTTGCCAATAGTGATAAATTTAGCCAGCACTCCGGGGGCGGTATTGGCAAACGAATTTATATCGATAACCTCATCAAGTCCAACATTTGGTCTGAAAAAAGTCTGGCTAAAACCGTTGTACCATATAGGCGAACACGACTCATTGAGCGGTTCAACTTTTAATTCGTAACTAGATTCAATGTCCCCCAAAATAAAATCAGTTTTGTCAGCGCCGAAATCATCAGCCCAGACGCCGGAAGTCAGAGAAAATATAATAGCTGCACTTCCGACGGCCATTCGCCATAATTTAATCATATACGCTCCGTTTTCTAACAGCTGCTGTTTTTTTCATACGTCATTGTCGCTTGTCATGGTAGACAAAGTTACCCCTGCTACACTTATAGTTTTAGAAAAATAAGCTCGATTCCTATAAAAAGATCAGCCTAGGCTTGTCAGAGCTAAATTTTTAGCCCAGCCTAATTAAACTCTATCAGTACATAGTTAGTTTTGCTAGAATAGTCCACGTATGAGCGAAGAACTTTTCCAATTGGCAGCTCCTTTTCCCGCTCAAGGAGATCAGCCCAAAGCTATCGATTCCCTCGTAAACAGCCTGCAGGAGGGAAAACGTTTTATAACCCTGCTGGGAGCTACAGGAACGGGCAAGACTTTTACTATAGCCTCAGTAATTGCCCGCCTGGGCCGACCAGCCCTGATTATAAGCCACAATAAAACCTTAGCCGCTCAACTAACCTCTGAATTTAAAGAGTTTTTCCCTCACAATGCGGTAGAATATTTTGTCTCCTACTTCGATTATTACCGTCCGGAAGCGTATATGCCCCAGACAGATAGTTATATCGAAAAAGAATCATCTTTAAATAGCGAACTAGATCGGCTGCGCCATTCTGCTATTCAGGCGGCGATTAACCGGCCCGACACTTTATGCGTTTCTTCTGTATCTTGTATTTACGGTTTAGGCAATCCTGAAGATTATAAGCGTATGCTTCTAGTCTTCCGCCCGGGAGAAGAAATTGATCGAGAGTTTTTGCTGCGCCGTTTGGTAGAAATGTTTTACACGCGCAGCGAAACGCTAACTAATGGTACTTTTCGCTTTCATGGAGATACTCTGGATATATATCCAGTCGATGAGAATAAAATTTATCGCATAGAATTTTTCGGCGAAGAAACAGAGTGTATGTATGAACTTGATCCGCTGAATTTCAACGTTATTGCCAAACCGGAACGCGTAGTTATCTCTCCAGCCAAAGTATATGTTATGGAACGCGAAAAAATACTTAAGGCTATTCAGTCAATAGAAACTGAACTCAACGAGCATTTAGCCCATCTGCGCCAAGAAAATAAACTGCTGGAAGCTGAACGCATTGAACAGCGCACAAATTACGATTTGGAGGTTCTACAGGAGCTAGGATATTGTCCGGGTATAGAAAATTATTCCCGCCATTTAACAGGACGTCGTCCCGGTCAGCCTCCCTATACTCTACTCGATTACTTTCCTTCCAATTTTATAGTTTTTATTGATGAATCTCACGTTTCTATCCCTCAGCTACAGGGTATACTGGCTGGAGATCAGGCCCGCAAACGCAGTCTGGTGGAATTTGGCTTCAGGCTTCCCTCAGCCTTCGATAACCGTCCTCTGTCATTCGCTGAATTTCTCCAAAAAGTAGGACAAGTGGTCTTTGTCAGCGCCACCCCTGGACCCTTCGAGATGGACAATTCTGAAGTAATAGTGGAACAGATTATCCGCCCTACCGGTTTAGTCGATCCGGAAACTGAAGTCCGACCTATTGAAGGCCAAATTGATGACTTAATTGGAGAAATCAGAAAAAGGACAGCCAACAATGAACGCACTTTAGTCACCACTCTGACAAAAAAGATGGCTGAAGAGCTGACTGAATATTTAGCCAATCTGAATATCAAGGTAAAATATCTACACTCCGACGTCGATACTTTAGAGCGTATAGAAATACTGCGCGATTTGCGGTTAGGACGCTTCGATGTGCTGGTAGGTATAAATTTGCTGCGTGAAGGGTTAGATCTGCCCGAAGTATCGCTAGTGGCTATTTTGGACGCCGATAAAGAAGGCTTTCTGCGTTCAAGTACAAGTTTAATTCAAACGATTGGACGGGCGGCTCGCAACATAAGTGGCAAAGTAATTCTTTACGCTGACTGCATTACAAAATCTATGCAAGCAGCCATAGAAGAAACAACTAGACGTCGCCAAATTCAACTAGCTTACAATCAAGAGCATAATATTACCCCTCGAACTATCAGCAAAGCAGTCAAAGATATTTTAGGCATGGTCAGTTCCGGCAGCCGCGTAGATAGCATAACTGGTCAGGAAGACGCCAATTGTCAAGTAAAAGGCACGCTTCTAACCTCAAAAGAAGAACGTAGCCGCCTTAATTTAGAAGAGCTGCGCACTCTTATATCTCGAACAGAAGAAGCCATGCTGCAAGAAGCGGCCAAAATGCAATTTGAAACGGCAGCAGCTCTGCGAGATCAAATGTACTCACTAAAAAGACAACTAAACTCAATTTTGGAAGGCATACCTATTGCTGCAGCTTTAGAATTAGCCGAAAGCATCGAGGAGTTTCCGTTAAAGCGTCCATCAGCAAATCGAAAGACAACCTCTAAAAAACGTTCAGCCAAAGACCGCTAAGCTTGACTGCCAAAAATTTAATTAATAAATGAGACAATAAAAAGATGGCTCTAGAAGAAATAGTTATAAAAGGTGCTCGAGAAAATAATTTAAAAAATATAGATTTGAAGATACCACGCAACAAAATGACAGTGGTGACAGGATTATCCGGCTCAGGAAAATCTTCGTTAGTCTTTGATACTATATACGCTGAAGGGCGCAGGCGCTATATGGAGTCGCTATCTTCTTACGCCCGTCAGTTTCTGGGTAAATTAGATAAACCAGACGTCGACAGCGTAGAGGGATTGTCGCCAGCTATTTCTATCGATCAAAAAAGCAGCTCGTCAAATCCTCGGTCCACCGTAGGTACCGTTACCGAAATATACGACTACCTGCGCTTGCTTTACGCTCGAGCTGGTCAGCCCCACTGTCCACAATGCGGCCGAGAAATATTTCCTCAAACTTTAGACCAGATCGTAGATATTATTTTTGCTAACCCCGAAGGTTCCAAATTCAATATTTTAGCTCCTTTAGTTAGAGGACGCAAAGGACAGTATCAAAAGCTGCTGCAAAACATTTTAAACCAGGGATTGAGCCGCGTTCGTATTGATGGAGAAATAGTGCGTCTTGATTGCGAAGAAGATCTACCTCAGCTAGATCGCTACGCAGCCCACAATATTGAAGTGGTAATTGATCGCGTAGTTGTTAAGCCCACCGCTTACCATCGCATCGCAGAATCGGTAGAGCTAGCCCTAAAATTGGGCGAAGGCGTAATTATGCTCCATAATCTAGAAGGCGGCGAGCAGCTATATAGTCAACATTTAGCCTGCTTGGAATGCGGTCTCTCCTTCGCTTCATTAGAACCGCGCCTTTTCTCTTTTAATTCACCTTTTGGAGCTTGTCCGGAATGTTCTGGTTTAGGCGTTGTCTCTAAATT
>JBJEGD010000034.1:75813-99525 GCA_051874735.1 Candidatus Bruticola sp. | reverse complement strand
AACCGCCGGAATTATATTTAAGCCCGCCGGGTAAAACTCAGCGGGCTTTTTTCTTGCTTTCGCTTGAGTTTCGCCTTCATCTGTGGTCTATGTTGTACGCTATCTCTATTGAGCTTGTTCGTATTTTGTAACTTAATGCTATTGAAAATAAAATATAACTATGTTTATGCAACAATCTTTTAGCGACAGTATTAATTAGGGAAGGTGTTTAACTATTAGCTTTGGTATATGCTGGAGCTACTTATTTAATTTGAGGTCTTATGCTTTTTAGGAATATAACTTTAGAAGATCGCTTTTTATTTCAAAAATATATAAATAATACCGGTTGTGCCTATGATTCTTTTGCTTATTGGTATGGCTGGTCTGAAAACGGTAATATATTAATTGCTGAAGATGATCAGGCTATTTATATAAAAACTTTTTACTACGATAAGGGCGGTACTTACTTGGTTCCTTTTGTAAAATCTGCTCAAATATCTATAATTGATTCTCTGAATAAAGTTAAACAGCTTAGCAATAGCGGTCGGCTATTAGCTTGTGAATCAGTTCGCCAGCGTATTGAGACTGATTGTCCCGGAATTGCGTTTTTTGAAGTTTTTCGTGATATGTCCGAATATATTTACAAAACTGCCGATTTAATTAATTTAGAAGGACATATCTACCGCGGCAAGCGCAACCGTATAAATAGTTTTATTAAAAATCACGTAGCTTTAGAATGGGTCGAATACAAGCCAGAATTGCTGAATGTTTGTTTAGAATTGTATAAAACTTGGGAAAAGGGCAAGGTTCCGGAAGTTAATGAAGATTTTTCCGCTTTAGCTGCTGAAGGGGCAGAGCACTTAGCTTTACAGCGCACTTTAACTTGGGCTGATAGTCTAAATATAAAAGCTTGTTTAGTTAAAGAAGGTAAAAAATTTATAGGTTTAACTGTAGGAGAGCAAATATCTGCTGATACAGTTTTAATTCATTTTGAAAAATGCCACCCAGAGTATAGAGACCTATACGCTTGGATAAATAGAGAATTCCTGCGCCGTTGTTGGCAGCATACTACATATGTAAATAGGGAAGAAGATCTAGGCGAAGAAGGTTTGCGCCGCTCTAAGATTTCATATAATCCTATATCTTTTGCCCAGCACTATTGGGTTAATTTTGTGCAATAAATTTAAGCAGATGCTAATTTATGATATCGCTACTCAGAAAAATCTAGATTTAGACTCTAATTCTATTGGTAAACTGTGGTTGGAAGCCTTTCCTGAGGATAATGAAAGCGCTTTTCAAAGTTACTTCCGAGGTAGGTTATCTGAAGCTTTAGGAGCTGTTTGCGTTCGTCAGCAGGAAGTGGCCAGTATGGCTTTTATGCTAAACTTAAATTATACTGGTTCGTTTAAATTTTCCGGCGTTGCTGCTTTTATTGTTGGAGTGGCCTCAGCTGAAAAATGGCGAGGTCAAGGACTCTCCTCTATGGTGCTAAAATTTATAGCCAAGCGGGCATCACTAAGCGGAGCAGATGTAGTTATGCTTTCTACTTATATTCCCGATTTTTATGCTAAATTAGGCTATCAACCAGCTTCTTGGCATAAACTTTGGCGGCGGAAAGAAAACTTTAAGAAAAATTGTCTTGCTTTTCAAGTAATTTTGGAAAATGAGTATCATTGTCAAGCTTTAGCTGATTGTTACAACTTGCACCGGAAATTCGGCTGGTTAGACCGTAGCGCCGAATATTGGAAGTGGCGCCTTTACGATTCTGCTGCAGTTTATGCGCTTAAAAACAGTCAAAATCAGATCTCTGCTTACGTTATTTTGAATCAAAAAGGCGAGTGTGAAGAATTTGTTGGCAGTGAAACTGATGAAGTCTTCAATCTAGCAGAGATAGTTAGTCATAACAAACCTTTGGCAATTGCTGATTCCATTTTAAATGAAAAGCTTGCAGAGGATAATCGTTTTGATTATTTAGGTTCAGGAAGTTGTCAGATGGTTCTGCCTTTGAAAGACAGCTTTATTAGTGAGTATCTAAAAAATAGAGATAACTTTAGTTGTCTAGATAATTGGTAAAGAAATTATATGGCTGAACTTTATGAGCTTATCTCAGCAAATAATATGGCTGAGGCTAAAAATATTATTGAAGATTTAAATATTATAGAAGCATGGCATAATATTGGCGCTGATATACATTTAGTCGGTTCATTAGCTACTGCACTAATGTGCACCCATTTAGATATAGATTTTCACGTTTACTCGGACAGTGTCAGCATAGAGAGTAGTTTTAAAGCTGTGGCCCAATTAGCCGCAAATTATCACGTTAAGAATATCAGTTACTTTAATTTTCTTGATACGGAGGAAGCCTGTCTGCAGTGGCAGTTAATTTATAAAACTGCTTCTGAAAAGAAATGGCAGATAGACATAGTCCACATTCAAAAAGGTAGCAAATATGACGGCTTTTTTGAAAAACAGGCTGAGCACATAAAACGTATCCTAACTGAAGAACAGCGCCTTCTTATATTGCAGCTAAAGTATTTAACTCCGGAAAGTGAAAAAGTTATGGGAATTGAATACTGCCGAGCTGTTTTGGAAGGTAAAGTGGACAACTATCAAGATTTTATGCGGTACCGCCAGCTCAATCCCGTTCAAGGTATTTTAGAATGGATACCTGCTTTAACTTAACGGAATAAAAATTCAATTATTAATGAAGTAAAACCAGTTAAAAAAATTATGGTAAGAGGACCGATAATTTTTTTATTAAGAGCGTAAGCCGATAGTCCTATAACTGCCAGAGTTAAAGGATTAAAAGTGAAACTATTCTGCTCTAAGGCTGCTAACTGCGGAGGTTTATTCATAGACAGAATAATAAAAGACGTAGTTACACAGATAAGCATGCCCAGCACGGCTGGTTTTATACCTTTCAGAAGAGCATCTACTGCTGGGCATTGCTGATAACGTTGGTACATATAAGCTAGGATAGCTGTTATTAAACAGGGAGCAGAGATGAGGCCAATAGTCGCGATGATCGCTCCTAATATTCCCGCTTCTTTAGTTCCCACAAAGCTAGCCACATTAAGAGCTATAGGGCCAGGAGTCATCTCGGCTATAGTCACTATACTGCTAAACTCTCCAGGGGTCAGCCAATGATTGACATATACGGTCTGATCTTGAGCTAATTGGACAGCTGCGTACCCTCCTCCAAAACAGAGCAGTCCTATGTTAAAAAATATTGTATATAGCTTCCATAATATTGATAAAGAAGGCCAAATCAATTTTTGTGTTTCCTGTTACTGAGCAGTTTCTGTCTGTTTATTGGGCGGGGTTGAGTGGCGGAAAAAAATAAGTCCGACTGTAGCAAAAGCTGCGACTATATAAATTACACTGTCTGCCGCTGTCATAATAATAAAAGCCGCTATTAACCCTAGAGTTAGACCTGGCAACCCCGAGGTCTTAAAGATCATTTTAGCCATGTTAATAGTAACATTGGCGATTAAAGCTGCTTCTGCGTAGCGAGCTCCGTAAAAGAAAGCTTGCAATGATCTGCTATCAGCTATCCAATGATAGCAGTAGGCAATGGCAGTAATGATCGTTAGCGGAGGTAGGGTTGTGCCTAGAACAGCAAAAAAAGCGCCTGCTAGGCCAGCTAATTTGTATCCAGCTAGTACTGCGGTATTGATGGCTACTGGCCCGGGGCTGCTTTGGGCAATTGCAACTAAATTTACCATTTCATCTTCGCTAAGCCAGTGAAGTTTTTCAACGAAGCGCTCTTGGAGGAAAGTTATTATAATAAATCCGCCTCCTATGGTAAAAGTGCTGATGCGCAGAGTTTCCCGGAAAAGTTGAAGCAGGAAGTGCCAATCTTTTGAGCGGACTGCTGCAGCAGATTCCGTGGGCTGACTATTCGGAGACGACAAGCTAAAAGCTCCTTTATGTGGAAAAAAAGGGGCCGCTTCGGTGTAGGAACTGAAGCGGCTCACAGTTGTTTAATTAAAACTGAAAATAAATTTTTTCAGATTGCGGGCGTATTAGGCCTTTTCTGGGGGAGTCCAAGTGCCGTTGGTACGATTGAGGCGGCGCAGCAGCATTTGACGCTCCATGACCAATTCTTGAGGCAGTCTTTCGCTGAGTTTGACGAAGAGCTGTTCCTGCGCTAAGAGTTCGCCTTTCCAAGCTTCTTTATCGATAGTCATGAGTTCTTTGAACTGCTCACGGGTCATCTCTAATCCGGTCCAATCGATATCCTCGTAAGTAGGCATTAAACCGATAGGAGACTCGACAGCTTTAGCCCGTCCGTGTACACGGTCGATAATCCATTTCAAGACGCGCATATTGTCGCCGAAGCCTGGCCAGAGGAATTTGCCATCTTTTTTGAGGAACCAGTTGACACGGAAGATCGGTACAGGGCTGTTAGTTTTGCGTCCCATATCGAGCCAATGATCGAAATAGTCACCCATGTGATAGCCGCAGAAGGGCAGCATGGCGTAAGGATCGCGGCGGATTTCGCCGATTTTGCCGTTGGCAGCAGCTGTTTTTTCGGAACCCATAGTCGCTGCCATATAAACACCGTGACCCCAGTTGTAAGCCTGGAACACCAAAGGCATATTGGAGCTGACTCGTCCTCCGAATATAAAAGCAGAAATAGGTACGCCGTTAGGGTTGTTCCATTCTGATGAAAGGGTAGGGCATTGAGCAGTGGGAGCGGTAAAGCGTGAATTGGGGTGAGCTGCTGGACGGCCACAGTCAGGAGTCCAATCGTTGCCCTGCCAATCGATCAGGTGAGCCGGAACTTCTTTAGTCATACCTTCCCACCAGACGTCTCCATCATCGGTGAGAGCTACGTTGGTGAAAATAGTATTAGCGCTTACGCTGGCCATAGCATTGAAGTTGGACTTTTCAGAAGTTCCCGGAGCTACGCCGAAGAAGCCTGCTTCGGGGTTAATAGCGTAGAATCGTCCGTCTTTTCCGGGCTTAATCCAGGCAATGTCGTCGCCAACCGTCCAAATTTTCCATCCCTCAAAAGATTTGGGAGGAATGAGCATGGCAAAGTTTGTTTTACCGCAAGCACTGGGGAAGGCGGCCGCTACATAAGTAGTTTCGCCATTAGGAGCTTCGGCCCCCAGGATCAGCATGTGCTCAGCTAACCAGCCTTCACGTCTGGCCATATTAGAAGCTATGCGCAGGGCCAAACATTTTTTGCCCAGCAAAGCATTGCCGCCGTATCCGCTGCCGTAAGACCAAATGCTGTTCTCTTCGGGGAAGTGAACGATATATTTGTTGTCCTTATCGCAAGGCCAAGCTACATCTTTCTGACCAGGCTCCAGAGGGGCGCCTACACTATGTAAACAGGGAACGAAATAACCGTCCTCGCCAAGTACGTCGAGCACTTTCTGCCCCATGCGGGTCATAATGCGCATGTTGACTACTACATAGGGACTGTCAGTAATTTCTACACCGATTTGGGCAATATGAGAACCTAAAGGTCCCATACTGAACGGGATGACATACATCGTGCGGCCGCGCATAGAGCCCTTGAAATGGCCTTTAAGAATAGCTTTCATTTCATCGGGGGCCATCCAGTTGTTGGTGGGACCTGCATCTTCTCGTTTAGAGGTGCAGATAAAGGTACGGTCTTCTACACGGGCGACGTCGCCGGGATTAGAACGGGCTAAGAAACAGCCAGGGCGCTTTTCTGGATTAAGTTTAATGAAAGTGCCGCTTTCAACCATCTCTTGGCAGAGACGATCGTATTCTTCTTGGCTGCCATCGCACCAGTAGATAGAATCGGGAGTGCAAAGCTGGGCAATTTCATTAACCCAACTGATAAGTTTTTGGTTATTGGTTGGAACGTTTGTCATACTTGATAAATCACTTGAAGCCGCCAGTAGGCTTCATTTCCTTCCATTGAAATAACGCTTATGCTCTTTTGTGTAATGCATCTTTATGCTGAACCAAAAGAACAAAAACTAATTGCAGCTATGCCTAGCCGACTTGCAAGACAAGACAAAACTATCTTATTCTTTAAAAGGACGGCTAGCACGTAATTTAACTTAAGAATATTTTATTTGAAATGTTAACCTTCATTGTCCGAACCTTTAGAATCGGACTTAATATCGGAATTTGTTGTAGTATCCGTTGCGTTGTGGGAAGCTTCGATGGCTTCTCGAGGAGTTCCCTTAATAGTTTTAGGAGGAAGCTTACCTTTAGGAATAGGGGGAGGAATAGCTACGCCGGGTAAAACTTTAAATGTTTTGATGTCTATATTCTGTTCTTGCAATCGTGCGGCCATGTTTTTTACTGCTTGGATGGGAGTGGTGTTATTCTTCTGAAGCAGCGGCGTAGATTCTACATCGAGCAGAATATCTAAAGAGATAGCCAAAGCCACTATAGTTGGTAAACTATCTGGAGTTATAGGCTGAGAGTGAGCTAAAATGTTGCGCAGTGATTCCAATTTGGAAAAAAATTCTTGACCACGTCTTTTGGAGGCGAAACCAAGAGCTGAAGCAGTTACGGGATAACGAAGCAGAATGTCCGCTTTATCAGAAAACTGCAGGCAGTCATTAAGATCAATATTTTCGTTGCGCCGTTTGCGCTCATCGTATAGGGCGCAGGTTCTTTCTAAACGTCCGGGTGACAGATACTTCCTCCACGTTTCGTCGGGTAGCTGTGAAGTTATGGCTCTGTGCATCAGGGTTTCCATTAAAGTTATAAGACCGAATAGCCACATGCGCATAGGAGCATCCTGCAAATCGCAGGGACAGATGGCTGCTGCTGTTTCGCCCATAACGTTTACAAATACTGGAGAACCTTTAGCTAAGCTCAAAACAACTTCTTTGAATGAAGCTGTCTCGTGAATAATGGGCCGCTCTTCAAAATCGCGCAGAAAATCGCTGCATACGCCTTCATGTTTGCCTATTAGATCTTGTAAGTCGATCCAGCCTATGTATTGACCATCCCGCTGTACTCCTAGGATAGGACATCCCAGCCGATTCATCATTTCTTTGGCTTGAGTAATGGGACTGTTTAGATCGATAGCCGGCATTAGATCGGCTATATCTTTAGCTGTGAAGGCCGATTTTAAGATCCTGTGAAGCGCTTCCTTAGCCGCAGGCGAACTATGTCTGTATTCTGTCATGCGGTGCGCCTTCTAGAAAAACTCGCGCTGTTCCTTTGCTATAGCTTTATTTACTGAACTGCTATTTTATTCGGTAATTTTATAACGAAATTTTTTCTTTTTTTTGAGATGCGAATCTTTAAATAGTTGATTTTACTTAAATATGACTATTTCGATAGATGATTAATATTTAGAAAAATTTTTTGCACGATAAGATTTTTTTTACTATGTGTCGAATATTTAACGGTCTATTGTCGTACGCCGATTTTCTCTTGCTTAAATAAATTGCAGGAGATAGTCTACGTGCGAAATTTTGCACAAATTTATATAAGGGAAGACTTCTGGAATATGTATCTAGATTCTGAGTGTATATCGACAGAGGAAATTTATGGAGTTTGCTTAGTTCCGCCCGATGAGTGGTACTAAAAGAGTCTATTTGTATTTGAGGGCGAAGCAAAAGGAAGAACCCCGTTGAGGTACACCTCTCAAGAGAGTCCTTCCTTTTTCTTTGTCAGTTTATGGGGTAGATCTCAATTTTATGGAACCGTTTGAGTAAGTGCTTCGAGGCGCGTATTTTCTGCTTAAGGGACATTCTTTTTGCTTTAGTTAGCCTATATTAATGTATCGGCTCATTCTAGTGAGAGCGGGGCTGGGCGGATATATGTCTCTTTGTTTTATCTATGTGTGGCTAGTTGTGTTCGTCTGAGCCGAGCAATATAGGGCAAACGTTTTGATACTACCAGGCGTGTGACTATGGTACTTATATTAGATCGGTTATTGCACAACTGCTTTATGCCTGAGTTTGCTAAATTTTATTCTTTGCATAGCTTTAGAACGGCACTTTATCTGTATGCTGAAAACGAAAGGATGTTTATTTATGAAATTACCAGTCAGCTTTAAAGAGTTCGCCGAATGTCGCAAAGCTCAAAGCCTTAATTTAAACAACGAATCTAAATGTGTTGTTTGCAATAATGATGGCTCTCCTTTTGTCTATATTTTTGCTGCTGTGCGGGCTGGAGTTCGTTATGAAGATAAGCAGGATTGGGGGGCTTCTCATTTTTTAGAGCATGTGGTCATGCGCGGTACTGAAAAGTTTCCAGCTCTAAGAGAGATATCGCGTTGCGCTGAAGGAATCGGCGGACAGATCTCTGCGTACTCAACGCGTGACTTGACTGCTTATTGGGTTAGAGTCCCCAGAGGTATGGAAGAGCTAGGTTTCGACCTTTTAGAACAGGTTTTATTTAAGCCTCTTTTGGAACAAAGCAGCATAGATTCAGAGCGTGAAATTATTATTCATGAGCGTCAGCGAGAATTAGCCAATTATGGTCCTTATGTATCTCATGCGGTCGAAAGTCTTCTTTTGGCCCCCAATCCTATGAGTCGTCATCCTGTGGGTGACGACAGTTGTTTGGCCCCCATGGACTCTGCCTATATGCGATCTTTTCTGCAACGTTTTTACAATTGCGGTAATATTTGCATAGTAGGCAGTGGCAATCTGGGAAATGATTTTGCTGAGTTTGTGAAAAAGTTTTGGAAGCAAGCACCTAAAGGTCAGGCGGTAAGGCCGGCTAATTTTTTTGTAGAAACGTCTTATCCTGATGGAAGTGTTGTTGTAAAGTCTTCCGAGGCCCAAGAGCAAGTTTTTGTGTCAATGGGCTGGCGTTTTCCCGTTTTTAGCTATAATGATCTGCTTACCTGGCGAGTTATCAATGCTTTGCTGGGAGCTGGCTATTCTAGTTTGCTCAATCTAGAATTGCGAGAAAAAAATAGCCTAACTTATGTTTGTCGTACAGCTATAAATGTTTATGACGGTATGGGGGTTTTTAAACTTTATTTATCTGCTCATTTAAAAGAGCTTCCCAAGGTTTTCAAAATAATCGAAGATATTGTAGCTGATTTTGCTCAAGGGTCTATAAGTAAGAGTATTTTTGAGGAAGCTGTTATGCGTCATGCTGCTGACTTGCTTTCTGCTTGGTCATCACCTTTGGAAACAGCACGTATACTTGGCCATTCTCTTTCTAGAGATGGAGAAATTTTTGATGTTAAAGCTTATTTAGAAGAATTAGAGAGAGTTTCAGAGTTAAGAGCTGCAGAATTGGTAAAGAGATGGCTTAATCCAGCTGATCGGCTAGTTTTTATGTCTGGTTCTGCTAAAGAGTTAATGACTCTTTTCCCCAGCGCTTATGTATTACCTTAACTTTTTCTAAGTTGGTCTGAACTAAACAAACGAGAGTTTTTGAAATATACTGAATATAGGAGAATGAGCTGCAGTGAAATTAGGAAAAATTTTTCAGCGAAAAATATTGACAGGTGCGGCTTGTTTGGCTTTAGCCGGAGGAATGTGGCTGGCTGGAAATGGTCTCGATAAATGTTGGGCTGCATCGTCCCTATGGCAGCAGATGCATGTCCCTGATACAGGAGGAGGACTAGTTGTTGATCCTCAGCTTTTAGCTTATAAGCGGCTCCAGTTGTTTTTCGGATGGTCGAATAACAAAAGTGTGGTGAAAGCTCCTGAATTCAGCTTTTCTGTTTTCGAGTCTGGTAATAAGTGGACAACGATCAGCGCTCCTTTCTTTGGTGCCAATTTAGCTGGTGTGCGCAAAACTGCTGCCGCTTCGGCGAAGTACAGCGTGGGTATTTTGTTCATGCATAACATTGTAGAGCAGAGTGAGAATGCTTTTGAAGTGTTGTATTCTTACTCTGGAGATAACGGCTGGAGTTTTTCCAAACCGGCAGTATGCGACAGTTTTGTGCTTTCTGGAGGCGGAGGAGGCAGCGATATTGATATAGCTGGTGTAGGGGGACGCAAGCCTAGTTTATGTTTCGGTTGGACAGCTGAAAACAATATGGTCAAAGCTGCTTTGTTCGATCCTCAGTATCGGGGCGATCGTCCCAGAGCTTGCAACCTAGGACGTCAGGGTATTAACTGCGATAAAATTGAGCTAGCTGGCGAATCTAAGGGCGGTTTTGTGGCGGTTTGGAATGATGGTCAGAACTTACTTAGTTCATATATTCGCCCTTTGGTAGGTACCAACGAAGAGAATATAAAAGCTGCTAAAGGAAAGTTCGGACTTAATTTTTCTCTTTGCGATAATTTTGGCAAGGATCCGCTTTTAGTTTATGATTTACCTCGCTTAAGTAAAACTGACAAATGTCGCCGCCAAGTGCGCCGTTGGAATAACGGTGGTTGGGAGGCAGTGGCGGCCGCTCCTCCGGCTGCTGGTGAAGCACCTGTAGGAGCAGCCTTGGAGTCCTGTCAGGACAAGGATGGCAATTTGCATGTAGCTAGTTTAAGCAAAAATGGCGAGTCTATTGTCTATTCTTGCTTAAAAAATGGCAAATTCTCAGATCCGGAAGTGGCCGTAAAACTTAAGCCTATGATTGGTTGTACAGGGTTCAGCATTGCTGTTTTAGATAACTACGTTTACATCTTTGCGAGTCAGGGACCAAACAATCAGTTTGTGCGACGTGCTTTATAATGTTTTTTTGAGTTGAGCTGAGCGCATAGGAAAGGTTTTATTTTATGAACTCTGGCTTATCGCCTCATGAACAAGCCAACTTGTGGTTGGATAGGCTTAAAGCTGAGCAAAAGCGACTGCTTAGTTTAAAACAGAAGCCTCAGATCTTGGTTTCTGCTTGTCTTTTAGGATGGCCATGTCGTTACGACGCCCAAAGTAAATTTGATCTCGAACTTCAACGTCGTTTTTCTCCAGATCAGGTTATGCCTATTTGCCCTGAGCTGCAGGGAGGTTTGTCTCTACCCAGAGCTGCTGCTGGTTTGGAATGTTCGTCTTCCTGTGAGTTCGTGTGCGGATTCGAATGTAGAGTGTTTAATAAAGATGGGCAAGAAGTGACAGATGCTTTTAGGCGTGGAGCTGAAGAAGTACTGAAATTAGCCTTAGAACTACAGCCTGAGCTGATTATACTGAAGCAGCATAGCCCTTCCTGCGGCTGCGGAAGTGTAGGTTGCTCCGATTGGAAGCGACGCCTCGGGCGTGGTGTAGCTTGCGATTTATTGGCTGCAAACGGATTCGCTATAGAACCAGCAGGTTAAGCAGCCGGTATTAAAAAAATTACGGATCAAATAATAAAAAATAGATACGAGGTAAAGTTAGCTTTTGAAGCTCAAATTTTTGCAGTAGCTTCGTTGAGTGAAATATAAGCAATGCAAATAGTCGTCCATTACCATGAAATTGCTCTTAAGGGCAATAACCGCAATTTATTCGTCAAACGTTTAGTTGGTAATTTGCGCAAAACTTTTCGCGATATGGGCAAAATTTCGGTTCGTACCCTGTATGGGCGCATTACTTTTGAACTAGATTCAGAGGATTTCGCTGAGGTGCGCCATCGCATGAGCGGAGTTTTTGGCGTAGCCAATTACGCGTTAGTTTATGAAGTCGCCCAAGATCTGGAAGAAATGAAAAAGGCTGCCTGGAAGTGCTTTTGCGAGGCTGAAGGACGGACTTTTGCAGTACGCTGCCGTCGTCCAGACAAAAGCTTCCCCATGCGGTCTGGTGAAGTAGAGAGGGCTGTCGGTGGATATGTAGGTGATCGCGCGAAAGATTGTGGTCGAGAAATAAAGGTTAACCTTACTGATCCCGATATTACTATTCGCTTAGAAATAGTTAATAAATTAGTTTTGGTGTCTGGTGAGCGCATTAAGGGGCCTGGTGGGTTGCCTGTAGGAACCGCTGGCAAAATAGTGGGTCTGCTCAGTTCCGGTTTTGATTCTCCTGTAGCTTGTTGGAAAATGATGAAGCGTGGTGCAGACGTGATCATGTGCCATTTTCACTCCTATCCTTTCACCAATAAAGCTAGTTTGGAAAATTGTACCTTGCTAGCTAATATTCTGACACGCTTCCAGTACCGTACTAAGTTGTATTTAGTAAGCTTTGCTCCAGTTCAGGAAGAGCTTCTCAGCATGACTCCAGCTGATCTGCGTATGATTTTGTATCGTCGCTCTATGGTGCGTATCGCTTCTTTGGTGGCAGAACGGGAAGGCGCTCAGGCGCTGCTTACTGGGGAAAGTTTGGGTCAGGTTGCTTCGCAAACTCTCACTAATATGCGCGTTATCGACGAGGCAGCCAATATGCCTATGCTGCGTCCTTTAGTCGGAACGGACAAGGAAGATATTCTCAAAATTGCTCGCAATATTGGCACTTATGAACTTTCAGCTCGTCCCTACGAAGATTGCTGCTCTCTCATGCTCAGTAAGCATCCTTGTACTAAAGCTAGACTTCGTGAAGTGTTAGAATTGGAAAAGCATATGGAACTTAGCACTTTAGAAGCTGAAGCTGTAGAGAAAGCTGAAATTTTGGAATTAAATTGGAATGGTACCGCAGGTGAATGTACTCAGCTGCAGACTCCAGTTTATAAGGAAGGCGAGTGGGGGTGCCCTCTAGATTTAAATAGTTAATTAATTTATTACAAATATACATGATTGGGATCTTCAGGGGATACGAAACGTATCTTAAGATTCGCCCTATGTACTTCGATAAAAAAGCAGCTGTTAGGCTGCTTTTTTTATCTTTATTAGCCAAAATATATGTTTTTTTTAGCTAATTTTTATGCTTCGCTACAGTTTTAGAGGATAAAAATAAAGAAAATTCTTTTATGATATGTTAGTTATTGCCGTGTTATTTTGGAGGGCGAGAATATGAACGTTAAACAGCCTTTAATTTTAGTAGTTGATGATGAAGAAGCTATTCGTGAATCAGTCACCTATACTTTAGATCATGAATCTTATCGAACGCTTACGGCGGCAACTGGCAGTGAGGCGTTAAAAAAATACAAAGATAATCATCCTGATTTAGTTATTTTAGATATAATGTTGCCCGATATATCTGGTTTAGATGTATGTAAGAGCATAAGAAGTATTGCTGATGTGCCTATTCTTTTTCTTAGTGCTAAAGATCAGCTCAGTGATATGGTAGAAGGCTTGGATATAGGCGGAGACGACTATTTAGCTAAACCTTTTCATTTTGCTGAGCTTATGGCGCGTGTCAGAGCTTTGCTGCGCCGCAGTAAGGGAAGAAAATCCAATTTCTTAGAGTACGATGACATTATTCTCGATCCTGATTCTCATATTGTAACTAAGGGCGGACGTACCTTGCATTTAACTTTGCGCGAATTTGAACTTTTAGAAATGTTTATGAATAAGCCGCGCCAAGTGTTTACGCGTCAGCAGATTTTACAGCAGCTTTGGGGATGGAGCGACGATTTAGAAACTAATGTTGTGGAAGTTTATATATGCGCTCTTCGTAACAAGCTTGATGATGAAAAACGCTCTTTATTGCGCACTGTACGTGGTGTAGGTTATGCTTTGGGTTAAAATTTACAGGTATTTATAATGCGCCGTCTCCCTTTTTCTGTTTTAATTTTGTTGTCATTTGTGACAATTCTAACCTTGGTTGTCTTGTGTTTCGGGATTTTTATTTGTCATACCGTAGACCATGTGTTTTGGAATGAGGGAGCTCGCTCTCTATATACGATTGTTTACTATTTTTCTGATGATCAACAAGGTGCAATTCAAGCTAAAGCTGCTGAGAAAGATAAGCAACTAAAAAAATTTAGAGGTGAGGAAGACTTTTGGCGCAGCTCTAAGCGCGATTTTGAAAATGAAGACGATATAAAAGATCGCCAACCGGTGCTTAATAAGCCTAAATTTCGCACGCTCAGTTTCGCTAATTTTAATGATAATTATCAAAAGATGGCCGAAATTATTGGGCGCAACTGTAGATATGTTCGCATATATAATGCTGATAAAAAAATGGTGTATGCTTACTCTAGAGATGAGCACATCGGCAATAATGATACGTTTCATCAGCCCAGCGACGACATGTTTAACTTTTTAGCTAACAATTGGCGTAACTTCAGCAAGAATGCGTGTATAAAACCTGATAATATTTTGGATAAAGGCCGAGAGCCGATTATTTATTCACATAAAATATTGAAGGAAGCAGGTTTCACCTACTACGGTCCTCCTAAACTTCCTAAAAATAACAGCTTAGCTCACCATTTGCTTATGTGGTTAGCTGGCGAAGGCGTGGAAAGAGTAAAAACTAACCGTATGCCTCCTCCCTATTTTGGACCTTTTAATCTGGTTTACATTGATTCGCCTAATTTTCAGATTATGCTCTGTCCAGTTATAGAAGGTGAAAAGTTAGTGGGCTATGTTGAAGCTGCTATACCGTGGAATTACGCAGATAAGACTATTAAATTAGTTAACAGAATCTTTACCGTAGGCAGCTTACTTTTAGCCGTAGTTATCTCTTTCGCTGGTGTTTTAGTAGGCAGAGTGCTCTCAGCACCCATGCAGAAAGTAGTAGCTGTAGTAAATAAATTAAATGTTGGTGATTTGACTGCGCGTGTGAACTTGGGAGAAGGACGCAATGAAATTTATATTATGGCTAATGCTCTAGATCATATGCTCGATACTATGCAGGGAGTATTTTTAGAGCAGCAGCGTTTCATAGGAGATGCTTCGCACGAACTCAAAACGCCTATTACTAGTTTAATGGGAGCGGTACATATTTTAAAACTTGAGTTCGAAAAGATGGAAGTGCCAGACAAAGTACGCAGTACTATGTTCACTGTGGATAAAGAACTGAGCCGCATGGAGCATTTGGTGATGGATTTGCTTATTTTATCGCGCAACCAAGAACTCTCACATCGTGTAGTCTCTGACCCTGTCAGTATCAATGAGGTAGTGCAGTACGCTGTAGATTCGTCTTTAAGTAAAGTTCTCGATCATCCTATAAAGGTTGAAATTGAGCGTGATGTTTGGATTTTAGGTGATGCTTCCGCTTTAAGTAGAGCTATTCGCAATATTATTGACAATGCATTGCGCCATACAGCTAAAAACAAACAAGTTAAAGTTTCCACTAAAATTGGCGCTAAAGAAGTAGAAATTTTGGTGACAGACGAAGGCTGCGGCATTTCTCCTGAGCATTTAGCTAATTTAGGCAAGCGATTTTATCGAGTTGACATGGGTAGAGATCGCCTCAGTGGAGGCACTGGTTTAGGTATTCCTATAACGGAGGCTATTGTCAAGCGCCATAACGGCAGCGTGACTTTTACTAGTGAACTAGGCAAAGGAACACAGGTCTCCATCAAGCTACCGTTAACTGTCAGTACTGATTTAGACTCCTAGACGCAATCCAATAGGGAGATCTTCACCGAATAGTACGGAAGCCGTTTCATCTTCTTCCTCACAGAGCGACATTACCCGCTTAGCTGCTGAGGGTAGCCCTTCGCGAGTTAGCCGATCCGCTAAACGTTGACGAAGCTTGGCGTCAAGATCGAGGACGCGATTATTTGTATAGCGAGCCATTTCAGCTGCCGCTAGTCCAATAGCCCGGCTGTCTGACCACTTTGACTGTAAAATTTTATCGAGCCAAGTTCCTACTAACTCCGCGGGCATTACATGCTGAGGACCAGCTCCCATTAAACGGCGCGCCCCTAAGCGGGAGAGTTGCCATACAGTGTCGGGGCGTACTTTAAAATCTTGGAATATAGTCTCTCCTAGAGCTTCTTTTTCAGACATGGGAATGCGCTCTAAGCTTACGGCTAGACGCATAATTTCTACTTTTTCCGCCGGTAGTAAACTTTTTAAACGACTTTTTATATGCTTTCTGCCGGGAATGAGACGCGGAGCTAAGTTTGCCCATAGACTAGTTTGAGCTGCTGCTTCCATACCCGCTGCCAAACGGCGCCAAAAAACCCAGAATTCACGTCTCACATTTTCATCTTGGGAAAATTGAATCCATTCCGGAAGTAATTTTTGCATTTGTTCTAAGCGCCATTTATCTAGAGGAGCTCCTATACCCGGACGGAGCAGAAAACCTGCACCGTTAAACCAAGCTGCTTCATATTCTGCACAAGAACGCCGTTTGTCGGCACATTGCCAAAAAGCTTCCCATAGGTTTCTATTTAAGGCTGAGGGCCAGGAGGTTCGCTTGCCTAAATATGACTCCATAGAGCCTAAAAGAGCCCTAGGTCTAATATCGTCAGCTCTGAGTTTATTAGCTTTAGTATTGAAAGTGTGAACGATCAACTTTTTAGCCCGATCGACGAGCTGAGGTGCAATATCTAGCGATGTTCTTTTTTGGCGCCTGCCTCGCAAAGGGAGTTGTAAAGACCAGCTGCGAGAGCCGTCCAGGGAAGTCGCCCACAAGGACATAGTACCTATCTCGGTGACTTGGGCCGCTAGGCGAACAGAGACCTCATTTTCATTTTTACTGCCGGCGGCTACTGTCTCTAAAGTGCCTAAGGGTTTGAGCAATTCTTGTTTTATAACTTGACCGGCGCGATCTTGGGGACGTTCAGTAGAGGCAAAAAGAGGAAAGGCGGCCGGAACACCTACTCGGAGTTTCAGTTCTACACTGCCGATTTCTTGGCGTTCTCCCTGATCTTGATTGCGATGAATAACACAAAGAGCGTCGTGTTGACTTACACCGAGATAATAGGAGCGGGCCGTACCGCCACGTATGCGTTCCTGCCCGTGATGTCTCAGCCAGCCGAAGGCGCAGGCACCGTGAGCTACGGCCAGATCTTCAGCTTCATTATCTAAAACTTTAATATTATAGCCTAGCCAGTTGCTCAATATCTGACATATTCTCTGCTTTATAGCTTGGGGGCGACAGGCGCCTCCGTTAAAGAGTATAGCTTGAGGATGCAGATTATGAGTGCGCAGGAAAGCTGACATATAGTGGGGCACAACTGGATCGCTAGCATACGGTAAGCCCCATTCTTGTAAACCAATTCGACGAGTGTTAGATATGGGCTCATCGAAAGGTACTTCAGGGAAGAAGCCATTTAAAATGAGCTCTTGAATCTCTTGGCGACTAACTTCCGCTTGAAGAGCACTGTCAACTAATTTTGAACCTATTCCAGGAGTAATAACTAAACATGAATCAGGAGGATTTAACCCTAACAATTTTTCTTTAGCTTGTCGGCACTGCTGTTGTAATACACCCCACTGTAGCAGATTCAAGTCTACTCCCATTCGCGATTCGCATAAGCGGGCAATAGCGATATCGAGGTTGTCACCTCCAAGCATTAAGTGCTCGCCTACAGCTACGCGTTGTAGTCCTTCTTCATCTACTTTTATGGCTGTGAAATCGCAGGTTCCTCCACCTATATCGCAGATAAGTATTTCTCTAATTCCGGCTAAATCTTGTCTCCAAGTCTGGCGTCGATTCCACAGCCAAGTGTAAAAAGCTGATTGTGGCTCCTCCAATAAAGTTATGTTTTCTAAACCTGCACGATCGGCAGCTTCTACAGTTAAGTCGCGAGCTATTTCATCAAAAGAGGCTGGTACGGTTAAGACCAACTCCTGTAAGGCTAAAGGGTGCTCCGGATTGTCGTAATCCCAGGAATCTCGTAAGTGGGCCAAGTAACGGCGGGAAGCCTCAATTGCGCTTACTTTGCGCCCTTCTTTTACTGCTTCCCAAGGAAGAATGGCTTCACTAGGTTCTGCTCGGCGGTGGGCTAACCAAGATTTTGCTGAGCAGACGACACGGCCGGGAATTTTTGCACTTTGAGTGCGGGCAAAGGCTCCTACGGCATAATCGATCTCTTGATTCCAGGGCAGTTCCAAGGCGTGAACTGGCATTTCATGCGCACCTGGTAAATAAAGAAAACTTGGAAGGGTAGATAAGCGGCTGATTTGATTCTCAGATATGCGCTGAGTGATTAGTACGCTTTCTAGAGTACTTTCTTCTGCTAAGGGTAAACGGGACATCGCAGAGTTTGTTGTGCCTAGATCGATTCCTACTACCCAATGTTTACTGCGGTCGGTCAGACCGGAATGAATATCGTTGCTCAAAAAGATCTCCCAGGAAAATTAGAGCCTCTTTTTCGGCTCATTTCCGACCTATATCCAGAAAAGGCAGAGCAAGAGGCTCTATTGATAAAAAGATATTTATTTTTTTAATTCAGCAGCTTTAGCCAAGGCAGCCTCAGGGGTAATAGCTCCCGCTCCTGCGACATTGTGGCTAAGCATGCTCTGTTGGAATGGCACAGCTTCATCCATAATAATTTGCTTAATTTCTTTAGGTTTAATTTTGGGGTTAACTCCCTTTATAAGGGCGGCTACACCGGCAGTAAACGGAGCTGCCATAGAAGTACCTGACATCTTTACATAGCCGTCGGAAGTATTGGAACAAGAGATTATATCTACTCCGGGAGCTGAAATATCGGGCTTTTCCAAATTGTCAAAGCGGGTAGGACCAACACTTGAAAAATATGCCGGCCAGTCGTCTTCCCGTCCTTCTGTGCCGCAGTCATCGAAAGCTCCTACAGTAATGGCACTGGGGGCGTTGCCTGGTGAACAAATAGTGCCTGGTGAAGGTCCGTCATTGCCAGCTGAAACTACCACAGTGATGCCGCATTTTGCTGCAGCTTGTACGGCCATAGTCATAGGATCGAGGAAGCGCGTGCGCGGAATAGGGCGCCCTAAGGAGAGGTTGATCACATCGATATCGTATTTGTTTTTATTGAGAACGGCCCATTGAATACCTTTGATAATTTGAGAAGTCTCTCCGTAACCGAACTGATCGAGTACTTTTACACCTACGATATTAGCTTCAGGGGCTACGCCTACATTTTTCCCTCCGCTGCTAGTGCCGTCTCCGGCGCAGATGCCAGCGCAGTGGGTTCCGTGACCATTGTCATCGTATGGTTCGGTGCGGCCATTTACGCAGTCTTTGAAAGCTATAACTCTGTCTTTTAAATCGGGATGCATAGAGATGCCGCTGTCAATAACACAGATACAGGTCCCTTTGCCCGTTATGCCCTGTTCGTGTAATTTTTCTACTCCGAACATGACATTTGTATCTTTATCAGCAGGGGTGAAGAGACTTTGCATTTCAATTAAATCGTTGGCGGTAAAGTCGTTGGCCTCATCGACCGTCACAGCAAAAACTCCGCTCTGTTGAGCCTGAGTTAAATTGGCCAGAGCTTGGGAGTCGTGGGAAGATACGTCGATAGAAAAACCATTTATGATAGGCAACTCGGCAGTAACTTTGTTTTCTTCATTAGTTTTTAAGAGTTGAGCCTTTAAGCTAGCTAGTTTTTCTTGATCGTCGCTTTGAATAATTAAACTTACAGGCTTATCTTCAGACTTAGTAAATGTCTCTGCCAAAGATAAAACTTCGTTGGTTGTGCTCTCTTGAGAATTTGATATTACAGAACTTCTAAGACTTTGAGAGCTGGTGCTGAGCGGTAGATTATTAACGGAACTGATGCCGATACTCATAAAAAGCTCCTTGGCATAATTGCACAAAAATACTCAATTGTATAGATTTTATCAATTAAAAAGGTTTTAAGCAACGATACAGAAGCTCTGTTTTATAACGAGGTGTAAACAATGCCTAAAATAAGCAATGATTGGCTTGAAGTAATTGGAGACGAATTTAAAAAAGATTATTATCTTCGCTTGAGGCGGCTCTTAATTCATGAATATAAAACGCAAACTATATTTCCGCCAGCTGACGATATTTTTAATGCTTTTCACTTTACACCTTTTCATAAAGTGAAAGCTCTTATTTTAGGGCAGGATCCTTACCACAATTTTAATCAGGCTATGGGACTGAGCTTTGCCGTTTCGCAGACGCAGAAGCAGCTGCCTCCGTCTTTGGTAAATATTTATAAGGAGCTGCATGACGATTTGGGATGTGCCATACCTCGTAGCGGCTGTTTAAAAAAATGGGCTGATCAAGGGGTGTTGCTTCTCAACGCTGTGCTTACAGTCAGAGCCCATCAAGCCTGTTCCCACCAAAAGTTAGGCTGGCAAAATTTTACTGATGCGGTTATTAGAGCTGTCAATACTATCGATCGGCCGGTCGTTTATATTTTATGGGGTAAATTCGCTCAAGAAAAACGCGCTTTGATTGACAATCCAAAACATCTTATTATTTGTTCAGCTCATCCAAGTCCTTTGTCGGCTGCTCGCGGTTTTTTGGGCAGTCGTCCATTTAGTAAAACTAACAGATTTTTAGTTGATCATGGAGTTGAGCCTATAGATTGGCAAATAGAAGATTAAATAAAAGCGTTTGGGCCGTCTGATGCTAGTTGTATGAGGCGTCTTCGACGAAATTTTGTCTTATTAGTTTGTGGTATAAATAGTCGTAGTCAGTTTCATCTGTTGGCGGCTTCTTTGTTTAGAAAACAAAAAAGCCGCCAACAGTGAGTTGACAGCTTCTTCCATTCTAAAACTTAGCCTTAACGACGGCGGCGGCGACGAGCGGCGATAGCCTTCTTTTTACGACGTACACTGGGCTTATCGTAATACTCGCGCTTCTTCACTTCGGCCAACACGCCCTCTTTCTGGCATTGACGCCGGAAACGCTTCAAAGCGGTTTCGATAGGTTCGTTCTCACCAACTGTAGTTTCCATTATGCGTTCCCCTCCTTCCGTCACGGCCAAATATTGGGGGTAATAAACAGCCGGGTAATGGTCGGGGGCTATACCCCCTAAACTTCAGGGTCAAATATTAATACTTTTAACGTGCGCTGTCAAGGGTTACGGCGCTTTTTTGAGACTAAACTAGAGCGGAAGCCACCGCAATATGCTAAATGCTCGGCTTCCGCTGAGAAGATTATTCAGCCTTTAAAAGTTTTTCATACAGAGGAGTAGCTGCCGCCGGGAAATCGCGGAAATAGTTCTTGAACAAATTTTCCATATAAGCTTTATCCGTGCCATCAAAATATACTTTAGACTTGGCGTCAGTACCAGATGGACGCAGACAAATATCTCGGACTTTGGCGTCTTTAAACCAAAGCTGCAAACCGTCAGACCAGACGTCTATGCGCTCTAAAGATTGCCACTCATCGGCCATACCAGGGATGGCCTCAGTTAAAACGGCTTTTACCTGATCTAAGCTGAGCACTTGACCACTGTTTGTTAAAGTAGGATCTTGCATGGCCATAGCTAAGCGGCGGAAGTAGTTGTTAAAGCGATCTTTTTCTGCTATACCAGCAGCTTTAGCTTTAGCTAACTCTTCGGGATCAAAAATAGCCTCGTTGTAGTGAATCTTATCGCCGCGGAATTCCATTTTATTAGTGATGGAGTCTCGGGCAAAGAGATCGGACAGATGATTGTGCAGGAACATATCGGCAATATTGCCAGTCTCTTTGTACTTGAGGTAAAGTTTAGATACCATTACTACAGCGGATATGCAAGCTTCACCGCTGCTCTTCTCCCGCATAGCGATAATTTTTTGGCCTAAAATATTGTAAATAGGCTGTCTGGGACCGCCAATTTTTCCGCCACTTTCTTCACCCGCATGGTGTACTTTGGGATTGGAGCCGATAACTATCTTTCGCCCAAGTTCATCTTCTACGGAAACTACTTGTCCTGGATAAGTTCCCATAGCTTTTTCTACTTTGCGCTCTATGGCGGCAATCTCCTTAAAGCCTACTGGAGTGCGGACGACGGGAATATGGTGCTTATCTGCCCATTCGTCCCAAGAGAGAGCCGATACGTATGTATGAATATCGAAACTAGAGTATTTGTCCCAGCTCTTGTCTTCTGCCATAGAAGCCCGATCGCTTTCAGCTAGCATTAAGAAAAATTGGTTAGGCGAGAAAAGAGCAAACAGTTTGTCATCGGCAATTTTTATAGAGCTAATACCGTCTGCCTGCAGCTTCGGCTCTTCGGAAGCTGGCACAATTTGGCCCGCTACGAAGCGATCGGAATCGGGGTCGACATTAAAAACTATCTGGCCTATAGGGGCATTCTGCAAAATTGTGCCGTAGTCAGCCGATTTTACTACAATAGGCATGCTGGCGTCGACGCTATCATGGACTACTTCGTATTCCGCTGTACCTTTTTTAATGGCTACTCGGAAACCTATATTGTGGAAGAAGGGATCTTCTTCAGTACGAATATAACCGCCTTCGAAAGCGCCATCTATGCCGAGCTCTTTTAGAACTGGAGCAATCGTTTTATAACCGGCTCCGCCGAAGAAATCCAACTTTAAGCGCATGCCCTGATCAATGGCTTTTTTGACCATTTGCAAAGCTGCTGGAGAGGCCGGCCCTTTGCGAAGGTAATCTGCATACAGGCTGCACATGAGCTTGTAAGTAAGGTTATGATGAAGCAAGGGATCGTCGGCTGCTGCTAGGTTGATAGTATACCCCTTAGTTTCGCACTGCTCTAAAATTTTGTACATTTGCTCGACAATTTTTGCATACTCGGGAGGCAAGTACTGAGAACCGTCTGGTCCGAGGATCTTGTCGCTCTGCTTTTGAGGGGCTCCGTGACTGGAAGTATAATAATCTCCGCCGGAAAGGCCAAGCATATAAGTTAAGAAGCTCCACATAAAAATGGTGGAAGTATCTTTGTTTTGGGCGTCTTCTGTCAAAAAGACGTGGAAGCCTCGGGCAGCGTAGATTCTGGAAACTAAGCCGACAAAGCGGGGAGTATTCGAGCGAGTTTCTCCTCCGACAATACGTATAGGATTGTGGCGGACAAACTCCATAGCTTCAGCTAAAGGCATGCCAAAAATAGCTTCGATAATTCTGACTCCTTCAGGACCGAGGTGAGCTCTTACCTCTTCGGGAGTGCGTACGGGCAGAGAGGCAATGTGATCTTTATGCAACTGCGGCACTATATTGCTCAAGGATTCTGCCATTAAAGCCAACATGTACTCATTTATTCTGTAGCGGTGATCCCAAGGACAGAGTACATTTTGGTTTTCGCGTACACCGGCTGTGGAGACTTTAGCTTCTTTGGCAAAGGCGTCTACTTGCCCTCTTAAGTTTATAGCCTTGGCAATTTCCGGAGTAATACAGAACTGACTGGCCTTAGGAGAGTCTAGTTGGAAAGGCGGATGATCGCTTATGTTATAGTGCTTGGCTTCCCAGTCGACTAAGCTGCGTTTAGTCTGTTCTAAGAAAAAAGCCTTCATCTGAGCTGGGGTCATACCAGGGGTGACAGCAGGAGAAAGTTCTTTATTTTTTACAGTCACTTTGTTGCTCCGAGAAGAAAAATTTGGGGCTGAGCCTTTCGCTTTGAAGCTGCAGCTGTCCTGGTCTGCAGTTTTATCTGCCATTGAGGTCCTAGTTGAAACCGTTGCCGATTTTGCTTGGTTAGGTAGGGCCTCTGCAGGTAATGCTATTAAGGATATAACGACTGAAGCCGCTAAAATACCAATCTTTTTCATTCGTAATTGAACCCCTTGACAGATTGTTAATGCCTTTTTTACAAGGAAATTTTCGCTTTCAGAGGGCTTTTGCCTTTACAATCATTTAAGCTAGGCAGTAGGCGGATTCCCACGCTAAAGTAAACGAATGGCTTCACAGTCTTCTATTACCGGCTTCTTTTGGGGGGAGAAGTCCGCTTAGTTTTCAGCGGTTCTGCCTGGCTATTTTCGCCGTTTTCGGCTTCTTTTTTCTTAGAAGTCCGCTTAGTTTTCGGCGGTTCTGCCTGGCTATTTTCGCTGTTTTCGGCTTCTTTTTTCTTAGAAGTCCGCTTAGTTTTCGGCGGTTCTGCCTGGCTATGTTCGCCGCTGTTTTCGGCTTCTTTTTTTCTAGAAGTCCGCTTAGTTTTCGGCGGTTCTGCTTGGCTATGTTCGCCGCTGTTTTCGGCTTCTTTTTTTCTAGAAGTCCGCTTAGTTT
>JBJEGD010000034.1:12166-75713 GCA_051874735.1 Candidatus Bruticola sp. | reverse complement strand
TCGGCTTCTTTTTTTCTAGAAGTCCGCTTAGTTTTCGGCGGTTCTGCTTGGCTATTTTCGCCGCTGTCGGCTTCTTTTTTCTTAGAAGTCCGCTTAGTTTTCGGCGGTTTTGCCTGGCTATTTTCGCTGTTTTCGGCTTCTTTTTTTCTAGAAGTCCGCTTAGTTTTCGGCGGTTCTGCCTGGCTATTTTCGCCGCTGTCAGCTTTAGTTATCAATGATTCTGTTGCAGTAGTTTTACCAAATCTGGGAGCAAATTCAAAGGCGTACCTTCCTGTGTTTTTATTAAGTACAATATAGCCTTTGAAAGGTTTGTTAAATCTGGACACAAAATTATCCAGCAGTTCGGTGCGCCCTTCACTGAGGAAGTGAGTCAAATCAGCATGAGTTATAGGACGTTGACAAATAATGCGCGGCATGGAGAAGCCCTTTTTATGAGTGCCATTCTGCACACAGACTTGCTGACATTGGTAACTGGAGGCACTTTCAGTAACGTAGCAATTTTTGTCGAAGGGACAAACGCCTAAAATATCTTGACTGACAGGCAGGTTTATATCGTCGGAGATAATCGTACCGCTATCAGTTTCTATCTCCAAATTATTACTTTTTAAACGCAGTTTAGCGCGGTAGGTCTGGCGGCCACTGCCCTTGAAGCCTTCTAGATACTCCGTTTCACCGTGCTCAAGCAGTTCGCTCATAGTGAGAGTATCTATGTACCGCCCATTTTTGTCTTTCCAAACAATGAACGGACACCCCTCACCGTCCTTGCCCTGATTAGCTTCACAAGCATAAAAACGCATCTTTTCATATACACGTTTGTGGCAGATCGGACACTCTCCTAGAGGTTCTTCGTTGGCATAGATATCGATATATTCAAAATCTTTGGTCTTTTCTACTATATCCTGAGTATAGCTTACAATATCATTCATGTAAGCCTTGCGCTTATAGCTGCCGTGTTCAACTTGGTTCAAATTATATTCCATTTGACCAGTCAGTTCTGGAGAAGCTAAACGGCAGCAGCCAATGCGCTTTAGTAAATCGATTAGAATAATACCTTTAGTGGTAGCTTTTAAACCGTGATCAGCTCGTTCAATGTAGCCTCTGGCCAGCAGCGCTTCGATGATTTCAGCTCTAGTTGCCGGAGTTCCTAAGCCTGTTTCTTCTATGGCATTAGAAAAATCTTCATCTTCTACTTGTTTGCCGGCTTTTTCCATTAAGCTGAGCAATCGGGCTTCAGTAATGCGTGCAGGCGGTTTGGTTATTTCATCTTTTAATTTAGTTTTAGTATTTTTGACTGGTGTTGGGTGATCGAGAGATGAACTTAATTCAGGCAGAGTTGCACTTTCCTCTTTGCTTTCAATGCCATAAACTTCTTTCCAGCCTTTTTCGCATAATAAGTTAGCCCTAGTGCGAAAATGAAAGACCTCTTCCTCTGCTTTGACAGTAGTAATTCTTTCGATTACGGCTGTAACTGAGGGAGGAAAGAAGGCTGCCAAAAAGCGGCGCAAAATTAAATTGTAAATTTTGGCTTCATCGTCTCGCAAACTGTGCCCCACAGTCTGAGTAGTGGGGATAATAGCAAAGTGATCGGAAATGCGCGAGTTGTCAAAAATTTTGGCATAGTTGCGTATTTGAGAGTCGTGCTCTAATTTTTGCGCAGCAGAGGCATAGAGGGGAAAATCGAGGAAGCCCTCTTGCGGGCGATTTTGATAATTGCTTATAATTGACCAAATTCTTCGGACTTGGCCCACATAATCGCTAGGTAGGCACTTAGAAGATGTACGCGGATAAGTGATAAGCTTATGGCTCTCGTAAAGGCGTTGAGCAGCAGCTAAAGTATTTTTGGCCGACATACCGAAGCGCCGGTTAGCTTCTCTCTGTAGAGATGTCAAATCGAAAAGTGGTTGGGCTGCCTCCTGTTTAGGACGGCGCGTCTCTACAACGCTGCCGCAGCGGTTCTTGACGGCTTTTTCAATTCGTTCTGCCTCATTCTTATCAAAAATAGCCTCGTCGCGTCCTTTGAAATTTTTATCTTCTCCCATCTGTTTGGCATTAAATGTAGGATCAAAGTAAACCGCTTCATAAGTATGTGGCTTTGTTCCGCAATTCGCTACAGAATCGCTTTGAAGCTCAAATTCAGCCTTTAAACGCCAATAGGGAGCTGGACGAAATTTTAAAATATCGAGCTCATGGCTCTGTAGCATAGCTAAAGTGGGAGTTTGAACACGTCCGGCTGACCAGGAAACTTTTTCGGTGCGTGTCTTTAAGCGTCTGGTTAGGGCCCTAGTGGAATTTATGCCGATTAGCCAGTCTGCTTCTGCCCGGCATTGAGCTGCCTGATAGAGGTTCTCGTATTCAGCTCCTGCTTTTAATGAATCGAAGCCACTGCGTATCGCTTCGGGAGTCATAGATTGAAGCCAAAGGCGCAAAATTGGTTTTTTTATCTTACAGAAGGAGATTAACTCGCGAAAAATTAGTTCACCTTCGCGTCCGGCATCGCAAGCGTTTATGACGGCATCTATGTCGGGACGTTTGCCTAGTTTGGCAATAATACGCAGCCTAGGAGTACACCTGTCTTTAGCTTTTAAACTGAACGATTTGGGAATAATCGGCAGGTCTTCAAGCTTCCAGGCCTTATACTTGGGATCAATTTCTTCAGGTGCAATAAATTCAACCAGATGGCCAACTGCCCAAGTAATAACGTTTTCTTCACTCTCTAGATATTCTTTCTCATCTCTGCAGCCTCCCAGAGCTTTGGCTATATCTTTAGCTACGCTGGGCTTTTCGGCAATAATAAGACGCTTGGACAATAAGAGCCTCCTGAAATGCCTTTTCGGCGGTGTTCTGCTGAAGTACACCGTTTAATATACAAACGGACATTATAACCTATGATATTTTACTTGGAAGTTTTCGTGCGTCAAGGGATAGGCCGATTTGAGGCTGTTTGGGCGGCTGCCAGTAACGATTGGGCGTGTTCTAAAGCTTTATTAAGGGAAGCGCCTCCGCTCATCATTCTGGCAATTTCCTGCTCTCGTTCATTGCCTTCTAAAATGCGCACATGAGTGGAGGTACGTCCATTTTGAATTTCTTTGTAAAGGTAATGATGACGTTTGCCGACTACTGCTAAAATTGGCAAATGAGTAATACAGATGACTTGAGAACGAGAGGCCAGAACTCGCAGTCTTTCTGCTACTGCTTGAGCAGCCAGACCGCCCAACCCAGTATCAATTTCATCAAAGAAAAAAGTAGCTGTTTTTTGGAATTCGGAAAACAGACTTAGCAAGGCTAGCATAATACGTGAAATTTCACCTCCGGAAGCTATTTGAGCTAGAGGTTTGGGAGCTTCACCAGGATTGGGGGCGATGACGAATTCTACAATATCTGCTCCAGTGTTGCCGTACTCATTAAATTTAGGTATTAACCCTGTCAAATTGTCCGTATGGTTCCCGTCATTTTTATTGTTGGCAAAAGATACGCTAAAGCGGCAGTGAGGCATATCTACTCGAGATAATTCGGTCTCTACTGCTTGGGACAATTCAGAAGCGAATTTGTGTCTATTGTCAGATAGCTGTTGCGCAATGTCGTCGCGCTGCTGCAAAGTTTGCAGCAGCGTTTTTTCCAGTTGCTCCGAGCGGGAAGAACTGTTGTTTAATTGCTCTAGATGTTCAGCCGTTGTTTGACGGTAATTGAGCACATCTTCCAAATTAGGTCCGTATTTGCGCATAATAGTGCGCAATTTGTCGTAACGTTGTTGTAGTTTGTCTAAACATTCGTTATCAGACGTAATGCTGTCAGCATAAGCACTAAGCTCGTAAATGTTGTCGTCGATAATAGCTAAAGCTTCATTAAAGCTGTTAACTATGGTGCACAAGCGTTTATCTTGGCTAGTTAAGTTATTTAGTTCGCCACATACTAGAGCTAATCTGTCGCGCAGACCATTTTCTGCTATAAGTTCAGCATGGGCAGAAAGAGCGCCGTTGCGCAGATCTGCAGCGGACGATAGAATCTTTATTTGCTCTTCTAAATTTTTATCTTCGCCTATTTTAGGATCTGCCTCTTCAATTTCGTTCAGTTCGTGCTCCGCCCAGTCTATCTCGCGCAATCGGGAACGCTCTCCTTCGCGCAGTTCCTGTAATTCATGGTGTAAATCTCGGCATTGACGATATAATTCCGCACATTTATTGAGTAATTGTTCATGAAGTGGATAACGTGATATTATGTATCTATCAAGTACTTTGCCATGATCATTGGGACGGAGCAAGGAATATTGCTGATGCTGTCCATGCAGATCTACCAACATAGAACCCAGTTCTCGCAAAGCTGCTACTGTAGCGGGTTTGCTGTTTATACGGCAGGATGTCCTTCCAGCCGCTTTAAAATCGCGGCTCATGAGCAGTTCACCCTCCTCACTCTCTTCAAAGCCCAATTCTTCCAGTTTTGTTTTTACTTCCGGTGGTAAATCGACAAATCGGGCTGCTACAAAACCGCTTTGGGCGCCGCTGCGCAGAGGCTTATCTCGCATCATAGAACCAAGCAGAAAGCCCATAGCATCTATTATGAGTGATTTGCCTGCGCCGGTTTCACCGGTAAGTATATTCAAACCGTCAGTAAAGAAAAAAGTTTCATTTTCTACTAAGGCAAAGTTGTGTATGGCCAATTCAGATAACATATTTTTGGAGTCCAATCTACCGCATGATAAGTAAACTCTATACAAGTTAGGCTGACTGCAGGGCATTTAGTGGGGGGTGCTTTAATAAACAGTCTGCACTAAAAAGCAGCGGGGGCAAAGTTCATTTTTGTTTTTATCCTTCCTTTTAGAGCTGGTAAAGGAAAGAAGGACAAAGGCAAGAAAAAAACGGGCCCTTACACGGTATCAAGATTATTTAATATTTTTTTGTTTGTACAGAAATAAATGATAAAAAAAACCGAGTTAGCAAACGGCATTTTAGTCATTAGCGAAGAAATTCCGCAGTTCGCTTCCTGTTCTTTAGGAGTTTGGGTTCAGAGCGGGGCTCGCTTCGATGAGCCAGGTTGTCTGGGCATGGCTCATTTTTTGGAACATATGCTATTTAAAGGCACTGAGCGGAGAACGGCTTTGCGCCTAGCTCAAGATATGGATCTGTTGGGCGGCCGGATGAATGCTTTTACAGAACAGGAGCAAACCTGTTTGTACACTGTGGTGCTAAACGAGCATATTAATCAGGCTTTTGAAATTTTAGCCGATATGTTGGTTAATTCTTCTTTTTCAGATACGGAACTCAGGCGAGAAAAGGGGGTCGTCTGCGAAGAGATTAAAATGGTGGAAGACGATACTGATGAGTTAGCTTCCGATCTTTTCTATACGGCTATCTGGCCTAACCATCCGTTAGGAAGGCCAATCCAAGGTGATATCGGATCGGTGCAAAGTTTTACTCGGGAGGATATTTTTAAGTATCAGTACCGTTGTTATCGTCCGGAGCGCATTATTGTTGCTGCGGCCGGGGGAATCGAACATAATCAACTTCTAAATTTAGCTGAAAATTATCTGCAGAGTGGATGGTTGGCCTCTAAGTCTTCCGTTGCGCCTGCTGCATCTGGCCCTGATCTTTGGTGGGCCTGTCCTCCTGGAGGAACTCCGAAAGCCGCTGTCTCAACAGTTGTCAAGCATCGCCCTACAGAGCAGGTAAGTATCTGCTGCGGATGGCAGTGCTTATCCCAAAATGACAAGCGCGGCTATATTCTCTCAATTTTAGATAGCGTTTTAGGTGGTTCTCTATCTTGCCGTCTCTTTCAAGAAATTAGAGAAAAAAGCGGTTTAGCTTATTCTGTGGAAACTTTCCGCTCTTCTTATAGTGACACCGGACTTTTTGGAGTTGAGGTTAGCGCTTCAGCGGTTAACGTTGCTGCCGTTCTAGACCGTGTACGCAAAATATTCGCTGATATCGCTGCCAACGGCATTACTGACAGCGAGTTAGAAAGAGCCCGCCAACATATTAAAAGCTCTTACGCTTTGAGCTTGGAATCTAGTTTCGGACGTATGAGCTGCATTGTGCAAAATGAGCGAGTTTGGGGACGCCAAATTAGTTGGGAAGAGCTAGGCCATGAGTTAGATATGGTCAGTAACAGCGACATTATAGAATTCTCCCGAAAATTTTTTGATCTAGATAAGATTACGATTGCGGCAGCTGGTCCTATATATTCTTTATAAAAAACTAGAGGAAACGGACTTTTTTCATAAATTAAGCTGTCTCTTATATTATTTATTGTGTAGTTAAATATAGTGTTTGCCCTCATATTTAGGAGGTTTTGATGGACAATATGCTTAGCCCTATTCCAGTAGTAGTCTCTGGAGCTACCGGTCGTATGGGACGTGAGATTGTATCTACTATTCTAGGCCAGGTGGATATGGAATTGGTTGGAGCCATCGGCCATGCTCGCCATTTGGGCGAAGATATCGGAGAATTAGTAGCGGGGGAACCGTGTGGTGTAATTGTTACTACCGATATCGATCAGGCTTTGTCGGCCGCTCGCGGTGGTGTTTTAGTGGAAGTGTCTACAGGTAGCTTTATTAAAGAAGTTGTTTTTAAAGCTATTGAATATAACGTAGCTTGTGTTATCGGTTCCACCGGTATATCTAACGCTGATTCTGAGGCAATAGCAGTTCTAGCTAAAGAACGCTCTCATCCTGTGTTGTTTGCTCCTAATTTCGCTATGGGTGCCGCTTTAATGATGAAGTTCGCTAAAATGGCCTCTAAATATTTCCACTGGGCCGAAATTATTGAAAAGCACCATGAACGCAAGCTTGATGCACCTTCGGGAACCGCCCTTTATACCGCGGAGATCATGGCTAGAGCTTCCGGGGGCAAATTCAGAGCTCCTGTTGAAGGTGAAGAATCAGTAAAAGGGGTTAGGGGCGGCAAGTACGGAGGCATACGCATCCACTCTGTACGCATGCCTGGCTACTTGGCCGATCAGGAAATTTTATTGGGGGCTCAGGGGGAGACTTTAACTATAAACCATAGCGCTTTATCCCGAGAATGTTTTATGTCGGGCGTAGTTATTTCCATTCAAAAAGTGCGCAGTTTGGACGGCATGGTAGTAGGTTTAGAAAATATTATCGATTAATCTCGAGTGTTTTTTATAATAACTGTAGTTTGAGGAGCTGTATCACCCTCATAGAAAGTAGATAATAGGAGCATGACTTCTAAAAAATACAATTTTGCTGTAGTAGGAGCCACCGGTTTAGTTGGCTCAATGATGCTCAAAGTTTTAGCAGAACGCATCAATATCCCTATAAATATGGTGAAGGCGGCAGCCACTTACCGCTCTGCTGGTACATATGTGCCATTCCGCGAGCAAAAAATTATGGTAGAAGATATCGCTTCCTTTGATTTTTCTGGAATAGATATCGCTTTATTTGCGGGCGGAGATATTGCTTCCGCTGATTACGTGCATCGTGCTGTGGCGGCAGGAGCTGTTGTTATAGATAATTCTTCTACCTTCCGCATGGACCCGCAGGTGCCTTTGGTTGTGCCTGAGGTTAATGGACAGGCTTTAAGCGAACATAAAGGCATTATTGCAAATCCTAACTGCTCTACTATACAGATGATGTCTGTGTTGGCTCCTCTGCACCGTGCTTTCGGTTTACAGAGCGTCAGTGTGGCCACTTATCAGTCTGTATCTGGAGCCGGCAAAGAGGCCGTTGAAGAGTTGCGTTGCCAGACTGGAGCCATACTGTCTGACGTCGACACAGTAGAGAGCAAAGTCTTTCCTAAACGCATTGGTTTCAATTTATTCCCGCAAATAGGCAGCTTCGATGCCAGTGGCAACACCACTGAAGAAGTAAAAATGGTCAATGAAACGAGAAAAATTTTAGAACTGCCTAATTTGCCTGTTTTGGCTACTTGTGTGCGCGTTCCAGTATTTTTCGCTCACTCTGAAGCTGTACAGGCCTCTTTTGTTCGAGAGTGCTCTCCAGAAGAAGCTATAGCTTTGCTGAGTCAGGCTCCTTGTGTAAAAGTTATGGACGATCCTGGCTGTGAACTTTATCCTACACCAGCAGATGGAGAAAATCAGGATGAAGTTTTAGTGGGACGCATTCGGCGCGATCCTACTTCTGCCCATGGTTTGGCTATGTGGATAGTTGCTGACAACCTGCGCAAAGGGGCGGCGGTTAATGCTGTCAATATCGCCCAGGCTCTCATAGAAAGAGGGGACGCACTGTAAAATTTATGCCTATTATAGTGCAAAAATTCGGCGGCACTTCAGTATCTTCTGAGAAGGGGTGGAGTGCATTAGCTGACAAAGTCAGGCAGGAACTGAGCCTGGAAAATCAAGTTATTGTGGTCGTTTCGGCTATGGGTAGGAGTCCTGCTCCTTATGCGACCGATAGCCTTTTAGGGTTAGTCAGCAGCTATAATTCTTATGCCAACAATCGTGAACGCGATATGTTGATGGCTTGTGGTGAGATTATTTCCGCTGTAACTGTCAGCCATTATCTGCGCAGTCTGGGCATTAAAGCTGAAGCCTTCGATGGAGCTAGGGCGGGTATTTGGGCCGATGGAGCGTACGGCAGCGCTAGTATTGAAAGTATCGATCCTCAGGCCTTGCTGGAAACGTTGCGGCAGGGGCGCGTCCCGATAGTAGCTGGATTTCAGGGGGTTAATCGGGAGGGCGACATAGTTACCCTGGGGCGTGGTGGCAGCGATACTACCGCCGTAGCTTTGGGAGCGGCAGTTAAAGCTGAGCGGGTAGATATTTTTACCGATGTTGAAGGGGTCATGACAGCTGACCCGCGGTATGTCCCTGAGGCAGTAGTACTCGAGCATATCAGTCATGCGGAAGTGGGAGAAATGGCTAACGAGGGAGCAAAAGTGCTCCATCCCCGTTCCGTGGAAATTTCGCAAACTCACCGTGTCCCTTTGCGGGTTCGTTCTACTTTTAGCCGTTGTCCGGGCACGAGTATTGAAAGTAAACTTGTCGGCATCAGTATCTCCGACCGTCATGCAGAAGACGATAAGCTAGTTACAGGTGTAGTTAGTGTGCCCGGATACTGCATGGTTAGTATCGATTTGCAGGCTACTCCCAACCTTCGTTCGCGTCGCTTGTCAATTTTTGAACATTTAGCTGCAGCTTCTCTTTCTTTAGATATGATCAATATGGCTGAAGATAGGATATGCTTTTTAGTTAACAACCGTGATATTAGTGTAGCTAAAAATTTGCTTCAAGAATTGGGCTGCTGCTTTGCTATGCGTTTTGGCTGTGCAAAACTTTCAGTAGTAGGTCCGGCCATGAGAGGTCAACCTGGCGTTATGATGAGAATTTGCCGAGCCCTCACCGACAGCAATATAGAACTTTTTTATACTACTGATTCTCACATTACAATTTCAGCAGTAGTTGCTGAAAATACCCTAGCTGCTGCCTCGCAAGCTGTACACCGTGAGTTTCATTTAGGATAGGAAAACTGCCATTTATAAAAACGATCGCAGCATGGTTATCGCCATTGTCGGTGGTCGTTTTTTTCTTCTTTACTTTTTAAAGCGGTAGCCAAATCTACATTGAAGCGGTTAGCTAGATCTAGCAAGTAACTTAATACATCAGCCATCTCTTCTGCCAAGTTTTCTTGTAAAATTTTTTCCTTATCCAATTCAGTTGGGTTTGGAGAGGTTGACAAAACTTCTTCAAAGAGGGCGCTCTTTTTGCGGATAGCTTTAGCCAGTTCGCCTATTTCTTCAGTTAAAAGCAGATAAACCTCTAAATTTGAGGCTTTAGTGAAGCCACGCTCTTCACATTTATTTTTTATATAGCTTTGAAGCAAAGGAAGAGAAGGTGTATTTGGAAAATGTACTTTGTTCATATTATTTCCTGAGTGCGCTTATATTTTGGGCTTTCCTGCTTCATATGCGGGCGCGTTTATTGAATAAAAATTGAGGAGGACCTTCTCCGATTATGTCAGATAGTTTATTGGAAAGGCTAGAGAAGCTAGAAAGTAACGTACGTGGCAGTTTGTCGCAGCTGCGTCATTTGCAGCAGCTCAGTGCCTCTGAAGTAAAAAGAGATATTATAGAACATACTGAGCAGATGCGTCGAGAAATGTCCGAAGTTGTCGCTCGTATGGCTTCTCTTGCAGAAGTCAATTCATTGAAAGACGATGTAAAAAAAGTTTTCGATTTAGTTGGTGGCTGTAGTTTCTCCGGCGGTTCCAATTCATCCACAGCTGCAAATGAGCCGTCTTCAACTGATAAAAAGATAGACTCCCTGGAGAAAAGATTGCAGACTTGTGAGAGTAAAGTTGAGCAAATTTCAGCTGCTGTGGAAAAGCTTTCCACCCGTGTAGATGGTATAACTAATTTTGAAGAACGTTTGGCTATTTTAGAAGAAAAGCTGGCCTCCTATAAGGCAGTAGGAGAAGAAAATGGGGCTAAAAAGAAGGGAGGAACGGCTATGTTTGAAGATGAGCCGGTTGAGTGGGGATAGTTTTTGCTATAATAGAGTGTGGTGAGTTACCTGGCTGGTCTTGCCTTCACAATACAGTTAGAGGAATTTTGCATATGAGAGTCAGAGATTGGAGTGGCAGCAGCGTGTCTTCAGCATACCGTTATATAAAACCTTATCGCCGCCAGCTTTCAGGCTTCAGCTTGTTGGAATTGATGGTATCTGTCGGCATTATGTCCGTGACACTTCTGCTGGTATTAGCCGTTTTTACTGGCTCTATGAAGGCCAGTCAGAAAACTACGGACTTAACTGCCGGTGTTATAGTGGCCGAGACCGTTCTAACCAAAGACGTATACAATATTGTTAATAAGGTGTCTGGAGAAGCCGATGTAGGAGCGTACGATAAATTAGTCGGTGGTGGAGGGGTCGTTGCTTCTGGTATTAAAAATTTAAATAATACAACTTTTGTTTGGGAGCTTACTTCCAATAAGGTTGTCGATTCTGGAACAGGCAGCGTAAGCAGCGGCAGTGAAGTCGCTAAGAACGATTTAGTTAAACTCGATGTAGTAATTTGGTGGGGTAAGAGTGGCGATCAGGTAACTGAGTACAGTTCCGCCAGTGGTGATATGAAGGCTGAGGGGGCCAAGAATACCACAACATTGAGTACGACTAATGCCGGCATCTTACGTTGTGAAATGAGCCGGTTATTTAATGTCAGCTCAGATTTTTAGGAGGGCGTCCTGATGAACATAGTTAACAGAAGCAGAAGAGACGCTCTAGGCGCCACGCTAGTTGAGGTTCTTATAACAACTGGTGTTTTCAGTGTGCTGATGTTGGTGCTTTTTAGTGTAGTCCAATACGGTATGGATTCCTGGAATAGCATTGAAGGGCGTACTGTAACTCAGACTATGATGCGCAAAATAGGCGTTTTTGCAATGGATGATATCCGACGCACTAGTTTCGGCGGCATAGCTTTAGCTTCTTATAGTAAGTACGATCCCAGCACTCTTTCTGTAATTGAGGGGGTTGACAATGAGGGGGGAGTGGCCAAATATGGTCAGGCTATTTGGATGCTTTCTGCTTATAACGATAACTCTAGCATTGCGGGTGGGACAGATCCTGAAGTAATAAGTGCTGCAGATCGCTTTCGCCGCAGCTCTAGCGGCGTTCCGGAATGGAACAAAAACGTTATATATTACGCTTCAGTTATAGGCGATAAACTGCATAAAGAAAAATATCACGGAACTATCAGCGAAATTTGCGGAGATGCCGAATCCTGTCCTCATAAGTGGCTGATTCGCTGCGAGGTTCAAGGTGGCAGTTTGCTTTCCTCAGACGGTAGTTCTAGCATTAAAGATTATATAGTAAAGCCGGAAAATAACGGCGGCAATATTAACATTTTTACCGATACTAAGTTTAAAGATTGCAAAGTTCAGGTTTTAGCAGATTGCATTGTGGCTTTTCGAGTCATTACTAAAAAGCCTGAAGTTACGTTAGTGATAAAGTCTGCTCGTTTAGCTGAACTGCGTAGGGCTGCTCAGCAGCGCGGAGTGACCATGGGAGGAAGAAAGGAGAATACTTCCGTATCCGAAACGGATAATGTACAGGCTTTGAAAAATTTAGATACGCTTGCTGAAACTACCAACCGCTTAGGAGCTTATACTCTGCAGTACGATATTACGGTTATTCCTCGTAATAATATGAAGTAGTTTTTTTAAGCAGCGATCATCGTTCCAATCAGTAAAACACAAAGAGCCTACCTTGAGGTAGGCTCTTTGTGTTGATCACTAGTTTGTAAATAATATTTTTATCTTCAGAACATGGTGCTTTGATAAGGGCGATCGCGCTCTAACCAGGGTCTGATGTGTTTGTAACAATCATGAGGAACCATCAGCAGACTGCGGCGCACCGGTTCTGAAAGAGCCTCTATGGCTTTGGTGCGACTAGCTTTAGATATTTCTTTCCAATTATTGGGGGGATTATCTAATATGCGTATGGGGGCTGCTGAGCGTCCGGGTTGGTAAATATCGTAGCCTAAATTTTGTGGTACGTCTTTATGAAAGTACCATTCCCAATCGCTTCCTAAGCTCTTTTGTACATACTTTCTTATTTTTTCAGTAATAGGACCATCGCCAGGGTCGTCAAAGGCTTTAAAAGGACGTCGACCTAAAAAACGGCGAGAAAGATCAGCCATAACTTTGTCTTCGCTTTGGCTCCATAATTTTAAAGTGTGATAAAAATCAAAATCATCAATTTGAAGGTAATTATCTAAAAATTCGTCAGAGCATTTGCCGCAATTTGAGATATTTTTGTCAAAGAGAAAGCGCAGGTTGCGGGGTAGTTCTAGCTGTCCAGGAAAATGTTCTTGCAAATAATGAGCTCTCTTCAGGATAACACGTAGCAAGGTTTCATAAGAACGTACAGTTTTGTGCAGATATACCTGCCAGTGCATAAAGTAGCGGCAGAATAGGTATCCTTCGACAGCTTCGCATCCTTTGTGGTCTACGGCGCAGCAGTAAGCACCTTCACTATTTCTGAAAGGGCGTATGGTGTAAATAATGCGATCGATATCGAATAGTCCGTATTTGGCACCTGTATAAAGAGAATCGCGCTGTAAATAGTCCATACGATCAACATCGAGTTGACTGGAAAGTAGTTCGTGGTAGACTGGTTCCCGATACTTACCTTCCATAATTTTGATAATATGGTCAACTTCAATGCCGTATTTTGTAAAAAGTGGAGCTAGACGGCGCACAATTTTTAAACTTAGCTCTTCGTGGTTGACGCTAGAAAAAGTGTTTTCTAAAGCATGAGAAAATGGCCCGTGCCCGATATCATGGAGCAAAGCGGCCGCCTGGGCTTCTAGTATAGTTTCCTTGGTTAGACCAGGTAACAACCTATTGTCACACCAGTAGGTAAGAATGCGCTGCATGAGCCACATGGTGCCGATGGAATGCTGAAAGCGTGAATGTTCTGCTCCGTGAAAAACACTGAAGCACATTCCCAGCTGACGGATACGCCGGAGCCTCTGAAATTCCATAGAATCGATAAGTTCTAGAATTAGAGGATGGGTAATGGCGATATTGCCATAGAGAGGATCGCGCAGGACTTTCTCTTTAAATTTTTTGCTCATAGTTGGCACTGATAATTGCTTTTTGGGATAGATTTTTTTCTCCGGGCTAATTCTGGCATAGAGGTAAAGATTAATGTTTTTTTACTAAAATTGCCGGAAAAATACAGGGATATTTTCGCTATATGTTGTGGTTTTCCTTAAGTTTATGATATTTATTGCGGCGATTTCGGCGGTGCTGGCTGCGTTTGGAGAGCTGCTTGCTATTGGAGTGCTTGGCAATATTAAGAGTCTCTGCATCGGAAGCATCGGACAATTCTGGTATAGAAATATCGAAGTCATCTTGTAGACTGGTATGCAAACTATTTAAACTCGGATTAATTATACCCTTTGACAGAGCTGTTCCCATAAGGACGCCTGCTGCAATACCGCTGGCGATTAACATGGCGTTCAGGCCGTCCTGCAGAGCTGCACTAGTCTGTCCTCTGATAATGCTGATCATGGCATTATAGGTAAGAATCCCTGGCACTAAGGGGAATATGCCTGGTAGTACAAATACGGTGGACGGCATGCGCAGGGCTCTGGCTAAAGTTTCACTGCATAGCGAAATAGTTAACGTGCCTAGAAATCCGCAATACATGGGATTAATACCCCATAGTCCGATCATATAGTAAACCTGCCATCCCAAGAGACCGGCTAAGGTGCATCCTAAAATAGCTCTGATCGGTATGCGGAAGAAAACGGCGCAGCCTACTAGGCCGAAAATGGCTCCAAACCAGCTTATAAAGAAATCTTTTACAGAAAATACTGCCATATACCTATACCAACTACAGCGCCTGCAGCTAAAGCTGCGCTAGTCAAGAGGGCGTCGATAGTGCGAGCTATACCAGCTAAAAGCTCTCCGGCCATAAGATCTGCTATAGCATTAGTGAGAGCTAAGCCCGGCAACAGAGGAACCATACCGGCAATAACGATGGCTCGGTGTTCAACACTGGAAAAGAACAGACACCAGACATCAGCAAAAACAGTTACGGCTAGACCATTGAGGAAAACCATAAGAAACGGAACTAAATTAGCGCACTTAAGCTCTACGTATTTTGCTAACAGTCCTACTAAAAGCGAAGGGATAATAGATATTAAGTTCCCTGCTATCAGCATACCAAAACCAGCGCAGCAGATAGCTTGAAAAATGTACATAACCGCCTGGCTGTAGAGCGGGGGGCGGCGGATAATCTCGTCAACAGCTTTATCAGCGCTTTGAAAAGATATCTTACCTGCGGCTAAATCTCGTGAGATAGCATTGATAGCAATTACCTTATCAAGATCGATAGTGCGATTTTTGACTCGGGTTACAATAGTTATTGTGCGCTCACGGCCGACAGTTACGGTAATGCCAGTAGGGGTTGCATAACTTTCTACCGGAGTGCCGCAGGCCCGCCCTATGTGTTCCACCGTTGTTTCGACTCTGTTAGTTTCGGCTCCGGAAGCCATCAGAACCTTAGCTGATTTTAAACAGAGGCTAGCTATTTTGCGCAGGGCGTTTTTAGAACATAATTTAGACATAAGAAATTCAAGGCTGATCTGTCAAGCGACAAGAAGAATTTAAGTTAGTATAGGAAAGGGAGAAAAAAATGGGTTTAGTTCGCTTCTGAGGTTTTGCTGTCCTTATTTTCAATTTCCTTATAATTTACTGGATCGTTAAAAAGAGCTTCTAAGAAAAGATCCGGATCGAACTCTCGCAGGTCATCGACCGCTTCTCCTACTCCAATATAGCGCACAGGTAAGCCGAATTCTTCTCCTACAGCTATAACCACGCCACCTTTACCTGTTCCGTCGAGCTTGCACATAACTATACCAGTGAGCTGAACCGCTCTATTAAAGACTTTGGCCTGCTCTAAGGCGTTTTGTCCTGTAGTGGCATCAAGTACCAGCCAAGTTTCGTGCAGCGCATCTGGGCAGGCTTTGTCGCAGACACGCCTGATTTTGCCCAGTTCTTCCATTAAATTTACCTTATTATGTAGACGTCCGGCTGTGTCGATAATTACTAAATCGCAGTTGCGAGCTTGGGCGGCTTTGATGGAATCAAAAACTACAGCGCTAGGATCGGAGCCCTCTTGGTGGCTAATCACGTCTATATTTATGCGCTGAGCCCAAGACTGAAGCTGATCAATAGCTGCTGCTCGGAAAGTATCGGCTGCGGCTAAAATCACCTTATGTCCATCATTTTTGAATTTAGCGGCCAGTTTGGCTGCAGTGGTAGTTTTGCCGACTCCGTTGACCCCTACCATCATAATAATTTTTAGGCGGCCTTTCTGTAAATCGTCACTTTGCTGTTCAACTTGGCGGTTATTCAAAATTTCACTCAAAATTTGTTTCAGTTCGCCATGTAAAGCAGTTGGATCGCTGATCTTTTTGTTTTTTTGCACACCTTTAAGTTTTTCGAGAATGTTGGTAGAAGCCGTTAAACCTACATCAGCGGTAAGCAAAATATTTTCTAATTCATCCCAAAAATCTTCATCGATACGCTTTGACGAATTGAAAAGGCTGCTAACGCGACTGACTAGGTTTTGACGCGTCTTATCTAGCCCTTTGGCCATTTTATTGAACCAAGGATCGACAGGAGTTAAGGCCAATTCGCGGGCGCTGTCTAAAAAACTGCGCAATCCTTTTTTCTCTGAGGGTTTTTCTTCTTGTGATTGGTGGTCGGCAGTCTCTGAATCTATACTTTTAAGTTCAGATTCTTCTATCGGCTGAGCTTCTGGTGTTTCTTCAGCTTCTGTAGCTGCTAGCGAATTTGTTTGAGCTTGTTGTTCATCTGTACTGCTGCGTTTAAACCAATTTCTAAACATATGACCCCTGTATTGGTGCTGTAAAATTTATAACAATTAAAAGCATTGCAGAAATTAGCTTCTTATAATATCCGTTTTCTGCACATAATGGAATATGCAGGGCCATATTTTATCACAATGCAGTTTTTGCCTGCTCATCATTTTATTTTGCCTAAAAAGGGGGAGTTACTTAGCATTTTATCTAATCTAACCAGCAGTTTATTGTATAAAAAATATTACAGGACGGTATAAGAGAACATGGTTTTTTCTACACCTACAGTTTTTTTGAGTGCAGATCAAGCTGCTCTGATTAAAAATTGTGTAGTTGTGCCTCCTAACCCTTCCGAGTTGCCATGGTCGCCTATGCCTAAACTCGATGAACAGGCTATAGAACTGAAAGAACGTCAAGAGGAAGCCAGGAAGAGGCTTGAGGCAGAGCGAGCTGCGGCCGCCGAGCGATTGCAGTTAGAAGGTGAGCACAGTAACTCTTTGTATGGTTCGTTCCGTGCTCAGCGACCTGCTGGAACAGCAGAACCATCCTTGTCGTCAGCCTCGATGTTTTCTTCTTCAGTTTCCAAGCCGCGTCGTCCCAATTTAGGGGGAGCTCTCAGAAAGTTGGAAGAGGCCAGCTCCGGTATGAACCTTCCCGATATGGAAGTACCGGACGGATTTTCCGACAGCGATTCTCTGTCTGAGAAGGCTCAATCGATAAGCTTTGGTACTTTTGGACAAGTTGGAAGTAGTTCTCGTCATCGGCCGCGTCGGGAAGACAGAGAAACTAAAGAAAACGCTACTTCAGATCGCCCCTCCAGACGAGCCTCACGCAGTCGAGAAATTAATTTGAATTTTTTAAATAACCAAGTTTTCGGCAATTAGTTTTTTACTCTCCCTAAGAAGTTATGGCAGTTCAAGAAGAAAAGTTTTTAATTTACGGTATGACTTGTGCTGCTTGTCAGGAACATGTCCGCCAGGCTATAGCTTCTGTTGGAGGAGTAAAATCGGTTGAAGTTAATTTGCTGGCCGGTACGGCTAGGGCTGTTTATGAAGGAGATTCCTGCAGTGAGCAAATCATTTTAGCCGTAAAACACGTCGGCTATCAGGCCAAACTTATGCCGCCGCATGGAGATTGGAGCGGCGAAGGCAGGCGTCTCCGTTCCGAGACTTTCAGGCAGGAGCAAACAAAACTTTTTAAACGTTTTTTAATAACTTTAGCCTTTTTGGGGCCACTGCTGATTTGCTCCTCATCTGTTATGTTTAATTGGCCCATCAGCATAGATCGCCTTTTGCTGACTCCTGCCACATTTTGGTTTATGATTTTGCAATGTGGGTTGGCACTGGCGGCTATACTGGCTAATATTTCTATCTTCAGCAGCGGTTTAAAAAATTTATTAGCTAAATGTCCCAATATGGATACTTTAGTGTCTTTAGGGACTTTAGCCTCCTTTGTTTACAGCACCTGCAACCTTTGGACAGTCAAAAAAACGCTGATAGCTTTAGAAAGCAGCGGTCTAGCAGACAATTCATTCCTGGCTGCAACTGTTAAGGAGCACCTCTCCGCCTCTTATTTTGACAGCTGTGTTTTTATTTTGCTTTTTGTGGCCTTAGGCAAGTATTTAGAAGGACGAGCTAAAGCGAAAACTTCTCTAGTTCTAGAACAGTTAGCCGATTTTGCCCCTAAAACGGCTTTTGTTAGGTTGAGTGATGGCTCAGAGGTGGAGAGGGCAGTTAGTGAACTTAGAGTAGGCGATATCCTCATAATTCGGCCCGGACAAGTTTTGCCTGTGGACGGTTCGATTGTCTCTGGCAGCGGTTACTTAAATGAAGCAGCTCTGACTGGTGAAAGTCTTCCCGTATTTAAGCAGGTGGGGCAGTCGGTCTTGTCTGGCTCTATAAACTGCGATGGCTGCTTCGACTTTTCCGCCTCTCAAGTAGGCAGCAGTACAACTTTAGCTCAAATTATTCGTTTGGTAGATGAAGCCTCTTCATCGAAAGCTCCCAGCTCGCGTTTAGTCGACAAAATAAGTGCTGTTTTTGTACCTGCCGTTTTAGCTGTGGCTTTTATTGTCGGTCTGCTTTGGTACATTCTACCTACACTGTGCCATTCTACCGAGGTCGGTTCCCTGAAAAATGTTTTTAAATACGGTGTTTCCGTATTGGTAGTAGCCTGCCCGTGTGCTTTAGGACTGGCTTCTCCTGCAGCAATTATGTCTGGCATGGGACGGGCCGCTCAGTTAGGTATTTTAATCCGCAATGCTCAAAGTTTAGAAACTTTAAGTAAAATTAAGGCGGTAGTTTTAGATAAAACGGGTACTCTTACTGAGGGACGAGCAGTTGTTTCCGAAGTGGTCTCTTTGCTGAAAGAAAAATACACTTCCGAAGACATTCTGCGTTTAGCTTATTCCTTAGAATATAACAGTTGCCATCCGCTGGCTGAGGCTGTGAAGTTGAAGGCTCAGAAACTTGAGCGGTGCAAAGTAGAAAATTTTCGAGAAATTGTGGGCGGTGGAGCTGAAGGGCGTATAAACTCTCTAGTCTGGAAAATAGGCAGCCGTCAATTAATGGAGCAGACTTTAGCTTCCGGCGGGCGCCGTCCAATCTGGCCTTCCGCTGATGAATATGAGAAACGCGGTTGCAGCTTAATCTATCTTTTTAATGAGCAGGACGGACTGGCCGGTGTTATTGCCTTAACTGATAAGCTGCGCAACGATAGTAAAGCTGCAGTAGTTGCCATGCAGCGTTTGGGACTTAAAGTAATAGTTGTAACTGGAGATCGCCGGAACTGTGCTGAAAATGTGGCTGCCACTCTAGGCGTGGACATTTTACACGCTGAAGTTTTGCCTGCTCGTAAGGCTGAAATTGTTAAACAGTATAAGTCTGAATTTGGTTGTCTGGCTGTAGTAGGCGACGGTATAAATGACGCCCCTGCTCTAAAGGCAGCTGATATCGGCATTGCTATTGGTACAGGCATCGATATTGCAGTAGAAGCAGCCGATGTTGTGCTCATGAAAGATTCTCTGCTTGATATTGTCAAAGCCATTGAGTTGAGCAAAGCTGTTATAACTAACATACGTCAGAACATCTTTTGGGCTTTTGCTTATAATGTACTGTCTATCCCTATTGCCGCCGGACTTTTCAGCCGCTTTGGTCTGGAGCTAACTCCATCTTTATCAGCTTTGGCTATGAGTTTAAGTTCTGTTACAGTAGTAAGTAACGCTTTGCGGTTAGGGCATTTTCAACCTAAGTTTAAATTAGATGAAGCAGGGACAGCTGGCGATGGGCAGACAAGCACAGATATACGCATCGATCAGAACGGCTTGTCGTCTAAAATCGTTCCTTGTAAGGAGTTAAAAGTGATAAAAACTATTTCTGTTGAGGGCATGATGTGTCCCAAATGCGAAGCTCATGTAACTAAAGCCCTGGAAAGTTTAAACGGTGTGCAAGTGCTGCGCATTGAAGATTGCAAAAATGTTATAGTCCGGATGGAGTCAGAAATCGAAGACACGGTGCTGCGCCAAGCGGTAGAGGAGGCTGGTTATACAGCTACTGAGGTTATTTCTGAAGACCTTTAGTTCGTTGATAGGTTCGCAAGTTTTTTAGAGAGAAAACTAGCTTAGTTAGTAGGGCTCGGCTTAATGACTTTAGGTAGGAAGCATATTGCCTTGCCAAATTGGAGGTTATAAAACACAATGTTAAAGCATGTTTGGTCCGTCGATCCTGAAACCGCCCAAGCTATTTACAACGAAACCAAGCGTCAAGCTAATACTCTAGAGATGATAGCCTCTGAAAACTTTGTAAGTGAGGCTGTTTTAGAGGCTCAGGGCAGCGTTTTGACTAATAAATACGCTGAAGGTTATCCTGGCCGTCGCTACTATGGTGGATGCGAAAATGTCGATATTATTGAAAATTTAGCGAGAAAAAGGGCCTGTGCTTTGTTTGGAGCTGATCACGCTAATGTTCAGCCTCACTCAGGGTCTTCTGCCAACCTAGCTGCTTATTATGCTTTGGCCTCTCATGGCGATAAAATTATGGGCATGTCCTTGGCTCATGGTGGCCATTTAACTCACGGACATAAGGTCAATTTCAGCGGTTCTCATTTCAATGTAGTACAGTACGGATTAAATTCGGAGACTGAACTTATTGATTACGAGGCAATGCGTATTTCGGCCTTAGAGCATCGCCCCAAAGTAATTTTAGCTGGTTCCAGCGCTTATCCCAGAGAAATTAATTTTGCTCCTTTCCGTGCTGTTGCTGATGAGATAGGGGCTAAGTTAATGGTAGATATGGCTCATTTCGCCGGTTTGGTAGCTGCTGGCTTACATCAGAACCCTGTGCCTGTAGCCGATATTGTGACAACTACTACTCATAAAACTTTGCGCGGTCCTCGCGGTGGTATGATTCTGTGCAAAGCTGAATTAGCTAAGGCTGTAGATAAGAACGTTTTTCCTGGTTACCAGGGGGGGCCTTTGGAACATGTTATCGCTGGCAAAGCTGTAGCGTTAAAAGAAGCGCAGCAAGATTCTTTTAAAGTGTATCAGCAGCAGATCGTAAATAACGCCAGGGCTTTAGCTAAAATTTTAGCTGAAGGTGGCGCCCGTTTAATTTCTGGAGGTACTGATACGCACCTCATTCTCTTAGATGTAACGCCTTTAGGATTGACGGGCCGCGATGCTGAAGAGGCTTTGCATAGAGCTGGTATTACCGTCAACAAAAATGCTATTCCTTTTGATAAAAATCCGCCTGCCGTAGCTAGTGGCATTCGCTTAGGCACTCCGGCTTTAACTACTCGCGGCATGAAAGAAGCGCAAATGGAGTTAATCGGCACTTGGATTTTAGAGATTTTAAAATCCCCTCAAAATCTGCCATTAGCTGAGCAAGTTCGCCATCAAACGGAAGAGCTTTGCCAAGAATTTCCTCTCTATGCTCAGCGTCTTAAAGATGACTGTGCTGATTAAGTAGAGTTTTTTTTATTCAACATAAGAATGTGAGTTTAAAAGTATAACAATTAATGATAATTGCAGAGAAAAGCGTAACTATTTTAGTTTATGCTAGCGGCCTTTTTTGCCGCTTCTCTGCTGAGGGGGAGGAATATAAAGGCAAAACAATACCCTTGGAGGTTTCTTTATTATGTCTCGTGTGGCTGTAGTGGCTGTAGGTGGCAATTCTTTAATTAAGGATAAGCAGCATCAGACTGTGCCTGATCAATATAATGCCGTATGTGAAACTGTTGCTCATGTTGTTAACATGATAGAAGATGGTTGGAACGTTGTTTTGACTCATGGCAACGGACCTCAGGTCGGTTTTATTTTACTGCGCAGTGAAACTGCTCACGAAGCTGTGCATACTGTCCCTGTTGATTCTGCTGTAGCTGATACTCAGGGAGCTATAGGCTACCAATTCCAGATGGCTATGCATAATGAGTTCTTGAAACGCGGTTTATGCAAAGGATGTGCTACTGTCGTTACTCAGGTTGTTGTAGGAGCGGACGATCCGGCATTTAAAAATCCTACGAAGCCTATAGGACCGTTTATGGATGCGGAACAGGCTAAATTACGCCATGAGCATGATGGATGGGATGTGATGGAAGATGCCGGTCGAGGCTGGCGTCGTGTGGTAGCTTCTCCCAAGCCCAGAAAAATTGTTGAATTAGAGGCTATTCGGGCTCTGATTAAGGCTGGCCAGGTAGTTATAGCTGTTGGCGGTGGCGGTGTGCCAGTTATTGAGAAAGACGGACGCTATACCGGTGCAGCGGCAGTTATCGATAAAGATTACGCTTCAGGATTATTGGCCGCTGATTTAGATGTCGATTCCTTCATTATTTCTACGGCTGTAGATAAAGTATACATCAATTTCGGTAAGCCTAATCAGAAAGCGCTCGATACTGTGACAATCTCTGAAGCTAAAGAATATATGGCCCAGGGACAGTTCGCTAAGGGCAGTATGGCTCCTAAAGTAGAAGCCGCTATTAAGTTCTTAGAGGCTGGCGGCAAAGAGGCTATAATTACCAATCCTGAAAATTTGAGCAAAGCAGTTAAGGGATTAGCTGGCACTCGGTTTATTAAGGGTTAGCTTAAGCGTATTTTAGGCCTTTAGCTCTTAGTTTGAGAAAAATTTTACGAAAAATGATCAGCCCCGCTGGCAGACAAGAAGTCGGCCAGCGGGGCTGATTTGTGGGCAGCAACCATAATAAGGAGCTGCCGACCGATATACAGTTGTAAAACTTAAAGTTGAGCGGAAAGTTGAGAAAGAGGTAAAAGGGCAGACACTACTACCAGTCCCACCACGACACCCATAAAAAGAATAAGACAGGGTTCTAACCAACGAATCATGGCTTGACGGCGGCGAGCTAGCTCGCGTTCGTAGAAGCCGGCAGCCGAAATCAGCATTTCATCGAGATTACCGGTTCTTTCGCCAGTTTTTAAAAACTGTTGCAATAAAGGAGGGATAAGCTGAATGCGGGATAGAGAATTGGAGAGGCCATCACCGCGTTCAACAGCTTGTTCAACACTGCGCAGTTCTTTATCGAGAGCGGCATTATCAACTACTTCACGGCTCATCTGTAAGGAGCGCACTAGAGGCACTCCCGAGCTTTGCAGCAGGGCCAGCGTTCTGGCCCAGCGGGCTAATAGTCCGGCTTTAATCATGCGGCCTAAAATAGGCACGCTCATTTTTAATTTATCTTTAGTTAGGCTGGAAACTGATTTAGAAATTAAAAAAATGAGTAAGGCTGCGGTAGCAAAAGAGATTAATCCCCAATGGCGCAGAAAAGTGCCAGCATTGACCATAACTTTGGTGATAGATGGCAATTCATTGCCCGTTGAAGCGTACATTTCCTGAATAACGGGAGTGAGAAAAGTTACTAAGGCAACCAGCAACAATAAAGATAAGCTAACTAAGACTACCGGATAGGCTAAAGCTGATTGAAGAGCTCGCCGGTGCTCTATTTCGTCTTGGAGAAAGTTTGCATAGCGCTCTAAAATAACGCCTGGTTGGCCTGCCTCTTCACCAGCACTGACCATACGTACTAACATCGGCGGAAATATGCTATCTTCAGTGAGGCTACTAGACAGACTTTCACCTTCGCGCAGTCTGACCTGGACGCGAGCTAAAGCCTTACGCAGCTTAGCACTTTCAGCCGATTCGGCCAGAGAGCCTAAAGCCTCATCCATAGGAATGCCCGATTTCAGCAGAGCCGAAAGCTGCAAAACCGTATATGCCAAGTCGTCGTCGCCAGCTGGAGCACCTTTGGTACCGCTGTCCTCTTCGACTTTAGTGGGAAAAATTTTGCGTTCTTTTAGCTTTTGATGGGCAACTGCATGAGAAACCGCTGCTACTAATCCCTTGACCTGTTTGCCTTGGCTGTCAGTACCTTCGTAAGAATAAAGTGGCATATGGTTTCACAAAATCTCCTTAGATTAGCTCTGAATATTTTACAGTCGGGCAGCACGTAAGGCTTCCTGAGGAGTAGTAAAGCCCTGTTCAACTTTTTTGATAGCGTCATCCAACAGAGTGGCCATACCTTTGTCTCTGGCAGCTTTTCCTAAAATACGTGAATCTTCGGACCGGGCGATGCGGCTGCGCAGATCTTCATCGACACTCATAATTTCATAAATACCTAAACGCCCTTTATACCCGGAACCATGACACTGAGGGCAGCCTGCAGGCTTGTAGAATTGAGTACCAGAAGGCAATTTTTTGAGGCCCAATCGATACAGATCGTCTGGATCGGGATCGCAGGGTTGTTTGCAGTGTGGGCACAAGTTGCGCACCAAACGTTGAGCCATAGATCCCAAAAGCGAAGAAGAAAGCAGATAGGGAGGGATACCAAGATCGAGAAGTCGGGTCGCTGCAGTGGGAGCGTCATTAGTATGTAAGGTAGAAAGCACTAAGTGGCCCGTCAAAGCTGCGTGGATAGCAATATCTGCCGTTTCTGGATCGCGAATTTCGCCAACCATGATAACGTCAGGGTCCTGGCGCAGTACAGAGCGCAAACCACTAGCAAAGGTCATGCCTATTTTTTCATTGACCTGTATTTGACCAACTCCGGCCAGTTGGTATTCTACCGGATCTTCAATAGTAATGATGTTGCGTTCAGGAGAGCGGATCATGTCTAAAATGGCGTAAAGAGTTGTCGTCTTTCCTGAACCGGTGGGGCCTGTAATTAAAAATAGGCCGTAAGGATGGCTAACTAAATCAGTAACCAGGCGGCGATCGTGCTCATTTAACCCTAACTGTTTGAGACTGAGCATGCGCAAATTCTTCTCTAAGAGGCGCATAACGACGCGTTCGCCGTGTAAAGTGGGTACTATAGAGACACGGACGTCGAGTTGGCGGTCTCCAGAGTGGACGTGAAGACGACCGTCTTGAGGATGGCGGGTTTCTGCCAAGTCCAGATTAGACATAACTTTAACGCGAGCGACCAACTGGGGGTGGCTAGAACGAGCCATTTTATGAACTTCATGAAGTACGCCGTCTATGCGCATACGCACTACAGTTTGCTCGGCATAGGGCTCAATGTGAATGTCAGAGGTGCGTGTCTCCATCGCCTTGAGAAAAAGAGTGTTGAGGAGTCTGACGATAGGGGCGTCAGCAGCATCTGCCAACAAATCTTGGCTAACATCCACATCTTTGGTGTCATCCGCTTCATCATTTTGGCCTAAATTCTCTTCATCGACCATCATGCGACGCAAGCCGTTTTCCAGCTCTTCTACGCTCATGACTACGGGAATGACGTCTTTGTGGAGCAGTAGGCGTATATCTTCAAAGAGTTGACGCGGAGTCTCGCGGTTTATGCCTATCTTTATGTAGCTTTCTGCTTCCTCCAAGGGCAGAATATGATGGCGCTGATAAAATTCGCTGGGAATTGAAGGCAAAACACAACCTCCTGGCTGAAGGAAAAATTTCTGAACGTTCAGCCGTCGGAATAAAACGTTCGGAAACAAAAGGTGAATAATACAGTAAGCAGTTAATTTTGACCGTCTATACTCACGCGTTCAGGCATAACCTCATCCGCTTTATACTGAACAGGGAGGTCTGATGAATGGGAAGCGGGAGTAATTTGTACTGAAGCTGGAGTAAGAGAATCGGTTACTTCTGCTGGTACTTCTGTGCTAGCTGTGCGCAGTTGCTCATGTTTAGGAAGCGGTTCTTGCACATTGCTGTAAATAGTGCGCTCAGAATCCATTTTATCGAAAACTTTTCTCTTGGCTGTCTGGCTGTAGCGTCTGGCTGTGCGCTGTTTAGCCTTAGGTACATCTTGTTGCTCTGAACCCGCCAGCTGCTTTAGACTCTCTTCGCTGCCATTATCGCTAGTCGAGGCTTTCTGATTATTTTGTTCTTTTGTATTATTAATTTCTGGGGCGTCGGGCTTGCTGACTTTTATGCTACTGCCCAGTCCTTTATCTCGAAGCTCCGGAACCGTTTCCAAAGTATCGCGGTTTTCGTAATTCTGATCGCCTGATTCTCCTATGCCGTCGAGGTAGGGAGTAATAGCTGTGTCTTTATTTTCTATCGATTCATCAAGGTCGACAATTTTGGGAGTCAGAGATATAAAGATGCTAGTTTTCTGGTCGTCGGTACTTTTATCTCGGAAAAGCCATCCTAAAAGGGGCAGATCTTTGAGGATAGGCACACCCTTAACTTGATCTGAGGTCCGTTTGGAGATCAATCCGCCTATAAGCAAAGTTTTGCCGTCAGGGATAGTTACAGTTGTATCTACACTGCGGTTAGAAACAACTGGAGCACTGAATTTTACGCCAGCCATTTCTTGATCAAGGTACTCAGTAACCTCTTGAATTTCTTGTTTGACTTCCATGCGTATTTTGCCAGTACGGCTCATATGAGGAGTTACTTCCAGCTTAATGCCCACTTCTCGGTAGTCAAAAGTTACTGTGGGTGAACCATAGGCGTCAAGTTTTCCGCCTGTAGCAAATGGAACTACTTGACCTACATTAATAGTGGCTGTTTTGTTATCTTGAGTTAAAACTCGGGGGGCCGAGATTAAATTGAAATCGTTACTGGAGTTCAAAGCCGACAGGTAGGCGAAAAATTCAGGAACATCGACACTCTGATTACTAACGGTAATAGTACGAGTATTGCCTCCAACTACGCCTGCTACAAAATTGCCTCCGGCCAGCACGTTCAGTAGACCTTCTTCAGTGAGGCCGCCTTTATAAGAACCTATGACGCCTCCTGAAGTAAGAGCTTGCCAGCCTATACCCAATTCAGAGGCTCTTTTTAGAGAGATTTCGGCAACTATAGCTGATATTTGCACTTGGCTGCGTTCGGCGTCTAATTTGGCAATGACCGTCTTAAGTTCTCCGTACTCAGAGGGAGATACATATAGAACTAAGGAGTTCGTATCGGTATCAGCGGAAACTTTGGAAGAGGTAAAAGCTACCGTCGGAGGAGCATCTTTAGCTCCAGTAGGACCAGTTACATCGTCAGTCGCTCCCTTGAATGGCTTTGAACCGCGGGAAGCCTCTTCAGTTGCTGGCACTTTAGATTCTTTGAGTTGCTCTTCAACGGCTTTTTGGCGTTCAGAGAGCATTTCAGAAAGTATTTTGGCTACGTCGTCAGCCTGAGCAAACTGCAGGTGATAGACAAAGAAGCGGGCAGGCTCCGTTTTAGTAGGAGCAGCCATAGGAATATCCAGCTTTTTCAAAATATTTTTAATGTCACGCAAATCTTTGGGATAAGCGCTGACAACTACACCGTTAGATGGAGCAAAAGCTGCAATACCAAAGAGGTTTTTAGACTCTTTATCTTTGTAAAGCGGTTTAATAGCTGTAACAACTTTGTCCGCTTCCATATATTTAGGGAAGATGACTTCAGTCTTGAGGCTGGGCTCTAAGCTATCTAAACTTTTGACAATTTGGCCGATACGGTTAACTATAGAGGCTTTATCTACTACCAACACGGCTAATCCGTCTTTGTAAGCAGTGAGCACACCATTTTCCGAAAGAAGCGGCTTAACTGCACTGACAACGTTTTCCGGATCTCCCTGACTCATGATGAGAACGGCCATAACATATTCTTCGCCGGCTGGATTCGCCTGAGAAGCTGACATAAAAGCTCCTACGCTTCTAGCCGCGCTGCCAGGAATAATTTGCACATGATCGCCGCGGCTGGCTACTGTGAAACCATAGCGATTGACGGCCGCCTTAAATATGTCCCAGGCTTCAGGGATGCTGACCTCCCGCGAAGACAAAATAGTGAGCTTCCCTTTAACTTTTTCGTCGACAATAATATTGCGCCCTGTGAGCTCACTCATCATGCGGGAGAGAACTCTAATATCAATATTTTCAAAATTCAGCAAAATGTGGCCGTGGCGCATCGATTCAGCAATGGTTTTGCTGAGCATCGGCTTTTGAGGTTCAGTCTCTTTGTCTTTGGTAGGAGTATCAGAGAAAGCCGGCGTTATCGACACCAACGCTGTCAGTAAAGCTGTCACTATGTATACTCGGAATTTATTCACTAGCGTGCTCCTGCAAGATTCCATTCTGGATTAGCCCAAGTTCCGGAAATATTGACTTTATGAGTGCCAAACATTTTGGTTTTAAAGGTGAGATCGCCGTTAATAGTCGGTGAACTGGTTTGGGGAACAGAGCGCAGCAGAACTGAACCCTCTCCGGTAACATCCTGGCTGTAAAGGGTTAGAAGGCTGTTGACGGAGGTACTCTTAGAAGCTGCTGAAGCTGCTGTGGTAGAAGAGCGAGCCGCAGAAGAAACTTTGGCTTCGTATGGCTCTATGGTAATATTGGCGCCTATTTCTAAATTGTTCAGCTCAATGGGCAATGAGCCTTTCAGAGATGGTACCTTGAAGTCGAACGTTCCTTTTCCCTTATTTTGGATATAATTATAAGTGATCTGACCGCTGAGACGAACCGCTTTGAGGTCTTTAGAACCCGTATCTAAAGCTAAATTGTCGCTCTTGAAAGTAAGTTCAGAAGCGTTAATTCGCAGTGATGCGGTACCGGGAACAATATTAGCCTGGTTTGAACTGTCAGAGGAAGAGGCGCTAGAAGCAGCTGCTTCTGAGTTGGGAGAGCTGCTGCGCCTACTTGCTTCAGCTAACACTTTGGCTGAGTCATACTGAGTGAAGTCTACGCTCAGACCGCTTAATGAATAACCTACGAAGGCTTTATCTGCTGTAAAGTAGCCTCCGGAAGGGATGGTTACTAAAAGCTTATTCAAGTTTATGCCGGTTAATCCCATGGACATTTCATCCCAAGTAATGGAAATGCCTGTGGAACTTTCAGCTGAAGCTATTACTCTAGTTAATATTGTCTCGTAAGGTAAACGCAGCAGCAGCACAAGTACGAAAACGGCTACCCAAACTGCGACTCTCAGCAGAATCTTCATGAGGGCACCTCAACCATCAGTTCTAAGTTCCAACGTCCGTTTCCATCGCTGTCGTCAAGTTTAAAACTTTTTATTATAACGTTGGCCGATCGCATGGAATCCAGCATGTCCGTAATCTGCTCAGCTGTTACAGAGCGAAGCTTTAGCTGTACGCCTTGACTGTTTTTATATGGATTATTACTTTCCACATTTTTCTCTAAATTTTTGAGAATGGAGGTATTGATCCAAGTTGCTGTATTAGGATTGGGAGCCTTTTTAGAACTCTTAGAACGGGAAAAAGCCTGCATGGCTCTGGTAATGCTTTTGCGCTCAGACCGCAAACTGGCTGCTCTGGCTTCAGCAGCTGAAGTTGATTTATAGCGCGGCAGAGCATAAAAAATCCCCCAGAGCAGAGCAACTATTACCAAAGAAACCGCAAAAAGCAGCTGTCGGGAAAGGTCTTGGTTCATGGAGCTGGAACTTCTCCTTCAATAGAGAAAGAGACTGTAGTTTGTCTGCCTTTCTTATTCTCTATAATTTCAGGTTTTTGCAGTATGCCTTCTAGGCCCTGGCGGAACTCCTCTACTTGCTGAACCGAACGGGCTTGCCCTTGGATGGTCATAGCTGGTACAGCCTTTTCTGAGGAAAATTCCAAGCCGCGTATTTCTAAGTTAGCTTGTCTGCTCAGAGGACGAGCCATCTGGGCCATGAGTTCTAAAATGTATTCAGGGGAGGAACGCTTGTTAGCTACGTTTGTCTCGGTAAGTTTGTTCAGAGTACTCTGGTACTCCTCAGGAGGGGCCTTGACTAATTCAGGAAGGACTTGAGAAGCTGCTTCTTCGTACACAGCTACCTGCTGCTTTAAACTTGTAACAGCCGTGTGGTGGTGAATCTCTAAACTACAGGTAGCCAAAATTAAAAGTACAGCTGTCCAAACAGCGTATTTCCAAGGGATAGCGTTGTTGTCTTCCGCTTGATGAATAAGTTGAATGCTGGGCAAGCTAGGCTTGCCAGCTAAAGCTGTGCCGTAAGCTGCTGCATCTGTATAAGGACTGAGCCCTGTAGGCATAGGGATAGGTTCGGCCGTTTGGCCCAACAGCTCAGAAAGCTCTTCAGGCAACCCCTTCATTTGGGCGCCTCCGCCGCAGATAAAAACTTTATCGAAGGGAACTGGTGCTACTAGCAAACTGGTAGAAACTATGCTGTGCAGCCATTGCTTACATTGGGGGATATCTAGGCCTAAGGTGAGTTTGCGCGTTTCGGCTTCCGAATCGTCAATTTTCTCTGCAGCAGCGATCTCTTTAGTTAAACTGTTTCCTCCTCGGAAAGAAACTTTAACCCAGCATAATGATCCGTTTTTGATCGCACATACAGTAGTTTTGGAAAAACCGAAATCGAGGACTAAGGCTTCTTCAATTTTGGCCTCAGTACAAATACGCAGATAAGCAAAGGGCTCGGCATCTACAATCGCTTCGTTAGGCAGCTTGTGCTGTTCCCTAAACTCGCTCAATTGATGCTTCAGAGATACTGCTACAGCAGCGTTTTCGTCTTTAACAATCCAATCCCACGAAGCTTCATCGATAGGAAAGGGCAAAGAGAGGCGCAGCTCTTCTCTGATAACGCTGCCTTGAATGTTTCGTTCCGAATTGGGAACGTTCAGAGTCCTAATTGTTAACAGATCTGCAGGCATACTGACAATAGGCGATTTTAAATCGGCGTCAGGAGCCAATTTTAAAGGAGACCCCCAAAGTATTCCTACTGATACTGCGCGTGTCTCCGTATGTCCTAAGTCTAAACCCGCTGTGCGGAACATAGCTCAACTCTTACTTAAATGTCTATTGCTTGGCATCATACCTCTCAACGGTACTCAGACGGTCTGCATCTCTCACAACAAGCCGCTCCAACTTCTATATACGGGCGCGTAAACCTTCTAAGTCGTTTCTGCTTTAATAAGTGCCCTTCTTAAATTATTCTTCAAGAGGAAAAAAAATTTTATTGCCAAAAAATAACCTAGTTATGCTCAGTTCCTCTTATAACCGATTCCTTACTTGGGCCTTAGTTATAGGCTCTGCTGCTTTGTGCGCCGATATAGGCGCCGCTTCTCTTGATGCTTATTTTACAGGTGCGCCTAAGGGAATAGAAGTTGGACGGGCTGAGAAGAGCAAGCGTTCCCGCCTGAGCTCAGAACAAGTAGGCAATATCGCTTCCGCACTGCGTCAGCCTGTCAATAAGGAAGCTTCCTCTAAGGTTAAAGGCCGCAAGTCTCAGGTTATTAGTGAGCATGGAGTGGCTAATAATTCCGATAACACCAAGTCTGATAAAAAAAACAGTAAAAAAGACAAGCGCGACATTAGCAAGGGAGTTCTGCAGGGTTCCCTTATTGCGCCTACGGCTAGGGCGGCTATTTTTGAGTGGGGCCCTGGGCAAGTAGAAGTTATTGATGAAGGAGAGCGGGTAGGCAGCTACGTTTTAAGCGAAGTTGATTCTGCTTGGGCGCGTTTTGAAAATGATCAGGAAGAAGTGCTTTTTGTTGCCGATAGCCTGAGCTTGAAAAATGGTGAAAGCGAAAAATCTTCAGGTCCTATTGTAAAAAAACGCTCTCAAAATGAGGAAGAGGGTGGAGACAGCTCTCAGACAGACGATAAGCAAGATAGCGGCGACAGTGAACAAGAGAGGGTCAGCATGGCTGATATCCGCCGCGCTCTGGATAATTCAGCTGAAATGGCTAAACAGCTGCGTGTTGTCCCCCAAGAGAAAGATGGACAGCCATACGGCACTAGGGTAGATTTCCGCAACGGAGACAATCTTCTAGCTCGCATGGGAGTGAAAAACCGCGATATTATGTTGTCAATTAACGGTGTGCCGACGCGCAGTGCTGAAGAAATGTATCGAGGTTATATGACACTTCGCAATGCTAGTTCTTTTGAATTTGTAGTTGAAAGAAATGGTCAGGAAGAGACCATTCGTTACGAATTAGAAAAGTAATAGTAATATTTCCATTTTACGGCTGTACACAAGCTACTATTGGACAAGCTAAAGAAACTAAAAAGGCTGGTGCAGAATATGGCTAAACCTAAGAGTATACGTGTTGGTCAGGCTATCGATTTCGGTCGCTGCAGGCAGGGGCGGTTTATTGCTAAGAAAGAGCGCCGCGCTTTTAAGGTTAAAGAAGATCGCCTGGTAGATAAAATTGACCAGCGACATGTGGTAGACCTTTATCCGCTCAGTCCCATTCGGTGGCGGGTTTTGCAGGTTAAACCTGAAGAGGGCCTTGCGCTGTTAGTAGTTAAGAAGTGTTTGGCTTGTCGTCCTTTCCACAGTCAGCTTCCTTATCCCGGATGGGAAAACAGTGAGATTCGCGCTTGGCTCAACGGTGAATTCATAGAAAGCGCCTTCACTTCAGAGGAGCGCAGCTTGATACCTGAAGTGCTCGTAAGTAACGATACTGAACAGGATTGCCGATTTGGCAAAAGCGGAGGACGAGACACTAGGGATCGCCTTTTTCTGTTTAGTTACTCCGAAGCGCGCAGCTATTTCCAAGATTATGCCGACAGACGCTGTTCACTGACTTTAGCGGCTAAAGATCAGGGAGGCTTTTGCGATAGCGAGGGTGATTGCTGTTGGTGGTTGCGCAGTCCAGGGGCGCAGGAAGATAACGCTGGTTTTGTAAGTTATGGCGGCAGCTTCAGTTACGATAAAAATGTAGACTTCATAGGCTTGTGTGTCCGTCCGGCCCTTTGGGTAAAATATTCTCCTTTACTTTATAAAAATTTACTTTGAAGCTGAATAGCGGTTAATCAAGTAAAAAAAACAGAAAGGCTGTCTGGCTGCAGAGCTCAATACGGTTCGGTAGGTAGCGCGCATATAACAAAAAATGGAATTCGGACACTATCCCCAAGACAGCGACGGAGAAATACTGCCTATAAAATGGATCACTGTTAGAGAAGAAGCTGAGCGCCGACTGCTGCTCTCTAAGTGGGGGCTAGATTGCGGTCCCTTTAATACTGAAGCTGGATCCATTTTGTGGAGCGGTAGCAGCTTGCGTGCTTGGTTGAATAACGAATTTTATAATTTAGCGTTCAGCCCGGCAGAGCAGAGGCTCATAGAACCTGTCAGTTTAGACAACAGCGCATCCCAAATTTACGATACTCCTCAAGACAGCGTCACTATCGATCGGGTTTTTTTGCTCAGTCCTTTGGAGTTTGGAGAGGAACTGAGTCGGCGCTCCGAGCGCTTTTGCATCGCTACTCCGTACGCCCAGCGTATGGGCGCCGACATGTATGCTGCTGAAGAGGAGTGCAGCGACGGATTTTATGCTTGGTGGTGGTTGCGCTGGCCTGGCTATTTCGGCAATGCCACTTATGTCTACAGTAATGGAGTCGTTTTTAACGACTTCAGCGTTGATTGCAGCGGGGGATGCATCCGTCCGGCTCTCTGGATTAAAAAGTAGAGAGGAATACTTAATCGGGACGGATGCAGAGCGTTTTCAGCTTTTTACCAGAAGCCTAGGGCTGCTCTGGCTTCTTCTGTAGGATGAGTCTCTGGATCCCACATGGGAGTCCAAACTAAGTTCACTCGGCAGTCTTTTACACCTTTGATGCGGGTGATAGCCAAATAGGCCGCGCTGGTAATTTCCGGTCCTAAAGGGCATCCAGGACTAGTTAAGGTCATATTGATAGTCACAGAGCGTTGCTCATGATCCATAATTATGTCATAGACTAAACCTAATTCTATAATGCTCATGCCTATTTCCGGATCGTTAACCTCGCTGAGGGCCTCTCTAACTTGGGCTTCAGTAGGGAAAGGAGCGTCAACTTCTTCAGAAACGTTCTGATTCTTATCCGTAGCTATAGGCACCTGGTCTGGCTTCTCCGCCGTTACTGAGGCTCGATTTTCTGCACTTTCTTGAGAAGGTTCAATATCGTCTGGATTGTAAGGAAAACACTGGGCCTGCAGCAAAGGCTGCATATCTTCTTTGTCTAAAGTCACTTTATGCAAATCTCCTTATTGGGCTGAGGGGCTGTTTTCTAAGGCTGAAAGCAGCGTATTCCAACTTAAAAGAGCGCATTTTATGCGCACTGGGTAATCTTTGACACCGTCGAGAGCTTCTAATTCTCCAACGTCGACTTCTTCAGCTTGTTTGGCTGCTTCTTCATTTTCATGGCTCAGGAGACGGGCTTTAAAAGCGTGGGCTATTTTGAGAACTTCGGTAATGGGCTTGCCTTTTATAGTATCAGCTAGCATCGAAGAAGAAGCCACTGAAATAGAACAGCCCTCACCTACGAAACCGACGTCTGTTATGATGCCGTTTTCTATCTTTAAGTCTAGTTCTATTTCGTCGCCGCAGGTTGGATTATTACCTTCAGTAGTTATAGTCGGATTTGCCAAATGGCAGTTGTGGCGCGGTCTTGAATAATGGTCGAGAATAATCTGACGGTAAAGATCGTCATCTATCAAGTTGTCTGCATGCATAACTTTATATTACTTCCCTTTCTTAAACTTTATGCTCGGTAGTAGCTGCACCGCCCGATGTTCTCGAAGTGGTAATATCGATAGTAGGAGTAGATAAAGTGGGAGACAATGAATCCATAGTGTTGCCTAAAGCTCTGGAAGGCGGCAAGCTTAAACAGGAAGCACATGAGGCCTTGGGACAGCAGCTAGGCCAAAGCTGGCGGTGCCCCGTCTGCACCATCACTTTAAGTTTTCGGCCGGCGCACTTAGAAGAACAGACAGCACCCTTAAATACTTCACCAGTTTTAAGCAGCGCTTCAGCTAATCTATCAATATCCTCGAAGTTATTGTAAACGTAAAAGCTAGCTCTAGTGGTGCCCATAAAGCCAATTTCACGCATGAGAGGCTGGCAGCAGTGATGACCGGCTCTAACGCAGACTCCTTCTCGACCAAGCAAAGTGGCAATGTCGTGTGGATGAATGCCTCGGAAATAGAAAGACAGAGCTCCGGCTCTTTTGCTGACTTCAGCCGGGCCTAAAATTTCAGCTCCTTCTATATCGTTTAGTTTATCTATAGCGTACTGCATAAGGGCCTGATCATGAGCTCTGACATTGTCCAGGCCAATTTCTGTAAGATAATCGCAAGCTGCTGCCAGTCCTATGGCTCCTACAATATTGGGAGTACCCGCCTCAAATCGGTTGGGAAGTTCATCCCAAGATGAGCGCTCGCGCTTGACCGACGAAATCATGCTGCCTCCGAACAGAAAAGCAGGCATGTTCTCTAAAAGGCTGCGCTTGCCCCACAATACCCCTATGCCAGTGGGAGCTAGCATTTTGTGACCAGAAAAAGCTAAGAAGTCGACGCCTAATTCCTTTACATCTGTCTTTAAGTGGGGGACTCCTTGAGCACCATCAAGGGCAATAGTAATAGGACCATGTTCTCTGGCTCTAGACACAATGTCATGAACAGGATTGACAGTACCGAAGACATTAGATACCCAGGTGAAGGCTAATAGTTTAGGTGAGTGGGACAGAGCTTCTTCGAGTGATTCCAGATCGAGCGTGCCGTCAGGCAGAACTTCTATCCAGCGCAGTATGGCTTTTTTGCGCAGAGCTAACTGTTGCCAGGGTACTAAATCGGAGTGATGTTCCAATACCGGTAAGGCAATGCTGTCGCCTTCCTTGATAAATTTCTCTCCCCAAGTGTAAGCTAGCAGGTTGATCGATTCTGTAGTGTTGCGGGTAAAAATAACTGTAGGATCATCCTCAACGCCTATAAAAGATGCTACTGTACGCCTGGCTTTGTCGTATTGCTCTGTCGAATCTTCCGATAGAGGATAAAGGCCGCGGTGTATGTTAGCGTAGCTGTGGCGGATAAAGTCGATTGTTTTGTTTATAACGTAGTCTGGCTGCTGAGCTGAGGCGGCACTGTCTAAATAAGTAATCGGTTTACCATTGATCTTTTGTTGTAAAATAGGAAAATCTTCACGTATTTTAGCAAACTTAGTTAATAAATTTTGATCGAGCATTGCTTCCCAACTGTGAAAAAAATAAAACTATCTAATCTATTTCTGCGTAAACTTGGCCGTCCTGTATGCTGACCGGATAAGTTTCTAAATTACCAACAGCAGGCATACGGACTGCTTGGCCTGTGCGCACATCGAATCTGGCTCCATGACGAGGACACTCAATTTCAAAGCCGTATACTCGGCATCTTCCCAGCTCCTCTCCGTCGTGGGTGCAGTTGTTTTCGTATGCAAATATCTCAGAACCTATTTTTACTACCCCGATTGAACTTAGATCGTTGGGGATAATAACTACCTGATTCTCTTTGAATTTGTCAACAGGTCCTAAAGCTTTTTTCATGACAGGCCTCCGGGTGGTGTGTAAGCATATATTGGGGAAAAATTGCGGCTGCTTTATTTTTTATTATCATACTGGCAGGGCCGCTCAGTTTAAGCGGCCCTGCCGACTTTTTTATATAGCTTTGGTCAATTGATAATAATTGGGCTGAACAGCAGCCGATTAGTTTTGATAGTGTTTTTATCTAATTATTGACGCTGAACCTAGCCGCAGCTGTACCTGATAACCAGTCGGCGACAGAACTATTATCGGATTTTTCAACAATCTCTTGGAAAAAACCGGCCGTGATCATGCTTTGAGCTGCTGCTTTACTCAAGCCGCGGCTTTGCATATAAAACAGCTGTTCTTCGTCATAGTTTGTAAAGCTGGCTCCATGGGTGCAGCGCACATCATCGGCAATAATTTCTAACTTCGGCATAGATTCTGCTCTAGCCTTAGAGGACAACATTAAGTTTTGATTCTTCTGATAAGCGTCAGTATGCTGAGCAATTTGATCGACATAAATGTTTCCGGCAAAAACAGACTGGGCCCTATCAGAAACAGCACAGTTAAAGAGCACATTTGAGAAGGTATATGGCGCCTTATGGTGGACAAAGGTGTCCACATCGCTGCGGCTTCGGCCATTGGCCAGCACCACTCCATAAATTTCTGTTCTCGCTCCGGAAGAATTAAGATCTTCAGAGAAGAAAGTTTTACTTAACCCTTCACCCAGGCCGGCATAGACAATCTTTAAGGAAGCGTCCTTACCCAAACGAGCATGAATGGTAGTTAAAACGGCAGCGTCTTTATTCCAGAGACCAGCCAGAACATAAGTAACGGCTGCCCCATTAGCCAAGTCGAATTCAATAAGTGAATGCACTTTAACTTTTTGGGTATCTTTATTGGTGAAACTCTCTACTATGGAAGCTCGGCCGGGACCGTTAGCTGTAATGAGGCTGTGGCTGAAGTGGCAGTTTTGCACCTCGTCTTGATCGTTTTCTGCTGAGGAGCTGTCGTTTATTTCATGAATTATATGGAAAGCTCGTTCTTTTTGAGTTTCGGGAGTAATTTTTACATAAGCTCCGCCGGTACGCAAAGCACCGTTAAGTGCAGTACTAAGCTCTTTTTGATGGTGCTCCGCTTTGAAGAAGAGGTTTTTGAGTTCTTCTTCTGTTTGAAGAGCCTGGCTCATAGACATAATGCGAATACCTGCGCAGTCGTACTTTTCAAAGCTCTTTTTAGCTGCAGATAAGTTAGAAGTGGCACTTTCAAGATTTTCAGTTGTACTGTTGATTCCGTACTCATGAAGACTAGAAGCTACTTCAGAAGTCATTAAAAACTCATCGATAAGCAAATTCTCCTTCAGCAGGCGTATCGCTTGGCTTTTGTCTGGATAAAACCAAGAAGGTGCACTGCGCCGCCAGGCCTCTTCTTCTTTGGAGGGGATAGAGAGAGTGCGAGCACTTACTAATGAGGCTTTGCGTATATCAACAGCCCACTGCGGTTCTTGGCATGATTCCGCCAGTTGGACCGTATTTTCCATTGCTTGCTCAAATTGAGCCTCTAAATTGATTATCACGTTTCCTCCCGTGAATCCGAAAAATTGCTGTGAGATTAACCTACAGAACCTTCCATCTCCATTTTGATGAGGCGGTTCAATTCGACGGCATATTCCATGGGCAGTTCCTTGGCAAACGGTTCAAAGAATCCGTTTACTATCATAGTAATAGCGTCGCTTTCGGATAGGCCTCGGCTCATCAAATAGAATATTTGTTCATCGCCTACTTTGGAAACGGTAGCTTCATGTCCGATATGAACATTAGGGTTAGCAATGTCCATAGTGGGGTAAGTATCGGAGCGGGAGTGATCATCTAGAAGAAGAGCATCGCAGCGAACATTGCCGCGTACATTTTCGGCTTTAGCTTCTACTTTTACCAAGCCACGATATGAGGCCTGGCCTCCATTTTTAGATATAGATTTAGATAAAACATTCGAGGTGGTATGGCTAGCTGCATGGACAATCTTGGCCCCTGTATCTTGAACTTGTCCTTCTCCGGCAAAAGCTACAGACACAACCTCTCCATGAGCTCCTTCGCCCATCAGATAAATGGCCGGATATTTCATAGAGACCTTAGAGCCTATATTGCCGTCAATCCATTCCACTACAGCATTTTTATGGGCCACGGCTCTTTTAGTAACTAAGTTATAAACATTGGTGGACCAGTTTTGAATAGTGCTGTAACGAATGCGGGCCCCTTCCATCGCAATAAGTTCAACTACGGCTGAATGGAGCGAATCTTTTGAATAAATAGGGGCAGTGCATCCCTCTACGTAGTGAACAAACGCCCCTTCATCAGCAATAATGAGGGTGCGTTCAAACTGGCCCATAGCCTGGGCATTAATGCGGAAGTAAGCTTGAAGAGGACGTTCTACGTGTACACCCTTAGGCACATAGATAAATGAACCGCCGCTCCAGACTGCTGTATTCAGAGCAGCAAATTTATTATCGGTCATAGGAATGACGGTGCCGAAATACTTTTTAACCAGATCTGGATACTGGCGCAGTGCACTGTCCATATCTAGAAAAATAATGCCTTCCTTTTCCAGATCGGCCCGTATGGAGTGATAAACTACTTCCGATTCGTATTGAGCTGTCAATCCAGCTAAATGTTTTCTCTCCGCTTCTGGTACGCCGAGCTTATCAAAAGTCTGCTTAATTTTGTCTGGCACTTCGTTCCAGTCTGTAGCTGTGCGGTCTGAAGGTCTGACGTAGTAATGAATGTCATCGAAATACACGCCGCTCAGGTCGGTACCCCAGGTTGGCATAGGTTTGGCATTAAAAACTTCGTAGGCCTTAAGACGGTTTTGCAGCATCCAATCCGGTTCGCCTTTGATCCTGGACATTTCGACAATCAACTGCGGAGTTAGGCCGGTACCCGATTTATAAACGTAATCTTCGGCGTCAGCAAAGCCGTACTTATAGTTAGTACCGATATTCTCTAAAGATTCTTTATTATTGTTGGGTGAATCCATATAAAGCTCCTAGAAAAGCAAATGGGCCGAGCTGACGGCACTTCGAGCAAGTTTTGCAGTTGCGCTAGATCTAAAATTTGATACGGCCGACAGCTCTGCTTTTTGAAGAGTATTTGATTATTTATTGACGTACTTGCTGAGAATTTCGTCGTAGCCCGTCTGCTCGAGGCGCAGAGCTAATTCTGGTCCCCCGCTTTCCACAATTCGCCCGTCGGCTAAAATATGAATGAATTGAGGCTTAAGATAATCCAGCAGACGCTGATAGTGGGTCACCACCAGGGCACTAGTATTATTGGCCTCTAATTCTCGATGAATACCTTCAGCTACTACTTTCAAAGCGTCAATATCTAAACCTGAGTCAGTTTCATCTAAGAGAGACAGAGACGGTTTAAGCAAGGCCATTTGCAGAATTTCGATGCGTTTTTTTTCTCCACCGGAAAATCCCTCATTAACATAGCGTCGTGCAAATTCAGTATTAATGCCCAGCTCTTTCATTTTGGCTTGTAATTCTTTGCGGAAGGGCAGAGGCTTGACATTCTCTTCACCACGGATACTGCGCACTGAAGCCATGAGAAAATTGCCTAAAGATACGCCAGGGATGGAAATAGGATACTGAAACGCCAAAAAAACGCCACGTTTGGCCCGCTCATTAGCAGGCATGTCCTGAATTTCCTCACCCTTAAAGATAATCTGACCAGCAGTTACTTTATAGTTAGGATGGCCCATTATGGTATTGGATAAGGTCGATTTGCCTGATCCGTTCGGGCCCATTAAAGCGTGAACTTCACCTTTGTTTATAGTTAAATTCAAGCCTTTGAGAATTTCTTTCTCCCCTACTGAAACATGCAGATTCTTAACTTCAAGTAATAAAGAATTGGACATAATTGCCTCACTTGCTTATTCTAATGCGCTCGAAATATTCACACCTTTTCTTCTTTACCCTGCTGCTAAGGCTATTCAGTTGTAAAAATGTTATATAAAAGGAGTAAATAAAACTAATATTTGATATTTTACCATTAAAAATACTATTTTTTTAGTAGTATTTTTAATGGTAAAACTAAGCGCTATTTTATAATGATTCTATTCAATGGACCAGTCTGAAAAGATAATTGTGTTAATTGAGGACAGCTGTCTTGCTCTATTTGCATGCTACCTTCAGTTTAGCTAAAATTAAGCTCCTATTTGAGTTGACATGCCCAAAATGGCGGTCGGATAAGAGGATATGATTTTGCAGAAGAACGGTTTTGTGGCCAAATTTGTGGAACTTTTGGAAAAGTTCGCTGCCCAACGCCATGTGCTAGCTTTAAGAGATGGTATGCTCGGCGCAGTGCCAATTATTTTATTGGGCAGTACTTTCTTGCTTTTGGGAGCGCAGGGCGAAGTTCTAACTCAATATTTCGGCGGAGAAGTTAGTTGGCTGCCCAATATCGCTGATAGCGCCTTCGGACGATGGTATTTAGCCAACTCTGCTGATTTTTATATACCTTACCGGCTGACTATGGGATTAATCGGCCTCTATATCGCCTTTACAGTTGCAGCTGCTTTGGCTAAACAGTATGAACTGCCGCCTATTCCTCAGGGGCTTGGAGCTATGGCTGCCCTTTTGGTAACGGAAGCTCCCTCAAAAGTAAATTTTGCTGAGGGGGCAGGTTGGTCGATACCGCTGAAACCATTCGGCCCAGAAGGCATTTTTTTGGGGATCGTGGCCGCTTTTTTTATGGTGGAAATTTCTCGCCTGCTTATGCGTCCGGGGAGGAGGCAAGCTTCTACAGATGAGGTTAGCCGAAGTATTCCTCCGGCTGTATCTGAAGCTTTCAGCAGCTTCTTACCGATGTTACTGGCCGTATGCGCTGTTTGGATTATCAGCCACGTCTGTAATTTAAACATAAACAAGGGGATAATGTTGCTGATGTCGCCGCTTTCTAGTATGGGCGATACGTTAGCCGCTGTTGAGGCTAGCAATTTCTTTCTCCATCTTTTTGCTGTGGCCGGCATACACGGTATTTCTGTAATAAATGCAGTTATGCTTCCTTTGTGGCAGCAATTTGTGGCCGCGAACGCTGAGGCCCATAGTGCCGGCTTGCCTCTGCCTTACGTAACTGCCTATCCTTTCTATCAATGGTTCATTTGGATAGGCGGTTCAGGAGCTACTTTAGCTCCAACATGCATGCTTTTTTTATTTAAAAACAGTCATTTCCGCAAAGTAGGCAAAATGGCCGCTGTACCGGCTCTCTTTAATGTCAATGAGCCTTTTCTTTTCGGTCTGCCGGTAATTGCTAATCCGATATTAGCTGTACCTTGTATCTTAGCGCCCATGATTTGCGGAGTGGTAGCTTGGTTTGCTGTAAGTCGGGGGCTAGTCAGCGCTCCCTTCATAGAAGTGCCTTGGGTAATGCCCGGCTTTTTAGGTGCAGTACTTTCTACTCAAGATTGGCGCAGTCTAATTTTGTTCATTCTGAACTTCTTGATCAGCGGTTTAGTGTGGCTGCCTTTTCTGCGCTATACTGATAAAAAAATGCTAATCGAACTTTCTAATAATGAGAAATCGGCTGCGGATATTGAGGCCGTTGCAGAAGATGAAACTAAGAAGTAGGCATAGATTTTAAGTTCACCCAACGTTTAATAGTATCCCAAGTAAGTTCACCCCGTAGCAACATTTGCCAGGCCAGTTCGGCTAATTTAATAAAATTCAGTATTTGGGCTAAGATAAAGACAGGCTGAGGAAAGCGCTTGAGCCAAGGAGAAGAAGCCAAAAGCCTAATAAAGCTTAGAGGAATGCGTTTTGATAGCAGCGTGTATATTGAGTACCAGAAAGTGTCTTCAGCGGAGCGTGGCCAAGATAGCGAGACCCGGAACTGCTTAAGACATTTGTCGTTGCGTCCTTCAATTTGCTCAGGAGTAATAGTACCGTCAGCTAGGTATCGTTCAGTGATGTCTGTTTGTGGCCAGTATGAAAGAGAAAATAAATATAAGTCATAAGGTCTGGGAAGTTTAGCTAAAAGCTCAAAAAGCTGCTCCTTCTCGGCTGAATTGACGTGCGGATCGTCTAACAGTACCTGGTAACAAACTTTTAAATTTAGTTCATGAAGCATACGGCCAACTTCTAGTACTGTTTCATCGGCGACATGGCGGTTATAAAGGCGCTGGTTTACACTGCTGACATGTTGAATGCCCATCATTACAGTATCTAAACCGGCGCCTTGCAATGATGCTAGTATTTCCCGATCGGCAACTCGGGGATCAGTTAAAATTTCGAAGGGAAGCTTTACCTTCTCTTTGTAAAGTTGACAAAATTCGTCGACCCATTCTTTGCGTAAACAAAAAAGTTCGTCATCGAAACGAAAGCGGCGTAGATGAGGAAAGTTCTTTTGGGCATAAAGACATTCTTCTACAGTGCGAGCCGGACTCATAACTCGATAAAAAACGCCTAAATTTTTGTACACTTTACGCAAAGCGCTAATATCGCAGTAAGCACAATTGAATAAACACCCTCGGGCAGACATCATTAAATATACTGTTTGATTGATGTAAGGATCGCCTAAAGATACCGAGTCATTATCTATGTAGTATTTGCTTTGGTGTGAGTGAAAGTCGCGGAAGGGTAGAGAGTCAAGATTATTATTCAAAGGGCGCAGAGGATTGCGCACTACAGTGCCGTCTGCTTCCTTATACCAGAGACCGGCAATGCCTTTCCAAGATGAACCCTTCTCCACCGCTTCCATAATTTCGCATATGGTTTCTTCAGCTTCCCCTATAGTCAGGCCCTGACAGTAGTCCAAAGCCGCCTCCGGAGACATGGTGACATGCATGCCCCCCCAAATAATGGGCTTATTAAGTGCTTTATGGAGATAACGGCTTAGCCGACTGGCAAACTTATAATACCCTCCAGCGCGTACTGATAGGCCTATAATGTCTACTTGTTCGCGTCGGAGTATATCGGTTAGAAGATAGATCTCTTTTGAACTAGGATTAGTAAAATGATGATGCTGATAGTCCTTGAAATAAATTTCGATAACTCGCCAGCCTTGGGAACGCAGCGCAGACGCTAAAAAGCGTATTCCGTTATTTTCGACAATATAAATCGAAATAAGAGCTATAACTTTTTTTTTGGAAATAGAAGCTATTGTCAAAAAAGTTCTCAATTCTGCGGTAGTTAAATTATTTTAGCTGCATGCAGAATCTGTTTAGCCTGCTGCAAAATATTCTTCTCACTCTGATAGTAAAGCTTGCGCCAGGCTTCTCCCAAGTCGAACCAAGCAACTTCGGAAGCCTCTCCATCGGGAATAGCTGCGTTCTCTTGAATCAAAGGCATTAAGAAGAAGGTCACCAGTTTATAGTATAGAGTTCGGTTATCTCGCCAGTAAAAGTAGTACTCTATTTGATCGATACGCTCAGCGATAGTCGCTAGGTGTCCGGTTTCTTCCAATACTTCACGAGTGGCTGTCATCTCCCAAGTTTCGCCGCTTTGCACTCTGCCTTTGGGGAGAGCCCAAACGGCACCGCCCTTCTTGGCAATAAGGCAAACTTTTACTTTGTCGCCCTCGCGCTTGTAAATTACCCCTCCGGCTGACTGCTGTATAGCATGGTGATTTTTGACGTCTTTAGTTTCTTCATTTTCGTGGACTACTGTTGAATCAGCAGGTGTGCGCAGGCTCGCTTCCAGAGCTAAAGTTATGACTTTGTGCGGAGACATGCTGTCATAAAGAGAAAAATTAACTTTTAACGAACGCAGCAAACGCCGGGCTCTTTTGTGCAGCCCTAAGACTCGCAAGTCTGAAACGGTAGGATTATGCAGTAAAGCCCTGATCATTTTAGCATTATCTAAAAAAATGCTGAGCTGATTGTAGCCATGCTCAGAAGCCCAGATTAGGGCCATAATGACCGCCTGATACTGAGCCTGGGCTGTTGTGGCAATGCCTATATTCTCAGAAATGAGTATTTGATGGCTGTCAGGTCTTTCAATAACTAAGCCGACGCCAGCACTTCCCGGATTATTGCGGGCTGTACCGCAAGTATGTATAACTAAACCCTGTGTCACTTATTCTATTTATTTAGAAGCGTAAGCTTCATCTGCCATTTTGGGAATAGAGGTAAAACCGATAGCTCTGATAATTGATAGTTCGTAGCTCTGCATGATGCGGCGTGTCTCTTGATCTGGATGATCAAAACCGACTAAATGGAGCATAGCATGAGCGATAAGCCAAGCTACCATATGGCGCAGGCTTATGCCATCTTCTTGAGCCTGCCGTGCTGCAGTATCTAGACTAATGACTATTTCTCCTAAATAGAGGTGGACATCTGGATAAACTAGCAGAGCTGATTCATCTTCCCAAGCAGGAAAGCTCAGTACATCGGTCGGTGAATCTACTTGACGGAACTCCTTATTCAGTGCGTGAATAGCTTGATCACTTACAATAGAAATCTCCACTTCGAATTTGCGCAGACCGACATTACAGGCCTGATCCTCTTCGCCTACCATGCGGCCCAAACATTTAAACATACCGATCTGCTGATCGATAATTCGGATCGCCTGATAAACGGCCTGATGGTAGAATGTGTGAGGAATAAATTCGTACGGGGAATTTTTTTTACTAAATATTTCCGTACGAACTTTTAGTGAATGTCCACGCATAAGTTTATTTCTCCTCTTAAAATTGGCCGGGATATTTTTTGTAAGAACTAAGAAACGCGCCCGCGCGCGGGCGATCTTCGCTTGGGTGTGTGCTCAAGCCCTCCCCGCTATTTTTGCTTTTTTATTAACCTTTTGTTTAATTGTCTTTACAAAACTAGTTTGAAGGTGATGGGAAGCTGGGCTTTTTAGAATCTGTTGTAACCTCAGCCTGTTTCTCTTTTGTTGGTTCAGGTGGGCGAACGGGAGAAGAGGGGGGAGTCGGTGTGGTGGAAGCCGACTTCTTGCCTAGGCTCTTTGAATCTGGGTAAGCGACCCTATTGTGATAATGGCTGGTCAAGGAACGCAGTATAGAGGCTTTTACTGTATTAATGTCTCGCATAGATAGGGGACAGTCATCAAGCTGATGATTATTAATAATGCTGTTTACTATCTTGTCGATTAAATTTTTCAGGTTCTCACGACTTGGCACTGGCAAGGTACGTGAAGCCGCTTCTATGCCGTCGCAGATCATGACTATAGCTGTTTCTTTTGACTGCGGCCGTGGACCTGGATAGCGGAAGTCTTCGGCAAAAACTGGTTCGTCTTCCTGAGCTTTGGCTTTCTGATAGAAGAAAGAAGCTAAGTTAGTACCGTGATGCTCCGGGATAAACTTGGCAATCTCCGGCGGAAGTTTATATTTTAACGCTAATTCTTTACCCAAGTTTACGTGAGAAATGACAATCATGGCTGAAAGGGCCGGCGGCAGTTTATCATGTGGATTCTCTTGGCCAGTCTGATTTTCCACAAACATATTAGGCTGTTTCATTTTACCCAGATCGTGATAGTAAGCTCCAGCTCGACACAACATAGAGTCAGCACCTATAGATTGAGCAGCTGCTTCAGCTAAGTTAGCCACCATAATAGAATGCATATAAGTTCCCGGAGCTTTGTTGAGCAGTTCGTGTAAAGCCGCTTCGTTTGGATTAGCTAGTTCCAACATTCTTATGTGGGTAGTCACTTTCAAGGCACCTTCCAGGAAGGGGAGAGCTCCTGCGGCAATTAAAGCAGGTAGAAGCCCGTTTAAGCCTCCATAGAAAAGAGCGTCAATGGCTATTTTATCGAGGCTGCCTCCTCCACTGAGGGAAAAAAGAACTACGACTAGTACGTTAGTAAGCCACACCCACAATGAGGCTGTGACCACATTCCAGCGTTTGCTGGCGCTTTGAACCGCTAAAGCACCGACCATTCCTGTAGTTAATACGGAAACGGCTGCCTCCAGCGTATTGGTCATAACCCCTGCGTAAATTCCGAGCATAGACACAGAAAGCAGAGCCAAGAGAGGACAAGCTAATATAGAGATGAGCATACTAGTAAATGCTATAGGTAGCAGATATGGAGACAGCATGGTAGTGTAATGAGAAACTACTATGAAAACGGCGCAGAGAGCTGCCGTACCGAAAGTTAGGCGCAGATTAGTGTAAAGCTGAGGAACATAAAGCTTTACGTATACGCAGGCTATTGACTGCAAAATCAGCACCATTGTTAAACTGATGAATATAGAACTCCAGGTTATGCCTTTTTTGTACACTCCCAGAGCTTCTAGAACGTGAATATCGCGTTCGCATACTATATCGCCTTCGCGTATTATTATCTGCCCAGGGATGATAGTTTTTGTAATCGGTTCAACTTGTTCTTGGGCTTGAATTTTGGCTTGTTGAGTGGCGTTATAGTCTATAAATTTGTTAGGAATAAGAGCGGCTTTAGCTATTTCGGCGTCTATAGCGGCATTTGACTCAGTTAAACCTGGTAGAGAGCGGGCTTCCTGCTCTATGCGTTTGTAAGCTGCTTCTTTTTCGTCTTCACGCACTCCAGTCTGCATAACTATACCAAGAATGTGCTCACTGTTTGTATAGTACTGCTCTAGAGACGGCACACTAGAAGCGAGCAGACTTTTTACGGTTGATAACTGCAGGTTCAGGGGAACCTCAATAGAAATTGCCGATGCTTCTTCGTTGGTGAACTTTCCTGAAGCTTTGCGGCGCTGGGCTTCGCGAATAATTTCAAAAGTTTGGTCAATTTTGTTCTTGGCTATTTCTAGCGATTGAGGGCTGATCTTTTCTATGGAAGCAACTTGAGCGGCTGCTTCTTCTTTGGCTTTGTTCCATCGGGCGTCATCGACAATCTGCACCGAACGCGAAGCCTTTATGTCCCAAGGAGCCGGTTTGCCTACTTCAAATTTGTTTACGCTTGGCAAATCGGTAATAATGAGCATCGTTATAGACACAGCGTATAAGAAGAAACCGATAGCTGCGCGAATTAACCTGTCGTTATTCTGCATAGACTGCAATATGTCTTTAAACTTGGTAAAAAATCTTGCAATCATTGACTCTCTCGCTTACTGTAAATCGGGCTTGAATTCTAGTTTTAGTCATTAAAGTCTTGCTTTAACTGAGCAACTAAACACTTCTCGCTACTATGACATGGCAAAAGGTTAAGTACTGACGCTGTTGGTCTGTAAAAAAGGTTTGAAAATCTGCTACGGCGAAGGAACAAGCATGTGTGAACTGCAAAACCGTAATTCTTGTGAATGCAAAAAAAATGAATTGCTTGAAATCTTCTTAGGCAGTGACCTTGAAGCGGTCAGTCTTCAGGAAAAGATTGCTGATTCTGACAGAGCAGAGCGGGAAAAGCTAGGATTTGAAAAAGTAGCTGAGGAGTTAAGTGCAGATCCTAAGTCTTTGGAAAATATAGCTTTTGAGCTTTTGGGGAGCTTGCTTCTCGGGGGAGTTAGCGTTGTCGACAAAGTCGCTGAACTGATGATGGACAAAAATCCTGTTGGATACGTAAATGCTATTTTTAGAGCTGCTGACAGATGCACTGTTCCTTACATGAAATTTGCTTTGGTTCGGGCTGTGTTCCGGCGCTATCCTGGGCGTTATCGTCATTATCTCATGGCTTTGGGGCGTGAGCTTATTTCTGGACCATTCGATGAACACACCATCGAGGTTACTTCTTGGCTGTTACAGAAGTTCGGCGCGGAAATTTTGCCCGATTTAGTTTCATTTATGCGCTCAGAAGGTCACGGATCTGAAAAAGTTAAGGTTTTGCGTGACACAGTGCAAATGCTGGGCAGGACGGCTCTGCCTGTAATTACTGCCGCATCAAATAGTAGTTGTGTGGAACTCGCAGAAGCAGGGGCGGAAGTATTGAAGCGGGTGGGGTAGACTTAGCGCATCTTCTGCCGGGGGTATCCGTCCCCTAATAAATAGTAATCTCGGCAGTGTGGGCGATGCCGGGACTGTTTTTTGTTTGCAGAATTGTTTTAGGTGATCAGAGTTGAACGATTACGAATTTGATAATAATAAAGTTCTTCGTCCGATTCATTTGGCTGTGGTGTTAGCTTTGGTTTTCCATTTTATGGCTTTGGCGGCCTTGGCTTGGTATTCACCTAAGAATACTAACGAAGATGAAAGCTTGCGTGTAGTTTCAAAAGTTTCTTTAGTGGACTCTATAAAACTGCCGATTGTACCGCCTACTCCTTCGCCAGTAAAAAAGTCAACTGTGAAGCCCAAGCCGGTAAAACCTCACGACATAGATAAGTACGCCCATATCCCTAAAACGAGCATGACTAAATATGGGGTAACTCCAGGCAAACCTGGCACTCCCGGTGATCCTGTAAAGAAGCCTGGGCGCGGTTCGGGAAGATCTGGTTTGCGTACCGCTATCGACCCTGATATGCCCAAGTTAGGAGTTTCTGCTTTGGGTGGGCCTGGCTATCCTACTGGACACGGTTATGGAAAATATGGCAATAAATTCGGCAAACATTCCGGATTCGGTGCAGATGGTGATGGCGAAGGTGGAGAAGGTGGCGAAGGCGGTGAAGGCGGCGTAATAGTCAAAGATTTGATTTACGTCATAGAACCCGATTACACTATGTCCGTCTATGAGGGGAGAGTCGATAAACAACACTATATGTCCGATGAGGCCCGTATTGTCGATGAAGAAGGTCGTGAGTTTATCAAAGTTTATCTGGCACCACGTTTTAATGTCACTGTAATTAATAACTGCAGCGAGCCGCTTAACTTCCGCTTTGAAGGCGAGGTCCATCATAAGGGCGGCTATGTCGGTGCTAGTAGAATCTTAGATCCTTACCTTTGGGGAAATTTAGCTCCTGGCGAATCGCGTTGCATCGATGATTTAGTAATGGTCTCCGGATATAGAGCAGCCACTATTTCTCATGTTAGTGATCCCGTTGGCACTTTCTTTAATATTGAGCAGATGCTGTTTGTTGCTGCTAGATAAGTTAGTTAGCTTAGAGATAGCCAGTTTTGTGAGCACTGCACGTATAGCTTTCGCCTGTTGTTTGGGCGCATTTAAAACAGAAAACAAAATAAGCGGTTTTAGGCTGTAGGCTAGCCTTAAACCGCTGTTTTTTTACCTAGTTAACTGTAGATTTTCCAGTCTGCCGCTTTACAATTAGGGCGCTCGAAGAATCATTGAAAATGCCTTTTTAGCTGATAAATAAACTAATATTTAAGGTATATTTCTCCTGATGAATAAAGAGTGGCAATATACTCTTTGGTAGTGATAACCGTATTAAAATTTATAGGAAGATTTTTATCGTTTCGCAGCAAGTAACTGATTTTCTCCGGAGCAAATGGCTGTAGTTCGCGGGCGTGAACATCTATAACATAGTCGTAATGATGATGCTGACAGTTGTTGATGATTTGGGCTAAAATTTCTGCCTGTAAGGGATGGGACTGGACCATGTTAAGCAGATTTCTATGCAGTTCTAAGCGTAGGGTTTGTTTAGTGCCCATAGTCTCGTCTACTAATACCGGTACTATGCTGCCGCTGTGATAGTTAGACCAGGTGTGCATGCCTATTTTGAAAGATTCGGCAGCATTGATATTGGGATATTTATTGTGCACCAGCACTGCTACGAAGAGCGGATCGCTATTAGAAGATTGTACGGTATTGTGAAGTTGGGCGGCAAAATCCCATCCCCTTTTGAAAGGAACATCAGCCGTCGAGGGATAGGGAAAGAGACTAGTGTACATATTAATAGGACCGTAGTTTTTGGTTATGCTGAAACTGTCCTCGTAACTTGGATAAAGTATCGACTCCATAATATTGAGCCAAAACATAGTGCTAGCCAACAGCAAAGCCAGAACATATCCTCCGGGGATACGACGGAAAAAAGCTGTAAAAAAATAGCAGCCTACAGCTATAGCTGGAAGCAGATAGCGTACTGCCGGACTGAGCATAAATATAGAAATAAGGCTGGCGGTCAAACATGAAATAACAGCCAAGCGTTCTTCTAAATTTCCTTGAGAGCGCCAGCTGTAAAGGACTCCTAGCATAGTTATTATTAGGGTAGGAAAATCGCCCAATCCTTCAGCTAAACCATGAAAATAGACGTCGGGACCAAAAATGACAATATTGTTCAACAGTTGAGTGCCCAGATGGTGAGAACGCCAAAACATAGTGGAGCAGTTAGCTGAAGCCCAGGGGAAAAACATAAAATAGAAGCAAGCAAAGGCGTACATAAGGTTACGCATCAGTTTTACAGCTTCTTCATGTTGGTTATTGGGCTTCCATAAATAAAAAGCACTGATAAATAGGGCTACCGCTCCAATCATAGCTGCCAATATGAAGACTATTTTGTATACAGGGAAAAAACTAGTTAAGTCTGCATTGCAGCTAGGCCAAGTGTAAACATATCCTGCGGCTATTACTGGGGCGATAGATAGCAAAGCGATCATAGCTAGGGAAATGAGCAGTCTACCTTTATAAATCCAAAGTTGGTTCAGCTTTATAAAAAAGAGAATGATAAGGGCCGGAGCTACGAATAAAAATGTGGTGGGTTTGAATAAGCAGCCCAACCCTAAAGATAATCCTAAAGCTATGGCTTTATCCGTTCTCTGCATTAAATTTGAGTTGAAAAAAAGGCAGAAACACAAGGCTGTAAAAGCTGCCGAAGGATAGTCAACTATGTAACTTATGGAACCCATGCATAAAAATACGGAAGAAGCACAGATAACCGCTGCTGAAGTTGCGGCGACTAAACCGTATCTTGGACGCACCATAAAATAGATAGAGGCACTGAGCAGGGGGAAGAAGCACATTTGGCTCATCATGGCCGACATAACGCCGCGCCCTATACAAAAAGAGCTTAAGTAAGCTGACCAGTACATTCCGGGAGGGTAGGAACTTGGCCAAAAGAAAAAAGTCAGCAGCTTTTCTAACCAGCTAGTGCAGCTGTTTATACGCAGTTCCATGGCTGAAAGTTCTAAAAAATGGTGAGCATAGTCAGCGTGAGGCGGAAACGTATAGTTAATTTGCCAAATTACGTTGGCGTAAATAGCTACTACGCTGATAAAGCTGATAATCAGTAGATCGGCAACCCATATCCATTCTAAATTATTAATTTTTTTCAGGAATTTTATCATTGGCGCACTTGTTAACTATCGGTTAAGTTGATTTCTATTTCTTGAGAAGGTTTCACGCTGGTTTTTTAGCAGCCTAGCCGACTCTGAACAAGATATTAAGGCAGTTATAGTTTTTAGTTAGCAGATCCTTTTTCGGTAATCAGTATATAGCCAAAACTTGGGGCAGGGGAATAAAATTGCGGTGTCGCATTGATTCTTAATATGAGGCGCTTGTCTTTATTAATTATTTTATTGATAATTTGCAGTTGCACTGTCGGCTGTCAAAAATATGATGTCGATCGTGATGTCCTTCCTCCCGGAACTCCTTATAGTCGCGAGGAAAATGCTGCCGCTATTCTGTTGTCGATTTATTCTGATCGTATTGAAAAGCAATTTGAAGGAAAATTTACAGAGGGCAAAGGTCTTTATTTTGTAAACGAATGTTTTCTTAAAGTATCAAATTTCAGCAATGATACCTGGTATGTTTGGGTTGAGGGAGAGGGCACTTTTGCAAATATTTATCCGGGAGCTGACGATATGCTCATGCAGGGTGGAGCCGTCGATAAAATGATGCTCATGTTGGGGGAGAGGCGCGTACTGCGCGTTCCTATAAGACCTTCTTTTACTATTGTCTGCCAAAATAAAGACGGTACTATACGCGAACGTTGGAACACCAAAGACAAAGGGCCTCTAAAAGGACATTTAGGTGCGGGAGTTACTTTGCGTATAGATTAACACTGACAAGAATACTGGCAATCATCATGTAGCCGAGGGTTGTTTTGCAGATCCATAGTTAGAACGTACATATCTTTTCCGTAAAAGTTAAACTGCTCTTTTATTTCAAAGCCCCAATGACTGAGCTGGCGTAAACTGGCCTGATTAGAAGTTTCTGTGGTAATTTTTATGTAGCGGCAGCCCTCTCGGAGAAAATGTTGGAAAAGCACTTTATTTATATGACCTGAAATTCTGGTGCCGCGCAGTTGAGGGCGAAAAGAACAGAAGAGAGATTCTGCTTTAATAGACGTTGTATCCGATTTCGATGAAGTTGCAACTGCACTCCGTATAAAGTAAAGTGGCGTGGTCAGTACATATTTTAGTAGTTGGGGACGACGCAGCAGCCCAAGCAAAGTCGGCCCCAGTAATCGCCAGCCGCTGCGGCTCCACAGTCGGTTAAAAGTTTTCGGTACATCTAGACTCCCGGCAATAAATCCTTGTACTTCTTCATCGTCTATATAAACATAGGCCACAAAAAGCGGATCCTGGAGCAAACCTCGATAAAGAGTTTCTAAAAATGGAACTCCCAGTTGGGCCCACAGACTGTGCCCCATAGCTGCGTAGTGCTGGGCTGCTACTTGTTTTATGTCTTGAAGCTGCATCGGACGTATGCGCTTCATAACGTTTTCATCTACAGCAAAAGGGGTTATTTGGGCAGGCATAGTCCGCTTTAAACTTCAGTATTGACAACTTGGGATAAGGAAGCTAAGTATGCTCCTAAATGGTTCTCACGCAGAGAAGCCGAACTTTCTGACAGCAGGCGGCGCGTGCTCAGCCAAGCTAAGCGGGGAGCAGAGCCCAATTGGCGTAGTTTTTCAGCTTCGGTACTTGAACTATCTCCATGCAACATAAGGTCAGCCAAACCTAACTGACAGGCTTGAGCTGCATTCCAAGTTTCTTGCCCTAGAAGGAACTTTTTGGCCGACGTGTAGCCAACTAACTTGGGTAGCATCCAACTACTGAAGCCTGCTGGCAACCCGTTTAAAACTTCAGCGCTGTTGAATTTTGCCTCTGCTGATACCCAGCGCCAGTCGCAACTTAAGGCTAAGCTAATTCCCCAACCTTGGCAAAGTGAGGTTATTTTAGCTACTGTGGGGCAGGGGAGATGTAAAATCAGAGACAGCAGTTTTTCTAATTTTGAGCAGACTGGCAGTAGTTTAAGAAAATTGTTTTTATTCTTAATATCGCTAAGAGTCCAAGAACACCAGAAATTAGATGCCCGACTGCTGATAATCAGACAGCCCGAAGGCGGATTATCATCGAGATAGTTTATCTGCTCTTCAAATTCAGCAGCGAATTGCTCAGATAAAGTGTCTGTATGTAATACTAAAAATGCATGTTCAAGGTCGCAATTAGTATCTTTTTGGTATGTTAACTCAACTAGCTTCATCGATTTCAGCCATAAGTTTAGGGTGGTGCGACCAGGTTCTGTTTTAGGGGCTTTTCTTCCTGCACTGATTTATATCGAGGTGTATTAGCAGGTTTTATCGGTATTTTTTGCCAAAATTAAGCATGAGCTGAAATCTGTTGAGTTGAGTACAAAACAGCTAGCAGTCTTAGTCCAGCCGGAGGTTTTTTTGTATGTCGCCAGATATATCGGGCAGACAGGCGCGCCCCAAGCCGTTTTTGCTGCCTCAGTATTGCAAAGGATGCGGACGCTGTATTGCGGCCTGTCCTAAAAAGTGCATCGCTTTTACAGGAGAAGTGAATCCTGAAACCGGATGTGTACCCGTATCTATCGATTATGAACAGTGCATAGCCTGCGGCACTTGCTTTAGCGCTTGTCCTGAGCCTTACGCTTTACATCCGGACAATATTAAATATTTTTGGGAACTACCTGAAGCAGAACAAAAAAAGGCAGAACGCGAGCAGTTGCCATCTGCGGTGCCTATTCCTGATAAGCTTATTCCTTTGCCGCCTACACAGCCTTTAATGATCAAGGGAACTTACGCTTCAGCTATAGGGGCTCTTTTAGCCGGATGTCGCCACTTTTTTGGTTATCCCATTACCCCGTCGACTGAAGGCGCCGAGCTAATGGCTAAAATTTTGCCTCATATTGATGGAGTTTTTATTCAAGCTGTCAGTGAAGTGGCCACGATCAACTATATGTACGGTTGTGGAGGGGCTGGACGCCCTTGCATGACCTTTACGTCTTCTCCTGGCTTCAGTCTTATGCTGGAGGGTATTTCTTATATGATAGGTGCTGAGGTGCCGGGAGTTATTGTCAATATTATGCGCGGAGGTCCTGGTTTAGGCAATATCGGACCAGAACAGTCCGATATAAAACTGGTTTGTCGAGGATTAGGACACGGCAATACTCATGCGCTGGCTCTAGCTCCTGCTGATCCCCAAGAAATGCTTGATTTAACTATGGAAGCTTTTCGCCTGTCTTTCAAGTATCGTCAGCCTGTCATTATTTTAGGAGACGGTTACTTAGGTCAAGTAACTAGCAAAGTTAAGCTGCCTGATCATATGGTGGAACCAGGTATCCCTGATTGGGCTGTCTCCGGAGATCGAGAGCATCGGGCCAATGTAATCACATCTATTCGTTTGACTGAAGCCGATCTAGAATTATTTAATCAGCATCTCAATGAAATCTACGCCCAAATGATCGAAAATGAGCAGCGTTCCGATAATTTTATGACTGACGATTGCGAAGTATTGTTTGTGGCTGCCAACACTCCGGCCCGTATGACTAAAGGGGCTATACGCACTTTGCGTGCTCATGGGATTAAAGCCGGTCTTTTCCGCCCTATTAGTTTGTGGCCTTTCCCGATAAAAGCTCTCAAAGAACTGCTGCTTACAGGCAAAGTTCGTCGTTTGATAGTTGTTGAAGCGTCTTACGGTCAGTTAGAAGACGAAATGCGTTTGGCTTTGAGCCGTGCCGGTCTCACTAATATTCCGCCTATTGCCCATGTACAGCATTCCGGCGGCGTGTTGCCTCAAAGTTCTGAAATCGTTCAGTATGTGCTCAATACGGAGGTGCCGGAATGAACCATGTATTTTATGAAACTTTTGAACGTCATGCTCATGGCAAAGGTGTAAAAGCTCACGCCACCCATTATTGCCCTGGATGCGGCCACGGGTTGATTCACAAGTTCCTTTCCGAATCGATTGCTGAATTGGGTATCCAAGATCGAACAGTGGCCATTTCTCCTGTGGGCTGCAGCGTTTTCCTTTATTACTACATGAATGTGGGTAATATCCAGTCTGCTCACGGTCGAGCTCCGGCAGCTGCTTTGGGACAAAAGACAGCTCGTCCCGATTCCATAGTCGTTTCTTACCAAGGAGACGGTGATTTAGCTTCCATTGGTTTAGCCGAAATAATCTCGGCTGCTCAGATGGGCTTGCCTATAACCGTTATTTTTGTTAATAACAGTACTTACGGTATGACTGGCGGTCAGATGGCTCCCACTACTTTAATTGGTCAAAAAATGGCCACTTGCCCTGATGGACGTACTCCGTCAATGGGACAGCCTATGAAAGTGGCTGAAATTATTGCCGGCTTAGACGGTCCAGTGTATGTGGAACGTGTCGCTCTGTTTGACCATAAAAACCGTATTAAGGCTAAAAAAGCTATCAAGAAGGCTTTGCAAATTCAAGTTGACGGTCTTGGATTCTCTTTCATAGAGGTTGTCTCTGAATGCCCAGTTCAGCTTAAACTAGATCCTGTCAAGGCTTCTGAATGGGTGCGCGACAACATGATTCCCGTTTATCCTTTGGGAGTTAAGAAGGACACTGCCGCCGAGGTTGTTGAGCTTCCGGAAATAAAGCGTCCTGTTTATCAAGTGGAAAAACTTTTGAGTGAAATAGGAGCTGTTCATGAGGCGGTTCCTCAGTTCACAAATGGATTCCCCACTCATCTCGATGCTGAAGATATTGGCGTAAAATTCGCCGGATCTGGTGGAGATGGCGCTCAGACGGCCGCTCTCTTACTAACTCGGGCCGCTCTTCAAGAAGGCCTAGACGCTACTCATATACCTAGCTATGGTCCAGAATCGCGTGGAGGTACTTCTTACGCTGATGTGCACATCGCTCACGAGGTGCTTTCTCCTTCGGTGCCTAATCCTCAAATTTTAGCTGCTTTTAATGCTCCCAGTTTAGTTAAGTTTGCTCCTTCTGTCGCGGAAGGAGGTATTATTATCTATGACAGTGCCGTTATTTTTGAGGTTCCTCCTGTCCCTAAAGGCGTTAAGGTGTACGGTATACCTTTTGCTGAGATCGCGCAAAATTTAGGCACTCGCATTCTTAAAAATGTGGTCTGTCTGGGAGCGTTTTGCGCGGCTACGCGCATTTTCCCTGAAGAAACCTTCTTAGAAGCTCTAAAAAACGGTCTAAAGAAAAATGCCAAAATTCAGGATATAAACCGACGAGCTTTTTTTGAAGGCGTTAAAGCGTTCAAAAATTTGTTTGAAACTCAAGCTTAGGCCTTTTTCCTTGAGTACAACGGCTAAAAACGGTTTTCTGAATTCCTGTGCATAAAGCATGGGGCAGCAGAAAGCCGCTTTTTTATACTGTTCCAAAGTTTTGTCTGCTGTTTTATAAACTGAGAATATGCAGAAAAAAAGGTAAACTATTACTTTATATATAAGTACTTCATTTAGTAATGCAGACTCGCTTGCGAGAAAATTGAGGTGTTATAAAGATGGATTCATCACCTAGTGACAAAAGTGCTAAGTCGCGTACAAAGCTGCCTTCCTGGATGATAGAGGCAGAAGATGAGAGGGCAGATAGTATTTCGCCTTCGACTAATGGGGTAAAAACTGCTGAAAAAAGCGAACCTCAACAGGCAGCGGAAGAGTCGCTTTTGGGAGCTCCGACTGCAGCCTACACGAGTGAATCTGATGATTTTTGTGCTCCGGCTTCGCTTTCTGAACTTTTGGGAGAAGCGGAAGTCCCTCCCGGCTTTAAAAATGCAGCGGAAAACGCAGAACTAGATAAACAAGCAGAAAAACAGAGCACCTCTAACATGGTCTCTAAGCTGAATCCCTCTGCCGAAGCTGTCGCTCAGGGAAAAAATAGCGATGAAGATACGAACGATGAAGCTGAAGCAGCTAAAGTTAAGTCTGATATGGAAGAACTTGAGAAAGTTGTCAGCAGTTTAGAGTTTCTTTCTTATCTTAAACCCCGTTTAACCCGCATTCGCAAGCATGGCTGCACTGCCTCTGATTTGATCGGTCTTTACCGCATGACCTCTCAAGTAATGCTAGAAAATTTCCAACGTCAGACAGAAATTATGCAGCGCAGTAAAGCTGAGTACGACCGAAAACTGCGCAAGCTTCAAGAAGAAATGCTTTTTGAACAGTCCAGTGCTTTAGTAACTGGACGCGCTTCCAAAAAAAATTCTTATGCTTCACAGAAGCTGGCAGCTGCTGCGGAAGCAGCTGGGGTCTGCGTCTCTGCAGCATCTTCACAGGGTAAGCATCCTGAAGAGGAAGCCAAGCAAGAAGATAACGTTTCAGAAGCTACTTTGACTGCTTTGAAGCGTCAGATGGAATTTAAGGACAGTCTTCTCCTTAAGGCTCGTATGGAAGCTGAAGAAGCTGAAAAACGCTGCGAAAAAATGGCCCAGGACGTCACCAACATTAAGGCCCGTTTAGAAAAAGATCTGAAATTTAAGAGCCAAAAGGCTAAAGAGTCGCTTTTTGAACGTCTGCTTCCGGTGATGGATAGCTTTGACGGCGCTTTAAAACCTTCAGCTGCTTCTCAAAACGCTGACAGTATTCTCAGCGGCCTTAAGCAAATTTACAGTCAGCTGCTCGATTGCTGCCAAGCAGAGGGATTAGAGGCAATCCAGTCAGAGGGACAGCCTTTTGACCCTAATTTCCATGAGGCTATGGGACACGTGCAGACTAATGAAGTTCCAGAAGATCATGTCTTCGATGAATTGCGCCGAGGTTATTTGCTCGACGGTAAACTGCTTCGTGCTGCTATGGTACGTTTAGCCAGTGCTGATCCAGGAAATTCTAAATAGGGCTATTATGGCAGTTATCTAATTCACAATTGTTAGGTAACAATACTTGAATTTAAAGCTTAGCTTCTTTGACTTGTTATCTTGAGGAGCTGCTTGTCAGTCGGCGTGCGATCTGAATTGGTTAAATTTAAGCTAAAAAGGCTGAAAAGACGTGCGTTGGGATCCTTTTTTGTGAAGGTAAACGGCCCTTTTTGTTGAATGGACAGAGGCACTGTTCTGCGGCTGTTAAAAGAAGAATTTAAGGCAGCGGTGGGAATAATCAGAACGTAAACAAAATTTAATTGGTGGCTATAAGGCGTGTGGGCTGCCTTATTCGCTTAAGGAGAGTGTCGTTTGGAGCTATCTCTCAGATAACGCTTTCCCTGTTTGTGTTGGTGCTTAGCTCCAAATTCGAGTGCCGATATAAAGAAACGCCCAGTCGCATATTCTCGCGTTAATGCGTAGAGGTAGAGAGTGTACGCTCTTATTCGGAGGTTCCGGAATTAGTATGGCAGGTAAGATTGTCGGCATAGATCTTGGTACAACAAACTCCGTTGTATCTATTGTTGAAGGGGGGCAGCCCATTGCCATCCCTAGTGCTGAAGGGGATTATCTTTTCCCATCGGTAGTTGGTTTCTCAAAGACTGGCGAGCGTTTGGTCGGTTCTGTCGCTAAACGTCAAGCTGTGTCAAACCCAGATCGTACAATTATTTCAATTAAACGGTACATGGGCACAGATCATAAGACAGTAATTGACGACAAACAGTATAGCCCTCAGGAAATATCTGCTATGATTCTTCAGAAAATTAAAGCTGATGCTGAGGCCTATTTGGGGTTCCCTGTCGAACAAGCTGTAATTACCGTTCCTGCCTATTTTTCCGATTCTGAGCGTCAGGCTACCAAAGATGCTGGTACTATCGCTGGTTTGGAAGTTCTGCGTATCATCAACGAACCTACCGCTTCGTGTATGGCATATGGTTTAAATAAAACCGATGATGAAGCTGCTTCCGATCGTACTGAGACGGTTCTGGTATGGGACTTGGGAGGTGGTACCTTCGATGTCTCCATCGTCGAAATCGGAGGCGGTTTAGTTGAAGTTAAGGCTACAGCTGGCGACTCCCATTTGGGCGGTGATGACTGGGATCAGCGCATTATGGACTGGTTGGTTGAGGAATTCAAAAACCAGCATAATCTCGATTTGAGTACCGATCGTTTAGCTATGCAGCGTCTTAAAGAAGCTGCTGAAAATGCTAAAATTAAACTTTCTAGCGAGACCACTACTCGCATTAATCTGCCCTTCATCGCGGCCGATGCCACTGGCCCTAAGCATCTCGACGTCGAGTTGACCCGAGTAAAATTTCAGGAACTGACCGCTGACTTGGTAGCCAGATGTGAAGAACCGGCTAGGAGAGCTTTGAGCGACTCCGGTTTGGCTATCGGTCAGATTAACAAGGTGTTGTTAGTGGGCGGCTCTACCCGCATGCCTGCGGTGCAGGATAAAGTACGTTCTCTCTTTAACAGAGAACCCTCCCGTGAAATTGACCCTGACAAGGTCGTGTCCATGGGCGCTGCTATTCAGGGCGCTGTTTTGGCTGGCGAAGTGAAGGATATGGTCCTTTTGGATGTCACTTCTCTGTCTTTAGGTATTGAAACAGTAGGTGGTGTGTTTACTAAGCTTATTGAGCGCAACTCTCACATCCCTTGTTCTAAGACCAGAATTTTTACTACAGCAGCTGACGGTCAGACCGTGGTAGAAGTACACTGCTTACAGGGCGAGCGCGAATTGGCCGCTCATAACAAATCTTTGGGACGTTTTGAACTGAGGAATATTCCTCCGGCGCCACGCGGTGTGCCTCAGATTGAAGTTACTTTCGATCTTGATGCTAATGGTATTGTTAATGTCTCTGCCAAGGATATGGCGACTGGTAATAAGCAGAAGATTACAATTCAGTCTCCTACCAACTTATCGCGTGAAGAGATCGACCATATGGTCAAGGAAGCTGCGGTTTATGCCGAGGAAGATGGTCGCCGCCGTGAAGAGTCAACCATCCGCAATAAGGCTAATATTGAGATTGATACTGCTGAACACACTATGCGTGATTTGGGCGAGCGCATTACCCCTGAGCATCAGAGAGCTTTGCGTGATGCTATCGATCGTCTGCGCATGTCGATGCAGGCTTTCGATCTTCCCAAGATTGCTGCCGATACCAAGGCTTTGTCTGATCAGCTCTTTAGTATTTCTACCGATGCTTACTACGCTTTGGAGACCGGTCGTGTGGGTGCTGAGCCTAAGAAGGCCGACGATCCTATCAAAGCTGCAGTTGATGATGAGCCGGCCGATGAAGATCTCTTCAGCTGGTTCGATAAAGAAGGATCTAACTAAAACGTAAAACGGCAGGTATGTTACTGCCGTAGTGTATAACGTCGGCTTCGAGGAATTCGCTGATATATATTCCCCGGGGTCGACGTTTTTTTGAGGAGTACCATATTGTATGGCAACCAACGTTGACTATTACGAAGTTCTAAATATACCGCACGACGCTTCAGAGCAAGATATTAAGCAAGCATATCGTCGTTTGGTGCGTAAATATCATCCTGATGTAGCTGAAGACAAAGCCAAAGCTCAAGAAGAGATGATTAAAGTAAATGAAGCATACGGCGTGCTTTCTGATCCCGATAAAAGGGCTTACTACGATCGTTACGGAGAAGCTCCTGGAACTTCTTCTGCTTCTGGTGGCGGAGGAGGTTTCAGCGGTTTTGGTGGCTTCGATGCGTTCGGAGGATTCGGCGATATATTCGAAAGCTTTATGAATATGGGTGGGGGAGGGCGTGATGCTCGTCAGCCTAGGCGTGGACGTGATATACGCCTAGATGTAACCATTACTTTGCAAGAAGCCTTTACCGGATGTAAGCGTGATATATCATTCAAAGTTCATGAAACCTGCCTATCTTGCCAAGGTAAGTTGACTACTGAACCTGACGGACTTGAGGTTTGTTCTGTTTGTAAAGGAGCCGGTCGGATTCAAAAGCAGATTAATATCGGCTTCGGTACGGTGTCCCAGGTTATTGAATGTCCCGCTTGTGGTGGGTTAGGCAAAAAAGTTGTCAAGCCGTGTGCCGAATGCAAAGGTACCGGGGTGGTTGAAAAAGAGAAGCATATGGAAATTAGCATCCCGGCCGGCATTGATACGGGCAATGGGTTACGTTTAGCCGATTGTGGAGAACCGGGAGCTAATGGCGGTCCCAGAGGCAGCGTGCTGGTTATGGTCGAAGTTGAAGATGACAAACGCTTTGTGCGTGAAGGGGCTGATATCATATATAAGAAGGATATAACGTTTACTCAAGCTGCGTTAGGCGAAGATGTTGCAGTTGAGCAAGTAGTAGGTGAGCCTAAGAAGCTGCGTATTCCAGCTGGTACGCAAAGCGGAACTACCTTCAGAATGCGCGGCTGTGGTATGCCTGAATTTAACGGCAGCCACTTTGGCGATCTACATGTAGTTGTTCAGGTTATTGTGCCTACCAAACTTAATGAGAAACAGAAAAAGCTTCTTCAAGAGTTCGCTGAAGCTGGACCGCAGGAAGCTAAAGAACCAAGTAAAGGATTTTTCGGGAAAATTCATGATGCAATCTTCGGCTAGCCTGCGCGGCCTGACTTGGCAGGAATTGGAAATTACCGCTGCTCCTGAGATAGCAGATGAACTTGACACTTTTTTGACTTCATGCCGCTTAGGCGGTTGGGTCGTAGAAGCGGAGGAGCCTCAACTCTGCTGGATTGTTTATTTGCCCTGTACTGAAAAATGGGAAGAGCGGCTCAGCTTAATTATTGACGGTGTGCGCGCTTTAGGTGGTGAATGTCGTACTCGCAGTAGTATTGTCGATGAAGATTGGGCCAATTGTTGGAAGCAGTTTTATCATCCTATGCGTTTTGGCTGCCATATTGTGGTCTGTCCTTCTTGGGAAGAATTCAAGCCTGAAGAAGGTGATAAAATAATAACTCTTGATCCTGGTATGGCTTTTGGTACTGGAGCTCACGCTAGTACGGCTATGTGTTTAGAAATGATGGAGCGGGTTTACAGCAGTCGTGTACCTGACAGTATGCTCGATGTCGGTACCGGTTCTGGTATTTTAGCCATAGCTGCTCGTCTTTTGGGCAGTACTTATATCACTGCTTCCGACAGTGATCCCGTAGCTGTAAAGGCCGCCAAGGATAATTTCACTGCTAACAACTTAATTTCCAGTTGCGATCTGTTTGAATATGTCGGAGTTCCTTTAGAAAAAGGATGTTTCCCTTTAGTTTGTGCAAATTTGGTGGCTTCGTTACTTTGTCGTTTAGCTTCTGACTTAACAAAGGTGGTAGCGCCTGAGGGGCTGCTGATAGTTAGCGGTATAGTGCAGGAACGTGCTGAAGATGTAATTGAAGCTTTTGCTGATGAAGGGGCTGAAGTTGCCGACCGTATCGATAAAGACGATTGGGTTTGTCTCCTGCTTAGAAAAAAGTAAGGGCGGCCAAATTTTATGCGTATAACGAGAATTTTTTCTCCTCAGCCTCTGCGGGTTGGTGAGTGTTTTGATATCGAAGCAGATGCTTGCGCTCATCTTACTAAATCAGTTCGGTTGCGTCCTGGTCAGGAGTTCGCTGCTTTTGATAATTCTGGCGGAGAGTTTTTGTGCCGTCTGCAAGATCTTCCTCGTCGTGGGCTCCCTAGAGGAGTGGCTTTATCGGTATCTTATCCCGATACCGAAATGATATGTAAGCTGCGTGTCTGTCTTGCTTTAGTAAAAGGAGAGCGCTTTGATTGGGCTGTAGAAAAATTGACCGAATTAGGAGCTGCAGAGATCGTTCCCTTGTTAACGGAGTTCACTCAAGTTCTAGAGCCTGGGGCAGCTAAGCGTATGCGCTGGCAACGTTTAGCTGTGGGAGCTGCTTGTCAGTGTGGCCGCGTTAAGGTGCCGTCAGTGACTGAACCTCAAAGTTTGGGCCAAGTGTTAGAGCAGTACGCCAGAGGCGAAGAATGTCTGATTTTTGATTGCGATGTGCCAACTTTACATACTGAGCCATTATCTTTTAAAGCTTGTACTTTGTTCATCGGTCCGGAGGGAGGATTCTCTCCTGAAGAATTGTCGCTAGCTAAGCGTTTTCGTTGCCGCTTCTGCAGTTTAGGTAAACGAATTTTGCGTGTAGAAACGGCGGCTTTAGCGGCTGCTTCTCGTTTTGCTTTTTAATTAATAGCAACTTCTTTTTTTCTTGAAATACGCGGCCAGTTTAACTTGCGGCTGCAGTCTTTATGACTGCAGCCGCAAGTTTTGTCTACCGTAAAAAAACTCATCTACAAAGTTTGACGTAAAAAATAGCCCAAAAATATGTTTTTACCCTATTGACATAAATAATTTCTATATATAAAATAGCTCTGTCCCGAGGGCGAATAGCTCAGTTGGCTAGAGCACCTGCGTCACATGCAGGGGGTCACAGGTTCGAGTCCTGTTCCGCCCACCATTTGTACGCGGGACACCGACTAAGAAAGAGTCGTCTGCGGTATGGGGGAGTGGCCTAGAGGCTTAGGGCGCTGGCCTGTCACGCCGGAGGTCGCGGGTTCGAATCCCGTCTCTCCCGCCAAAACGTACTCTTTTTTGTCTGCCGGGGTAGCTCAGTTGGTAGAGCATGCGACTGAAAATTGCAGTGTCCCCAGTCCGAATCTGGGCCTCGGCACCATCAGGACGGGCGTCTGCTTGTTCTGGAGTATAAAGCACTCCATGGGGGAGTGGCCTAGAGGCTTAGGGCGCTGGCCTGTCACGCCGGAGGTCGCGG
>JBJEGD010000034.1:0-12066 GCA_051874735.1 Candidatus Bruticola sp. | reverse complement strand
GTTCGAATCCCGTCTCTCCCGCCAAATGGATGTACGTGAAGAGCACTTAGCATGCTTAGGCTAGGTGCTTTTTTTGTTTTGCTTTTTATTATTTAAGGAGAACAGATAGCTCCTAACAAAAACCAATTATCGTATCGATTTAAATAACGACGTCATCCCCAAAATGTTTAACTTTTTATAACAGTGTAATTGTAGGCTAGATAATTAGGCTGTTCTTTGTATATCGGAGATAACAACGTGGTAAAAGAAGATTACGCTACTTATAAAAGTCGAATACGGAAGCTAGTGGAGCATAAAGCCTGCTTTCCCGCTGTTGATGAACATTTTTGTACCGCTTCTAGTCTTTTGATGAAGTTCAAGAAAGACGGTAATTTCAATCCTTTCTATGGGGATACTGTCGTCTTTCCGTTGTCGCCCAGTGCTATTAAGTTATTAACCGAACTTCAGGAGCAACTTTATAACTCTGCAGGATATATGCTATCTGCTCAGTTGCCTCCTGATACTTTCCATATAACCTTGCATGATCTGAATTCGGGAGCTGAACCAGAAGAAGTCGAGCAGGGCTTAGCGGCAAACTGTGAATGCATGAATGAACTTTTGAATCTTGTTCATCAAAAAGGCTTAATAGCTCTGCGTACAGTCGGCATAGTTAGTATGGTTTCCAGCTCTTTGGTAATGCTTTTTGAACCTGTCAGTGAAGCTGATCATAATCTTGTGCAAAAAATTTACAGCATGTTCGATCCTTTTAAGCAGCTCTCATATCCGCTGACTTTGCACTGTACTTTAGCTTATTACAAGCCCGGACGATACAAACCTGAACTGTGGACTAAGTTGCTAAAAGTAGTGACCAATTTAAATGCGCAAAACCATTTTGAGGTTGTTCTAGATTGTGCCACTTTAGAATATCAGCATTTTTCTTCTATGAAAAATTATGGCAAAGTTGACATATAAACTGTGTTATGTCCGAGTTAGGTGTACACATTGCTGTCATGAAGTCCACTATGTATAAAGTGGAAAGCGTAATACTATGTTAAAAACTGAAAAATATTTTTATATGTTGTTAGAGGAGTATTTTTTATCTAAGATTGTCATTTAAAATGCAAGGCAGGAAGCGCCTTTTAGGTGCAAGAAGGGAACACAGATTTTTTTGCTAATTTGTGGTTAGAGTAGTTTCGGAGGAATGTTAAATTGACTTTATCGAATGGAACCAGACCGATGACTGAGCGGATTCCCGTAGTTGCTGTGATGCGCCGCATACTGAAGAAACAGGAAACTCCTATTACGGTTAAAGAGCTTACAGCTTTAGTTATCGATGCCTGGGGCAGAGATTTTCCGCAGAATCCATATGCAGACTGCTGTTTGGTTTACAAGTTGGCTGTGGGTATTCTTAATTGTCAGGAAAAATACGATAATCTTCCTAACGGAGCTCCGATTTTCTTAGAGCGTGAACAGGCTGATAGTGATCCTATTATGGTAAATCCTCGTATGGGCATGAATACCCTCAACGAGATTGCCGATGAAGTAGGTGAAATTATGCTTGTTTACAAAGAGCGATTTTAATAAGACTTCTCTCCGGCGTCAGTTTTTTCTGGATTAAAAACAGAGGGCTGATAGTTGGGGGGGAATTTTGTACGGAGGAGTCTTTTTATGGATAAATTAAAAGCTTTAGATGCCGCTGTAGGCCAAATAGAGAAAGCTTTTGGCAAAGGGTCTATTATGAAGTTAGGAGAGGCAGGTGCTCGTTTTGAAGTACCTGTTATCTCTACGGGAGCTATGTCGCTCGATTTAGCCTTAGGTATCGGTGGAGTGCCCCGAGGGCGCGTATGTGAAATTTACGGGCCTGAATCTTCTGGTAAGACTACGTTAGCTCTGCAGATTATTGCTGAAGCTCAGCGAAGCGGTGGAGTGGCGGCTTTTATCGATGTAGAGCACGCTTTAGATCCTGTCTATGCTAGGAATTTGGGTGTTAATATTGATGAACTCTATGTTTCTCAGCCCGATACTGGAGAGCAAGGGTTAGAAATTGTCGAAATGTTGGTGCGCTCTAATGCTGTCGACGTCGTGGTCGTTGATAGTATTGCTGCTATGGTACCTAAAGCCGAGATTGAGGGCGATATGGGCGATTCTCATATGGGACTTCAGGCTCGTTTGATGTCTCAGGCCCTGCGCAAGCTCACCGCCGTAATATCTAAATCGCGCACCGCAGTGGTCTTTATCAACCAGATACGCGAAAAGATCGGCGTTATGTTCGGCAATCCTGAAACTACTCCAGGTGGTAGGGCTATGAAGTTTTATGCTTCGGTGCGTATGGACGTTCGCAAAGGAGATGCTATCAAGTCTGGCCCTGATAATGTGGGCCATAGGGTAAAAGTTAAAATAGTTAAGAACAAATTAGCGCCGCCTTTTAAAACTGCAGAATTTGATATCCTTTTCGGACGTGGTATTTCTCGTGAGGGTAGTCTTATCGATGTAGGCACTGAAAAAGGCATTATCCAAAAAGCCGGTGCTTATTATTCTTACGGTGATATACGTTTAGGACAGGGACGGGACAATGCCCGCAGTTACTTAGAGCAGAATCCTGATGTCGCTGATGAAATTGATGAGCAGATTCGCGAAAAGATTTTGGCTGATCGCGCTCCCGAAGAAGAAAAAGAGCCGTGTTCTGATGGTTAAGCCCAGATGAGCCTTTACGATGCGGAATTCCGCAAGTTTCTTGAAAGGGCTTTGCATATTTTATCTCTGCGCGATCATACTTGTTTGGAGCTGAAGCAGAAGCTTATGGCCCGCAAATGTTCTGCAGAAGTTGCTCAGCAGATTGTAGAGCGCTGTTTAGAGTGGAAGTATCTTAGCGATGAACGTTATGCGGAGCGTTTTGTGCAAAGCAAAGCCGCTAGCGGTTGGGGAAGTAGGCGCATTTATAGTGAGCTGATTAGGCATGGCGTAAGCGCTGGGGCTGCCCGTTCGGCTTGTGCGTCTCTTCAAGAAGATGCTCAAACAGAGTTCGCTTCAGCCTTGGAACTGGCCCGCCGTAAGGTTGCCCGCGGAGGAAGTTATGCGGGCGTATGCCGCTTTTTAGCTTACCGTGGTTTTCCTACCGATATAATTATGAAAGCTGCGGAGCAGGCTTGTGAATGCCAATCGTCAGAATAGTAAAGTTGGGTACTGTTTCTGATAGTTTAGAGTCGGCTCTGCTTAGTAGTAGCCGACTCTTTTTTTTCTAATGCAGTCCTGATTTGCGAGACAATATTCTGGACAGCAAGTTGTTATTGCTTACGTTTTGCTGTCAGTGAAGTGTGAAAAAATTTAGGCCTGTGTTTTTGATAATCTGAGGGGCAGTAGAAAAAGAAGGAAGTTATATTTGTTATGCCAGCTATGTTAACCGTTCTAGATCAACTAATGGTTATTGTGGCTAGTTTACTGTTTTTGGCTGTTGGATGGGCAATTGGGGTTAGAATAGAGCTCCGCAGGCAGCAAGCGGCAAAGTTAGCGGCTGATGATATTAGGGCAGAGGCTGAGCGTTATGCAGAATCTGTAAAAAAAGCTAAAATTCAGGAGGCAGTGGAAAGTATAGAAAAGAAGCGCTTAGAGATTGACAGAGAAGCGGAAGAAAATCGTTTCGCCCAGCAGCGCCTAAAGGAAGAACTTGATAGACGCGAGAGCATGCTTGAAGCCAAGGAAAAGCATAATATTGAGCAGGAACAGCGGCTGAGTAGTCAGCAGATTCACCTCGATATGAAGGAAGAGCGCTTGTCTTCACTTGAAGCTGAGCTTAATACAAAAAGCAAGCTGCTCAATGAATCTGAAGCGGCTCTGCAGGCTTCATTAGAACGTCAAGCAGAGATGACCTCTGAGGAAGCTAAAGCAGCTCTCTTTGAGAAAGTCGAAAATGAGAATCGTTTAGCTTTGGCGCGTTGTATTCGTCAGGCGGAGATGATGACTAAGGAGGAAGCTGCCCGCCGAGCCCGCCGTATTATTACTTTGGCTATTCAGAAGTATGCTTCAGAGCAGGTTGTCGAATCGACAATTAATGTAGTTAATCTTCCTTCCGAAGAAATGAAGGGGCGTATTATCGGGCGTGAAGGGCGCAATATCCGTGTTTTTGAAAATCTCACTGGGGCTGATGTTATTGTTGATGATACGCCGGAAACGGTGCTGCTTTCTTGTTTCGATCCCATAAGGCGTGAAATTTCTCGGCGGGCCGTGGAAAAACTAATAGCTGACGGTCGCATTCGTCCAGCTAAAATAGAAGAAATGGTGGCCGCTTCTAGATTAGAAGTTGATGAAATTATTGCCAGTGAGGGCGATAAAGCCGCTCTTGAAGCTGGAGTACTGGGGCTGCACCATGAGCTTATAAAATTATTGGGACGTTTGCACTTCCGCACTTCTTATGGTCAAAATATGCTCAACCACTCTTTGGAGGTTAGCTTTTTAGCCGCTCAGATGGCGGCAGAGTTAGGGGCTGATGTTCAAGTGGCTACTAGAGCTGGTTTGCTTCACGATATAGGTAAAGCTGTTACAGGTTCTATGGATGGTCCTCATGCGATTGTGGGAGCCCGCTGCTGTGAAAAATATGGCGAAAGTGCAGCTGTCGTTCATTGTGTAGAAGCACACCATGAAGATGTAGAACAAAGAACTATTGAAGCTATGCTGGTGCAAGCTGCTGATGCCATTTCTGCGGCTCGTCCAGGGGCCAGACGTGAGAATATTGAAGACTATATTAAGCGTTTGGAAAATATTGAAAAGATTGGTCACAGTTTTGAAGGCGTTGATCAGGTTTATGCTGTTCAGGCCGGCCGCGAAGTTCGAGTGTTTGTCAATCCTAGTGTTATCGATGATTTAGGAGCCGCTCAGTTGGCTAATAAAATTGCCGCTCGCATTGATGAAGAAATTAAGTCTCCGGGTATGGTTTTGGTAACTGTTGTCAGAGAAAGTCGACATCAAGCTAAAGTTGTTTAGAGAGCTGAGCTTATAGAATCTGTTAATTAGGCCAAAAATCTGCTGTAAAAAAGGAGCGTAACCGCTATTGAAAGAGATTTACCGAATTTTCCAGGTTTTGCTTTTATGTTTATGCTGCTTTTCAGCAGTTGAAGCTCAGCAGGTAGGCGCGCTGCAAGAGTACCAGCAGGCCCGTACCTATGTATCAGGCAAGCATTGGAGAGAGGCGCTGCCTTTTTTAGAGAGGGCGCTAAAAGTTGATCCTGGTTATGCAGATGCTTTATATATGAAAGCTATCTGTCATATGTCGTTGGAAGAATACGATAAGGCTGTACCTCTTTTAAAACGTTTGACTGGATTGAGGCCCGATTTCGTCAATGGCTGGGGACTACTCAGTCAATGTTATGTGCAGCTTAAGCAGTTAGATAATGCCAAAAAGGCGATTGGCGAACTGAGTAAGGCTCCAGGCGGAGGGCCGGAATCTCGTTATATGTCAGGTGTGCTTAGCTGGATTCAAGGCGACTTAGACAAAGCTGAATCTGAGTGGCGTGAGGCTGTGCGGCTGAAGCCAGAAATGGCGAAAGCTCATTATAATTTAGGTATGCTGTATCGGTTGAGAGGAGATCGTGTGCGGGCCTCATCTTTTTTGAATGATGCAGTGCGCCATAATCCAGATAATCATGCTTACCGTTTGGGTTTGGGTATACTTCAGTATGAAATGGGCCATAAGCTTAACGGATCTGCCAATTTAGATAAAGTGCGGGCTCAAATGGAACGTACCGATTTAGCTTCTTTGGCTTTGGCTTACCAAATGTATGTCAATAAACGTTATGACGCTGCAGAAAAAGCTGCTGCCAGAGCTTACGGAGAAAATAACGAACTTAGCGAAGCTTATTTACTGCGCGGTCAATGTCTATGGGAATTGAAGCAGCTGGAAGAAGCCCAGAAAATGTTTAGGCGTGCCCTTGAACTTGACAGAAATACTATTGAGGCCCAAAGGGCTTTAGATAAAATTGCTGCTGAAAAGGCTGCTGCTGAAGCGAAAGCCAAAGCTGAGGCTGAAGCTGCTCGTCAGACAGAAGCTGAGCAAAACTCCGATTCTTCAGGAGGTTCAGCTGTAGAAAAGCATACAGAAGAGTCCGTTACGCCATAATGCGCTGGTTTCGGTTGTTAGGTTTGGGAATAGTACTACTTTTGGGGTTATTATCTCTGACAGAAAGCGGCTGTTTGCGTCGTTCAGAGCAAAATGAGCCTCTGCATCTAGAAGTCTGGACTATAGCCTTAAAACCTAAGTTTACTGTATTTATGCAGAATCTTTTCTGCGAGTTTGAGAAGAATAACCCCAATGTTAAAGTTGACTGGGTTGATTTGCCTCAGCAGAATATTGTGCAGAAATTAATGGCCTCTATAGCCGGAGGAGTCCCTCCGGACTTAGTTAATCTGACTACTGCTAATGTACTTTTTTTGGCTCAAGAGATGAGCCTAGCTCCAGTTTCCCAGTACCTTAGCGAAAGTGAAATTCAGGAATATTACCCCAATTTATGGCGCTCTTCCGAATTTTTAGGTCAAGTTTACGCTGTACCGTGGTATGTTTCGGTGCGGGTGCTCATTTACAATCGAGTTTTGCTACAGGAAGCTCATTTGCCTGTAGATTGCCCACCTCGCAGCCGAGAAGAGGTCGCTCGTTGGGCTGCAGAAGTAAAAAAGTATTGTCCTGCTAAATGGGGATGCTTTCCAGTAGTTCGTCTTATTGATGATTGGCGAATGCTTGGCTTACCAGTTTACGATCGCCGGAGTGGTTCGGCTCTGTTTGAGCAGCCGACTTATGTTGCCTCTTTAGACTGGTATGCTGAACTCTACAGACAAAATTTACTGCCCAAAGAATTTTTTATTGAGGGATATCAGGGAGCTCTAGAAAGGTATAAGCAAGGCAATCTGGCTCTTTTGGAAGCTGGTCCTCAGCTATTGGCTCAAATCAAAGCTGACGCTCCCCAAGTCTACGCCCATACCGATATAGCTCCATTGCCTTGGTCTCACGAAGGAGTTGTTCCAGCCGCTTTAATGAATTTTGCTGTGCCTCAGTCCTCAAAAAATAAAGCTATGGCAGTTAAGCTGGCTCTTTTTTTAACTAATTGGCAGAATCAGCTGAAATTTGCGCTGGAAGTGCCTTTATTAACTTCTTCACGCCGTAGCGCCAAGAGTTCTTTATTCAGAAAGAGCCGCGGCGATGCTCTTTTAGATAAAGCTATACAGGTGTCTCTGCAGCAGTTGCCTAAATCGGATGATTTTTCTTTAAGTCTGCCTCGTTCTCGCGATTTGGAACGTATTATTAGTAGGGCTGCCGAAGCGGCAATATACGGAGAAAAGGGGAGCGCTCAAGCCTTAGATGAAGCTGCAAAACAGTGGAATCAAATAGTGGAAGCTTCAGGTTACGGAGAAAGAAAACATGAATAAAGAATTTGTCGATGATAACTGCACTACCGTTGCTGAACTGCGCCGTCAAGTTATCGCTTTCCGTGACGCGCGTGATTGGAAGCAGTTCCATAATCCCAAAGATTTAGCTATCGCTATGTCCATTGAAGCCGCGGAAGTATTGGAATTATGTCGTTTTAAGAGCAGCGAGGAAATTATCGAATCGGTGAAGAGTGGCAAAAATAAAGAGTTCGCTTATGAAATGGCCGACGTTTTCTCCTACTTATTGACGCTGTCCGATTGTTTAGGCATTGATTTGGCTCAAGCTATGCGTGAAAAGGCGGAAATTAACGCAATTCATTATCCTGTTAATTTAGCTAAGGGGAAGAAAGCCAAGTATACAGAACTTATTTGATATTTAATAATTACTTAAGGGGGATATTTTGCAGATATGAATAAGTGCCGCAGATTTCATTTTCTAGCAGTTTCGTGTGTGCTCTTGGGACTGCTTTGTGCCTGTTCTACTGAGAGTCGTAATTCTGAATTTAGTGATAATCAGCCAAGCCTATCAACGGTAGAAATGGAAGACAATAAAATTTCTGATGACGTCGATGATGGGTATATGGCTGTGAATCAAGATGAGGAATACGATGAAGATAATGAAGATGAGGATGAAGCAGACGAAGATAATGAAGACGAAGATGGCTTCCCCATCAGACGCAATAACAAAAAGACCAGCCCTATAACTAAGAAATCCTCTGCAGTTACGCAAGCCACTACGGCTCGCAACTATTCTGTGAGCAGTAAACCTGCAGTAGTTTCTTTTGGTCAGTTAGAGCTTCCCTCTAGTTTCGCTACTTATCAACTGTACGATCCTACAGCTAAACTTTCCGTTCTTTCTTTAAAAGTTCCCCGCAACTGGTTAGCTAGAAGTGAGGTAAGATGGGGGCAGTTTGGCTACAGTTTGGCAATTTATGAAGCTCTTTTCCGTGACCCTAAGTCTGGAATTACTATGAGTCTTAATTCTGGTATTTGCGCTCAAGGGGCTGGTAGTTGGAAACAGGCTGCATTATATACAAATCCACGCAAGTTAGGTCAGATCTTTATAAAAGATTTGAATAGGTTCGGATTTAAGGAAAATATAAAATTAATTTCGGCCTCTTTAAAAGAATTAGATAGTAAAAGAACGCAGATGATCCGCCGTATGTCGGCAGGTCAAGCACAGCCCCTAATTAAAGAGTTTGTTGCTAAGTACGAGTTTACTAAAAACGGGCGCCCTTGGGAATCAACTATGACAGCCTGTCTGTTTTTAGATGATATTCAATTTGCTTTCGGTCCCAAAATGCACAGTGAAGGACTGTTTGATATTATTTCCTGTACTTCTCCTAAGAGCGAGGCTGGTAAGGCGGTTAAAATTTGTCGTCAGATAATGTCGAGTGCTGTCAACAATCCTCAGTGGCAGCAGTATTTGGCCCAAGCCACAAATGCAGCTTCTGCTCGGCAAAATGCTCAGTTTCAGCAGCAACAGCAGGCTTATAGGCAGAATCAGCAAGATATTTCGGATATGTTGAGCGACAGTTATAACAAGCGTTCTGCCTCGCAAGATCGCACAAGTCAGGGGTGGAGCGAAGCTATACGCGGGCAGAGCTCTCATTCTAATCCTTACAATCCCTCTTCCAATGTAGAAACTTCTAATCGATATAATCACGCTTGGGTTAACCGCAGCGGTGATGTTGTCAATACTGATAACAGTAATTTTAATCCTAATGTCTCTCCTAGTTACAATGGTGATTGGACTCAGATAAAATAGGGCGTAATTTTAGGTACAGTTAGAGAGAAAATGCGCAAAAGTAATAATCCGCTTGTGCCTTGGTTGTTCATGGCCCCTATGCTGTTAATTTTAGGAGTGTTTGTAGTTTATCCTATAGTTTGCGGAGCTGCTTTGGCCTTTTTCGATTTTAGTCTGCTCCGATGTGGCAGCGACGGTCAATTAGTCAATCCTAAGTGGGTAGGGCTAGCCAATTTTAGGCGTCTGTGCCTCGATCCTTACTTTGCTTGCGCTTTAAAAAATTCTCTTCTTTATGTGCTGATAGTGCCGTTTTTGCAAGCGGCTTCTCTGTTTCTAGCTTGGTTGCTGCGTGGAGAAACTTTACAGGAGCGGCTGGCCAGAACTGTACTATATATCCCTGCCATAACCTCAACTGTTATACTTGGCGTAGCCTGGAAATGGCTGCTGCGCTATGATGGATTGCTGAATCAGGCTTTGGTATGGCTGAGTTTTGGTCTAGTTGAGCCTGTACCTTGGCTGACTAATCCTAAATTGGCCATTTTTTCCTTAATGATGGTGACTTCATGGCAGGGATTGGGCTACTATTTAATATTGTACTTAGCCGGTTTGCAGGCTATTCCCAAAGAGTTGGAAGAGCAGGCTTCGTTGGAAGGGGTGTCATCTTGGCAGATTCTTTGGAAAATTATACTGCCTTTGCTAAAGCCCACAGCCGCGGTCTGCACTTTGCTGTCAGTTATTTCAGCTTTGAAAGTATTTACAGAAATATTTATTATAACTGGCGGTGGTCCGCAAAATTCCACTTTGACTGCTTCTTATTACATTTACCAAACTGCTTTTGAAAATTTCGATATGGGAACTGCTTCAGCCGCTGCCTTAGTGCTGGCTGCTGCTATAGGAATAGCTTCGTTAATCCACTACTGGTTTTTTAAAGAAGGTGGTTGGGAATCTGCTTAACGTTTAGATAAAGTATGGGGTAAAGAAATGGCCCGCTTTGCTTTTTGCAAAAAGCAAAGCAGGCCATTTCTTTACAATGTCGTCAGCATTATTTATTTTATGCTGATATTTTGTTCCTGAGTTACTGATTTGTTGTACAGCTTGATAATTTTGCCTGGGTAGTTGGCAATCTCCCTATATTTGCTTAAAGCTCCGCCTCTAAAAATGTCCTGGCAGGCCAAATACAAAGGAGTGTTGTGAGGGGCATTCATATCGCCCACCAAGTTGACCCATTGACGTGGATCCAGACCTCTATCTGAAGCTATAGCCATAGCTCGTAGAATTGTACCTCCTCCTCCGTTGTAAGCTGCTAGCATCAGGCACCAATACTGTTCAGTACTAGGAACACCGTACTTTTGATAAGCCGCAGCCACCTTCTGAGCATAAAGGCAGCGATCTGGAGTTAAACCCATCATTTTATGATAGTTTCCGGGATCGATAATAACCTTAGCTTTTTCTGCTAATACTTTCACTCCAGCAGGTATAGCTTGCTGAGGATCGCGGCTAGCGGACCAACCTAAACCAAAACGTTTAGCCGTTTCAGGGGTTAGCTGAGCAATACCGACAGCTCCAGTGTAACTGACTGCTTCTGGATCAAAACCGCTCTCACAAGCTAGTAGCGACTTTAAAAGCAAAGGATTGAGAGGCACTACCTTTTGGTGAGGCCACACCTTAGCTACGGAATTAAAAATATAGCCGTTGTAACTGTTTTCTCTGGTACCATATCCCCATGAGGTTTGCAGATCTTCAGGAGAAGTGATCGCAGGCATGGATAACGTGGGAAGATTTTCCTTCGTTGGCTGTACGTCTTGTGGCTCTGGGCGGCGGATATAGCTAGGTTTTGTATATTGAGCGCCGCTTCCTATAGGTTCTATAGCGGGAATAGTATCTTTTTCTGGCCAAACGTCGTCTATTTGAAATAGGGGAGAGGAGATGCGGAGCTCGTCTGCCGCATCATTGGCATAAGCGGCACTATTAGGAATGAGGGCTAGAGCTAAACTGAATATAAGCGCGGTCTGCCCAAGTTTTTGACTTAAATTAATCACAAATTCTCACCACTAAGTTCCAGGTTTTAACTTTGGTGGGTTCTGCTTGAGGTTGTTTTCTTCCTGTACATTACAAAAAACTAAGTAAAAGTTCGATTAGTTATTTTATAGATCGGGTTTTAATAACTAACTAGCGTTTCTGAGAAGCGTGTTGATGTATAAATTTGTGGTTGAAAAGATGAGCGCTTATCAAGAGACATCCGCCCACTGCACCTACAATCTCCGACCCCAAATGGCCGATCACTTCATGCAGAGGATGAGCTCCTAAGATCATAGCTAAAGAAACAACTCCAAGATAGGCCACTAAATTTTGTTTGTGTTTGAGCCAGCCGGTAACTAAAGCGAGACAGGCTACAGGAACTATTAAAGCGGTAATATAGGAATGCCAGCGTTCATCTAGATGAAATTTTCCACCTAACAGGGGGAGCAGAGCCAAAACTGCCGGCAGCAGCGTACAATGAATTAAGCAAGCTGAAGACAATACTACGCCTAAAAGATCGAGGCCGCGCAGCTTTACAGACTTGACTGCTTCATCGCCGGTTCGGTGACATTGACATATAGAAGATATTGCTGTCATAACTTTTGCCCACAAAAAAGAGCCCGTTCTCTATTAGGACTCGTAACACCTTAGTTTATTTTTTTTACTATGTGATAATAATTTATCATTAGATTGTTGTCAAGAGCTTGACGGTATAGAAAAAAAATGTGCCAGTTCATATTATTTACTTATTTTGTCTGTGGGAAGCTGTCCGTTGCTTAGTTGTTCTATAAAAAAGGTTGCTTTTTTTTCTTCTAAAGTACTTGACATAGTAAGGTCTGCGCGGTAACATACTCAAGCAGTCGCGATGAGCGATGCGCAAACAAGTTTTGAAAACAGAATAGCAGCTTTTA
>JBJEGD010000033.1:0-1515 GCA_051874735.1 Candidatus Bruticola sp. | reverse complement strand
CGTGGTGGACGTCACCAGGCCGAGCAAGCCCAGCAAACATCCGGCCAAGAAGGCTACCGCCGAAGAGCAGAAGCGCTTTGTTGTGGACGTTACTAGGCCGAGCAAGCCCAGCAAGCCCCCTGGCAAGAAAGCGGCTGCGGATGAACAGAAGCGCCTTGTGGTGGATGTTACCAGACCCAAGGCTGTGGACGAGTTTATTAAGGCCGTGCCAGATAGTGGGGTCCGAAAGAGTTTATCAGATCAGCCTAAAGAGCTTTTAACGACTCAGTTATTTAATTCTATAAAACAAATTGATGACGAAAGCGAATTAGAGGCTGCTAAAAAAATTTTTGAATGGGCTTTGAACAATGAAAGTAAACTTAGTGAAACGCAAAAAGTTGATAAAATGTTTGCCTACTATAAATTTGAACAGAAGCCAAAAATAACTGAACAAGGAAAGCAAGCTTTCTGGGAATATAGCGGCGATTGGTACAAACCTATGAACTCGCTTTTACGCGACGGAAGTAAGTTTATCCAAGATTATGGAGAGCAACCTGACGTCGTTGAAAAGACAAAACTTTACTGTGCCGATGCAATCCAACAATTAAGTGAACTTGTTATTCCAGAAGGTACCGTATTAAGAAGAACAGCCGGAATGTACGAACTTTTAAACTTAGGTAAATACGACGTTGAAGCGATATTCGCTGATGCGTTGAGTGCTTCTTTGTTTGTAAGGAGATTAAACAAATGGATAAACACAACGAAAAAAACAAAAAAGTTCCCCTATAAAGCTTTTACCTCAACAACAATAAGTAAGGAATTTCAGTTTGAGGAGAATCCTAAATGGTCATTTACATTTGCTATTGGCAAAAATGTTCATGGAGCATATATAGGCCCGGGCACTGGAATGTCTAAATATGAAAAAACAGAGAAAGAAGTACTATTGATACCTGGAGTAAAAGTGGGTATCATAAGCATGGTTTATAATGCTGAACGGGACTGTATAGAAGTTTGCGCTATACTTGGGGATTTTTAGAGGCATAGTGATGGAAAGAAGCGATTATTTAGCATCAAGTGGTTGTGTAGAAGATATGATGGATGCCTTTTTTTCTCCGAAAGGTAAGGATCTTAAGGAGTTAAAAGAAGGCATCCAGGAGTTTGAAGATGCTATATCTGAGATTTCTGAGATCGGCTCAAATAGCGAGGGAGTAAATTGTTTAAAAAATCTGTATACTCAGGCTTTGTGTCAATACAGAAAGAGATACAGAGAACTTTCAAAGTGAGATTGAGTACAACGAATGTCAGGAATAACCCTTAAAATAGACTTAAATGAGCTTTATACGCTGGCCAATAGTAAGCGCTGGAAGAGCAGCGAAATCGGTAAAATCAAGGCTGACTTACTGGGCCGGTATTATAAGCGCGAGTTGGAAAACGCTTCTAATCGTGCTTTCGATAGGCAGACTTCTCCCGATGGACGCCCCTGGTTGCCTCGCTCTCCTAAGTACGCTAAGCAACTCAACCGCCGCCGACCGGGGC
>JBJEGD010000032.1:10463-34632 GCA_051874735.1 Candidatus Bruticola sp. | reverse complement strand
AACCGCCGGAATTATATTTAAGCCCGCTAGGTTTTTCCCGGCGGGCTTTTTTCTTGCTTTCGCTTGAGTTTCGCCTTCATCTGTGGTCTATGTTGTATGATATCTGCCCGTCGGTTGCTAACCATGCGTTTAGTCGCTTTCCGGTTATTGTCAAATGTCGGCGTTGACCTATTATATCTAGTTGTTTGTCTTTACTGGTAATGATATAGTGCGGTTGGATGCTGCAGAAAATTACTGTAATACAGCTGTATTTTTTAATAATAAATTGAGAAAGACGTAGTACATATGTACAAAAATCATCTAGACATGCTGCCGGTCTGCGCGGCTGATATGAAAAAATTGGGCTGGAGCGAGCTAGATATTCTTTTAGTTTCTGGCGATGCTTATATAGATCATCCTTCTTTTGCCTGTGCGCTGTTAGGACGTTTTTTAGTCTCAAAAGGATATAGGGTGGGCTTAGTGTGTCAGCCGCGCTGGGATAGGACTGATGATTTTTTAGTTATGGGACGGCCGCGGTTGGCCGTGGGGGTAAGTGCTGGCGCTCTAGATTCTATGTTAGCTCATTATACCGCTTTCCGTAAGAAACGCCACGACGACGCTTTTACTCCTGGTGGTAAGGCTGGAGCGCGTCCTAACAGAGCTATTATTGTTTATACTAATTTAGTAAAACAAGCTTTTCCGGGTTTGCCAGTCATTATTGGAGGTATAGAAGCCTCATTGCGCCGTTATGTTCATTACGATTTTTGGTCGGACAGTTTGCGGCGTTCCATATTACTTGATTCTAAGGCTGATGCTTTGATTTATGGTATGGGAGAGTATGCTTTGTGGCAGGCTCTCAAACGTATCGAAGAGTCTCAAGAGCGCAGCTGCCCTGTCTCCTTCCTCGGTATAAATGGGGTTTGCTGCATGATTAAGGCTGAGGAGGCGGAACGTTTTCTCGAAAAAGCTATTATTATGCCCAGCTACGAAGAAATTGAGGCTGATTCTGAATTGTTAATAAAATCAGCTCTTATGGCTGAGCGCCATATTCAGGAAGGCAGCCGCCTCTGTTTGCAAAAAATAGGTAATCGTTATGTAGCCGCCGCCCCTCCTGTACATAATCTTAGTCAGGAAGAAATGGATAAAATATACGATCTTCCTTTCACCAGAAAAGCGCATCCCAGCTATAAAGAAGCTGTTCCTGCTTTAGAAATGATTAAGAACAGCATTAATAGCCACCGAGGCTGCGGCGGAGGCTGTTCTTTTTGTTCTTTGGCTTTGCACCAGGGGCGGCGCATTGTGTCACGCAGTGAACGATCTATATTAGCTGAATTAGAGAGAATTGCCGCAGATCCAAATTTTAAAGGTTCTGTGTCCGATGTTGGTGGGCCGACCGCTAATATGTGGCAAGCTGTTTGCGGAGCAGATCCAGCTAAGTGTAAGAGAGTGAGCTGCATGTTCCCTAAGGTCTGTCCCAATTTTAAGGATCAGCAGAATCGTTATGTAGCCTTGTTAAGAAAGGTGGCCTCTCATGCTAAAGTCAAGCATGTACGTATAGCTAGTGGCGTGCGTTTCGATTTAGCCTTGAGAAATAAAGAGGCTTGCCGCGCCTATGCTTCAGAATTTACTGGCGGTCAATTAAAAATAGCTCCTGAGCATTCTTGTGTAAAAGTTCTCAACTATATGCGCAAGCCTAGTACTAAGCTAATGGATGAGTTTGTAGATTATTTCTTCAAATATTCTCAAGAGGCTAAAAAAGAGCAGTATGTCATTCCTTATCTTATGAGCGCTTTCCCCGGATGTACTGAAGACGATATGCGCGAAACTGCCCGATGGCTGCAGGCACGTCATTGGTCACCGCAGCAGGTCCAATGTTTTATTCCTACTCCTGGTACTGTGGCTTCGGCTATGTACTATGCTGAAAAAGATACTGAAGGCCATCCCATTTATGTAGCTAAAACTGATGCTGAGCGCATGAAGCAGCATTATTTGCTTTTGGGATGCTCAGGAGGCCGTTCTGGTAAAATAGGCGCCGATAAAGCTAAGAGTGGCCGACTGGATAAAAAGCTTTCAGTTGAATTTATAAAGGAGAGGTCTCAGAAAGGACTAGATCGCCGCCCTCCTCGTGATGACGGACGCCCAAAAATGAACAATCGATCTGCCTCCAGCCTCCAACCGTTTAAGGGAATTAAGAAAAAACGCCGCGGTTAGGCGGCGTTTAAATTGAATTTATTTAAGAAGCTGGGCGCCTTGCGTTTCTTGTTGAGCTTGGCGCACAGCTCGGGCCAGCTGATCGGGGCAGGAGGTCGGCTTAGGACCGCAAGTAATACCTTTCAGAAGCGCTTCTATTTCATCGACGGTGCGGCCTTCGGTAAGCTTGGCGATACCTTTTAAGTTTCCATTGCACCCTCCGTCGAAGCGCACATTGCTAATGACGTCGCCTTCTATGTCGAAATGGATAGCTCTAGAGCAAGTTCCCTTAGTGATATAGGTGTATTTCACTTTGTTTCCTCTTTAGTTTAGTATGTTTATTTATTCTCTTTCTGGAAGAAAGTATCAGGAATATCTTTATTGAAAACGTAATTTGAATACTTAGCTGAAGCGTTGGCGTTTACAGCTACCTTGGGGAAAACGAATTGAGCGGTCATGGAGTCAAAAACTTTGTAGCTGTCTTTGGTAATGTAATTTACGTCAACACTCAGTTTACCGTCATTTTTGTAATTAGTAACTTGACGCGGCACTGTATAGTCGCTGCAGTTAACCCACATTTCTACACTTATAATGTCGCCCATACCTTGTTTAGGGAGCAGCATAAGATGCCAAACTTTTTGGTTATTTAAAGTAGTGACTTCCTTGACTCTGCTATTGAACTTTTCTAATTTAGGCAGGTTCCAACCGAAAATATTGGGATATTTTTTCACGTAGCTAGGGGCTTTTTCTAAAACGAGTTTGTGCTTATCGGGGGCTTTATAATAATATTTGCCACTCATAGTAGGGTTATAGGGAATGAAGGCTACCTTAGCTCGCAGTGAAATATCGATATCAGCTTGATAATCTTTGAGCCCTTGGTTGAGTGATTTTATCTGTGAAAATATTTTATCGACTTCTTCATCGGCCTGAGCTGGCAGGGCTAAGTACAGAGCTACGCTGACGATAGTCAGAAGCATAATAAAATTTTTTATATATTTTTGCATATCTCTTTCTCCTTTGCATTTGAAAAAGGAATCAGGCTTAAAGATAATTTCTCGATAAACTTCTTGCTATGCGTTTAAAGCCAACTCCTGCCTGAGAGTTTCGCAAATAAGGCCCTCAAAGAGACAGATTATAACGATATTTATAATACAAATTTAATATTTTGGCTTATTTTTAGTCTGATAGTCTTCGCTTCCAGACATATGTATTTTACTGATTCGATAAGCGTTTACTTGAGCCGCTCTCTCTATATATAAGAAGCGGCTGTCTACTTGTGCACCTTTGGGCAATTCATTTAAGGCTAAAGGCAATACTGAGAGCCTCTGGGGCAGTTCAGGGACAGTTTGAATTTGAGCGTATCCTAACCAGCTTACTTGATATCTTTCAGCTAAAACTTTAATTTTTTGCCAGTTTAAGCGGGGCTGCTCTTGATTGGGTATTTGAGTTAAAGGATCGAGCCATTGATAAGTTCGATCTTCATTTATTAAGAGAACTGGACGCTGAGAGCGGCAACCGTACAGCTCAGTTAAAAAAGGATCAAAATCTTCTCGCTTGTGGAGCTTGACGGCCAACCATCCGTCAGCAGATTCTTTAGTTAAAAACATACATAGCCTTTCTAAAGGACTTTTCTGAGGAGGAGTTAGACAGCCTAGTGGATCGCTAAAATTTTTTAAAATGGTATTAGGCAGGCTGGGTCCCAGCAGAATATGGCCTCGCCAACGGCTTGAAACAGGAATAGCCCAATGAAAAAGGGAGACCACAGCTAAAATCAGGCAGGGAATTAGTAAATAAATTTTTCGGTTTTTTAATTTGGGTAGCCAGAAAAAAGCCAAAGCTAGAGCTGAAGGGGCCAGCGGGGCTAGATGGCGCAGCGATTTTTCCGGCACAAATAGTTCGGGTGTGGGATAGAGAGAGTAAAAACAGCAGCTAAAAATTAAGGAGAGGCCGACGGCAGCTGGCATGTTGCTAAATATTTTTAAGCTTTGTTCCCCCAGATTGTGCCGGGGCAGCGACAGGTATAAATGTCTGAGTTGGAAGACCCCATGGGCGGCTGCTATCAGCAGTCCTATTAGTATCATAACGGTCAAATGGGGGGGCACAGTGTGGATAGCGGCATATAAAAAAAAGTTAAGCGGTCCAAATTTACTTAAATGGGAACTGTGAGTGCGAAAGCCGTGAAAAAAAATAGGATCGCTAGTTTGGATAACCTTTTCACTGCTTTGGCTGCGTTTAAAATGGCCGATTAGTTCGCTTAAATTAGTATGGCTGTCGTGTTGGGCGCCATACCAAAGCCAAGTTAATAAAAATGTTAAGATAAGGCAAACGGCGGTGGAAACTAATTTTCTGATAACTGTTCGGGCAGTAAAGCGATTGGCCAGTGTATTAAGCAAAAAATCGACAATTAGGCCAGCCATCAAGGGTAACAAGTAGCTGACAAAAGTCCATTTAGTCAGAAGCCCAAAGGAGAGTACTGCCGTTAAAAATAGGATGTGCCAATAAGGATGGGTAAGGCGGCGTTTAGTGAGCAGACAGAAAGCGGCGCTTACCCAGGCTGTCAAAGCGTATTCTATTAAGTATCCCTCTACTAGCAGTGATGAGGTCATCAGAGCTAGGCAAGTTAAAGCTCCGCAAAAATTTACCGCTTCTGAAGATTTTCCATCCAACAGCTGTTCGGAGCCTTCTTTTATCAGAAAATAAACTGAGACGGCACTGATTAGGAGGAAAGGCAGAAGGGAAAAAAGAGCTACAGACTCGCTCTGCTGATGCCAAAATTGGAACCAACAAGCGGTTTGTAGATAGAAGCAGGGCGGGTAAGTTATAGTATTGAGAATTGAACTCCAAGGTATACAGTGTATAATTTGCCAGTTCATTTGATAGGCTTTGGAAAGATGTTTAGCACTTTCTGAACTCAGCGGACTAAGTTGAGCCCAACCCAGCGCTCCCCAAAGCGAGGCAAAACCGAGCAAAAATATTAGTATAATAGACCGCCAGTCGGAATTGGTAAAAAGTTTAAGTTTATTCCTTAAAAATACTTTATCTATTTTTTGCATCAGATAACCAAGAAAGCGTCAGCGGATAGATGAGCTGTTTCTTTAGGGTTGACTCTCTGTAAGAGGCGGTGAATCTAGAGTTTGTAAATTTTCTGTTGGTTCAGAAGAAGTTTGTGGACATGTTTGGGATCGCAACAGGGTGGAAAAAGTTCTGTTTTCTGAGCGAGGAAAAATTGAGTAAATAATTCCGCAGGCAGCTCCAGCAGCTAGTCTGATAATATGGAAGGCCATTGAAAGTACTAAAGCTGATTCAGAAGTTATTTGTCCTTTCAGGGTATATACCATACAGTAATCCTGCAGACCGAAGCCGTTTATAGTAATAGGCATTTGGGCAAATACTGACACCGCTGGTATATAGTAAAAAAGCGCCGAACATGATACTTGTATGTTTAACCCTTTAGCTAAAGCAAAGTGCGAAGCTACCAGCAGAGCAGGAGAGATGAGGCTCAAAAATAAGCAGATTAATAGCAGACGGTGATTATCTTTATACAGCGAAAAGGCACGCTGAATGCGCCAGCAAGCTAGCCGCAATTTATGTCCTTGCGGACGCTGCCTTAGAGGCAGTAAAGAAAAAATATAAAAGGCGGCTAGCAACATTACAATACCTAGCATGCAGAGCCAGCTCAGAAAGGATAAAGCTGGAGCAAGTTGGGCCGCTGTCTGTAAACTAATAAAGGCCAGAAGCAACTGTCCAATTACGCCAGACCAGCGATCGAGCATTACTGACGCCCAGGCTTGTGAGAAGTGGCCGCTGTCATGTCCTGAATCTATCGCTCGTTTTATATCGCCGCTACCTGTGATAAATGTATTGAAAAAATAACCGGCGCAGTATCCGCAGATCGCTCTAAAAAAAGAGATGCGCATCTTCTGGGCCTGCATAGTTAGTAACCATTTATAGCTGTTGATTACTACCGTGGCCATCAAAATAATAAAGGCTATTGACAGCCAGGCCGGAGACAGGTGCATCGATTCAATTAAAGAGGGCCACTCTTTTAGGGGACGACCAATCAGCTTCAAAGTAAAGCCTATCAGTGCCAAAGTAGCGGTTAAACGCAAAGCTGTAGCGGCCCAGTCTCTGCTTTTAGATTTTTTGCTGGTACTCATATAGTCTAACTAAAGCGGCTGCTGGGAGTTGTGGCGGCCCAAAAGGCGCTTTATGCAGTTGGGAATGAGCATGGGGGTCTGCTCTTTGTAACGCAGATACTCGTCTCCAAAAGCTAAAATCAGCCCTTCATCTTGGCGGTTTCTGTTCCAAAAAACAGACCAAACCATAAGTAGAGGTATAACTATAGCCAAGAAAGAAGGAGAGTTAAACGCCAGGCCCAGACCGCAGACGCCTATTAATTTGGCCCAAATAGAGGGATGGCGTATGTAAGTATAAGGGCCAGTTGTCACTAAACGGCGAGTTTGGGAAGACCAAGGAGGAACTGGCCCTCCTTCTCCTTCCAAAATTAAGTAAGAGTAGCTGTAAACTAAAATTAAGCCACCTACAAGCAAGCAGATAGCAAAGGCCAGCCAATTCCAAGGGGCATTAATAATACTTACTTTGTCTAGGCCTAGCCAAGGATCTATTCGTGTTTTAGCCAGATAAGCTAAATAAGAGGCAAAGGGAATAAGGCACCCGCAATAGATAGGGTAAACTACCATTTGTTCAAAGCGGAAGAAGCAGCGCAGACGATCCTGGAAGGTAAAGGGGCCTGGTACAAAAGGCTGAGGATCAGCTACTGCTGCTTTGTAAAGAGCAGCTGGGCTATGTATATTAGCTTGGGCTATCTCTGAAGGATTAATCTGGATAAAGCCCTGACTTTGCAGAATACTTTCGTCGATGCCGCTTAAGTTGGGCAGATAAATTTCTTTTTTGCCTCGAGAAGCCAAAAAGCTGACGGCGGCCCCCAGCATTTCTTTTAAATTATTTCCATTGCCAGTGAAATCGCAGAGCATAGCTACTTCAGCCTGATGAGGGGCCGAACCTAAAGATACGCCCAACAATTTGAGTAGTTGAGCCGATTTTGTGCGGTTTTGGGCTAAGCAGGCGACAATATTTAGGGGAATATAAGAAAATAGTTCAGATATTATTCTGTTGCGATCGGCAATAGCCAAGCAAAAACCTTCTATCTGTTTTTGGTCGTTTTCTGCTGTAAAGACCTGAACGTTGGGACAGGCGAAAATAGCCTGATAAATTTTTACAGCTGTGCTGAGCAACTCTGCTGGCAGGTTGCATAAGCGGCAATGGTAAGCCGCCAAGATCGGGGCGTCGCTTTTGCGCATAGTTCTAATCATAGTTGTCTAACCTCTCTTAATTGTGAAGGTTGGAAGTTTCGCCAACCGGCGAAGACAGCTGCGGATCTGCTGATGAATTGCGGCTGGGCCGTTTGAAAACGTCTAGGGTAAGATACAAAATTAGATCGAGGCAGCGCAAATAATTCATTAAAGTAGCAAAGTGCGCCACCTTTTTGAGTTGTCTTTTTATAGTCGGTACACGCCAGAAGAAACGGCGATAAAACTCCTTGTGATAGTAGGCTAGATCTTCTTTAGTCAGACCATGGGGTATAAAGACTGGCGAGAAGAAGGAGTATTTTGAGTAATCGACCGAGGGAATAGTTCCGTAATCTTTAGCAATAGAATACTGATGAGTATTTGGCAGCGGAGTATTGATCTGCACAGTTATATCGGTGAGTGGCAAAGAACAGGCAAAATCGATAGTCTCTTCCATAGTTTGAATAGTTTCGCCTGGATGGCCGACCATAAAGAAGGCTTTAGTGCAGATACCTACTTTTTCGCATAAGTTGACCGCTTTAGTGACCTGTTCTTTAGTAATGCCTTTATGAATAAGATTCAGAATTTTTTGGTTGCCGCTTTCAACTCCGAAACGTATGGACCAGCAGCCTGCTCGTTTCATTAAGCGCAGCAATTCTTCATTGACGACGTCGACGCGGGTGGAACAAGTCCATTTGAGCTTCAAACCTCTCTCTAAAATAAGATTACACAGTTCGATAGCTTTCTCACGTTTAGCTGTGAAAGTGCTCCCTACGAAAGCGACCTCGCGGGCTCCGTACTGTTTTTCCAGCATTTCCAATTCATTGACCATATAGGTCGGAGAGGCGGTGCGGTACTTTTCACCTTCAGAAGCGTGATCGCAGAAAGTGCAGCGGAAAGGACAGCCTCTAGTGGCTAAAACTGTGAACTTAGGTAAAAAACGGACGTCTGTAGGTAGTGAAGTGTAAAGTTTGCTGTTAAGTAGATGGCGGGCTGGAAAAGGTAGTATATCAAGATTCATAAGCGGAGCCCGCGGAGGAGTGAAGCGGATGAGACCAGAGGAGTGGCGGAAAATTAGACCGTGGATATGCTCAGGTGATTTCCCTTGATCTAAGGCTGTAACTAGTTCATAGAAAGTTTCTTCACCTTCACCGATGCAGCCAATATCGAAGCAATCGTGCAGCATGGAGGTTATAGGGGCCGCATTTATATGAGGACCGCCGACAACTACAGGAAGCTTAGGCGCCCAAGCTTTTAAAGCTCTAGCTAGAGCGATGGCTCGGTGAAAGACCGGCGTAGTTGTAGTTAATCCTATTACGTCGGGGCTGAATTTGCGCACTCTGGCCATAGTTTCATCCAGACTCAAACGTTCGGCTGGGGCGTCGATAGCTTGGACGTTCAGCCCGCGCTCGATTGAATATGAGGCTATATAAAGAATTCCCAAGGGCATGGCGTTAGAGAAGAGATTAGCTACTACTGGATTATGCTGCTCTTCTGTCGATAAAGGGGGATTTATGAGGAGAATTTTCACTATACAATCTGTCCTTGTTTGAGCTGAGATGTACTTGACAGGGAGAACTTAAGGGAAACTGCCTCGACTGCCTATTGAAGGTAAAGGTTTAAACTTATAATCTTTAACAAGACAAGCGACTCATCCGTGCATATGGATGAATCGCTTGTTAACCACTAAATTCAGGGCATTTTACCTATAAGTAGAGGCGTCCAGAGCATTCTTTGAGGGAGGCTTAGCTCTAAGAACGTTAGCATCTGGATCGGTGATGGCGTCCAGAGGATCATCGCTGGTTCTAGGCGCCGCATTTTCGTAGTCGTGATTCGGATACATAAAGCCGTTCTGATCGAGTACCATATGCGGATTGTCTCGTTTGCCCTGTCCTTTTTTCTGACCGGAATCTTTATTGCGCCCGGCAGAACTAGAACTTGAATTCTCAATAGGAGCAAATTCTGCCGTTCTATCTCCGCCGTATTGAGGAGCGCTGGGCTCAGGCGGAGGGGGAGCGATCATATTGGAAATATCAGAACTGCGACCTTTGCTGGAAGAACTGCTGTTATGGGGAACTCTGGGAGGGGTCTGAATAGTAGTTGGAGATGAACTTCCGAAGCCTTTATTGCCGCTTCTAATTGGAGGAGCGTAACTATCTCCGCCATACAGAGGTTTAAAATTGTCATTGGAAGGTTGAGTTTGACGACGGTTCTCATTACTGGGAGGAGTCGGCGGAGGAACGGGAGCCGGCACAGCGCGCGGAGGCTCGTAAGCTTGAACCGGGGGCTGAGCTTGAATAGGCTGCTGAGGAGGCGCCGACGAGTTGGGCACTGTATTGATCTGGACAGCACCGCTGGAGCTGTTGGTAATATTTCTTTGCTCAACATTAGTTTGATAGTCGGTTGCAGCAGGAGTTGGGAAATTATCAACAGGAGCGGGCAGGGCGTTAGTCTGATTAATTTTGGTATTCAATTTTTCGTTCAACACGCTGCGACTAATTCTGACGCTTTTACCGTTTTTAATTTCGCCTAAGCTCTTCCACTTTCTGTTCCAATTAGACCAAGCGTCTTTGGTTAAAGCATAAGGCTCTTTGACAGTCATATCTGTAATATCGATCTGCTGATTGGCGTTAATAATGAACTTAATTTTTGCATCGTCAGCATGGATAGCTTCTACGCTACCTTCATAGACGCGAACTTCAGTCTTCTCAGTGAGATCGGTAGCTTCAACCTGTTTGACGCCGTATCTGGTAGCTAAAGGATTGAGATGACAGAATTTTGTGGATACCGCTACTTTTGTGTGCATGCTGTCGTAGACAAAAAGGCTGCCCTTGAACAGAGTAACATGAATGATAGTATTGAGTCCCACTTTTTTTACACCAGTAAATTTGAAACTCGTGTAAGCATCGGCGCGCAAAGATGCGTTATCGGGCAGCTCGAAAAAGTAAATACGGTCCGAACCTGTGCTGATGATTTGATCTTGTTCAATGGTGTTAGGTACTGAAAGGGTGACCCACTGGGAAGGGCTAATATTGGCTTTGACGTCTTTTCCTTGAGTTAAAGTGGCGCTCAGAGGTATAGCAGTTTCTGCTTCTTTGCCACTTTTGAAGAAAGCTCCATAAACTATCAGCCCAATGCACACCGCTATCAACACACCAAGAATGGTCAGGACTGTGCCCGGACTAGTTATTACATAATCTTCGCTGAGTTCCTGAGAAGGCGGCTGATAATCTAGGCTGTCGTAATCTGTCTTATCTTGTCCCCTTCTGCGCTGCGGCAACGGACCAACCGCATGGGGCGGCAATTTGTTATCACTCATATGTACTCCCACAACTTATCTGTATTTGAAGCGGCGCAGCTCAAGTACTGAATGCTTAGGCCAACTATAAGCGCCCAAAAATACATTTTCCCTTCTCTAGCGTGTTTGCTTTGCCCTTTTCAGTATACCAATTAAACCAGGTTTACTAGGTATTTTTTGTGTTTTTGTTTTATACTGTTTGTTCATTAAGAGGGCGCGGACGACAGCTGCTTACTGTTGTGAAGATAAGGCAGCAGGAAACCCTGCCTAGAAAGCAGGCTGGCAAAATGGAAATTTCACCGTGGCTGATAGAGGGCGGATATATCTGGATCTTCTCTATCCACTTGATTCTGTCGCTTATAGTGTCGTTGTATGCTCTGTTTTTTCTAGTAAAGCGTTGGACTATTTGGGATTGGTTTGCCCTATCATCACTATTTATAGTATTTGGCTTGTTATTAAGCACCCAAAATTTTTTTCAAGCTCATGTTTATAACGATGAATTTTATTATGCCGCTATTGCTCAAAATATTGCCGATCGGGGCATAGTCTGTCCTCTGGTTTATGAAGGGGGAATCGATCAGGTAAAGATTTATGAGCATTTTCAGCCTCCATATCCGCAGGGGTGGCCTTGTCTGATCGGCATTTTTTATAAGTTTATAAGTACTTTGTCGGGCCGCCCAGCTTCTATGCCGATGTGGTATTACGGAGCATTGTTAAATAAGCTGCTGCTAATAGGAAGCTTAGCTGGTCTTTTTGTGGCTTTGCGCTGTTGGGGAGAGCGAGTAAGCGCTTGGGCTGTATGCTTGTCTTTGGCTTTTCTTCCTTTTATAAGGGCTTTAGCCCAGGGGGCTTCAGCTGAACCAGCAGCTTTAAGCGCTTTAGTTTTAACTTTTTTAGCTTGTGCAGCTTATAAGAGCTTGCCTAAAGTTTGGGGCAGCCTATGGTTAGTTCTCAGTGCCGCTTTTTTAGTGCAAATGAGGCCGGAAGGGGCTGTCGCTTTATTCTTAGCTTTGCTTATAGGGGGCTTGAAATTGAGCGTGTCTGTTAGCGACCGTCAGCTATCTTGGCCCATGATTATAGGTGGAATCCTTATTGCGATTTTATTTAGTTGGCCCGCTTTTTGGGCTGTTTTCGCTCATCCTCCTCAGTTGAATCACCACTTTGAAGCCGTAGCCCGGCCAGGATTAACTATTTGGCAAAATAGGGCTCTCAACATTCTAAATAATCTGCTGTTTTTTATCAAAAATCAGGGCTGGCCGACTGCTTTAACGGTATTGTCACTTTTAGCCTTATGTTGGAATTCTGCCGATCTAGAAGGTGAAAATAATTATCAAAAACCAAGCTTGAACAGGTGGGCCGCAGCGCTGTGGTTGAGCTTATTAACTTTGTTCCTCTCTTGGTATCCTTTCGGCGACTACGCTAGCGTCTATTCGTATGACTCTTGGCGCTTTGCCTATGTTGTGATAGTGCCGATGGCTTTTTTAGCGTTCAGTGGTTTTAACCATCTAAGGTGGCGTGGAGGTAAGTACAAATGGATTGCTTGGGGTATGATGCTAGCTTCATTTACACCTTATTTGGGTTGTGCTTCCGCTATTAAGCTCAATCCTATGCAGGATGATTACGATCGTTTTATGTTTCAAGCAGTGCAGCTGGCCGCCTGCAATGGCGTGCCTTTAGTTGTGCCCGATACTCATCTATTCTGTGATGCGGTCTACCGCTGGGGAGGTCAAGTTTATATAGAAAACAAGTTGTTGGATGCTGCCGGTCTGTTGTCACTTGGCTCTTTAACAGATCAGGCTGAGCAGAAAGGGGAGCTTGGGGGAGCTAAGGATACTAACCTGATGGTGGTCTGTCTCTATAAAAGTTCTGATAATACTTACAATTTAGAATTTTGGGAAGGCTGGGAGGTAACTTTATTAGCAGAAGAAGCTCATATTAAGGCCGGACTATTTTTATTTAAAAAGGACAAATAAAAGTTCCGTTTAGATATGGATAGACGGACAAGAGGTAGAAACGGCCGCAAGAGGAAAGGCCTTTTAGGCCCGCAATGGGTAGTGTTACTTTATTTGGATTGAAAATTGCATGGATTTTATAAGTAATTTTGTAGCTTACTGGTGGGATTTATGTCTGAATTATTACAAAGTTAATCCTTTTATTTTTATTACTATGTATTCCATTAAAAGCGTGATCTTTTGGTGGACTATTATCTATATTGTAAAGTTGGCTATAGCTCGCCGTTGGAATGTTATTCCTGGTTGGGTTTTTCTTAATGTCAGCACCAACGTGTCCCCTTGGGTATATATTTGGATCTGTGGTGAAAATTTGCCCTTCTGGTACTCTTATATGGTTTATTTTATCGGAGGTTGGGCCATTTGCTATCTCATTTGGGATGTGCAGCGCCGTCTTAAAGATCATGATCGAACCGCTAAGAATACTGATTCTGATCAAACGGCTTCAGCGGTGTAATTCAAGAAACAGCAAGAGTAAACTTAAGGGCGACAGTAGCTGCTGAAGTTTATCCTTTGAAAAAAATATTCTCAGCTCTTGACTAACATGTCCAGATGTGCTATAAATTTGGGCGTGAGCGGCGAGACCGCTGAGTAATAAAAAGTGTACCCGTGGCTTAACGGATAGAGCGATTGGCTACGGACCAATAGGCTGGGGGTTCGAGTCCCTCCGGGTATACCACAAAAGAGCTGAGTTGTTCGGCTCTTTTTTTTTGTTCTAATCGCAGCGCTTCCGCTGGGCTAGTTAGCAGATCTTCCCTTAAAAATATTTTCTGTGTCGTTTCGGGCTGTTATTAGTTATTGACTATGGACATCGTGCTAAACATAAGAAGTAGGCGTGTTTTATGGTGTTTATTAAAGAAAAACCATCAACGCCTGAATTAGAGTAGGGGCAAATATATTCAGATGGTTCCATATAAATAAGCAGCGTAAATAAAAAAACAGCAGCCCTTGACTAAGATTGGTAGCTGTGGTATAAAAGAGTCGTTGAGTTGAGCTGTCCGGACGATTGGGGTAGTGATTCTCACGCTGTATATGTACCCGTGGCTTAACGGATAGAGCGATTGGCTACGGACCAATAGGCTGGGGGTTCGAGTCCCTCCGGGTATACCACGAAAGAGTTGAGTCATTCAGCTCTTTTTTTTTGTTCTAATCGCAGCAGATAGTCGAATCGCATCCAATTTTTTTGAGTACTGCTTTGTCTTTTTACTCTGCATCCTGTCGTTTATAGAGCTAAGCTCTGCTGTTAACTAATTTTATAACTAGAAAATAGCAGATTTTATTCTGAATTCGGACAGGATGCAGAAATGAGTTTTGCTTACCCAAAAATTGCTTTAGGGTTCATTTTACGAAGGGGCGGAAATCGAAATTTTGCAGTTCATGGCCGCCCAGATAGTAAACCATATCCGGATGCTCATATAGACGCCACATAAGTCCTTCAAATACTTTCTGATAGTAGCCGCACATGGGCGATTCTCTTTTGAAAGTACCAAAGAAGGCTAAGGCTTTGGAAGTACATCCTCCAGTGCAAAAGCGCCGATAGGGGCAGCGGCTGCATTTAGGAATATTCTTAACACTACGATCGTTAAGCTCTTTAATCAGAGGGCTGGTGTCGATTAACTCTTTTAAATTTAGACCTGGATCAAAAATATTACCTAAGCGACAAGCGCCGCTGGAGGCCATTTCCTCGCAGGCATGTATACCGCCGTCGATAGCAAAGCCAAATACAGAGTTGCCTGCGCCGCATGGAGAGCGGTAGCACATAAAGTTGCGCTCTTTGCGGACTAAGTTGTTTATTTGGTTGTTTATGTCGCTTATAGTAAAGCAGATGTCATGTTCTTTGGCATAGGCGTAAGCTCTGTCTATCATTTCCAGCCAACACTTGGCAAATTCTTCAGCTCGATCGAGAGGAAAATCGAGCAGTTTAGCGCTGCGTCCTATGTAAGATGAATAGTTTAGACGAAAATCGCGTATCTGCAGAGTATCAGCAAAAAAATTGAACGATTTCAAATAGTCGTGTGGATTGTGAATTACCCCCAGCACTCCCATAAAGAGGCCCATCTCTCTAGCTAATTGAAAATTAGCGACAACCTTTTGAAAACTGCCTTTTTGGGGAGCGGGGCCTGCAAAAAGGCGGTTCTTATCTTGAACTTCCTGAGGACCATCTAAACTTACGCCGATGCGCAGATTGGGCAATTGGAGAAGGCGCTTAATGTTTTCTTTGTTAAGCAGTGTGCCGTTAGTTTGGAAAGAATAATAAAGATTTTTACCTAATTTCGCTTCTCGATTGAATTCTTCGGTGCTCAGGATGGCTTCTTCTATTTTGTCAAAAGCCAGCATCGGCTCCCCGCCATGGAAGTCAACAGTAAAGGAATTATTAGGCAGTTCAGTTAGTACTTTGCGTATAATAAATTTAAAGGTACTGAGCGGCATAGAGGCTTTGCCGGGCAAAGAATCTGCCATGCAGTAGCGGCAGGCTAAGTTACAGGCCTCAGTTATATGGAAGCATATGAAGTGGGGATAAGTGCAGGGACGTTTAAAAATGCGCTCTGTATTTAGATAGTAGCGTCCGTTGGCATTGATAAAGTTGCGTCTGTAGAATTCGAGCAACACTTGGCTGCGCTTGGTAGTAGGAAAAGGATGATCTAAAGCTATAGCTTGATCGTAAGTGCAAACTGGAGGCAGCGCACTCCAAAAACTTTGATAATCTGGAGGGAGCACCGCCCAGGAAGCACTTTCCGGTTCAATCAGCAGGCAAAGGTTTTGGCGCCGTTTGCTGCGCACAGATCTGTTTTTAGAGATCAGAGTTTGGGGGCTGAGCCAGTTGGGAGTGCTTTCTTGATCGCTATGCATAATGGAACGCTTTCTTATTTAATCCGCTGAACTCTACTGTCGGTCGGGAGTGGAGCTCAGCTTCTGCTTAAAGGCTAAAATCCACATTAAATCGGGGTATACCTTTTTATAAAAGGCGCAGAGGGGATCCAGACCTAAAATTTGTCCCGTTTGGGCCAGGGCCCGATGGGTACATCCGCCGCCGCATTGGGCTCGCAACCAGCAGCGCTGGCAGTTGGGAATATTTTGCACGGTGCGGCGGCGGAGATAGCGCAGCTGACTATTTGAAGTAGGCAGATCGGCAAAGTTGCCTATACTGTCTAAAGAGCCTAAACACATTTTCTCCTGAGTCGCTGTTTCATACTCTTCACAAGCATAAACTAAGCCGCGACTATCTAGAGCTAAAATACTGGTCCCCAAGCCGCACGGCGAGCGCAGACACATATGTTCGTGGCGGAAATTGACTAATCCGTACAGACGATTTTGAAAATCGGATACTGTGACGGCGTGGCCGCATTCTTCGGATAGTCGATCGGCTTCTAATACGCCGTCAATATAAGCGCGGTGTAGACCGTTTAGATAATCGTTATTTATAACAAAAGATTCTCTGCCTCTACCTATAGGACAGCAGAAATTGAAGCTTATATTAAAAGTTTGCAGCTGATGGACGAAATAGTTTAGAGCTTCAGAAATTTGTTCCGGGGCACTGATAACAGCCAAAGGAGCCACTTCTACTCCGTGGCGGCGGGCCCAGAGAAAATTTTTTTCGACTAAACTGTGTACCGTTTGACCGTTGGGACTGAGTCGGCACTTGTTGTGCCAATGAGCGGGGCCGTCGATCGAAATTCCCGTACCTACTCGGTAATCGCGCAGAAAATCGAGCACCGGTTCGTTAAAATGAAGTCCGTTGGTTTGCAGTGAAAAATGGAGTTCTTTGTGGAAATGGTGAGCTATAGGCAAAGCTTTTTCGACGATTTCCTTTATTTCGTTGAAGGCTAACAGAGGTTCTCCGCCTATAAAACCCACTTGAAATACGGGAGAGTCGAAATAACGGCAGGCTTTCTCAATGAAGTTACAAGCTAAAGAAGGGTTTAAGGTTTGATTGATCTTGAGATCGGAAGACTGGCTGTCTGAGGAATTGTAACAGTAAGTGCAGCGCAGACTACACCGGTTAGTCATATGCAAAGCGAGAAAACGAGCACCTAAACGGTTCGGATTGGGGCGATTAACGGCGTCTAGGCACATACGTCCGTTTAAGTTGATAAATCCTAGATTGTACCAGTTCAGCAGCCTATTTTTGAGTTGATCCGCTGTCGTATGGCGATATCTTTCGGTAAGTTTGGCAAAGCTCAGAGGCTCGCGCAGACAGCGAAACAGCAGCACTTCCGCACAGTCAGCAGCTTTCCAAGAACCAAGTTCAGTATTAACTAGCCAACCGACGCCCTTATGAGGATGAATATAGCCGTTCCGCTGGGCTAAACTACTCAGTTTAAAGCTCTTAAGCTGCATAGAGCGCGTTAAGCTTATAGTGGTAGCAGAATGTATCATAAATTGTGGTCTGGAAGCCAGATCGGTTTAAGTAATAGCTGTATAGATACGTAAGGGTGAAACAATTTCTTTCCGAGTTGGGACCGGGCTTAGCCCATCAGTCGTTTTTTACTGCAAAATAGCCAGAAAGCGCTGAGTGTGCTTGTCGTCAGGTTTCAATTTAAGGCAGGTATTTAAAGCTTGTTTTGCTTCGTCGAAGCGTCCAAGTTTATAGCACATAATGGCTAAGTCGTACTGAATCTCCATTATTGAAGGGTCGGCCTCTACAGCTTTTTGCAGCTGCAGGCAGCATTCGTCGCGCAGTTCTGGCTGATTGGCCATACCCATAACTACTGAAAGTATGCCCCGAGCTCTAGCACTGTCGTGTTTGACTTCTGGTTTGTGGCCGAAGAGCGCTTTTATTTTATCCCAGAGTCCTGGCTTTTTATTTTTTTTATTAAGGTCGGACGAACGCATAACCATGGATTCTATATCGACAGCTGTATTGTTGAAGCCTTTGGGTACGCGCATGCGGAATATGCCTGCATTATCATATTCGCGCCGCTGTTCAAGGTTGGACAGCACTTCGTAGGCTCTAGTTATAGCGCTCATCATGTCCTGAGCTTCTTTAGGATCGCCTTTGTAAACGTCGGGGTGATATGTTTTTGAGAGCTTTCGGTAGGCGCTCTTTATCATATCAGAATTGGCGCTAGGGCTGACGCCTAAAACTAAGTAGTGGTCGCGCATAAAAACTCTCCTTAATATAGCTCGGTGTATGAACGGCTTTCCCCGTTCAATACGGGACTATGTGTTCCCTTTCTGCATATAATATTACTTTGCATATAGGGTAGATATTTACAATGTTAGATCTAAATATTTAAATGATAAACAACTTAAAAAATTACAGATGAACATGAACGGTCTATTCCGCTAAGGTAAATCGCTTAAGCCAGGAATTTTTAACTACAGCGGCGTAAAATTGGGCGGTGGATTTGCTGATCTGCAGTTCTGCGGCGGGGGAATTCTTCCGGACAATCCGATTGCCAGCAGCGAAAAAATTCGGCTGGATAGCGTCAAGGCTCTCTTCTTCGGTTTTGCCGCTCAGAGTAGGCGCCTCTTGGTTGTACCGGTTTAGATCTCCATTGTTTATGGATACAAATGCAGTTGCTAAAAAAGTGTTAGTTGGTATTGGAGTTTTTTTATGTCTACTCTTGAACAGTTAACTCAGCTTAAAGTGTCAGCTGAACAGAAGATTGCCGAAGCTTCTACTCAGCAAGCTGTTGATGAACTTTGGACCAAAATATTTGGCCGTAAGGGCGGTGAGCTTACCGCTATTTTGCGCGGTGTTAAAGATGTGCCTGCTGAAGAGCGCCCTGAATTCGGCCGGGCAGCTAACGAAGTAAAGGCTGCTATTGAGCAGTTTTTTGCGCAGCGTCGCGAGAGTCTTTATCAGGAAGAAATTAAGAAAAAATTAAATTCTGAACGCCTCGACGTCACTCTGCCCGGCCGCTGGGCCGAGCCTGGACGCGTTCATTTGCTCAGCCAAACTTTGCGCCGCATTAAAGATATTTTCAAAGGCTTAGGCTACAGCGTTATGTCCGGCCCTGAAGTGGAAACCGACTATTACAATTTCGAAGCTTTGAACATTCCAGCGAATCATCCTAGCCGCGAAATGTGGGATTCGTTTTTCCTGCGCGAAGGGTTGCTGATGCGCAGTCATACTTCCCCCAATCAGGTTAGGGTTATGGAAAAGCAGGAACCTCCGGTGCGGGTAATCTGTCCGGGTAAGTGCTATCGCCGCGACGCGGTGGACGCTACTCATTTTTGGGAGTTCCATCAAGTTGAAGGTTTGCTGGTCGATGAAAAAGTTACTTTTTCCGATTTGAAGGGTACCTTGGAGTTATTTGCCAAGGGTATGTTCGGTTCTCGCCGCCGCGCTCGCTTCAATCCTTCTTATTTCCCCTTTACTGAGCCTTCTGCAGAAGTTATGGTCGATTGTTTTGTCTGCGACGGAAAAGGCTGCCGCGTCTGTAAAAACAGCGGTTGGATCGAAATTATGGGCGCAGGTATGGTTCATCCTCGTGTGCTCAAAGGCGTAGGCTACGATCCGGAGCGTTATACCGGTTTTGCTTTCGGTATGGGAGTTGAGCGCATCGCTATGCTCAGTTGCGCTATAGACGATATCCGCCAGTTCTACGAGGACGACTTGCGCTTCCTGCGCCAATTCTAGTCGGCTTCTATTTTGCAGGCAGCGGGGGGAGAGGTTTGGAAGAGGAAAAAAATGAGAGTTCCTTTTTGTTGGTTGAAAGATTACGTTGAATTACATGAATCTGCCGAAGAGGTAGCTGAAATTTTACAGTCGGTAGGCGTTCCAGTAGAAAATATAGAGTACGAAGGCGCTCAAGTTAGCAACGTAGTAACCTGTCGTATTGTTGAAGTAAAGCCGCATCCTGATGCCGAGCGTCTGCGCATCTGCACGGCCGATATCGGACATGGTCAATTGCAGATTGTTACAGCGGCTCCTAATGTCCGTGAAGGTATGATCAGCGCTGTAGCTCTGCACGGCGCCGTGTTGGCCGACGGTACAAAAATAAAGAAAGGCAAGCTGCGTGGAGCCGTTTCCGAGGGTATGTTCTGTGGGGCAGACGAGGTAGGCTTAAATATTGAGTTCTTGCCCGAAGATAAGCGTGTAGACGGCATTCTCGATCTTGACGAAAATACGGCTGTAGGTTTACCTATTCAGCAGGCGGTACCCATTATTGAAGCTGTGCTTATAGTCGAGTCTTTTGCTAACCGCGCTGATCAGCTCAGTATTTTAGGTGTGGCCCGTGAGTTAGCGGCTAAGTTGGGCCGTCCGTTGCGTTTGCCGACCATAATGGACGACTTCAAAAATGAATATATCAACGTTGAGGGCGCAGATTTAGTTACTATTAAAGATTATCAGGCTTGCCCCCGCTTTATGGCCCGCCTGGTAGATCAGGTTAAAATCGCTCCTTCGCCTGTGTGGATGGCTCACCGTCTGGAGCTGGCTGGCATGCGTCCTATTAATAATGTCGTTGATATTACCAACTACGTTATGTTGGAGACTGGCCAACCTCTTCATGCTTACGACCGTCGCCATTTGGCCGGAGAGCGCATTGTAGTGCGCCGCGCTGAAGCTGGTGAGGTGCTTACTACTTTAGACGGCGCTGAGCAGAAACTTCCCTCTACTGCTATTGTAATTGCCGACGCTGAAAAGGGCATCGGTATTGCCGGCGTTATGGGCGGTTTAAATACCGAAGTAGAAGAGGACACCTCTTCACTGCTTTTAGAATCGGCCGCTTTCGATAATGGCGATGTGCGCCGCACCTCACTTCGTTTAGGATTGCGCACCGAAGCCTCTAAGCGTTTTGAAAAAGGTATCGATATCGAACGCGTTATTTTTGGTGCTCAGCGGGCGGCCTATCTTTTAGGCGAGTTGGCCGGCACCGTTCAGCCTCGCATTGTGGTCAAAAGCATCGAAGCTGTCCCCAATAAAGTTATTAATTTGCGCTTGAGTTATATTAAGCGCGTTTTGGGCGTGGAGTTGGCCGCGGAGAAGGTCAAATCTATTTTAACCGCTTTGGAGTTTGGGGTAACTGATAAAGGTAATGGGCTGCTGCAGGTGACCGTGCCTGCTTTCCGTATCGATATTCCGGAAGAAATCGATTTAGTAGAAGAAGTAGCTCGCCATGCTGGCTACGATAATTTGCCGAATACCGTTCCTGAAGTTAGTCAGGGTAGCGTAGTTTTCCACAATGACGCCGCTGAAGAATTCTTCCGCGATATGGTCGTGCGCTTGGGCTTAAGCGAAATCATTACTCCTTCTCTGTACAGTTTGGACATGATGAAGAAGTATCGTATAGAAGATGATGCTCCGCAGATTATGAATCCTCTCAGTGAAGATCAGCGCATTTTGCGTACGCATCTCTTCCCCTTTATGACCAATGTGGTGCTGCGCAATCTGCGCCTGCGCAATACTGATCTGCGTCTTTTTGAAATCAGTCATGTCTACGAAAAAGAGGGCGATGGAGTCAGAGAACCTTTGCGTTTGGGTTTAGCCTTGAGTTTTGCCGGGGCTGATTTCTTCAATATGAAAGGTATAGTAGAATCTTTAGCCGCTTCTGTTGGCTTGGAATTCAGCTATAAGAGTGCAGAGTTGCCTTGGGCTCATTCTGGCTGCTGTGCGGCCGTCTATTTAGATAAAAAGCAGATCGGTTGGTTGGGAGCTGTCCATCCAGTTTTAGCTAAAGAACTGGATCTTGATCAGCCCCTTATTTGGGCAGAGCTCGATATTGAGGCTATGGAGGCAGCTAAGAAGATGCCTCAGTATGTGAAAGCTTCTCGTTATCCTGCAGTAGAGCGCGATTTGGCTTTAGTGATGGCCGACAGCGTAACTGCTGGTGAAGTCTGCGCCCGTTTCAAGCAAATCGGCGGATCTTTGGTCTCCAAAGTAGAATGCTTCGACGTTTACACGGGAGCTCCGATAGAAGTTGGCTTTAAGAGTATGGCTTTCCGCTTTACTATACAGTCGATGGAGAAAACTCTCACCGATGAAGATATTTCTAAGCTTATGACTAAAATGCAGAAGCTGGCCGAGCGTGAGTTTAAAGCTGTAATTCGTGAATAGTTTCTGTATTCAGCGCCTGCTGTTTGCTTATCTTACAGGTAAGAACTAACGGAAGTTGGCGGCCGGACGGGGTCTGTCTAGAATTGTGGAAGGCCTCTTCCGGTCGTTTTTATAGGCGCAGCTGAAGTGAATGGTTAAATCTCAGCGCAGGCTGTCTTCTGAGTTTGTTTATTGGTTCCGCTATAAAACTAGTTAGCTTCGTTTAGGGGGAAATATCGGGTAAGTTCTTATGACAGGTCTGAGGCTTATCCTAAGAGGGGCCCCCATCATATTGATTTGTATTAACTTGATACTTGTTAATTAAAACAAAGCGAAGTTTAAATACATGTAAGGAGCGTTAGCAGCGCACATGTTAAGAAAGACTCTTTATTTAACTATAGGGCTACTGCTCAGTTTTCTATATTTGGGCAGCGCCGTTTACTCTCTGCCTTCAGCTCAGGGGTGGCAAGCTTGGTCTAATTCCGATTTAGAATTGCTTTCTTTGCTTAGTAAACAGCGAACCTATATGACTCAAAGCGGAATTATGGTTAAGGAATTTTCTCAGGGTCGACTGAGCCAGAAGGACGCCGCTCAAAAGCTCAATTCTCTCAGGGATCAGGCTGTTGCCAATTTTACTAGTGGCGTCAAAATGGAATTCTCCTCCGATCAGAATCTTAAGTCGTGCGGCGTCGATCTGTTGCGTGCTCAGCTTAAGCAAATAAAAGCGGCTGCCAATTTAATGAATAAGAGCGACATTGAACGAGCCGATATGCTAAAACTGCAGTCTAATGAGGAAAGCGTTTACCGCTCGCAAAATCGTTATTTCCGTGCCCGCTTGAACTCGATAAATTTATTTTTGAAAAATTCTCGGTCTTTCAAGTGGCAGGAGCCTACTAAGTTGGGCACACCCAAAAGGACTGCTCCCGCGCCAGCTTTGCTAGAGTACTACCAATATCAAGCCAAGATGCTAAATTGGCAGATTGAAGAGCTTAACTGCGCGGAAAAACTGATGGTTGTGCTCAAAGAGCTTGCCCAAGGTAAGGCGTGCCGTCGGTCGTTTGCCCTGTCTCAAATTAAAGCTTTGGGGAAAGAGTGCCGTCGGCAAGAGGCTCCTGCAATCGCTTCTGAATTACAAGAGGCCTATACTCAGGAATTAAACAGTTTTTATCGCTTCGCTGAGTCCGTTTATTTATTGTGTGGTGATAATAGTCAGGATGCGCTCAGTCGTTTGTATCGATGGAGCGGCAAACTGCAAGAGAACAGTCAAAAAACAGATGATGTTAATGCACAGTTGCTTAAAAGAATTTTGCGTTCTAATACCAAATAGGTAAAGTTTTTTTTATTGTATAATTCGGCTGATAACATGATAGTAGATACAGCTAAATCAGCTGCGGCTTTTGAGGCAGGCGAAAATAGGTGAGTAGAGAGCAGAGCAATTATCCGCCTTACGGCGACCATAACGGCAGAGAACGCGCCAGAACTGATTACAGCGAACAAATTCCTATAGGTTTCGATCCCAATAAAACTCAATTTATGCCTGCTGATAGTAGTCAGCTTGCGCCCGGTTACGGTCAACCCTCCGCTGGTTACGGTCAACCTGCGCCCGGTTACGGTCAACCTGCGCCCGGTTACGGTCAACCTGCGCCCGGTTACGGTCAACCCTCCGCTGGTTACGGTCAACCTGCGCCCGGTTACGGTCAGCCTGCTGCCGGTTACGGTCAGCCCTCCGCTGGTTACGGTCAGCCTGCTGCCGGTTACGGTCAGCCTGCTGCCGGTTACGGTCAACCTGCTGCCGGTTACGGTCCGCCTGCGCCTGGTTACGGTCAACCTGCCGCTGGTTATGGTCAGCCTGCGCCTAGTTACGGTCAGCCTGCTGCCGGTTACGGTCCGCCTCCTGCCGGTTACGGTCAACCTGCCGCCGGTTACGGTCCGCCTCCTGCTAGTTACGGTCCGCCCGCTGCTGGTTACGGTCAACCTGCTCCTGGTTACGGTCTGCCGTATCAGCCTCGCCCGCGAGCGGTGGCAGGTCAAGGCCCGCTTGATTTGAGCTTTAAGCAAGCTGGTCCCAAATTCGGTCAAGATTTAGTTTCTCCTAATTCTGCTTTGCAAGGTGCAGCGCAGGCGGCAGCAGTAGCTGACAGTTTGATCGGCAGCGCTCCTCGTTCTGCTGCTAATTCTGTTGCTTCGCCAAGGGGAGGACATTCGCGTGAAGCAGCCTCCTCTTCACCTTTGTCTCATATGGCCGAGCAGGAGACTATCTTGGGGAAACTTCCTCATGAGGGGCCGCCTGCGCCTAATATGCCGTCTGCTCCTGGCGTTGCTAATGGTCGGGCTTCGGTCGGTGCTCCTGCGCCTAATATGCCGTCTGCTCCTGGCGTTGCTAATGGTCGGGCTTCGGTCG
>JBJEGD010000032.1:0-10363 GCA_051874735.1 Candidatus Bruticola sp. | reverse complement strand
GCGCTCCTGCGCCTAATATGCCGTCTGCTCCTGGTGCTGCTAATGGTCGGTCTCCTGTCGGCGCTCCTGCGCCTAATATGCCGCCTGCTCCTGGTGCTGCTAATGGTCGGGCTTCGGTCGGTGCTCCTGCGCCTAATATGCCGCCTGCTCCTGGTGCTGCTAATGGTCGGTCTCCTGTCGGCGCTCCTGCGCCTAATATGCCGCCTGCTCCTGGTGCTGCTAATGGTCGGGCTCCTGTCGGCGCTCCTGCGCCTAATATGCCGCCTGTTCCCGCTGCGCCTACACCTTTGGGAGCTAGCGGGCCGTTTTCTCTGGAAATAGGTGATGGATCCGATTCTGGAGGCAGCTCTTCAAGTAGTAAAACGACAGCAGAGCGCAGTGGGACTGCATCTTACGGACAGGATAACCGCAAAGCTCCTGTTTTTGAAGGAGGCAGCTCCGCTCTGCCGCCGGAAAATAAAGATAAGCGTCGCAGCGGGGAAGCGGCCATTCCTAAAGTGACTTGGTTTTTAGTGGCAGGCATTTTGTTTTTGTCTGGGGCTGTATTCTTAATAATGCAAAACTACAACGCCGTGGTCGATGAAAATATGCCGCAAACCAAAGAGCGTCAACAGTATGAAATTCCGCCTGCTTTAATTGAAGAATACTCTTCTAAAGATCCGGTTAGTAAAAAACTGGTGCCTAATAACTCTCCTTACAGGCTCGACGTTTACGGCACAACTTTTGTCTTTGAAAGTGAAGACACTATGAGGGCTTTTGCCGATAATCCTACTAAATACGTTAAGCCTCGCATAAAAATTCGAGTTAGTAAAGAGGCGGCCGCTGACGGTCAGACCCAAATCAATATTGTTGGTCCCGATGGAAGAGCTCTTGTAGAAGGCGTAACCGATGGCAGCGCCCTGCCTCAAGGTAAGCTTGATAATGATGATGGCGAAGCTGTCAACACTATGCCTGAGACTCAGCCAGAAGCTGGGGAAAATAGCGATTTTAATATTCCTCTCAGTCCTAAAAATGAGGGTAGTTCGTCCGTTCCTCCTTCAGTTTCTGCTCCTGCCGAATCGGGGGCCAATGGACAGTTTGCCCCGTCAGCGCCCCCTGCAGCTGAGGGCGTGGCGCCTAATCCATCTAATGGGCAGGCGGCTGCACCTGAAGTGCCAGCTGAATCTGCTGCACCGCATGGGGCTCCATCATCGGACGGAGGGGCTTCTTTGTACAATTCTGTGCCGCCGCCTGAGAGCGGTGCTGTTCCGCCTGCTGGAGTAAGTGCCGCACCTAATGAAGAGGCTGTCACCGATGAGGAAGTAGTACCGCCCGGCTACTAGGAATTCGAATTTCTGGAACGTTCTTATTTTATGGTAGCCGGGCGGCACAAATATAGCCGCAGCTCCAGCCTGGAGCTGCGGCTATATTAGATTAAATTTATTTTTAACGTTTTGCCAGAGCTGTCAGATAAGGGGCATAGGCGTTTTGCCTATAATATCAATCAGGTCTTGGCGAACGTAACCTATAAAATATACATAATTAGTTGTTTCCGGATAAGGTGGTACTTCGCCTTTGCGTTCTTGTAGCAGAGTTGGGCCGGCATTGTAGGAGGCTAATACTGAAGCGTAAGGATTTCGGCCCTTTCCCCAAGTTTTTAATAAACTGGAGACCATTTTTGTGCAGCCTGCCAAATTTTGTATAGGATCGAAAGGATCGGCAACATTTAAACCTGCAGCAGTTTTAGGCATAAGCTGTCCCAGCCCTTGGGCTCCCGACGGTGAAACTGCATCTGTATCCCAGGCCGATTCTATTTGAATAAGGGCAGCCATTAAACTGGGATCGATATGTTGCTTACTGCATTGGGTTGTAAAAGCTGAGGCTATGCATTTAATTTGCTGGTAATCCATATCGGGATTGTGGAACAAAATGCGCCAGGTAATAAACTCTTCCCAGCTGTGAGGACGTCCTTTCAGCCATCGTTGGTAGCTAAATTCTGTGGGCGGATCGAGCAGAATACAGCTCTGTCCAGCTAAGCCTTTGAACTGGCCATCTTTAAAATGGAGGTTGCCTTTGATGGCCACTCGGTAGCCAGTGCGGTCAAATTCTAAATTGCGGGCTTTTCTGATAAAACTTACAGAAACATTACCTGCGGGCGTATCTAATAAAAGCTGAGTTTTACCCTGGTAAGAGCTTTGTCGAAGCACGCGTCCTTCCCATAAAACCGTTTGGCCTTCATGTTCAGGTTGGGGATGATTTAGCACTCGGGCAGGCGTAAGGTAGGTATTGACAATGGCCAAACCGCTGTGGATAGGGTAATACCAGCGGTCGGGTTGGGCAACGATGCTCAGAGATGGGGAATAAGCAGAAGCTGAGGGAACCGCAGGATAGTTAGCCTGGGCGGGGCCGGGCTGCAGCAGCGAGATGGAGCCGCCCCAGACTAGCCCGGCACAAACAACAGAAAATAGGGGAAAATATAAACGTTTCACGCCCGCGCTTTCGCTTCCCAAAGAGCCCGGCCCTGCTTTATTTGCCTTTAACCTGTCTAAAGGCGGGGAGTTATCCGTTGAGCGGCGAATTGCTGCAGGCTGTATCCGCATTAGTTAAGCGTTGGAGCAGCTGAAAAGGAGGCTTAACCAATGAGCGAACTGAGCCGTATCGAAACTGCTCGTAAAATAGCGTGTCCGCACTGTCGTGCGCTGTTAGATGACGAACATTTAACTAGAGCTTTAGAAAATGAGTCGATCAGTTGTCCTTATTGCGGCAGTTCTATAAAGCTGCCCGACGAAATGAAAGCACGTTACTTGCGCAGTAAATATGTGGGACGCAATCTCGATATTACTTGTTAGGAAGTGTAATTGATGCACAGTTTATTAAAAGCTTTCTCCAGTAAATTTGTACTTCTAGTTAGTCTTACTCAGAACGATCCTAATTTAGCCCGCATTGCCTTAGAAAACGGAGCTGACGCGGTAAAAGTTCACTTAAACTGCGCCCACTTTGCCAGCGGTACTAACTTTGGAAGCTGGGAACAGGAAGCGGAAAAAATAGCTAAAGTAGCAGAAGTAGTGCGTCCGCATATCCCTTTAGGCGTTGTAACTGGAGCTGAGGTGGTTCCTGACGCCCACGAACTGTCCGCTATACGCCAATTCGGTTTCGATTTTTGGGATCTTTTCGCCCATCATCTCCCCCCGGAATATTTGAAGTGGAAAGAACTGGCTCATATGTCGGCGGTGGGCCCCGATTGGACCCCTGAATTTGTTCAAGATTTAGTAAGTTTAGGAGTCGACGTTATAGAGTCGTCTATTATTCCACGCGATCTTTACCGCACGAGACTGACGGCGGCCGATTTATGCCGCTACAAACGCTTAGTACGCAGTGCCGGCGTCCCCGTTATTGTGCCTACTCAGAAAAAAATACGCCCCGACGAAGTTAAATATTTGCAGGAAGTGGGTGTTTCCGGTATTGCTATAGGTGCGGTGGTTACTGAATTAGGTACCGCTTATTTAGGCGAGAAAGTGGCCGCTTTCCGCAAAGCTATCGACCAAATTTACTGCTAGTCTATTATGCCCTCTCTACTGCTACTACCCCTCGATGATCGTCCTTGCTGCTGGCAGTTTCCGCAGCGTTTAGCGGAAATTGCCGGTTGTCGTGTGACTCTGCCTCCCGAGCAGTACTGGCGAGGGGAGGACAAGCGTCTTCCTGAGAGAGCCAACCCCTACGCGTTGTCTTTGTTAGGCTGGATGGCGGCAGCGGCAGCTTCAGAAAGCGACCGTCTGGCTGGCTGCATAGTGTCGGCTGACGCTCTTTTTTACGGCGGTTTAGTGAGTGCCCGTTGTCCGGCTGATCCGTCGTCATTAGATAAAATTGCAGCTCAGTTTTGGCGTCAGTCGCGAACTTGGCCCCTTTTGCTTTTCTCTTCTATTATGCGGGCTGCGCCTACACAATATACGGCGGCTGATGTCCGTGCTGCGGTGCGCCTGACTGAACTTTCCCAAGCAGCTGCTGCACAGTTTGAAGAAGTACACAGCCGCTGTCCCGAAAAAATGCGGGCGGAAATTGAAAAAGAGGTGTTAAGCGGCCGCAGTTGGGCAGCGGCTTACCAGCTTAATTCTACCTTTTTAAGTAAATATTTGGAAATGCGCCGCCGCAAAGATCGAGCCAACTGCAGCCTTTTAGCCAGTTGGTTGCAGACTGAGGCCGATCTGCAGTGTCAGCCAATAGATAGTTGCCGTTATTTAGCCTTCGGACTCGACGACAGTAAAACAGCGGGTTTCAACTTGTGGGAGGCTAAGTTTTTGCAAATGGGCTTAGCTAACTGCCCTTCTGCTTCATTGGGAGCGGGCACCGATGAAACGGCTATGCTGCTTTTAGCCAGGGCCATATGGCCTCAGGGTAAATTAGAAATTGTCTGGCCCTATCGTGGGGCTTCCGAACAGATCGGGCTATATGAGGGCCAAACTTTGGCCGAAGTTTTAGCGGCGCAGGCGCGATGGTTAGGAGCTGAGTTGCTGGAAAAGGGTCAAGGCGGAGAGTGGGCGGCGCAAATTTTTATTTATGCCCCTTGGCAGCATCAGTTAGAAGCTTGTCAGCAGGTAGAACATGGAGCCGATCTGCCTGAACCTTTATGGAGTCAATGGCGGGCGGAACTGCTCAACTCTTTAGAACAGGGAAGAACCGTTTTTGTGGCCGATTTAGCTTATGCTAACGGTGGATCTGGTCAACTTGTGAATTGGCTTATCCAGAGCGGTTGCCTAAAAAATTTATGCGGCTATAGCGGCTGGAACACTTTGGGCAACAGTTTAGGCACAGTTTTAGCTTGGGCTGCGGCTGCTTCTGCTTGGCAGCGCACTAGCCAGGGAAAAACTGGCGGGTCAGAGGCTGGCCAGCCAGAGGAGCTATGCCGTCGCTGCCGCCGTTTTCTGATAGAACGGTTGCTCGATGACTACTTTTACCAAACTGTAATTCGTCCACGGTTAAGCGCTCTGGCGGGCGGATCTTTTGTAATTTTGGAACCAGATTCAGCGCGCTACTATGAAGCTGAAATAAAAGCCGAGCTTGAAGTGCACCTCAAAGAGCTGCTTTCTGCTTGGTCTGAAGAAAACGACTGGCAACTGCAGGTTAGACTGCCCTGGCGGCGCCTTTTCGAGGTCGAGATCAATTTACAGGCTGCGGCTAAGTAGCAGCGCAGTAATTAGCAGCAGTCTTCTTTAAAATAATTCAGCTCAGTTCGTAGCGTGCGCTATAAGCTGCGTTTCATAGCTAGTGTGGGCTGTGAGCGGTCAATCTTTTAATTCTTGGGTCTGTACTAAAGAAGCGTAGGCGCCGCCGCGGCTTAGCAGCTCTTGGTGAGTGCCTATTTCGATAAGGCGCCCTTCTTCTATGACAGCGATCCGGTCAGCGTTTTTGACTGTCGAGAGGCGATGCGCAATAACAATGGTGGTGCGCCCCGCCGAGAGCTTATCGAAAGTTCTTTGAATTTTCGCTTCCGTAACGCTATCTAAGGCTGAAGTAGCTTCGTCTAAAATGAGTATCGGCGGGTTTTTGAGGAATATTCTGGCAATAGAGATGCGCTGTTTTTGGCCGCCGGAGAGGAGAGTGCCGCGCTCGCCTGCGTTGCTTTGCAAGCCTTCTGGCATAGCAGCTATATCTTCGTAAATTTCTGCCAATTGGGCCGCTTTAATTACTTCTGCTTCTGAAGCCTCTAATTTGCCGTAGCGGATATTTTCCAAAATGCTGTCGGCAAATAGGAATATATCTTGAGAAACTACGCCTATATTCTGATGCAGCGATTCTTGAGTAACGCTGCGCACATCATGTCCATCTATACAGATGCTCCCTTGTTTGACGTCATAAAAGCGCGGAATAAGTTGGCTTAAGGTCGTTTTCCCGCCGCCTGAAGAGCCCACAAAAGCGATAGTTTCGCCCGGTTTTATGCTTAACGAAATATTGTGCAGCACTTCAACGCCCTCTTTATAAGCAAAGGAAACGTTTTTAATGTCTATTTGTCCTTTGACATTGGCCAATTTTTGGGCTTGAGGATCATCTTTAAGAGTAGGCTCTGTGCGCATAAGTTCGACAAAACGGTGTAAGCCGGCGGTGCCGTTGGCCAGTAGTTCCGTGGCGGTAAAAGCGAGGCGGCGCACTGGGGTAACGAAAGTGGTTATATAGAGGCTGAAAGTAATTAAATCAATAAGATTGAGTTTGTCGGCCATAATGAGGGCGCCGCCGGCAGCAATTACTGCTACTGACAACATACAGACGCAGAAATCCATCACCGCATTAAAGCGTCCCATCGCTTTATGAAATTGATATTTAGAGCGTCGGTAGTGGCGGTTAGCGCTGTCAAATTTTAGCAGCTCTATATTTTCATTAGCAAAGGCTTTGGCCGTTCTGATGCCAGAAAGGCCTGATTCAAAGTCGGCATTTATAGTTGCCGTAACTTTTTTGACTCGCCGTGAGGCATCACGCATGGCCAAGCGGAAATGGCGCACCACTAGCATAAAAATGGGCAACATGACGGCAATAACTAAGGCTAAGCGCCATTCAATGATGAACATCATAATTAAGGAGCCGACTATGGTTAGGGTTGATATAAAAATATCTTCTGGTCCGTGATGCGCCAATTCAGTAATTTCAAAAAGATCGGCGGTCAGACGGCTCATAAGGCTGCCTACTCGGTTGTTGTCAAAAAAATCGTAGCTGAGTTTTTGTATATGGCAGAAGAGATCGCGCCTAATATCATTTTCTACGAGTATACCGAACCGATGGCCCCAGTAAGATACTGTATAAGTAAAAATAGATCGCAGCACGTAAGCAACAGTTATTATAGCCATAACCAGCCAAAAAGTTCGCCAAGCTTGCTGAGGTAGCAGCGTGTAGAGGCACCAGCGCGATACTGCCGGAAAAGCTAAATCTATAATCGATATGGCCAAAGCGCAGGACATATCTAAAAAGAAGAGCTTTTTATGTGGTTTAAAGTAAGATAGAAAAATTTGTAATTCTGATTGGTTTTTAAAGTCCGGCATAGATATATTATGATTCGTCCCTACATTAAATTAAGTTTCGCTCCGTCTGGCGCCTATCTAGAATAAAAAGCGATAGTTATTTTATAGACATTGTCAGATCGCCTTTGGAATTGTTTTTTGTTTTACCTGCTTATTTAATAGTTTTTTAGCTTAGGCTGTTTTAAGCTGTCTATTAAAGAAAATATAAAACTTAATTGCGCCGCCACCCTTGGTTAATTGTTAGGTTTATTAGTTCTCTACATGACCACAATTTGACAAAACGACTGTTTTTGGACATTTTTGGGACAGTCAAACACCAGGAATCGCCGCTTCCGCTCGCGTATATCACAAAGTTAGGTTAGCCTGGTTACATAGCTATTATTGATGACCGGGCTACCATATTTTTTATCGGTTGGGTAAGAAAATGGCTGAACATTCTGCTAATGAGAAAAATTTGCATAGCGAAGAGACTAAATATGCTCCCGGTATGAGAACCATTATTCGCGATGAAGAGTGGCTTGTAAAGAAAGTCGTTATTAATGGTTTAGGTGAAGAGAGTCTTACTTGCTTAGGTCTTTCTCCGTTAGTCAGGGGACGCGAGGTTATTTTCCTCTCTGGTTTAGAAGAAATAAAAATTGTCAATCCGTTAGAAACTCAATTTGTGGCCGATACTTCTAGCTACTATACGCGCACTCGTCTGTTTTTGGAAGGTTTATGGCGTCAGCGTATTCCTACCGACAATAATTTGCATATTGGTCACCGAGCGGCTATGGACTCCATGGATTATCAGTTCCGACCGGCTATGCAAGCCTTAGAACATTTGCAGCAGCGCATTTTAATTGCCGATTCTGTGGGCTTAGGTAAAACTTTAGAGGCCGGCGTACTTATTTCTGAGCTGATCGCTCGAGGCAAAGGGCGCCGAATTTTAGTAGTGGCCTTAAAGAGTATGATGAAGCAGCTGCAAACGGAAATGTGGAATCGCTTTACTATTCCTTTAGTTAGTCTAGATTCCAGCAAAATTCAAAGAATAGCCAGCCAGATGCCCTCCAATTACAATCCGCTTTGGTACTACGATAAGGCTATTATTTCTATTGATACTTTGAAATACAATTCTAAATACAATAATTATTTGGAAGGGGCTTACTGGGATATTATTATTGTAGATGAGGCTCACAATGTCGCTGAGCGCAGCTCAGGCAAAAATTTAGCCAAGCGCTCTAAGTTAGCTAAACTTTTAGCTAAGCGCAGCGACGCCATGATTATGCTTTCCGCCACACCTCACGATGGCCGGGCTGCCAGCTTCGCCTCTTTAATGACTATGCTCGATCCTACGGCTATTGCCGATCCTTCTAACTATTCTAAGGAAGACGTCAAGGGGCTGTATATCCGTCGTTTTAGAAATGACATTAAAAATGAGATCGATTCTGCCCAAGCTTTGGCCGATCGCGTAGTTACTAATTATGAGTGTATGGCGTCTGAGCTTGAAGAAGAGGCCTATAAAGTGCTAACCGATTTAAATTTGGACATGGATCAAAGAAAGTTGAAGAACACAGGCGATATGTTCTTTAAACAAATTTTGACTAAATCTCTTTTTTCCAGTCCGCAGGCTTGTTCAGAGACTATCGACGAGCGTTTAAAAAAGCTTAGAAAGAAATCGGCCGAAAATGGGCAGACCCCCGACGATTGCCCTGATATTGCCCGTTTGGAAGCTCTCAAACAAGCTGTAGATAAAATTGATGTGGCTCAGTTCTCTCGTTATCAAAAATTATTGCAGCTGCTTAAAAGTTCTGATTACGGTTGGAACAAGAACGATCCTAAGGACCGCTTGATTATTTTTACTGAGCGCATTAAAACGATGGAATTTTTGGCCGCCAGGTTGAAGAAAGATCTTAGGTTAAAAGACGGTGTAGTGCAGACTATTTCTGGCAAGATGAAGGATACTGAACAGCAGCAAATAGTAGAAGACTTTGGCGATGAACGCAAGGAAGTGCGCATTTTGGTTGCTTCCGATGTCGCCGCTGAAGGTTTAAATCTGCACTATTGTTGTCACCGGTTAATCCACTTCGATATTCCCTGGTCTTTAATGGTCTTCCAGCAGCGCAACGGTCGTATCGATCGTTACGGTCAGGAAAAAAGTCCCCATATAGGCTATTTAGAAATCAAGAGTAAAAATAATGAAGCTATTAACGGCGACGCCCATATTTTAAAAATTTTAAAGAGCAAAGAAGAAGAGGCTTACAAAAATATAGGCGATCCTTTTTTACTCAATAAATGGCAGTCGGTCGAGGAAGAAGAGGGGAAAACTGCGGCTTATATGGCTAAGCAGTCTGGTCAGCAGATTGAATTTGAAGAGTCTGACGACGACTTCTTTGAAGATTTCTTTGCCGATTTTGAGGAGCCGACCCCGATCCTGGACGACGACTTATGCCATCATCAAGATTATGCAGGCACAGCTGATTTAGTTACGGACCGCACTTTATTTGCCGATAGTGATTACTTGAGATTGGCTTTAATCCATCTAAACGAGGAAGTTTATAAAAGTAAAGATTGGATTTTCGCTAAGGACGATTCCGGACGCGTTTTCGATTTGAATTTAAATGTTTTGAAAGAGCGTTTAATTGACGCTATCCCCGAAGAGATGATGCCTGAAGGGAATACGCTCCGCCTTTCTGATGATAAAAAGATCTGTATGGAATCGATGAAGCGCAACGAGCAAAACAGCGCTTTAGGAAGAGCGTGGCCTAAAATACAGTATCTGTGGCCGCTTCATCCTGTTATAAATTGGCTCAATTATACTTGTACTCTGCTTTTCCCGCGAGGTTGTGCTCCGGTAACCACGTTAGACAGCTTAGAAGCTGGGGAAATTATCTTTGTTGTTTCCGGTACGTTGCCTAACCGCCGTTCCGATCCTCTGGTCGATGACTTGTTCGGTCTCTATTACGTAAATGGCCGCTTTGAGCGGGAACTTTCTATGGATGAGGTTATTAACCGCGCTGATTTAAACGGCACTCCTGTAAACCGCGGCGGGGCAGGTCAAGATAAGCTGGAGGAGGCTTTGCAGTTGCGGGCCGATGTCGTCAGGCAGGTTAGGGAACATTTGGAGCAGCGCCGCATCGCTTACAAGCAGGCTGTCGATCAGCAAGTTCAATGCGAGTTAGATAAAATTGACGATTTAAGGAAAAAACACGAAAGCTTCAACGATAAAAACCGTCGGGACAAGATGAAAAAGATTGTCGTATTAAGAGAGACTAGCGATATTTTCGATGATTTGACTCAATTAGTGCATGACACTCGCGAAGTTCAAGATGTGCCTTATATACGTATAGCCGCTGTTTTTATGGGGGCCTGAGATGGGCATAAATTTAACGGGCATAATCAAC